>NZ_QKYN01000158.1:0-13770 GCF_003258295.1 Streptacidiphilus pinicola | reverse complement strand
GGCCCTCGGCCGGGCCGTCCAGGGCGTCGCCGTCGGTCTCGCGACCGCGGCGGCGGGCGCGGCCCTGGCCGACCTGCTGCCGGACCGACCCTCCGTCGCCGCGAAGCTGACGCTCGCCGCGTCCGCCGGCGGCGTCGCGCTCGGCCCGCTGCTGGGCGCGGCGCTGGCGAGCGGGCGGGACCCGGTGGTCACCCCGTTCCTGCTGCACGCGATCTCCCTGCTCGCGCTCTGCGTGCCGCTGGCGCTGCTGCACCCGCGCTCCCCCGGCAGCGACGCCGCGCCGCGCCCCGTGGTCACCCGCGGCAGCCTCCGGCCGCGCTCGCTGAGCCTGCCGAGGCGGGGCCGCGGCGTGTTCCTGCTGGCGGCGGCGACGGGCTTCGTCTCCTACGCGGTCTTCGGCGTCTACCTCAGCCTGGCCCCCAGCTACGCCGCGTCCCTCCTGCACACGCGAGCGCCGCTCGCGGGCGCGGGCGTGGCGGCGCTGCTGCTCGGCTCCTCCGCGGCGGCGCAGCTGCTGGCGCGTCCCACGCGGTCCCGTGCGGTCCCCGCGCTGGGCATGACCGGTCTGGCCCTCGGTCTCGGCCTCGTCGTCCTGGCGGGCTACGCCCACGTCCCGGCGCTCCTCTTCGCCGGCAGCGTCCTCGCCGGCGCGTCCCAGGGCCTGGCCTTCCGCGCGCTCTTCACGACGGCCTCCGCCGCGCTGGAGCCCGCGTTGCGGGCCTCCCAGCTCAGCACCCTCTGGGTGGTGGTCTACCTGGGCAGCTCCCTCCCGATCATCGGCGTGGGCTTCCTGGCCCGCACCTACGGCATCCTTCCGGCCTTCGCCACGTTCGCGACGATCGCCGCGACGGCATGCCTCGCACTGGGCGCGGCCGCTGTTCGCGCCGAGAGGTAGTCGCACCATCCAGGGGCGCGGGGAACCGCGCGACAAGCCACCCAGGACATCGAGATCCCGAGCGAACAGGACCACTGGGGAGAGTTTCTCGCGCGGTTCCCCGCGCCCCCGGCGTGCTGTCACTCAACGGGGCGGCTCGTCCTCACGCCGCTGGACGACGTCCCCGCGGACGACCCAGGGGCGGTCGTGGCGCCAGGAGAGGCCCGCGCGGCGTTCCGTGGCCATCCGGGCGCGGATGACCAGCAGGTCGACCGCTGCGATCAGGGCCAGCAGGGCGCAGACCGCGGCGAAGGCGATCCAGGTGTTGCGCGCCGCCGGATCGCCCGGCTTCGCCGCGGCCGCCATCAGGGAGAACAGGACGGCGCCTGCCGCGTAGACGGGGCCGAAGACCGCGGCCAGCAGCCGGCGCGCCGGCAGGTCGCTCAGCGCGCTGCTCGGCTCAGCGCCGCTGCGGGCGAGCCAGCGACGGTGGGTACCCCGGTGGGCGTCGTGCGCAGCGGACGGCGGCGCCCCGGGAGCCGGGGTGAGCGCGGGGCGGCTGAGACCGCCGTGGTGGGCTCGGCCGAGAGCGAAGTGCATGGCCGCCTCCTGGGAGGACACCTACCCGCTCGAACGAGCTAGTACCGCTCGACCGGCCGCCGGTCCTGCGGGCGGCGCGGCGGAATCGGGGTGGTCGGGAAGTCGCGCGGACCGCTCCACAGCGCCGGGACGGCGTCGGTCCAGCGGGCCAGCTCGTAGATGATGCCCTCGTAGTTGACCCGCCAGCCGCGGAAGTGCTGCCAGGCCTCCTCGATCGTGCGCTCCTTGGCGAAGCCGGTCGCGACGATCATCGCGACCGCGGCCTCGAACTCGGTGTAGGTGAGCCGGATGGGCGCGGACGGCTCCGGGTCCGGGTCGAACGGGACCCGCATCGTCCGGGCGATGTCGCGCAGCGAGCTGAAGCCCGCGCGCAGCACGAGCCGGGCCTCCGGGGGCGCGGACTTGGGGGCGATGGCGAGCTGGATCGCCGCCGCGTCCAGGACCGCCAGCAGCGCGACGACCCAGCTGCGCTGGGCCCTCGGCGAGCGGAAGGAGAGCAGCAGCGGGTAGTTGGAGTGGCTCTCGCCGATGTCCGCGGCCAGCCGCTCCCAGTCCTTGTAGAGCGTGGGCAGCGCGGTCTGGGTGTCGACGAGCCACTGCCGGGCGAGCAGTTCCGGGCCCCAGGCGGGCTCCCCGGCGCGGGACTCCAGCAGGGTGACCTCGGTCTCGCGGCGGTTGTAGGCGCTGTAGAGCGTCGGCAGGTAGGCGATCTGCAGGGCGATGATCAGCGGGCCGCTGGCCGCGGCGAGGAAGTCCAGGCCGGAGAGCTTCAGCCGGTCGCCGCTGGCGAAGCCGAGGGTGAACAGGCTCGATCCGGCCTCGCGCAGCGCCGTGCTGAAGCTCAGCGAGGAGAAGCCGTACAGCAGCAGCGAGTACGCGACGAGCATGCCGCCGAGCCAGGCGGTGAGCATGCCCAGCAGCACCAGCGGCGCGAGCCACGCCTGGGCCCGGTCCATGGCGCGGAAGGTGCCGAGCGGCGCGGCCGCCAGGCGCAGCACGGTGCGCAGCGACTTGGTGAGCCGGAAGACCAGGGCGGAGTACAGGCCCCGGGGCACCACCAGCGTCCGCAGCACGCTGCTGATCACCATGATGAGCAGCAGAACGCCGAGGACGACAGCGAGAAACCTCATGAGTCACATTGTGTTGCAAACACCTCGGGCGTGGGACTCGGCAGAGCCCCACGCCCGTAACGCTTTCAACTACCTCAGACGTTGAAGCCGAGCGCCCGCAGCTGGTCGCGGCCGTCGTCGGTGATCTTGTCCGGGCCCCACGGCGGCATCCAGACCCAGTTGATCCGCAGGTCCTTGACCAGACCGTCGGTCGCGGTGCGGGCCTGGTCCTCGATGACGTCCGTCAGCGGGCAGGCCGCCGAGGTCAGCGTCATGTCGACGGTGGCGACGTCACCCTCGTCGATGTGGACGCCGTAGATCAGGCCCAGGTTGACGACGTCGATGCCCAGCTCCGGGTCGACGACGTCCATGAGGGCTTCCATCAGGTCCTCGACCGGGACGGATCCCTTGCTGACGCTCTCGAACGACTCGGTCTCCGCCGCCTCGGTGGTGGCAGCCTCGGTCTCGCTCATGCGCTCTCCTTGACGGGCGCTCCGGCCAGGGCCTGCGCCGTGGCGTCCTTCCAGGCCATCCAGCTCAGCAGGGCGCACTTGACGCGCGCCGGGTACTTGGAGACGCCGGCGAACGCGATCGCGTCCTCCAGCACCTCCTCGTCGCCCTCCAGCTGGCCCTTGGACTGCATCAGCTCCAGGAAGGCCTCCTGGATCTGCTGGGCCTCGCCCAGCTCCTTGCCGACCAGCAGGTCGTTCAGCACCGAGGCGCTGGCCTGGCTGATCGAGCACCCCTGGCCCTCGTAGGAGACGTCCGTGAGCACGTTCCCGTCGAGCTTGACCCGCAGCGTGATCTCGTCGCCGCAGGTGGGGTTGACGTGGTGCACCTCGGCGTCGCCGTCGCGCAGGCCACGCCCGTGCGGGTGCTTGTAGTGGTCCAGGATGATGTCCTGGTACATCGAGTCGAGCTTCATCGACCGCCGCTCCTCATCCGACTGACCAGCCGACTAACCGAAGAAGGCGCGGACGTGGTGCAGCCCGTCGATCAGGGCGTCCACCTCCGCCTCGGTGGAGTACAGATAGAACGACGCCCGCGTGGTCGCCGGAATTCCGTACCGCAGGCAGACCGGACGCGCGCAGTGGTGGCCGACGCGCACGGCGATGCCCTGCTCGTCCAGCACCTGGCCCACGTCGTGCGGGTGGATGTCGCCGAGCGTGAAGGAGATCGCCGCGCCGCGGTCCTCGGCCGTGGTCGGGCCGATGATCCGCAGGTCCGGGACCTCCTGCAGGCGCTGCAGCGCGTACTCGGTGATCGCGTGCTCGTGCGCCGCGATCGCGTCCATGCCGACGCCGTTCAGGTACTCGATGGCCGCGCCCAGCCCGACCGCCTGCGCGATCGGCGGGGTGCCCGCCTCGAACTTGTGCGGCGCGGGGGCGTAGGTCGAGGACTGCATGGAGACGGTCTCGATCATCTCGCCACCGCCCAGGAACGGCGGGAGGTCCTCCAGCAGCTCCTGGCGGCCCCACAGGACGCCGATGCCCGTGGGCGCCAGCATCTTGTGGCCGGTGAAGGCGACGAAGTCGGCCTCCAGCGCCTGCACGTCCAGCACCATGTGCGGGGCGGCCTGCGAGGCGTCGATGACGACCAGCGCGCCCACGTCCTGGGCGCGGCGGACGATCGCCTCGACCGGGTTGACGGTGCCCAGGATGTTGGAGACCAGCACGAACGAGACGACCTTGGTCTTCTCGGTGATGATCTCGTCGATGTGGGACAGGTCGAGCCGGCCGTCGTCGGTAAGCCCGAACCACTTCAGCTTCGCGCCGGTGCGCTGCGCCAGCAGCTGCCACGGGACGATGTTGGAGTGGTGCTCCATCTCCGTGATGACGATCTCGGAGTCGGCGTCGACCTTGTACGGCTCGTCGGCCCAGCCGAGCATGTTCGCGACGAGGTTCAGCGACTCGGACGCGTTCTTGGTGAACACGACCTCGTCGCGGCTCGGCGCGTTGATGAAGGACGCGACAGCGTCGCGCGCGCCCTCGTACAGCGCCGTGGCCTCCTCGGCGAGCGTGTGCACGCCGCGGTGGACGTTCGCGTTGTGCAGCTCGTAGTAGGCCGTCAGCGCGTCGAGGACCTGCTTGGGCTTCTGCGAGGTGGCCGCGTTGTCCAGGTAGATCAGCGGCTTGCCGTTGGGCAGGATCCGCGACAGGACGGGGAAGTCCTTGCGGATCGCGTCCACGTCCAGCGTGCGAGAGGTATGGATCACTCGGCTGCACCGCCCTTCACGTACTGCTCGTAGCCGTTCTCCTCCAGCTGGTCGGCCAGCTCGGGGCCACCGGAGGCGACGATCTTGCCGCCGGCGAAGACGTGGACGAAGTCCGGCTTGATGTAGCGCAGGATGCGCGTGTAGTGGGTGATCAGCAGGGTGCCGACCTCACCGGTCTCGCGGACCCGGTTGACGCCCTCGGAGACGACGCGCAGCGCGTCGACGTCCAGGCCCGAGTCGGTCTCGTCGAGGATCGCGATCTTCGGCTTGAGGAGCTCCATCTGCAGGATCTCGTGGCGCTTCTTCTCACCACCGGAAAAGCCCTCGTTGACGTTGCGCTCGGCGAAGGCCGGGTCCATCTGCAGGCCGGCCATGGCCTCCTTGACCTCCTTGACCCAGGTGCGGAGCTTGGGGGCCTCGCCGCGGATCGCGGTGGCGGAGGTGCGCAGGAAGTTGGAGACCGAGACGCCGGGGACCTCGACCGGGTACTGCATGGCCAGGAAGACACCGGCGCGGGCGCGCTCGTCGACGGTCATCGCCAGCACGTCCTCACCGTCCAGCAGCACCGCACCGGAGGTGATGGTGTACTTCGGGTGACCGGCCAGCGAGTAGGCCAGGGTGGACTTGCCGGAGCCGTTCGGGCCCATGATCGCGTGGGTCTCGCCCTGCTTCACGACGAGGTCGACGCCCTTGAGGATCTCGCGCGGGCCGTTCTCGGCTTCGACGGAGACGTGCAGGTCGCGGATTTCAAGCGTTGCCATGGACTCAGGACTCCTGGGTGACGGAGACGAGCACATCGTCCCCTTCGATCTTTACGGGGTACACGGGGACGGGCCGGGTGGCGGGAAGGCCCGAGGGCTTGCCGGTGCGCAGGTCGAAGCGCGAGCCGTGGAGCCAGCACTCGATCATGCAGTCCTCCACCTCGCCCTCGGAGAGCGACACGTTGGCGTGCGAGCAGATGTCGTTGATGGCGAAGACCTCGCCCGCGGCGGAGACGATCGAGACGGCGACGCCGTCGACCTCGACCCGCTTGGGGGTGTCCTCCTCCAGCTCGCTCAGCACGGCGACCTTGACGAAGCCGGCGGTCATGCGGCACCAGCGCCGACGGACGCCTCCAGCTCGGCGTCGATCTTCTCGATCAGGCGCTCCTGGAGCTCCGGCAGGCCGATCTGCTGCACCAGTTCGGCGAAGAAGCCGCGGACCACGAGACGGCGGGCCTCGTCGGCCGGGATGCCGCGGGACTGCAGGTAGAACAGCTGCTCGTCGTCGAAGCGGCCGGTCGCGGAGGCGTGGCCGGCGCCGACGATCTCGCCGGTCTCGATCTCCAGGTTCGGGATCGAGTCGACCCGGGCGCCGTCGGTCAACAGCAGGTTGCGGTTGAGCTCGTAGGTGTCGGTGCCCTCGGCCTCGGCGCGGATCAGCACGTCGCCGACCCAGACCGCGTGCGCGTCCTGGCCCTGCAGCGCGCCCTTGTAGGCGACGTTGGAGCGGCAGTGCGGCGTGTCGTGGTCGACGAAGAGGCGGTGCTCCAGGTGCTGACCGGCGTCGGCGAAGTACAGGCCGTAGAGCTCGGCCTCGCCGCCGGTGCCGCCGTAGATGACCCGCGGGTGCAGGCGCACCACGTCGCCGCCGAAGGTGACGACGACGGACTTGAAGGTCGCGTCGCGGCCGACCAGCGCTGTGTGCTGGGCGACGTGGACGGCGGTGTCCTCCCAGTCCTGGACCGAGACGACGGTCAGCTTGGCGCCGTCGCCGATCAGGTACTCGACGTTGGCGGCGAGTACCGCGTCACCGGTGTGCTCGATCACGACCACGGCCTCGGCGAACGCGCCGACCTCGATCACCTGGTGGCCGTAGGCGACGCCGCCCTGGCCGTGGATGGTGATCCGGACCGGCTCGGTCAGCTGGGCGTCCTTCGGGATGGAGACCAGACCGGCCATGCCGAAGCTGGAGAACGCCTGCGCCGCGACGCGGTCGACGGGCTTGCCGGCCGCGCCCACGCGGGCGTCGTCCCGCTCGACGGCGGTGACGAGGACGCCCTCGGGGGCGGTCACGTCGACCTTGATCGCGCCGGAGGTCGCCTCGGCGGAGCCGTCGTGCAGGCCCTTGAGGCGGTGCAGCGGCGTGAAGCGCCAGTTCTCCTCGCGGCCGTGCGGGACCGGGAAGTCCGCGACGTCGTAGGAGGCGATGGCCTCGTTGCGGGCGTCGGCCGGCTGGGCCGCGAACTCGCCGGGGACACCGGCGACCTGGATCGAGCCGGAGGTGGTGGACCCTCCGGGGGTGGTGGTGACGTCAGCCATGGCTGTCGTGCTACTCGCTTTCTGGAAAGGACTAAGGGCAGCTGGGTGGGTGTCGGGCCGGATCAGCCGACAGCACCCTCCATCTGCAGCTCGATCAGCCGGTTGAGCTCCAGCGCGTACTCCATCGGCAGCTCCTTGGCGATCGGCTCCACGAAGCCGCGGACGATCATCGCCATCGCCTCGAACTCCGTCATACCGCGGCTCATCAGGTAGAAGAGCTGGTCGTCGGAGACCTTGGAGACCGTCGCCTCGTGACCCATGGAGACGTCGTCCTCGCGGACGTCGACGTACGGGTAGGTGTCGGAGCGGGAGATCGTGTCCACCAGCAGGGCGTCACAGAGCACGTTCGACTTGGCGCCGTGCGAGCCCTCGCCGATCTCGATCAGGCCGCGGTAGGAGGTGCGGCCGCCGCCTCGCGCCACCGACTTGGAGACGATGTTGGAGGAGGTGTTGGGCGCCATGTGGACCATCTTGGCCCCGGCGTCCTGGTGCTGGCCCTCGCCCGCGAACGCGATGGAGAGCGTCTCGCCCTTGGCGTGCTCACCCATCAGGTACACGGCCGGGTACTTCATGGTGACCTTGGAACCGATGTTGCCGTCGATCCACTCCATGGTCGCGCCCTCGTACGCCACGGCGCGCTTGGTGACCAGGTTGTAGACGTTGTTCGACCAGTTCTGGATCGTCGTGTAGCGGCAGCGGCCGCCCTTCTTGACGATGATCTCGACGACGGCGCTGTGCAGCGAGTCCGAGGAGTAGATCGGGGCGGTGCAGCCCTCGACATAGTGGACGTAGGCGTCCTCGTCGACGATGATCAGCGTCCGCTCGAACTGGCCCATGTTCTCGGTGTTGATCCGGAAGTACGCCTGCAGCGGGATCTCGACGTGCACGCCCTTCGGCACGTAGATGAACGATCCGCCGGACCACACGGCCGTGTTCAGCGAGGCGAACTTGTTGTCGCCGACCGGGATGACGGTGCCGAAGTACTCCTGGAAGAGCTCCGGGTGCTCCTTCAGCGCGGTGTCGGTGTCGAGGAAGATGACGCCCTGCTCCTCCAGGTCCTCGCGGATCTGGTGGTAGACGACCTCCGACTCGTACTGCGCGGCGACACCGGCGACCAGGCGCTGCTTCTCCGCCTCCGGGATGCCGAGCTTGTCGTAGGTGTTCTTGATGTCCTCGGGCAGGTCCTCCCAGGACTCCGCCTGCTTCTCCGTGGAGCGCACGAAGTACTTGATGTTGTCGAAGTCGATGCCGGTGAGGTCCGAGCCCCAGGTCGGCATGGGCTTCTTGCCGAAGAGCTTCAGGCCCTTGAGGCGGAGCTTCAGCATCCACTCGGGCTCGTTCTTCTTCGCCGAGATGTCCCGGACGACGTCCTCGTTCAGACCGCGCTTGGCAGCCGCGCCGGCCGCGTCGGAGTCGGCCCAGCCGTACTCGTACTTGCCCAGGCCGTCGAGCTCCGGGTGAGCGGTGGTGGTCATGCGGGGTTCCTCCCGGGAGCGGCGGTTGCGTCGTTCGTAGTGGTGGTCTCGGTGTGGGGCGGCGGGGCCGCCCTGGGGACGAAGGTCGTGCAGACCCCGTCGCCGTGGGCGATGGTCGCCAGGCGTTGCACATGGGTGCCCAGCAGCTGCGAGAACAGTTCGGTCTCGGCCTCGCAGAACTGCGGGAACTGCTCGGCGATGTGTGCGACCGGGCAGTGGTGCTGGCAGAGCTGCTCGCCGAGCGGCGCGCTGCGCACCGTGGCAGCGTAACCGTCCGCGGTCAGCGCTCCGGCCAGGGCCTGGGCCTTGGCCTCGGTGTCCGGGCAGTCGCCGAGCTGGTGCGCGTACCGCTGCCCGTCGCGCGCGAGGCGCGCGCGGGCGAAGGCGACGAGCGCGTCCTTGCCCTTCTCGCCGCCGCCGACCGCCTCCACGAGGAAGCCGAGGGCGTCCGCGGCGAGCTGGTCGTAGGCCTGGTAGAAGGTGCTGCGGCCGGAGTCGGTCAGCAGGAAGACCCGGGCGGGGCGACCCCGACCGCGGTGACCGTAGACCTTCTGCTCCCGCGAGGTGACGAGCCCGGCGGCGCTCAGTGCGTCCAGGTGCCGGCGGACGGCGGCCTGGGTGAGGCCGAGGCGCTCCGCGAGGTCGGCAGCGCTGGAGGGGCCGTGGTCGAGGATGGACCGGGCCACGCGATCGCGCGAGGAACCGGCGGGGGCGGTCGCATCGACCGCCTCGCTTCCCTCAGCCCTCTCGCGCACGTATTTCACAACACCATTGTTGCGTAATTCCTTCCGGACGAACAAGCGCCGCTGGTCGGCGAGGAAAGTGCACTCCGTCACTAAGGGTTACCTAATCTGCCGGGTCCGGCCCGCCGGTTCGTAGACTCGTCCCCATGCCTGACCTCGCCCCCGCCGTAGAGATTCGGGGTCTCATCAAGCGCTACGGCGCCAAGACCGCTGTCGACGGGCTGGACCTCACCGTCGCCCGCGGCAGCCTCACCGCCGTCCTCGGACCGAACGGCGCGGGGAAGACCACCACCATCGAGATCTGCGAGGGCTACCGGCGTCCGGACGCCGGTAGCGTCCGCGTCCTCGGCCTGGATCCCTTCGCCGACGCGGCCGCACTGCGACCGAAGGTCGGCGTGATGCTCCAATCGGGTGGCGTCTACCCCGGCGCCCGCGCGATGGAGATGCTGCGGCACACCGCCAGGCTGCACGCGGACCCGCTCGACGTCGACGAGCTGGCCGAGCGCCTCGGCCTCGGCTCCTGTGGAAAGACCGTCTACCGCCGGCTCTCCGGCGGCCAGCAGCAGCGGCTCGCGCTCGCGATGGCCGTCGTCGGCCGCCCCGAGCTGGTCTTCCTGGACGAGCCGACCGCCGGGCTCGACCCGCAGGCCCGCCGGGCGACCTGGGAGCTGGTGCGCGACCTGCGCCGCGACGGCGTCGGCATCGTGCTCACCACCCACCACATGGACGAGGCCGAACAGCTCGCCGACGACGTCGCGATCGTCGACGGCGGCCAGGTGATCGCCCAGGGCAGCCCCGAGCAGCTCTGCCGCGGCGGAGCCGCCAACACCCTGCGCTTCCAGGGCCGTTCCGGCCTGGATCTGGGCGCGCTGCTGAAGGCGCTGCCGGACGGCTCCTCCGCCGCCGAACTGACGTCCGGCAGCTACCTGATCGAGGGCCCGGTCGACCCGCAGCTGCTGGCCACGGTCACCACCTGGTGCGCTCAGGCCGGTGTGCTCCCGGAGAACCTCTCGGTCGAGCGCCGCACCCTCGAAGACGTCTTCCTCGAACTCACCGGACGGGACCTGCGCTCGTGACCACGACCTACTCCCCCGCACCGGGCGCGGCCCCGCTGGGCCGCATGCTGCGCGCGCAGACCGCCCTGGAGACGAAGCTGCTGCTGCGCAACGGCGAGCAGCTGCTGCTCACGGTCGTCATCCCCAGCGTGCTGCTGCTGCTCTTCAGCGCCGTGGACATCGTGTCCACCACCGGCCCCGGCAAGCGCGTCGACTTCCTCGCGCCGGGCCTGCTGGCGCTGGCCGTGATGTCCACCGCCTTCACCGGCCAGGCCATCGCGACGGGCTTCGAGCGCCGCTACGGCGTGCTCAAGCGCCTCGGCGCCAGCCCCCTGCCGCGCTGGGCGCTGATGACCGCGAAGACGGGCAGCGTGCTGGTGACCGAGGTGCTCCAGGTCGTGCTGCTCACCGTCATCGCGCTGGCGCTGGGCTGGCAGCCGCACGGCAACCCTCTCGCGGTGCTGCTTCTCCTGATCGCCGGCACCGCCGCCTTCTCCGGTCTCGGCCTGCTGATGGCGGGCACCCTCAAGGCGGAGGCGACGCTGGCCGCGGCCAACCTGGTCTTCATCCTGCTGCTGCTCGCCGGCGGGGTGATCGTCCCGCTGTCGAAGTTCCCCTCCGCCGTCCGCCCGGTCCTGGAGGCCCTGCCGATCAGCGCCCTCTCGGACGGCCTCCGTTCGGTCCTCCAGCAGGGCGCGACGATGCCCTGGGGGGACCTCGGCATCCTCGCCGTCTGGGCCGTTCTCGGCCTCGCCGCGGCGGCGCGCTTCTTCCGCTGGGAATGAGTTTTCGACAACTCTGTAACAACTCCTGCCCCATGCGTTTGGGCCATCGCGCGGTTACCGGCCGGTTCACTATGCTCCGGCCGAATGCCTACGCATTGGCATGTTCCGCGCAAGTGGAGAGGGCAGTACGGACATGTTCGGAATATCGGCGCGGGGAGGGGCCACCCGCTTCGCGGCAGGGCTGGTCTCGGTGGGTGCGCTCGCGCTCGGCACACTGACGGGCGTGGGCACGGCCCACGCGGACCAGAACGGCGGCGCCGTCGCCACGCTCGGCGACTTCGTGCACGCCGGGGCGATCGACATCGGCGGCAACACCACCTACGGCGGCACGGTCGCCCTGCAGGACGGCGGCCAGCAGCTCGCCGTCTACTGCATCGACCTCCACCACGAGACGCAGGCGGGCGTCCAGTACCAGGAGACCGGCTGGGCCCAGTCGACGCTCTCGCAGAACCCGGACCGCGGCAGGATCCAGTGGATCCTGCAGCACGCCTACCCCGTGGTCTCCCCGGCGACGCTGGCCGGGGACATCGGCGCCTCCGGCCTGACCGACGACCAGGCCGCCGCCGCGACCCAGGCCGCGATCTGGCACTTCTCCGACCACGTGGACGCGCAGCCGGAGGACCAGGCCGCCGCCAAGCTGACCGGCTGGCTGGAGCAGAACGCGCAGGACACCGCCGAGCCGGCGCCGTCCCTGGCGCTCTCCCCCGCCTCCGTGGCCGGCCGCAGCGGCAAGCTGGGCCCGGTGACCGTGACCACCAGCGCCTCCTCCGTCGACGTCGCGCTCACCGGCGCGTCCGGCGTGCAGCTGGTCGACGGCGCCGGCAAGCCGGTCACCAGCGCCGTCAACGGCGAGAAGCTCTACGTCGACGTGCCCAAGGGCACCGCCGCCGGCTCCACCGAGATCGACGCCACGACCACGACCGCGCTCCCGGTCGGCCGCGCCTTCAAGGCCGTCGACGGCTCCAGCCAGACGATGATCCTGGCCGGCACCGCGCCCGTCTCGGTCAAGGCCGCGGCGCAGGCGCAGTGGGCCCCGCAGGGCGCCGTCCCGGCCGCGTTCGCCAAGGAGGACTGCAAGCAGGGCGGCGTCGACGTCACCCTGACCAACGGCGGCGACCAGCCCTGGGCCGCGAAGGTCGGCACCCTCGCGGTGACCGTCGCGCCGGGCGCGACCAAGACCGTGCTGGTCAAGGAGAAGGAGGGCCAGAAGTACACGATCACCGTGACCGGCCCGAACTTCACCAGGACCTTCACCGGCGCGCTCACCTGCAAGCCGACCGGCGGCAGCCACCTGCCCACCGGCAAGCCGACCCCGTCGGCCTCGCCCTCGCACCCGCCGCTGGCCGAGACCGGTGCCAGCAGCTCCACCCCGGTGATCGCCGGTGTCGGCGCGGGCTGCGTCCTCGTCGGCGGTGCCGCGGTGTTCGTGCTCCGTAAGCGCCGCGGCCGCCACTCGGCCTGACGCCCAACCATGTGACGCGCCCCACGGACCCTGACGTCGGGTTTCGTGGGACGCGTCACCCCGGGCAAAGCGCGCGCAATCGGGCACCTACGATGGACGGCGTGCGTACCCCCTTCTCCTACCTCGCCGAGCGGGTGACCGTGCCGGACCAGTGGGTCCGCCGCACGGCGCTGGCCACGCTGGTGTGCAGCGTGCTGATCATCGTGACGGGCGGCGCGGTCCGCCTCACGGGCTCGGGCCTCGGCTGCCCGACCTGGCCGACCTGCACCTCCACGACGCTCGCGCCGACCTCGGCCATGGGCGTCCACGGCGTCATCGAGTTCAGCAACCGCATGCTGACCGACGTCATCTGCGTCGTCGTCGGCCTGGCGATCCTGGCCTCGCGCTTCGCCAAGCCGTGGCGCAAGGAGGTGACGCGGCTCGGGTGGTACCAGTTCTGGATCATCGTCGGCGACGCGATCGTCGGCGGGATCACGGTGCTGACGCACCTGAACCCCTACGTCGTCTCCACGCACTTCCTGCTGTCGATGCTGCAGATCCTCGCCTCGCTGGCGATGTGGCAGCGCACCCGTGAGGGCGACGGCGAGCCGGTCCGCACGGTGGGCCGCCCGATCATCCACCTCTCGCGCGTCACCGTCGCCGTGACCGCCCTGCTCATCGCCGCCGGCACCCTGGTCACCGGCTCCGGTCCGCACCCGGGCGACAGCAGCGACGTCAAGCGCATGCCGTTCAACTGGGACAAGATCACCCAGTTCCACGCCGACTTCGCGATGATCTCCGTCGGCCTGGCCGTCGCCCTGATCTTCGTCCTGATGGCTGTGGACGCGCCGACAGCGCCGCGCCGGCTGGCCAAGGAGTTCCTGGTCGTGCTGCTGGCGCAGGGCGTGCTGGGCTTCGTCCAGTACTTCACCCACGTGCCCGAGCTGCTGGTCGGCATCCACATGCTCGGCGCCGCGCTCTGCTGGGTCGCCGTGCTGCGCCTGCACCTCTCGCTGCGCGTGCGGCCCCAGGTCGGCACGCTCAGCCGCCCGGCCGACATCGAAGCCCTGGTGGCGACCGCCTGACACCCGCGTACGCGAAGAGCCCCGGCCGACGGCCGGGGCTCTTCGCGTACGCGGGTGGAGCTCAGATCTGGATGCCCGCCATGCGACG
>NZ_QKYN01000157.1 GCF_003258295.1 Streptacidiphilus pinicola | reverse complement strand
GGCGGCCGGTGCCTTCCTGGTGCTGGCGCTCTTCGTCCGGCCGCCAGCCCCAGCGAGCAGGTCATCGCCAACGAGACGCCGTGCGCGAGCGTCGCGTGCAGACCCGCCGCGCCGGGCAGCGCGGAGGGGTGGCTGGTGGCGTGCGTGAACGCGGTGATCCCGACGGCGGTGCCGAGCGAACCGCCCGCCTGCTGCATGGTCTGCAGCGTGCCGGAGGCCGCGCCGGACTCCTCGGGCCGGACGCTGGCGAGGATGGTCAGGCTCAGCGGCACCATGGTGAAGCCCGCCCCGAGCCCGAACAGCACCAGCGAGGGCAGCACCCCGCTCACGTACGCGGTGTCCGGGTTCACCTGGGTCAGCAGCCCCATTCCGCTGATCAGCAGGACCGGGGCGGCCAGCAGGAAGGGACGCGTCCCCCACTTGGGCACCAGGCGCGGGGCCAGCCGCGCGCCGGCGAAGATCGGCACGGCCAGCGGCAGGAAGGCGAAACCCGCCTTCATCGGCGACATGCCGAGCCCGGTCTGCAGGTACTGGGTGACGAAGAAGAACATCCCGAACATGGCCGCCGCCAGCAGCGCCATCGCCGCGTAGCCGCCGGCGCGGACCTTGTCCGTCAGCAGCGAGAGCGGCAGCAGCGGCTGGTCGACGCGCCGCTCGACCAGCACGAAGACCGTCAGCAGCACCGCCGCGGCGGCGAAGCAGCTCAGCGTGAAGGAGTCGTTCCAGCCGACCGTCGCGGCGCGGATGAACCCGTAGACGAGCGAGACCATGCCACCGGTCGCGGTCAGCGCACCGGCCAGGTCGAGCCGTCCGGGCCGCCGCTCCGGCTCCTCGATCACGCGCGGCGCGAGCACGGTCACCAGCACGCCGAACGGCACGTTGATGAACATGACCCAGCGCCAGGAGAGCCAGGAGGTCAGCAGCCCGCCGACGATGAGGCCGACGGTCGCGCCGCTGGCGGACATCGCGGAGAAGAGCCCGATCGCGCGGGCCCGCTCCACCGGGTCGCGGAAGGTGCTGACGATCAGCGCCAGCGTGCTGGGCGCCGCGACGGCCGCGCCGACGCCCTGCGCGACGCGGGCGACGAGCAGCTCGGTGGGGTCGGTGGCCAGGCCACCGGCCAGCGAGGCGAGCGTGAACAGCGCGATGCCCCAGGCCAGCAGGCGACGCCGCCCGAAGATGTCGCCGGCCCGGCCGCCGAGCAGCAGCAGACCGCCGAAGGTCAGCGAGTAGATGTTCATGACCCAGCTCAGCCCGGCCGAGGAGAAGCCGAGCGCGTGCTGGATGCCCGGCAGCGCGATGGTGACGACGGTGGCGTCGAGTATCACCATCAGCTGGCAGGCGAGGATCACCGCGAGGGCCAGCTGGCGCCTGCGTGTCGGTGGTGGAGAGTCCACCGGGGTCTTGGTGCGGGTTGGCGCAGAGGAGGTGAGGGTGTTCTCGGACATGGCTCCGCCCTGGAGTGCATGGAGAATGGATGCGAAGATGGAAAGGGAACTCAAACGGAGGTATCCTCCGGTTCCAGGAGCAACAATACGGAGACTGTCTCCGTTTAGCAAGGGATCGAGGAGATGACGGCCGAGACGCGCGCCCCGCGCCCCATGCGCGCCGACGCGCGCCGCAACTACGAGAAGCTCGTAGCCGTCGCCACCGAGTCCTTTCTCGCCAACGGCCCGGACGCGTCACTCGACGACATCGCCAAGCGCGCGGGCGTCGGCCCCGGCACCCTCTACCGCCACTTCCCCAACCGGGAGGCCCTGCTGGACGCGGTCTGCGTGCAGTGGGCCGACTCCGTCGCCGCGGACGCGGCCCCGCTGCTGACCGCCGAGGATCCGACGGCGGCGCTGAACGAGTGGCTGGTGCGCCTCGTCGACCACGTCGGCGCGTTCAAGGGCCTCGCCTCGGCGCTGCTGCTTAGCGCCGATCGCAAGCACGACACGGCATGGGTGCTGCACCACACCTCGGAGGAGCTGGTGGAGCGCGCCAAGGCGGCCGGCGGCATCCGCGCCGACGTCACCACCTCCGAGCTGATGCAGCTCACCAGCGGCGTGACCTACGCCTGCGGCACTTCGAAGGCGATGAAGAAGCCGAGCAGCTCGCCGGAACGGCTGATCGGACTGATCATGGACGGCGTCAGACTGCGCTGACCGTCAGGAAGGGCTGACGTCCTCGTCCTTCGGCGCACCCGGCATCGCTCCCGGCCTGCGTGACAGCGCGGCGACCGCGGCGGCCAGCGCCAGCGTCGCCTCCACCTGGGCCACCTGGACGTGGTACTCGCGGTTGCCACTGAGGCTGGATGTCCGTGACTCCGCCAGGGCCCGGAACGCCAACTGCTCGTGGTACTCGAAGTCCGCCATGTGCTGAATCCTAGGGCCCCTCGCTGACCACCTACGATGGGTGCTCATGGCAAGGATCGTGGTCATCGGTGCAGGAATGGGCGGACTCGCCGCCGCGGCTCGGCTGGCGACGGTCGGCCACAAGGTGACCCTCTGCGAGGCCGCGCCGACCCACGGCGGGATGCTCGGGCGGTACGAGCGCGACGACTTCCGCTTCGACACCGGCCCGACCCTGCTCACCCTCCCCGCTGTCTACCGCGACCTGATGCTGAAGACCGGCCGCACCCGGCTGGAGGACGAGGTCGAACTGCGCCCCGTCGACCCGGGCAGCGTGCACCTGCTGCCGGACGGCACCCGGGTCACCCTGGCCAATGCCTCCCTCGCCCGCGTCGGGAGCGCCCTCGACGCCGCTCTCGGTGGCGACGCGGGCGGACGCTGGGGAGCCATGCTGGAGCGCGGTCGCGGCGTCTGGGAGGCCACCCGCCGCCCGCTACTGGAGGAGCCGCTCCCCGACGACCCGTCAGCCCTGCACCGGGACCCTTACGTTCCGGCCCGGCGCGGCCTCCTCGCCCGCGCCCCGCGCACCCTCGCCGAGGTCGCCCGCCGCGAGCTGCGCGACGCGCGCCTCACGGCCCTGCTGGACGAGTACGCGCTGCGCTTCGGCCTCGACCCCGAGCGCGCGCCGGCCTCGCTGACCTGGCTGCCGTACATGGAGCAGAGCTTCGGCGTCTGGTACGTCACGGGAGGCCTCCGCGCCCTCGCCGACGCGGTGCTGCGGCGCTGCGAGGCCCGCCGGGTCGACCTGCGCTTCGGCACCCGCGTGACGGACGTCCTCGGCGGGGACCGGGTCACCGGCGTCCGGCTCGCCGACGGGAGCGTCCTCGACGCGGACGTCGTCGTCGACGACCGCGCGCCCGCCGCCTCGGGCGGCATGCCGGGCCGGTTCACCCTGCTGCTCGCGCTGCGCGGCGCCCGGCCGGCGGACACCGCGCACCGCACCGTCGTCCACGCGCCCGACCGCGCCGACGAGTTGGACGCGCTCTTCGGCCCCGCGCCGCGCCCCTGCGAACGCCCCACACTCCAGCTGCTCCGCCCCGACGACGCGACGCTCGCCCCCGCCGGTCACGAGACCGCGGTCGTCACCGTCACGGTGCCGCCGCAGGGCCCCGTCGACTGGACCGACACCGCCCGCGTCACCGCGTACGCCGACGCCGTGCTGGCCCAAGCCGTGCAGGCGGCACCGGAGTTGGGCGAGCGACTGCTGTGGAGCCACGCCCGCACGCCCGCCGACACCGCCGCCGAGACGGGCGCGCCCGGCGGCTCCGTCCCCCCGCCGTCCCTGGCGGGCGCGGGCGGCGCGTTCCTCAGCCCGTCCAACACCGGCGCACCGGCCGGCCTCTACCGCGTCGGCGGCGGCGCCCACCCGGGCGGCGGGCTGGCCCGCGTCGGCATGTCCGCGACCGTGGTCGCGGGCCTCGTCGGCACGCCGTAACGCCGCCGGGCTCAGCCCTGCGGGGCGTGGTGCTGCGGGTCCGGCGTGTAGTAGCCGGCCTGCTCGTAGTCGTAGCCGGTCTGCGGCTGCGCGTACTGCTGCGGCTCGTACGGGGCCTGCGGCGGGTACGCCTGCTGCTCGTAGGAGGCGTACTGCTGCTGCTCGGTGTACTGCGGGTACTGCTGGTACTGCGCGTACTCCTGGTACTGCTGTTGGTACTGCTCCTGGTACGGCTGCGCGTAGGGGTCGGCCTCGGCGTAGTACCCCGCCTGCGCGTACTCGTTCTGTGCGTACTCGTTCTGCGGGTACTCGTGCTGCGGGTAGTCCTGCTGCGGGTACGCGTTCTGGGTGTACCCGTAGTCGTTCTGCGCGTAGTAGACGCTGTCGCCCTCGACGGCGTACTCGTCCGTCTGGAAGACCGCCGTCGCCTCCACGGCGTCCGGCTCGGGCACGGACACGGGCACGGGTTCCACCGGGGGCTCGAACTCGGCTTCCCGCTCCAGCTCCGGCTCCAGCTCGGGCTCCGGCCGGGCCTCGCCGCCGAAGAGGCGGCCCAGGACCGGCACCCGCTCCGGCGCCACCAGCGACCAGTAGGACGCGCCCGCGGAGTGCTTGACCGCCCGGGTGGCCAGCGCCTGACCGGCGCCGAAGGCGAGCACGCCCGCGCCGATCAGCGGCAGGGTCCGCTGCGCCACCCCGGCGACCAGGACCAGGAACCCCAGCAGCGCCAGCGCGCGCCAGTGCAACGGCGCACGGCGCTGCAGCAGCAGCTCACCGAGCAGCCACAGCGCGACCACCGCGAACGCGGCGTACAGAAGCGTCACCTCGCGCACCACCTCTCCAACGGTGGAGCACACCGTACCCGGTGGACGTGAAGGCTTTCAGCTCTGCGGGGTAAGACCCAGGTTCTGGTAGATCTCCGAGGTCACCGTCGAGAAGTTCATCGTCATGAAGTGCAGCCCCGGCGTGCCCTCGTCGAGCAGACGGCGGCACATCTCCGTGGCGTACTCGATGCCGATCGCGCGCACGGCCTTCGGGTCGTCCTCGTGGGCCAGCATCCGGTCGCGCAGCTGCGGCGGGAACCAGGCCGTCGACAGCGTCGGGATGCGGTGCAGCGAGCGGACGCTCGTCACCGGCATGATCTCCGGGATGATCGGCACGTCGCAGCCGGCCGCCCCGACGCGGTCGCGGAAGCGCAGGTAGAAGTCGACGTCGAAGAACATCTGGGTGATCGCGTAGTCCGCGCCCGCGCGCACCTTCGTGACGAAGTGCCGGATGTCCTCGTCCCAGTCCGTGGAGCGCGGGTGCCGCTCAGGGAAGGCCGCGACGCCGACGCAGAAGTCGCCGGACTCCTTGATCAGCTCGACCAGCTCGGACGCGTAGTTGACGCCCTGTGCGTGCGGCACCCACTCGCCCAGCGGGTCCCCCGGCGGGTCTCCGCGCAGCGCGAGCACGTTGCGCACGCCCTGGTCGGCGTAGCAGCCGAGGATATTGCGCAGCTCGGCCACGGTGTGGTCCACCGCCGTCAGGTGCGCGACGGGGGTGAGCGTGGTCTCCGCGGCGATCCGGCCGGTGATGTTGATGGTGCGGCCGCGGGTCGAGCCGCCGGCGCCGTAGGTCACGCAGACGAAGGTGGGCGCGAGCGCCTCCAGGCGGCGGATCGCCTTCCAGAGCCCCGCCTCCGCCTCGGGCGAGCGCGGGGGCATGAACTCGAAGGAGTACGACTTGGCCCCGGACGCCAGGAGATCGCGGATCGACACGGCACGGTCCGGGCGGGTGCTGGGGGTTCCGAGAGCCATAGCCGAAGGTTATCCGCCATCCGGACGGATGCTGAAACAGTTGTCCGCTCCTTGGGACACGGGGCCGAAAACCGACGCGTCGACGCCCGGTTGAAGCGGGTTCGAGGGCGCCCACCCGCGCGCGTTACGCTGTTGGTCCCCGTACCAGTCGGAGTCCCCGGTGTCGCTCGCTCAATCCGCCCCCGCGCCCGTCGTCGGCAACCCCGTCGACGCGGAGTGGCTGCGACAGCGGGTCGACGGCGCCCTCGACACCTTCCTCACCGGCCAGGAACGGACCCTGCTGGCGATCTCGCCGCAGCTGGGGCCGGTCTGCGGCACCGTGCGCGACTTCCTCCTCGGCGAGCGCCCCACCGGCCGCAAGCGGCTGCGCGCCGCCTTCTGCTACTGGGGCTGGCGCGGAGCGGGCGGCGCGGCCGACGAGCACGGCGCGGTCGCCGCGGCCGCGGCCCTGGAGCTGCTGCAGGCGAGCGCGCTGGTCCACGACGACCTCATGGACCACAGCGACACCCGCCGCGGCCTCCCCTCGGTCCACCGCCGCTTCGAGTCCCTGCACCGCGGCTCCGGCTGGCACGGCGACGCCGCGCAGTTCGGCGGCGCCAGCGCGGTCCTCGTCGGCGACCTGCTGCTGGTCTGGTGCGACGCGCTCTTCTCCGAGTGCGGCCTCCCGCGCGACGCCGTGCGGCGGGCCAAGCCGCTGCTGGACCTGATGCGCACCGAGGTGATGGCGGGTCAGTACCTCGACATGCTGGAGCCGGCCGCGGTGTGGCCCGCGGGCGAGGCGGGCGCGGTCGAACGCGCCCGCACCGTGATCGAGTACAAGTCCGCGAAGTACACGGTGCAGCGGCCGCTGCAGTTGGGCGGCCTGCTGGCCGACGCCTCCGCCGACCTGACCGACGCCTACGGCGCGTTCGGACTGCCGCTGGGCGAGGCCTTCCAGCTCCGCGACGACCTGCTCGGCGTCTACGGCGACCCGGCGGTCACCGGGAAGCCGGCCGGCGACGACCTGCGTGAGGGCAAGCGCACGCTGCTCGTCGCAGAGACGCTCGCCTCCTGCTCCACGGCCGACGCCCGACTCCTCAACGACCTCCTCGGCGCGCCCGGCCTCGACGCGGACGGCGTGGAACGCCTCCGCGACGTGATCACCCGCAGCGGCGCTCCGCGCCGGATCGAGGACCGCATCGTCGCACTCCGCGAGCAGGCCCTGGAAACCCTCGCCTCCGCACCCATCCGCGAGCCCCAGGCCCGCGAGGTCCTCCGCCGCCTGGTCGACGCGGCGACCGCGCGCAGGCACTGACGGCCACCTCAGGGGCGCGGGGCTCTGCGCGAGAAACACGTGGGTGGCTTGTCGCGCCCACGCGGCGGAGCCGCACATCGGCAGAGCCTCGCGCCCCTAACGGGCCGCTTCCCGGACCCGGCGGGCCAGGGACTGCGCGGCGGCGTGCGGGTCTGCCGCCTGCGTGAGGGCGCGGACCACGACGATGCGGCGGGCGCCGGCGTCGAGGACCGCGTCGAGGTTGGACTCGTCGATGCCGCCGATGGCGAACCACGGGCGGTCGGTGGCCTGCTTCGCCGCGTACTCCACCAGGCCGAGGCCCGGGGCGTGGCGGCCCGGCTTCGTCGGGGTGGGCCAGACCGGGCCCGTGCAGAAGTAGTCCACGCCGGGCTCGGTGAGCGCCACGTCGACCTCGGACTCCGCGTGGCAGCTGCGGCCGATGATCACGTCCTCGCCGAGGATGCCCCGGGCGACCGGGACCGGCAGGTCGTCCTGGCCGAGGTGGAGCACGTCGGGGCGGGCGCCGAAGGCGATGTCCGCGCGGTCGTTGACGGACAGCAGCCGGCCGTGGCGGCGGCAGGCGTCGGCGAAGACCTCCAGGGCTGCCAGCTCCTGCCGGGCCTCCAGGCCCTTGTCGCGGAGCTGCACGATGTCGACGCCGCCGGCCAGCACCGCGTCCAGGAACTCGGCGAGGTCACCCTGCTCGCGGCGGGCGTCCGTGCACAGGTAGAGCCGGGCGTCCGCCAGCGCCGCGCGGGCGCCGCTCACAGGGCCATCGCCTGGGCGCGGCGCTTGACCTCGGTGCCGCGGTTCTCGTTCAGTGCCTGGGCGGGGGTGCCGGGGAGGCTGGGGTCGTCCGTGAAGAGCCACTCCAGGGACTCTTCCGGGCTGAACCCGCAGTCCTTGAGGACGGTCAGCGTGCCGACGATGCCCTTGACGGGCCCGTCGGGCCCGATGAAGGCGGTCGGGACCATCAGGACCTTGTTCTCGCCGCGACGCGCGGACAGCAGGGTGCCGTCGGTGACCATGTTGCGAACCTTGGTGACCTCGACCCCCCACTTCTCGGCGATGTCGGGGAGGTACATCCAGTCCGGAACCAGGGCTTCGATCTTGGGATCAATCTCACTCACGTCAACAGACTGCCACTTTTCATGGCCGGAGCGCACGCCGCGTCACTGCTCCGCTGCGTCATTCCTCGGAGCTGCGCGCGTCCCACCGGCGCTCCAGGGACGGCCGGCAGCAGCATCACGAGCAGGAAGACACAGCCCAGCACGGCGATCAGTCCAGCACGGCGATGCCCTCCAGCTCGACCAGCGCCGGCTCGTCCCAGAGCCGGACCACGCCGATCAGCGCCATCGCCGGGTACTCCCGCCCGGCGCGGGCCCGCCAGACCCGGCCGATGTCGGCGGCGTGGGCGCGGTAGTCCTCCGGGTCGGTCGCGTAGACGGTGAGCCGGGCCAGCTGTGCGGGCGTGCCGCCCGCCGCGGCCAGCGCCTCCAGCAGGTTGCCCAGCGCCCGGTCGAACTGCTCGACCACGTCCGCGCCGACGATCGCGCCCTTCTCGTCCAGCGCGGTCTGCCCGGCGAGGAAGACCAGCGTGCCGCCGGTCGCGGTGACGGCGTGACTGAAACCGCTCGGCTCGGCCAGGCCCGGCGGGTTGATCCGACGCAGCGTCATGACTGGACTCCTCCTCCGTCGACGGTGATGCCCTGGCCCGAAAGGGCCTCGTTCTCCAGCAGCAGCCGGACCACGGCCGCCACCTCCTGCGGCCGGACCAGCCGCCCGATCGGCTGCATCCGGACCAGAGCCGCGCGCGCCTCGTCCTCGCTGCGGCCGGTGCGCGCGGCGATCGCGCCCACGGTCGCGTCCGTCATCGGCGTGTCGACGTAGCCCGGGCAGACGGCGTTGACCGTCACCCCGCTGCCCGCGAGCTCCGCGGCGGCCGAGCGGACCAGGCCGAGCACGCCGTGCTTGGCGGCCGTGTACGCGGCCACGTAGGGCGCGCCGACCTTGGCCGCCACCGAGGCGACCACGACGATCCGGCCCCACCCCGCCGCGCGCATCGACGGCACCGCCCGGCGGACGCAGTGGAACGGCGCGGTGAGATTCAGTGCGAGCTGCTGCTCCCACAGCTCGTCGCTCGTCTCCGTCAGCTTGGCGGAGGCGCCCGCGCCCGCCGCGGCGACCAGCACCTCGGCCGGGCCCCAGTCCGCCTCGACCCGGTCGAAGAGCTCGTCGGCGGCGCCGGGCGCGGTCAGGTCGACGGGGACGGTCAGCACGGGGCCGGGCAGCGCCTTCGCCGCGCGCTCCAACGCCGCGGGATCGCGCGCGGCGAGCACCACCCGGTGCCCGGCCGCCGACAGGTCGGCGGCGACGGCGGCCCCGATCCCCTTGCTGCCGCCGGTCACCACGCAGATCCGGCTGCGCTCCCCGAGGGCGGCGCTCGTCGGTACGGGCGCGCTCATCGGAACAGCTCACGGGCGATGATGCTCAGCTGCACCTCGGACGCGCCCTCGTAGATCCGCGGCGCCCGCACCTCCCGGTAGAGCCGCTCCAGCAGGTGCCCGCGCTGCAGCGCGCGGGCGCCGTGCAGCTGGACGGCGGAGTCGACGACGTACTGGGCCGCCTCCGTGGCGAACAGCTTGGCCATCGCCGCGCGCCCGGTCGGGCCGTGCAGACCGGCCTGTCCCGTCCCGCCGTTCGCGTCGTACGCGGCGGCCGCCGCGTAGACGAGCAGGCGGGCGGCCTCGGTGCGGGTGGCCATCTCGGCGAGCCGGTGGCCGACGGACTGGAGCTCGCGCAACGGCCCGCCGAAGGCCTCCCGGGCGCCGGCGTGCTCGACGGCCGCGTCGAGGGCGGCCTGGGCCATGCCGACGGCGAAGGCCCCGACGCTGGGCCGGAACAGGTCGAGCGTGCGCATCGCCACCCGGAACCCGCCGCCGACCTCGCCCAGCAGGTCCTCGGGCCCGACGGGCACGTCGTCGAAGCGCAGCCGGCCGATCGGGTGCGGGGAGATCATGTCGAGCGGCTCGCCGGTCAGCCCAGGGCGGTCGGCGGGGACGAGGAAGGCGGTGACGCCACGGGCGCCCGCGTCGGGGCCGGTGCGGGCGAAGACGGTGTAGAGGTCCGCCTCGGGCGCGTTGGAGATCCAGCACTTCTCCCCGCGCAGCCGCCAGCCGCCCACCCCGTCCGACGCGGCCTCCAGGGCGAGCGCCGCCGCGTCCGAGCCCGCGCCGGGCTCGGAGAGCGCGAAGGCCGCGACCGCGCGGCCGGAGGCGATTTCGGGCAGCCAGCGCTTCAGCTGGGCTTCGGTGCCGCTCTGCACCACCGGGTAGAAGCCGAGCCCCTGCAGCGCCAGCGCCGTCTCCGCCTCGGTGTTGACCTGCGCCAGGGACTCCCGCAGCAGGCACAGGTCCAGCGCGGCCGCCGAGCGCCCCTCGCCGGGGAAGAGCCGGGCCAGCAGCCCGAGCCGGCCCATCTCCTCCAGCAGCGGCCGGTTGACCCGCTCGCCGAGAACCGGATCGGCCCCGTGCGCGAGCGGCAGCAGCCGCTCCACCGCCTGCTCGCGGACCTGGGCGCAGAACCGTTGCTGCTCCTCGTCCAGCGCGAACGCCGTCGTCGCCATCGCGCACTCCCTCCTGGGTGTCTCCCCCATTCATATCGCGGATGGTTGACTGTCGTCACCAACGCGCTAGCCTGCTTGCAGAATCTCGAGGTGAGGGGGTACCACCCGCCATGCACCTGCTCCCCTCCGCCCACGTCGACAGCTTCGCGCGCGACCACCTGCCGCCCGCGCCGACGTGGCCGGAACTCCGCTTCGACCTGCCCGAGCTGCACTATCCGGACCGGCTCAACTGCGGCGCGGAGCTCCTCGACGCGACGATCGCCCGGCTCGGCGCGGACCGGCCCTGCCTGCGCCTGGAGGACGGCACCGTCTGGTCCTACGACCGGCTGCGGGCGCAGACCGACCGGATCGCGCGGGTGCTCGTCGAGGACCTGGGCGTGGTGCCGGGCCACCGGGTGCTGCTGCGCGGCGCCACAACCCCCTGGCTGGTCGCCTGCTGGCTGGCCGTCATGAAGGTCGGCGCGGTGGCGGTCACCGTGCTGGCCGCGCAGCGGCGCACCGAGCTGGCCACGATGATCGAGATCGCCGAGGTCGGCCACGCCCTGTGCGACGCGCGGGCCCTGGACGAGCTCGCGGCCGTGGACGCGCCGGGCCTGCGCACCGTCGCCTACGGCGGTTCCGCCGACGACGACCTGCTCGCCCTCGCCGCCGCCAAGTCCGACGCGCCCTTCCCCGCCGTGCCGACCTCCGCCGACGACGTCGCGCTGATCGCCTTCACCTCCGGCACCACCGGGAGACCCAAGGGCTGCATGCACTTCCACCGGGACGTGCTGGCCATCGCCGACACCTTCTCCGCCCACGTGCTGCGGCCCAGCCCCGACGACGTCTTCACCGGCACGCCGCCGCTCGGCTTCACCTTCGGCCTGGGCGGGCTGGTGATCTTCCCGTTGCGGGTCGGCGCCTCCGCGCTGCTGCTGGAGCAGCCCTCCCCCACCGCGCTCCCCGCCGTGATCGAACGTCACCGCGTCAGCGTGCTGTTCACCGCGCCGACCGCCTACCGGGTGCTGCTCGACCAGGCCGGCGACGCCGACCTCTCCTCGCTGCGCCGCTGCGTCTCCGCCGGGGAGAACCTGCCGGCCGCCACCTGGGAGGCCTTCCACGCGCGCACCGGGCTGCCGCTGATCAACGGCATCGGCTCGACGGAGCTGCTGCACATCTTCGTCTCGGCCGCCGACGCGGAGGCCCGCCCCGGCGTCACCGGCTTCCCCGTCCCCGGCTTCCGCGCCCGCGTCGTCGACCCGGCCACCGGCGCCGAGGTCCCCGACGGCACGCCCGGCCTGCTCGCCGTCCAGGGCCCGACCGGCTGCCGCTACCTCGACGACCCGCGCCAGGCCGTCTACGTCCACGACGGCTGGAACCTCACCGGCGACACCTACGTCCGCGACCCCGACGGCCGCTTCCGCTACCAGGCACGCGCCGACGACATGATCATCTCGGCGGGCTACAACATCGCCGGCCCCGAGGTCGAGGAGGCCCTGCTGCGCCACCCGGAGGTGCGCGAGGCCGCCGTCATCGGCGTCCCCGACGAGAAGCGCGGGCAGGTGGTCAAGGCCTTCGTGGTCCTCGCCGAGGGCGTGCCGGCGGACGAGGGCACGGCCAAGGCGCTGCAGGACTTCGTGAAGTCGACGATCAGCGCCTACAAGTACCCCCGGCAGGTCGAGTTCCGCGCCTCGCTGCCGCGCACGCCCACCGGCAAGCTGCAGCGGTTCCGACTGCGGAGTGAGGATCTTTAGAGTGACCGTATGACCAGCGAGGAGATCCTTGACGACCAGTCCGCGCGCGAGCACACGCCCGGCTCACTGCTGGTCACCTTCTTCGGCGCGCACGGCCGCGACCTCGGCGGCTGGATCGCCGTCGGCGACCTGATCCGGCTGCTCGCCTCGGTCGGCGTGGACGCCCAGCCGGTCCGCTCGGCCGTCTCCCGGCTGAAGCGGCGCGGCTTCCTGGTCCCCGAGCCGCTGGGCGGCGTCGCCGGCTACACGCTCTCCGAGCCGGCCCGCGAACTGCTGGCCGACGGTGACCGCCGCATCTACGCCCACCGCGCGCCCCGGCTCGCCGACGGCTGGGTGCTGGCCCTGTTCTCCGTCCCGGAGAGCGAACGCCACAAGCGCCATGTGCTGCGCAGCAGGCTGGCCCGTCTCGGTTTCGGCACGGCCGCACCCGGCGTCTGGATCGCCCCCGCGCACCTCTACGAGGAGACGCGGCACGTCCTGACCCGCCTCGAACTGGCCGCGTACACCGACCTCTTCCGCGCCGACCACCTCGCCTTCGACGCCACGTCGGACTCCGTCCAGCGCTGGTGGGACCTCCCCGCGCTGGCCCGCTGCCACGAGGAGTTCCTGGAGGTCCACGAGCCGGTCCTGACGCGGTGGAACCGCGCGAGGGGCGCGATCTCCCTCCCCGACGCCTTCGCCGACCACCTCCGCGCGGTCGACAGCTGGCGCCGCCTCCCATACCTGGACCCGGGCCTGCCACCCGAGCTGTTGCCCGCCTCCTGGCCGGGCGGCCGGGCGGCGAGGGTCTTCCAGGAGCTGGACGCCCGCCTGGGCGGAGCAGCGCGGGACTTCGTGAAGCAAACCGCGCAAGGGTAGTTGCACTATCTGGGGGCGCGACCACCCGTGGCAGCGTTTCCGACCGGTCGCGCCCACGCGGCGGAGCCGGATATCGGCAGAGCCTCGCGCCCCTAAAGGCGCCTGCCGGTCTGCGGACGGCGGCTTCCTGCCCGGTACTGCACGGGCCACTCCACCCCCGGGCCCGACCACTGCTGCTCCGCAGCAGCGTGGAGGGTCCAGGCCGGGTCGTAGAGGTGTGGTCGGCCGAGGGCGACCAGGTCGGCGCGGCCGGCCAGGAGGAGGGAGTTGACGTCGTCCCAGGAGGAGACCGCGCCGACGGCGACGACCGGGACGCGGACGCGGTTGCGGATCGCGTCGGCGTAGGGGGTCTGGTAGGAGCGGCCGAAGGCGGGCTGCTCGTAGGGGACGACCTGGCCGGTGGAGACGTCGATCGCGTCCGCGCCGTGCGCGGCGAACGCGGCGGCGATGACGACGGACTCCTCCGTGTCGTTGCCGCCCTCCGCCCAGTCCGTGGCGGAGATGCGGACCGTCATCGGGCGGTCCTCGGGCCACACCTCGCGCATCGCGTCGAAGACCTCCAGCGGCCAGCGCAGCCGCGCCTCCAGCGGTCCGCCGTACTCGTCCTCGCGGCGGTTGGTCAGCGGGGAGAGGAAGGAGGACAAGAGGTATCCGTGCGCGCAGTGCAGCTCCAGCAGGTCGAAGCCGGCCGCCACGCCCCGCCGCGCCGCCGCGACGAACTGCTGCTTCACCTCCGCGAGCTGCGCCCGCGTCAGCTCCCCCGGCACCTGGCCGACGCCGGGCCGGTAGGCGAGCGGTGAGGGCCCGACGACGGGCCAGGCCTGCTCCGGGGCGAGCGGGTCGTCCATGCCCTCCCACATCAGCTTGGTCGCGCCCTTGCGGCCGGAGTGACCGAGCTGCAGGCCGATCGCCGCGCCGCTGCGCTCGTGCACGAAATCGGTGATCCGCGCCCACGCGGCCTGCTGCTCGTCGTTCCACAGGCCCGTACAGCCGGGCGTGATCCGGCCCTCGGGCGCGACGCAGACCATCTCCGTCATCACCAGGCCCGCGCCGCCCAGCGCGCGCGAGCCGAGGTGGACCAGGTGGAAGTCGTTCGGCAGGCCGTCCTGCGCGGAGTACATGTCCATCGGGGAGACCACGACGCGGTTGCGCAGCGTCAGCCCGCGCAGCCGGAACGGGGTGAACATCGGCGGGGTGCCGGCCGCCGCGAACTCCCCCTCCGCGCCGGCGACGTAGCCAGGGTCGCGCAGGCGCAGGTTGTCGTGGGTGATCCGGCGGCTGCGGGTGAGCAGGTTGAAGGCCAGCTGCCAGCCCGGCTGGTCGAGGTACTGCTCCAGGTTCTCGAACCACTCCAGGCTGGCCTGGGCCGCGCGCTGGGTGGAGGCGACGACGGGGCGGCGCTCCTCCTCGTAGGCGGCGAGCGCCTCCGGCACCGACGCGTGGCCGCGCAGGGCGGCGGCGAGCGCGACCGCGTCCTCCATGGCGAGCTTGGTGCCGGAGCCGATCGAGAAGTGCGCGGTGTGGGCGGCGTCGCCCAGCAGCACCACCTTGCCGTCGCGCCAGGTGGCGTTGCGGACGGTGGTGAAGGCGATCCAGCGCGACTCGTTGCCGCGCAGCGCGTGGCCGCGCAGGGCGTCGGCGAAGAGCTTCTCGCAGGCGGCGACGGACTCCCGCTCGTCCAGCCGGTCCAGCCCGGCGCGCCGCCAGACGTCCTCGCGCATCTCGACGATGACGGTGCTGCCCGAGTCCGAGTACGGGTAGCCGTGCAGCTGCATCACGCCGTGCTCGGTGTGCAGCACGTGGAACTGGAAGGCGTCGAAGACCAGATCGGTGCCGAGCCAGATGTAGCGGCAGCGCCGCTCGTCCAGCTGCGGGCGGTAGACCTCGGCGGCCGCGGCCCGGGTGCGGGAGCGGACGCCGTCGGCCGCGACCACCAGGTCGTGGTCGCGCGCCAGCTCCGCCGCGGACGGGGCCTCCTCGCGGAAGCGCAGCTCCACCCCGGCGGAGCGGCAGCGCTCCTGGAGCAGCCCGAGCAGCCGCTGCCTGCTGGTCGCGGCGAAGCCGTGCCCGCCGGAGGTGAACACCTGGCCGCTGGGCAGGTGCACATCGATGTCGTCCCAGCGCGCGAAGCCCGCCTCCAGCTCGGCGTAGAGCTCGGGATCGGCCTCCTCGATCCCGCCGAGCGTCTCGTCGGAGAGCACGACGCCGAAGCCGAAGGTGTCGCCGGGGGCGTTGCGCTCCCAGACCGTGACCTCGTGCGCGGGCTGCTGCCGCTTGACCAGCGCGGCGAAGTACAGCCCGCCGGGCCCGCCGCCGATGACCGCGATCCGCACGACCGTCTCCCTCCTGGACCGACCGGCGTATACCGTGTCTGTCACCATCGTAACGACAGCGCTATGTGCGTGTCACCGGCCCGCGCTCAGCGACGCTCAGCGGCCCTGCCACTTCGGCGGGCGCTTGCCGGTGAAGGCGGCGTGGAATTCGGCGTAGTCGGCGCTCTTCATCAGCAGCGCCTGCGTCATCGCCTCCAGCTCGACCGAGGCGGCCAGGCTCATGTCCAGCTCCTGCGTCAGCAGCGCCTTGGTCTGGGCGAGCGCGAACGCGGGCCCCTCGGCGAGGCGGCGCGCCAGGGCGCCGGCGGTCGCGTCCAGCTCCTCGTCCTCGACCAGCTCGCTGACCAGCCCGTACCGGTCGGCGGTGACGGCGTCGACGGTGTCGCCCAGCATCAGCAGCTTGGTGGCGTGGCCGAGCCCCACCAGCCGGGGCAGCAGGTACGCCGCGCCCATGTCGGCCCCGGCCAGCCCGACCTTGGTGAACAGGAAGGCGAAGCGCGCGGACCGCGCGACCACCCGGAAGTCCGCGGCCAGCGCGAGCACCGAGCCGGCCCCGGCGGCGATGCCGTGGATCGCGGCGACGATCGGGATCGGGCATTCCCGCATCGCCCGCACGACCTGCCCCGTCATCCGGGTGAAGTCGAGCAGCTGGTCCGGCCGCATCTGCAGGGTCGCGCCGATGATCTCGTTGACGTCCCCGCCGGAGCAGAAGCCGCGGCCCTCGCCGCGCAGCAGCACCGCGCGGGTGTCCCCGCGCTGCGGCAGCTCCGCCAGCAGGTCGCGCAGGTCCGCGTAGGACTCGAAGGTCAGCGCGTTCAGCTTGTCCGGACGGTCGAGCGTGACCGTCAGCACGCCCGCCTCGTCGCGTTCCAGCCGGAAGTGGCGCCACTCCTCGGTGAACGGCACGGATCCACGGAACGGGCTCATCGCAGTGGCCTCCCCTGTTCGACACCATCGTCACGAACACGATATGCGCATCCGCCGACAGGAGGGAACGGTCGCCGCGCGGCCGGTCTCGGGCATACTGCAGGAACAGCGGACACCAAAGACGCCGGACCCGAAGGAGCTGAGCATGCGTTACGCGCTGATCGCCGTGGTCGTGGCCGCGACCTGCGCGCTGGAGTGGGTCACCTCGCCCAGCGTCCTGGCCGCGCTGGCGGTCGTCGCCCCGACGCTGATGCTCGCGCCGGTGGCCGTCCTGGCCGCCCGCCCGCTGGGCGACGAGGACAGCGCGCCCGGCAACCGCCGCGTCGCCTAACCGGCAGTCGCCGCCCTGAGCTGCGTGTCCGGGTCGGCCGCCTTGGCGGGATCCAGCGCCGCGCCCGACTCGATCAGCTTCCGGCCCTGCGTCAGGTCCCGCGGTCGGTCCACGGTCAGCACGGCCTGCAGGCGCCCCTCGCGCAGCCACAGGACCGTCGTCCCGCCCCGGGCGAGCGGCTCCGCGCCGGCGTCGATCACGCCGGCGACCTGCACCATGTGGCCGAACTGCTCGGACCAGAAGTACGGGACGGGGTCGTAGTCCACCTCGCCGCCGAGGACGTTCGCGGCCACCACCCGGGCGCCCTGGAGCGCGTTGTCCCAGTGGTGCACCGTGAGCCTGCGGCCGTAGCGCGCCGAGGGGAACGACGCGCAGTCCCCCACCGCGAAGACGTCCGGCCGCCCCGCGCGCAGCCGCGCGTCCGCCGCTACCGCGCCGCGGTCGTCCAGGGGGATGCCGGAGCCGGCGAGCCAGCCGTTGTCCGGGCGGGCGCCGATACCGACGACGACCACGTCCGCGGCCAGTTCCCGGCCGTCCGTCAGATGCACGGCGTGCGCGGTGATCTCGCTGACCGCCGAGGCGGTGAGCAGGTCCACGCCCGCGTCCGCGTACCAGGCACGGGTGCGCTCGCCGAACTCCGCGGGCAGCGCGCCCGCCAGTGGCGAGGCGGCGGCCTCGACCACGGTGACCTCGCACCCGAGCTGCCGGGCCACGGTCGCTGCCTCCGCGCCGATCCAGCCCGCGCCGACCACGACCACGCGGGTGCCCGGCCGCAGCGCCGCCCGCAGGGCGAGCGCGTCGTCCTGGGTGCGCAGCAGGAACGCCGAGTCGGGCTGGCCGGGCAGGGCGACGGGCGCGGCGCCCGTCGCGAGCACCAGCCGGTCGTAGGCCAGGTCGCCGCCGTCGGTCTTCACCGTCCGGGCGTCGGGGTCGAGCGAGACGGCCCGGCGGCCGAGCGCCAGCTCGATGCCGAGCTCGTCGAAGTCGATCTCGAAACGGGAGTGCTCGGCTCGTCCGAGCAGCACGTCCTTGGAGAGCGGCGGCCGGTCGTAGGGCGGGTGCGGCTCCGCGCCCAGCAGCGTGAGGGAACCGGTGTGTCCCTGCTGGCGCAGCGCCACCGCCGTCTGCACCCCGGCCATCCCGGCCCCGACGATCACAACAGCCATTCGGCCACTGTATAGAGTGGGTCGAGAAGTAGACGCGGGAGCCCGGAGCACCGGGCTGAGAGGGAGGCTGGGGCGCCTCCGACCGTCCGAACCTGATCCGGGTCATTCCGGCGAAGGGAGTTGCAGCATCATGACGTCCACCGACGCACTCGTGGTCGGCGGCGGGATCATCGGCCTGGCCGTGGCCTGGCGCAGCGCGCAGCGCGGTCTGCGGGTGACCCTCCTCGATCCGGACCCGGGCCGCGGCGCGAACCACGTCGCCGCCGGGATGCTCGCACCGGTCACCGAGCTGCAGTACGGCGAGGAGCCGCTGCTCCGGCTCGGCATCGCGTCCAACGAGCGCTACGCCGACTTCGTCGCCGAGCTGACCGAGGCCACCGGCCTGGACACCGGCTACCGCCGCTGCGGCACGCTCGCCGTCGCGCTGGACGCCGACGACCGGGCCGAGCTGCGCGAGGTGCACGAGTTCCAGCGCCGGCTGGGCCTTACGACGCAGTGGCTGACCGGCCGCGAGTGCCGTCGGCTGGAGCCGATGCTGGCCCCGGACGTGCGCGGCGGCACGCTGGTCGCGGGCGACCACCAGGTCGATCCGCGGCGCCTCGGCCGCGCCCTCGTCGAGGTCTGCCGTCGCGCCGGGGTGACCCTGCGGCGCGAGCGCGCCGCCGAGCTCCTCAGCGAGGACGGCGTGAGCGTCGTCGGCGCCCGCACCGAGGACGGGACGGCCCTGCACGCCGAGCGGACCGTGCTGGCCGCGGGCAGCTGGAGCGGCGAGCTGCCGGGGCTGCCGCCCGAGGCGCGGCTGCCCGTCCGGCCGGTCAAGGGCCAGGTGGTGCGGCTGCGGATGGCGACCGTGCACGGACCCCTGCCGATGCCGTTCCTCTCCCGCAACCTGCGCGCGGTGGTGCGCGGCTGCCACATCTACCTGGTCCCGCGCGCGGACGGCGAGCTGGTGCTCGGCGCCACGATGGAGGAGCAGGGCTTCGACACCACCGTCACCGCGGGCGGCGTCTACGAGCTGCTGCGCGACGGCCGCGAGCTGCTGCCCGGCCTCACCGAGCTGCCGCTGCTGGAGACCAACGCGGGCCTGCGCCCGGGCACGCCGGACAACGCGCCGCTGCTCGGCCCGACCGCGTTCCCCGGCCTGGTGGCCGCGACCGGCCACCACCGCAACGGCGTGCTGCTGACGCCGGTCACCGGCGACGCGATCGCCGCGTTCCTCGCCGAGGGCCGGCTGCCCGCGGAGGCCGCCCCGTTCACCCCCGCCCGCTTCACGCCCACGATTTCGGAGTTCACCCGATGACCGCCGCCGCCACGATCCGACTGACCGTCAACGGCGAGGACCGCTCGCTGCCCGGCGGGGTGACGCTCGCCCAGGTGGTCACGGAGCTGTCCGCCGCGCCGAGCGGCGTCGCGGCCGCCGTGAACGAGGCCGTCGTCCCGCGCAGCCAGTGGGACGCGACCGTGCTCGCCGACGCCGACCGCGTCGAGATCCTCACCGCCGTCCAGGGAGGCTGACCGCCATGGCTGACGATCTGCTCACCATCGCCGACCGCTCCTTCTCCTCCCGCCTGATCATGGGCACCGGCGGGGCGCCCAGCCTGGAGGTGCTGGAGCAGGCGCTGCGCACCTCGGGCACGGAGCTGACCACCGTCGCGATGCGCCGGATCAACCCGGCCGCGCGCGGCTCGGTGCTGGAGGTGCTGCAGCGCTGCGGTATCGACGTGCTGCCGAACACCGCGGGCTGCTTCACCGCCGGGGAGGCGGTGCTGACGGCCCGGCTGAGCCGCGAGGCACTCGGGACGAACTGGGTCAAGCTGGAGGTCATCGCCGACGAGCGCACCCTGCTGCCCGACCCGATCGAGCTGCTGGACGCCGCCGAGACCCTGGTCGACGACGGCTTCGTCGTGCTGCCCTACACCAACGACGACCCGGTGCTGGCCCGCAAGCTGGAGGACGTCGGCTGCGCCGCGGTCATGCCGCTGGGCTCGCCGATCGGCTCCGGCCTGGGCATCCGCAACCCGCACAACTTCCAGCTGATCGTGGAGCAGGCGAACGTCCCGGTGGTCCTGGACGCGGGCGCCGGCACCGCCTCGGACGTGGCGCTGGCCATGGAGCTGGGCTGTGCGGCGGTGATGCTGGCCACAGCGGTCACCCGCGCGCAGGAGCCGGCGCTGATGGCCGAGGCGATGCGCAAGGCGGTCGAATCCGGGCGTCTGGCCTACCGTGCGGGGCGCATCCCGAAGCGCTTCCACGCCGAGGCCTCCTCGCCGATGGAGGGCCGCGCGTCCTTCGACCCCGAAGCGCCCGCGTTCTGACCGTCGTCACACTTCTGCGACGGATCGGACCGGTGCGGCGGCGCGGGTTCCGCCTCCCCCTACACTCCTCAGGGTGGACGTAACGCTGCAGGACCCCCTTATCGGGCGCGTGCTCGACAGCCGGTACCGGGTCGAGCAGCGCGTCGCCGTGGGCGGCATGGCCACGGTCTACCGGGGCGTCGACACCCGGCTGGACCGGGTCGTCGCCCTCAAGGTGATGCACCCCGGCTTCGCCGCCGACCCGGAGTTCGTCGAGCGCTTCATCCGCGAGGCCAAGGCCGTCGCCAAGCTCTCGCACCCGAACGTCGTGGGCGTCTTCGACCAGGGCGAGGACCACACGGCGGCGCCGCCCGCGGTCTTCCTGGCCATGGAGTTCGTCCCCGGCTGGACCCTGCGCGACCTGCTGCGGGACCGCGGCGCGCTGAGCCCGCGCACCACGCTGGACATCCTGGAGCCCGTCCTCGCCGCGCTCGGCGCCGCGCACCGGGCCGGGCTGGTCCACCGGGACGTGAAGCCGGAGAACGTGCTGCTGACCGAGGACGGCCGGGTCAAGGTCGCCGACTTCGGCCTGGTCCGGGCCGTCAACGGACAGACCGCGGCCACCACCCAGCAGGTCATGGGCACGGTCTCCTACCTCGCGCCCGAGCAGATCGAGCGCGGCGCCGCCGACCCGCGCACCGACGTCTACGCCTGCGGCGTGCTGCTCTACGAGATGCTGACCGGCTCCAAGCCGCACCTGGGCGAGAGCCCGATGCACGTCATCTACCAGCACCTGAGCACGGACGTGTCGCCGCCCTCGCAGCGCGTGCCCGGTCTGCCGCAGCAGTTGGACGCCATAACGCTCGCCGCGACCTCGCGCGACGCCACCCGCCGCCCGGCCGACGCCGTGGAGCTGCTGGCGGAGCTGCAACGGATCCGCCGCGGGCTGACGCCCGCCCAGCTGGACGCGGAGCCGGTGCCCGCCCCGGGGCCGCCGCCCGCGCAGGGGTCCGCCGGCGTCGAGCCGCCGCCGCTGGAGCGGACCTCGATCATGGACCCCGAGCTGCTGCGCGAGCTCCCCGCCGACATCGTCATGCCGCGCCACGAGGCGCCCGAGCCGCCGGCCGCCCCGCGCCGCCGCCGCGGCGGCGGCCGC
>NZ_QKYN01000279.1 GCF_003258295.1 Streptacidiphilus pinicola | reverse complement strand
GGGGGGGGGGCAGGGCGGGGGGTGGGGGGGGGGCGGGGCGGGGGACGGGGGCGGCGGGGGGGACGGGGGCGGGGGCGGGGGGGACAGGTGGGGCGCGGTCTGCGGGCTGGGGGAGATGGGGCGCGTGGTGAGGGGGGGCGCACGGGGGGGGCGCGAGGGCGGCGGCGGGACGGGGGGGGGGGGACGGGGGGGCGCCGCGGAGGGGGCGTGGGGGGGGGGGGGCCGGGGGGGGGGGGGCGGGGTGTGAGGCGGCCGCGTTGGGCGGGGCGGGTGGGCTGGCCGGGGCCGGGGCGGTCGGCCGGGCGGGCGCGGAGGAGGCGGGGGGGCGCGGCGTGGTGCGGGGGGAACGCGCGGGCGCGTGGGGCGAGCTGGGCCGGCCCGCCGTGGCGGGGCGGGGGGTGGAGGGGGTGGCGGCCGCCGGGCGGCTCGGCCGGGTGGGCGGCGCCGCGGCGGCGGGGCCGGTCGAGCAGGGCGGCGGCGGGGCGGGGCGGGAGCGAGAGGGCGGGGGGGCGGCGGGGGGGGCGGCGGGGGGGGGGCGTGGCGGCCGGGGGGCGGGGGCGCGTCCTCCCAGGGGTGCGCGTGGGGGGGCTCGAGCAGGGGCGGGGGGGCGCCCTCCTGGAGCGCGGCCGGGGCGCGGGGGGCGGGGTCCCGGGCGAGGGCCGTGGTGGTGGGGATCGGGGGGGTGGGGGTCGCGGCGGTACCGGGGGACAGCTTGGTCGGGGGAGGCAGCGTCGGCCGGCTGATCCTGCTGGTGGCCTACGGGGTGACCAGGCTGGGCGCGATCCGGGTGCTGTTCGTCGAACGGGGCATGTCCGTGCCCAGGGGGCAGGTCGTCATGCCGCTCGGGGCGCTGGCCCTGCTCGGCGCGGCCCCCGGCCCCGGCCCGCCGCCGGGCCCGCGACGCCCCCGCCCCCCCGCCCGCCGCCCCGGCCCCGCGGCCCCGGCCCCCCCCCCCGCCCCCGCGCCCGCCGCGCCCGTCGCCCGCCGCCCCGCGCCGTCCGGCCCCGCGCCTCCCCCCGGCCGCGCGCCCTCCGCCCGCCCTCGCCCCCACCCCCCGCCCGCGCCGCCCCCCCGCGCCTCCCCCGCGGGCGCTGTCCGAACCGCCCGCCCCGCGCCGCCTCCCCGCCGCCCGCCCCCCCGGCGCGCTGCCCCTCGCGTCGCGTGCCCGGCGGGTCACCGCGGCGCGTGTCCGACCCAGCCTCATCGCGGTCTTGCCGCGCGCGCTC
>NZ_QKYN01000021.1:567-78922 GCF_003258295.1 Streptacidiphilus pinicola | reverse complement strand
CGCCAGTCCCCCCAGCTCGCCCTCCACCGCCACCCCTCCTGGCTCCGCCTCACCGCCCCCCGCGGCTCCGTGGCGATCCGCCGCAGCACTCCCGGGCTGGGCCTCACCCTGACCCCGAGCTGAAGCTGATCCGGTCGCTACTTGGACTGCTCCCACTCGCGCCGGTAGTCCGCGAAGATCTCCTTCAGGTGGTGGCCGATCTTCAGGTAGTCGAGGTCGTCGAGGTTGGCCAGCGAGACGCGCACGGACCACTCCGGGCCGTCGAAGCCGCCGCCGTTGAGCAGCACCACGCCCGTCTGCTCGGCGAGGCGGAACAGTGGTTCGGTCGGGACGTAGTTGGTCTGCAGGTAGTCGGCGAACGGCTGTCCGCCGACGCGCTCGGCCTCCGCCAGCAGGTCGAGTTCGATGTAGTAGCCGGCCCGCCAGGGGTCGTCGTTGATCTTCATGCCGGAGCCCTCGAGCAGCAGGTCGAGGCGCTGACGCACGATGGCCTGCAGCTTCGTCTTGTAGTCCTGGCCCTCGGGCAGCAGGTCGAACAGCGAGAAGAGCACCATCTGCACCTGTTGCGGCAGGCTCAGGCCGGCGGTGTGGTTCAGCGCCACCTGGCGCGAGTCGGCGACCAGCCGCTCGATGAACTTGATCTTCTCCGGCTCCAGCGTCAGCGTGCCGTACCGCTTGTCCAGGCGCGCCTTCTCGTCCGGGCCGAGTCCGGCGATGGCGTCGTCGATCACGTTGTCCTGGTGCAGGCCGATGACACCGAGGCGGTGGCCGGTGGCGCCGTAGTGCTTGGAGTAGGAGTAGACGAGCAGCGTGTTGCGCGGCAGGTCGGCGGCGATGGTGCGGAAGCCGTTGACGAAGGTGGCGTAGACGTCGTTGGTGACGATGATCAGGTTCGGGTTCGAGCTCGCGACGATCTGCTTGATCTGGTCGGTGACCCGCTGCGAGAGCGCCAGCGACGGCGGGTTGCTGGGGTTGACCAGGCAGAGCAGCTTGACCGCCGGGTCCTCCAGCTTGGCGATCTCCTCGGCCGGGTAGCGCCACTCACGCACGCCCGCCTCGGCGAAGTTGCTGGCCGCGACCGTCACCACGTCGAACTCGTAGTCCTCGAGCTCGGGGATCTCGATGTAGGGGGTGAAGACCGGCACCATCAGGGCGATCTTGTCGCCCTTGTGCAGCACGCCGTTCTTCATCAGCGAGTCGAAGATGTAGCACATGGCCGCCGTGCCGCCCTCGGTGGCGAACAGGTCCATCCCGTTGCCCGCCGGCGGCTTGCCCTGCATCAGCTCGTCGTGCAGGTAGCCGCGGATCACCTTCTCCGCGTGGGTGAGGATCCGGTCCGGCACAGGGTAGTTGTCGCCGATGACGGAGTCGGTCAGCTCGTGGATCCAGGCGTCCCGGTCGAAGCCGAATCGCTGGACCGCCAGGCCGACGCAGTCCTTGAGCATCTCGACGCCCGGCAGCTCCGGGTGGCTGCGCACCCAGGCGTCGAAGCGGCCGCCGATGCCCTCCTTCTCGGGCATGCCGCCGAGGTTGTCGGCGGTCCAGACGCGGCGGCTCTCCGTCAGGGCGTAGTAGCCGAGGGCGTAGAAGGCCTCGCGCGGGGTCGTGGCGATCCAGTTCGGGTTGCCGCGCCCGGCGTTGAGCATGTGCGCGGTGGACTTCCCCTTCTGTCCCTCCGCGTACTTCTCGGCCAGGGCAATGAAGGCCCCCTTCAGCTCGAAGGGGCTGAGCGAGGAGAGCCGCTGCATCTCCTCGCGGCTCACGGACGGCTTGGCCATGACGGTGCCTTTCGGGATGTGACGGACGGAGACCCACGATGAGACAGCCTGTCACCGCGCCCAGCCCGATCGCCTTGTAGTGCAGCTTGCCGACGAGGAAGCCGATGGCGACGGTGAGAAAGATCAGCAGCTCGGGATAGGGCTTGAAGATGTGGGTGGTGAACCAGTGCACCGGCGCAACCCCTCTCTGGTTCGTCACGGCGGCCGCGATCTCCGCCCGACTTCGAACGATAAGCAAGATTCACTACCTTTTGTCCGATGAGTGCGCCGCCCGAGCGATTCGCCGCCGCTGACCGGCGTTGTCAGTGGCCGGTGCTACGTTCGCGACAGGACGGGCAGAAGACGAAGACCAGACACGACGACAGGGACGACGAACGGTGGCGGAGCTGCGCATCGCGGTCGACGCGGACCAGGACGGTCCGGGCGGACGGCTCCAGCCGCTGGACGAGCACGGGCAGCCGACGGGGCCGGTCGAGCGGGTGCGGGAGCTGGCGGCCGCGATGGCGGCCCGCGAGCAGGCACAGCGGCCACGCTGGGTCTGGGCGGCCACGGACGAGGTCTACGTCCGCCTGCTCCCCCAACTGCCCGCGAGCCGGCTGGGCCGCTGCCACGACGTCAAGCTGGTCGAGCCGCTGCTGCTCGCCCAGGAGGGCGCGTACGGGGAGCCGCGCTCGCTCGGGGCGGCGTGGGCGCGACTTCGGGGGCTGCCCGTGCCGAGGGACCTGCCTCTCGGCCTGGCCGCTGCGGAGGCGGACGCCCACGCGCAGGACGCCCTCTTCGCGCCGGACCGCAGCCGGCTCGAACCGGGGGTGGACCCGCTGACGGCGCTGGTCGCCGTCCACACGGAGCAGCTGCGCCGGCTCGCCGCACTGCCGGAACAAGACCGGCACGGTCTGCGGCTGCTGGTCGCGGCGGAGTCCGCGGGCGGGCTGGTGGCCGCCGAGATGGCCTACGACGGCCTGCCCTGGAGCACGACGGTCCATGACGCCCTGCTGGAGGAGCTGCTCGGGGCGCGCCCGACGGCGGCCCAGGCGGCCAGCGGGGCGCGCCCGCCCAAGCTGGCAGCGCTCGGCATCGAGCTCCAGGAGGCCCTGCACGCGCGGCAGCTGAACCCGGACTCCCCCGGTCAGGTGCTGCAGGCCTTCGCCAAACAGGGCGTCAGCCTGACCTCGACCAGGAACTGGATGCTGCGTCAGGTCGATCACCCGGCGGCGCCGTTGCTGCTGCGCTACAAGGAGCTGTCGCGCGTCTATGCGGCGCACGCCTGGGCCTGGCGTGACGCCTGGGTGCGCGGCGGCCGGTTCCGGCCCGAGTACGTGGTGGGCGGCGTGGTCTCCGGCCGGTGGGCCAGCCGGGGCGGCGGCGCCCTGCAGATCCCACGGATCCTGCGCGGCGCGGTCGTCGCCGATCCCGGCTGGCGACTGGTGGTCGCGGACGCCGGCCAGCTGGAGCCGCGGGTGCTGGCCGCGCTCTCCGGCGACCCGGGGCTGATCCGCGCGGGCGCGGCGGGCGACCTGTACGCCGGGCTGGCCGCGGACGCCTTCGGCGGGGACCGGGCGCGGGCCAAGCTGGGTCTGCTCGGCGCGATGTACGGGCAGACCAGCGGCGAGGTCGGCCCGCTGCTGGCGATCCTGCGGCGGCGCTTCCCGCAGGCGATGGGCCTGGTGGAGGCGGCGGCGCGCACCGGCGAGGCGGGCGGCACGGTCCGCTCCCGCCTCGGCCGGGTCTGCCCGCCCCCGTCCGCCGCCTGGCAGGACGCCACCGCCGCGGCGTACGGCGGGGACGTCGACGCCCTCGCGGAGGAGGGCGGCGGCCGGGCCGGCTCGGCGGCGCGCTCGCGCGGCCGGTTCACCCGCAACTTCGTCATCCAGGCCAGCGCGGCGGACTGGGCGCTGGCCCTGATCGCCGCCCTGCGCCGCCGGCTCGCTGAGCTGCCGCCAGGCCCTGCGGGCGAGCGGCCGCGCCTGGTCTTCTTCCAGCACGACGAGATCGTGGTGCACAGCCCGATCGCGCTGGCGGAGGCGGTGGCCGCGACGGTGACCGCCTCGGCGGAGGAGGCCCGCCGCCTGGTCTTCGGCGACACCCCCGTCCACTTCCCGATGGACACGCACATCGTCGAGCGCTATGCCGACGCGAAGGGCGGCGAGCCCACCGACTCCGAGCTGGACGACGAGGAGGGCCCGGGCTTTTGAGCGCGAGCTCTTTTTGATCAAGAGCCCTTGAAGTGTTCGTCGGATGTCGTACACTCAGTGCCACCAGGTGTTCGACGCTCGACGAACACCCAGATTCCGCTGGGGGATGACGGACATGCGTGCAGTTGCATTCGAGAAGCTGGGCGGCCCCGAGGTGCTCCAGGTCGTCGAGGCGCCGACCCCGGAGCCCGGCCCCGGTGAGGTCGCCATCGACGTGAGCTGGGCCGGCGTCAACTTCGCCGACGCCAAGGCGCGCTCGGTCGGCTACCGGGTGGACACCCTGCCGTTCCGGCCCGGCCTGGAGGTCTCCGGCACGGTCCGCGCCCTGGGCCCGGACGTCACCGACCTCGCCGTCGGCCAGCACGTCTTCGCGATGCTGAACGGCCAGGGCTACGCGGAGACCGCGATCGCCCGCGCCGCCACCACCTTCGCCGTGCCCGAGGCTCTCGACCTGCGCGACGCCGCGGCGCTCGGCACGGTGCTCGCCACCGGCTACGCGCTGCTGCACGAGGTAGCGCGGGTGCGCGAGGGCGAGACCGTCCTGGTCCAGGGCGCGGCGGGCGGCGTCGGCACGGTCACCGGCCAGCTGGCCCGCGCCGCCGGCGCGGGCCGCGTCCTCGGCGTCGTCTCCCGCCCGGAGAAGGCCGCATACCCCAAGGACTTCGGCTACGACGAGGTCCTGGTCGGCGAGGACTTCGACGAGCAGGCGCTGCGCGCGACCGACGGGCGCGGCGTCGACATCGCCCTCGACCCGGTCGGCGGGGAGAGCTGGCGCCGCAGTGTCGCTGCGCTGGCCCGCTTCGGCCGCGCGGTCAGCTTCGGGAACGCGAGCGACGCGGAGCCGTGGAGTGCGGGCTTCGCGGACGTCGCCCCGCGGGGGATCTCGGTCGCGGGCTTCAGCATCCTCGGCCTCGCGGCCTCGGACCCCACCCGCCTGCGGATCCTCACCGAGCAGGCCTTCCGCGAGGCCGAGCGCGCGAACATCACCGTCCCGGTCACCGGCGAGTTCTCCCTGGCGGACGCGGGTGAGGCCCACCGCCTCCTGGAGAGCCGCGCCAGCACGGGCAAGCTCCTCCTCCGAGTCCGCTGACGGACCCCGTCCGCGCCTCCAGCCTTCGGCTGGGGGAGGCCCCCATGCGTGCGGACGGCCCTGCGCGTTGAGGACCATCCGCACGCCAGTGGCTCTCGCGCACCCCGCGCCCCTCGGTAGGTGCAACTACCTGCGGCAGCAAACCCCCGGGGGAGGAGACGCGAATCGGCAGAGCTCCGCGCCCCTGGCGGCTCTTGCGTGCCGAAAAGTGGCATAGTCGGCAGGTGCTCCTCACCACGCCCCGTCTGCGGCTCTGTCTCGTGCCTCCGCCGTTCGATCCGAGTGGGTTCGACTGGGTGGCCGAGGCGCCCGGGGCCGGGGTGTGGGAGTTGGCCGGGATCACCGCGCGGGCGGCGGAGGTGGGGTGGTACGTGCCGCCCTGGGGCCTGTTCGTGATCGTGCGGAGCGCGGACGATCACGCGATCGGGGGGATCGGGTTCCACGGGCCGCCCAGCGTCGCCGGTGAGGTCGAGCTCGGGTACGAGCTCGCGCCGGGGGCGCGGGGCGCGGGGTACGCGACCGAGGCGGTGCGCGCGCTTGCCGCGCTCGCGCTGGAGCACGCCGACGTGCGCGCCGTCACCGCGCGCACCGCGCCGGCGAACACGGCCTCCCAGGCGGTCCTGGTGCGGGCGGGCTTCGCCCGTGTGCCGGTGCCCCCGGCGGACGGGATGGTGCACTTCCGGCTGACGGAGCTGACGGAGGAGCCCCGCCGCGGATAACGGGTCGACAGGCCCCGCACCGCCTTGCGTACGCTTGTCCGTGCAATGGGAACCCAGCAGCAGAACACCGCATCCGCCCGTCCCCGCCGGCGGCCCGCGCAGCCGCCCGCGCTCAGCGGGGAGCTCGGCGCACTGGCCACCCGTCTGACGGGGCTGTCGCTGCGCGACGAGGAACGGCTCGGGCGGCGGCTCGAGGGCCTGCGGAAGGTACGCGAGCCCGAGAAGCGCGAGCGCGTCCTCGCGTCCGTCACCGCCGAGGTCGACGCCGCCGAGCAGCGGTTGGAGAAGCGCCGGGCCGCGGTGCCCACGCCCTCCTACCCGGAGGAACTGCCGGTCAGCGGGCGCCGCGAGGACATCCTCGAGGCCATCCGCGACCACCAGGTCGTGATCATCGCGGGTGAGACGGGCTCCGGGAAGACGACCCAGATCCCCAAGATGTGCCTGGAGCTCGGCCGCGGCGTCCGCGGCTTCATCGGGCACACGCAGCCGCGCCGGATCGCCGCGCGCACGGTGGCCGAGCGCGTCGCGGAGGAGCTGCGCAGCGAGGTCGGCGAGACCGTCGGCTGGAAGGTCCGCTTCACCGACCAGGTGGGCGAGCAGACCGCGATCAAGGTGATGACGGACGGCATCCTGCTGGCCGAGATCCAGAACGACCGGCAGCTGCGCCAGTACGACACGCTCATCATCGACGAGGCGCACGAGCGCAGCCTCAACATCGACTTCATCCTGGGCTATCTCAGGCAGCTGCTGCCCAAGCGCCCGGATCTCAAGGTGATCATCACCTCGGCCACCATCGACCCGGAGCGCTTCGCCCGCCACTTCGCGGACCCGCGCACCGGCAAGGAGGCCCCGATCATCGAGGTCTCCGGCCGCACCTACCCGGTCGAGGTCCGCTACCGGCCGATCATCGACGACAGCGTCGACGAGGACGACGACGAGGACGGTTCGAGCGGCGGCGGGGGCGGCGGCGGGGGCGGCGGCGGGATCGACCGGGACCGCGACCAGGTCCAGGCGATCGTCGACGCCGTCGACGAGCTCGGCCACGAGGGCAGTGGCGACATCCTCGTCTTCCTCTCCGGCGAGCGCGAGATCCGTGACACCGCGGAGGCGCTGGAGAAGGCCAAGCTCCGCAACACCGAGGTCGTGCCGCTCTACGCCCGCCTCTCCTCCGCCGAGCAGCACCGCGTCTTCCAGTCGCACACCGGCCGCCGGATCGTGCTGGCGACCAACGTCGCGGAGACCTCCCTCACCGTCCCCGGCATCCGCTATGTGATCGACCCTGGCACGGCCCGCATCTCCCGCTACAGCCACCGCACCAAGGTGCAGCGGCTGCCGATCGAGGCCGTCTCGCAGGCCAGCGCCAACCAGCGCAAGGGCCGCTGCGGCCGTACCAGCGACGGCATCTGCATCCGGCTCTACTCCGAGGACGACTTCCTCGCCCGGCCGGAGTTCACCGACCCGGAGATCCTGCGCACCAACCTCGCCTCGGTCATCCTGCAGATGACGGCGGCCGGGCTGGGCGACATCTCGGCGTTCCCGTTCATCGAGCCGCCGGACCGCCGCAACATCAAGGACGGCATCGACCTGCTCCAGGAGCTGCACGCCCTGGAGAGCGAGGCCGCCCAGGGCCGGGCGATGCGCCTGACCCCCATAGGCCGCAAGCTGGCCCAGCTGCCGGTCGACCCGCGACTGGCGCGCATGGTGCTGGAGGCCGAGAAGAAGGGCGTGATCCGCGAGGTCATGGTGATCGCGGCCGCCCTCTCCATCCAGGACCCGCGCGAGCGGCCGGTCGAGAAGCGCACGCACGCGGACCAGCTGCACGCCCGCTTCACCGACCCGACCTCGGACTTCCTCACCTACCTGAACCTGTGGCGCTATCTGAAGCAGCAGCAGAAGGCGCTCAGCAGCAGCCAGTTCCGCCGGATGTGCAAGGCCGAGTTCCTCAACTACCTGCGTATCCGCGAGTGGCAGGACATCGACGCGCAGCTGCGCCAGGTGGCCAAGTCCCTGGACGTCGAGCTCGGCGCGGCGCACATGCCCGACGAGGTCGACGGGGACGCCGTCCACCGCTCGCTCCTGTCCGGCCTGCTCTCCCATGTGGGCTCGAAGGACGCCGAGAAGCAGGAGTACTTCGGCGCCCGCGGCGCCAAGTTCGCGGTCTTCCCCGGTTCGGCGCTGTTCAAGAAGACGCCGGCCTGGGTGATGGCGGCCGAGCTGGTGGAGACCTCCCGCCTGTGGGCGCGGATCGCCGCCAAGGTCGAGCCGCAGTGGATCGAGGAGCTGGCCCAGCACCTGATCAAGCGGAACTACAGCGAACCGCACTGGGAGAAGGACCGCGGCCAGGTGGTCGCCTTCGAGCGGGTCACCCTCTACGGGCTCACGCTCGTCGCGGGCCGCAAGGTCGGCTACGGGAGCATCGACCCGGAGCTCGCGCGCGAGCTGTTCATCCGCCGCGCGCTCGTCGAGGGCGACTGGCGGACCCACCACCGGTTCTTCCACGACAACCGCAAGCTGCTCGACGAGGTCGAGGAGCTGGAGAACCGGGCCCGGCGCCGCGACATCCTCGTCGACGAGGAGACCCTGTTCGACTTCTACGACCAGCGCGTGGGCCAGGAGGTCGTCTCCGCCGCCCACTTCGACAGCTGGTGGAAGAAGACCCACCGGTCCAGGCCGGACCTGCTGACCTTCACGCCCGAGCTGCTGGTCAACGACAGCGCCGAGACCGTCACCGAGCGGGACTACCCCTCCGTATGGCACCAGGGCGACCTGGAGCTGCCGCTCACCTACCAGTTCGAGCCCGGTACGGAGCAGGACGGCGTCACCGTCCACATCCCGCTGACCCTGCTCAACCAGGTGAAGCCGGCCGGCTTCGACTGGCAGATCCCGGGCCTGCGCGAGGAACTGGTCACCGCGCTGATCCGGTCGCTGCCCAAGGCGCTGCGCCGCAACTTCGTCCCCGCCCCCGACTACGCCAAGCGCCTGATGCAGACGCTGGCCGCGCACGTGGACGAGGCCTCGGAGAAGCCGATGGTCGAGATCCTGGAGTGGGAGCTGCACCGGCTGCGCGGCCTTCCCGTGCCGCGCGACAGCTGGAACCTGGACGCAGTGCCGGACCACCTGCGGATCACCTTCCGCGTCGAGGACGAGCGCGGCCGGAAGCTGGCCGAGGCCAAGAGCCTGGACCGGCTGAAGCTGGAGCTGAAGTCGCGCACCCAGCAGGCGATCGCCAAGGCGGCGGGCGGCCTGGAGAAGCGCGGCCTGACCAAGTGGACCATCGGCGAGCTGCCGCACACGTTCGAGACCAAGCGCGGCAACGCGACGGTCAAGGGCTACCCGGCCCTGGTCGACGACGGCGACTCGGTCTCGGTGCAGTTGCTCGACACCCCGCACGAGCAACGGAACGCCATGGCGGCGGGCACCCGGCGGCTGATCCTGCTGGGGGCCAACTCGCCGGTCAACTCGATCCAGGCGCGGCTGGGCAACGGCGCCAAGCTGGCGCTGGCCGCCAACCCGCACGGCAGCACCGAGGCGTTGTTCGCCGACTGCGTGGTCGCCGCCGCGGACAAACTGATCGCCGACGCGGGCGGCCCGGCCTGGGACGGCGAGGACTTCACCAAGCTCCGCGACCACGTGCGCGGCGAGCTGTACGAGGCGACCGCGGACGCGGTGGTGAAGACCGCCAACATCCTGGCCGTGCACCATCGGGTGCAGGAGCGGCTCAAGGGCATCGGCAACAGCCTGGCGCTGCTGACGGGTCTGACGGACGTCCGGGCCCAGCTCAAGGAGCTGATCCACCCCGGCTTCGTCCAGGAGACCGGACTGCGCCGGCTGCCGGACCTGTTGCGCTACCTCAAGGCGATCGAGCGCCGCCTGGTGAAGCTGACCGACGACCCGATCCGGGACCGGGACCGCACCAGCGCCATCATCCGGATGCAGGACGCCTACGCCGAACTGCTGGCGGAGCTGCCGCCGGAGCGGCGCGACGAGGAGGGCGTGCTGCAGATCCGCTGGATGATCGAGGAGCTGCGGGTGAGCCTGTGGGCGCAGCCGTTGGGCACCCCGTACTCGATCTCCGAGCAACGGATCCTGAAGGCCATCGACACCCTTCGAAACTGAGGCATCTGGGGTATCGGAGCCGGGCATCGGTCACAGTTGCCCGGTTTCGACACCTTAGTTCGGTAAACTCGATTCTCTTGTCAACAAGGGACGAGGGCCGATGACGATCGCCACGACCATTCAGCCTGCGAGCGCCACGCCGTTGGCGCTGTTCAGCGCGGGTTCGGGCGCGCCACCGCGCACCCTGGTGGACGTGCTGGACGCGACCGTCCGGGCCCACCCGAACGAGCCAGCGCTGGACGACGGGCAGGCCCAGCTGAGCTACCGCGCGCTCGCCGCCTCCGTCGAGACGCTGCGCAAGCGGCTGGCCGCCGCCGGCGTCCGCCCGGGCGACCGGATCGGTGTGCGGATCCCCTCGGGCACCAATGACCTCTACGTCGGCATCCTCGCCGTTCTCGCCGCCGGCGCCGCCTACGTGCCGGTCGACTTCGAGGACCCGGACGAGCGTGCGGCCCTGGTCTTCGGCGAGGCCGAGGTCCGCGCGATCCTCGGTGCCCACCACAAGCTGACCCTCCATGAGGTGACGCCGCGTGAGCTGACCCCACAGCAGCTGACGCGGGACCAGCCGACGGATCCCGCCGCCGCGCCCGCCCCGGGCGCGGGCGCGCTGCGTCCCACCCCCGACCACGACGCGTGGATCATCTTCACCTCCGGGTCGACCGGCAAGCCCAAGGGCGTCGCCGTCTCGCACCGGAGCGCCGCCGCGTTCGTCGACGCCGAGGCCGCGCTGTTCCTGCAGGAGGAGCCGATCGGGCCCGGAGACCGGGTGATGGCCGGGCTGTCCGTCGCGTTCGACGCGTCCTGCGAGGAGATGTGGCTGGCCTGGCGGCACGGCGCCTGCCTGGTGCCGGTGCCGCGCGCGCAGGTGCGCAGCGGCGCGGACCTCGGGCCGTGGCTGGTGGACCAGGAGATCACCGTCGTCTCCACCGTGCCGACCCTCGCCTCGCTCTGGCCCGCCGAGGCGCTGAGCGAGGTCCGGCTGCTGATCTTCGGCGGCGAGGCATGCCCGCCCGAGCTGGTGGCGCGCCTGGTCACCGAGGGCCGGGAGGTGTGGAACACCTACGGCCCGACCGAGGCGACCGTCGTCGCCTGCGCCGCGCTGATGGACGGCGACCAGCCGGTCCGCATCGGCCTGCCGCTGGACGGCTGGGAGCTGGCCGTCGTCGACGAGCAGGAGCAGCCCGTCCCGATCGGCGGCTCCGGCCAGCTCGTCATCGGCGGGCTGGGGCTGGCCCGCTACCTCGACCCGGCCAAGGACGCGGAGAAGTACGCGCCGCTGGCCTCCCTCGGCTGGGAGCGGGCGTACCGCAGCGGCGACCTGGTCCGCGCGGACGCGGAGGGCCTGGTCTTCCTCGGCCGCGCCGACGAGCAGGTCAAGCTCGGCGGCCGACGCATCGAGCTGGGCGAGGTCGACGCCGCGCTGCAGGCGCTGCCCGGCGTCGCGGGCGCGGCCGCGGCGGTCCGCACCGCGCGCGGCGGCAACCAGCTGCTGGTCGGCTACGTCGTCACCACGGAGGAGTGGAGCCGCCAGGACGCCCTGGAGCGGCTCCGCAAGGAGCTGCCCGCCGCGCTCGTACCGATCCTCGCGGTCGTGGACGACCTGCCGACGCGCACCTCCGGCAAGGTCGACCGCAACGCGCTGCCCTGGCCGCTGCCCGACGCGGGCCAGGACGAGCCCGCCGAGCGGTTCGCCGGCACCGAGGCGTGGCTCGCGGAGCGCTGGACCGAGATCCTCGGCGTGCCCGTCACGAGCCACCAGGACGACTTCTTCGCGATAGGCGGTGGCAGCCTGGCCGCCGCGCGCCTGGCCACGCTGCTGCGCGAGCGCTTCCCCTCCGTGGCCGTCCTCGACGTCTACGCCCACCCGACGCTGCGCAAGCAGGCCAAGCTGCTGGACCGCTCGGCCAGCACCGGCGGCGAGCAGCGCGTCATCAGCCCGACACCGCGCCGCGCCCAGGCGATCCAACTGGCGCTGCTGGTGCCGTTGCTCACCCTCGTCGCACTGCGCTGGACGACGGCCCTGCTGACGCTCGGCAACGTCCTGCACTGGTTCGGACCGTACACCTGGGCACCGACAGCCTCCTGGTGGCTGGTCGGCTCTGCGGCCGTGCTGCTCTTCTCCCCGCCCGGACGGATCGCGATCGCGGCCGGCGGCGCCCGGCTGCTGCTGCGCGGCCTGGCTCCCGGCACCTATCCGCGCGGCGGCTCGGTCCACCTGCGGCTGTGGACGGCGGAGCGGCTCGCGGAGTACAGCGGCGCGACCGAGCTGTCCGGCTCCTGGCTGATCCGCTACGGCCGGGCGCTGGGCGCCCGCATCGCGGCCGACGTGGACCTGCACTCGCTGCCTCCGGTCACCGGGCTGCTCAAGCTCGGCCGCGGCTGCGCCGTCGAGTCCGAGGTGGACCTGGCGGGCTGGTGGCTGGACGGGGACCGGCTCGAGGTCGGTCCGATCAAGGTCGGCTCGCAGGCCGTGGTCGGCACCCGCACCGTGCTCTTCCCCGGCGCCCGCGTCGGCAAGCGCGCCGAGGTCGTGCCGGGCTCCGGCGTCACCGGCCAGATCCCGACCGGCCAGCGCTGGGGCGGCGTGCCCGCCGTCAAGGTCGGCAAGGCCGACCACGCCTGGCCCAAGCGGCGTCCCGCCCGCCACCTGCGCTGGTCCGCCGCCTACGGCGCGAGCGGCGCCTTCCTGACCCTGCTGCCCTTCCTCGCGGGCGCCCCGGCGGCGCTGGTCGCGGCGCAGTTCGTCGCCTCGGCCGACGACGGCGGCGCCGCGCTGCGCGGCGCACTGCTCGCCGTCGTCCCGGCCGCCCTCGCCTACGGCGCGACCTACGCGCTGCTGGTGCTGGCCTCCGTCCGACTGCTCAGCGTCGGCCTGCGCACCGGTCACCACCCGGTGCACAGCCGGGTGGGCTGGCAGGCCTGGACCGTCAGTCAGCTGATGGACGCCGCCCGCGACACGCTCTTCCCGCTCTACGCGGGCCTGGTCACCCCGGTCTGGCTGCGGCTGCTCGGCATGAAGGTCGGCCGCGGCGCCGAGATCTCCACCGTCCTCGCGCTGCCCAGCCTGACCACGGTCGGCGAGGACGCATTCCTTGCCGACGACACCCTGACCGCCCCCTACGAGCTGGGCGGCGGCTGGCTGCGGATCGGCCGGGCCGAGATCGGCCGCCGGGCCTTCCTCGGCAACTCCGGCATGACCGGCGCGGGCCGTTCCGTCCCGGACGGCGGCCTGGTCGGCGTGCTGTCGGCGACACCGAAGAAGGCCAAGAAGGGCTCCTCCTACCTGGGCCTGCCCCCGGTGCGGCTGCCCCGGGCCGCCAAGCAGGGCGACGAGGGCCTCACCTACGACCCGCCCGCGCGGCTGCTGTGGGCACGCGGCGTGGTCGAGCTGTGCCGGCTGGTCCCGGTGTTCTGCTCGGCGGCGCTGGCCGTGGTCACCGGCGCGGCGCTGTGCCTGCTGTGGCAGACGGGCACGATCGAGCTCGCGGGCTTCGTGCTGCTCGGCGCGGGTGTGCTGGGCGCGCTGGTCGCCGTCGCGGCGAAGTGGCTGCTGGTCGGCCGGTTCAAGGCGGTGGACCACCCGCTGTGGAGCGGTTTCGTGTGGCGCAACGAGCTCGCCGACACCTTCGTCGAGGTGCTGGCGGTGCCGTGGCTGGTGGGCCGCGCCCCCGGCACACCCCTCACGAACCTCTGGCTGCGCGCGCTCGGCGTGGGCGTGGGCCGCGGCGTCTGGTGCGAGAGCTACTGGCTGCCCGAGTCCGATCTGGTGACCCTCGGGGACGGCGTCAGCATCAACCGCGGCTGCGTTTTGCAGACGCATCTCTTCCACGACCGGATCATGCGCATGGATACTGTGGTACTCGATCAAGGGGCCACCCTGGGTCCGGGTGGCATCGTCCTCCCGGGCAGCCGGGTCGGGGCCCGGACCACGCTCGGCCCGGCCTCGCTCGTCATGGGCGGCGAGTCGGTGCCCGCGGACACCCGCTGGCTCGGCAACCCGATCGAGGCGTGGCGGGGCTGATCCCCGGCCGCGCACGCGCACAGGCGGCGCACGGAACGCGGCGAGGAACGAACACGCACGGCGGCAGGGAGCGGAACACCGGTGAGTCCCCGACAGGCCCGGCAGCAGCAGAACGCGACGGGCACAGCGGGCGTGTCCGAGCCCGACCCGTACTTCCCGACCAGCGGTGACCCGCGCTACCGCGTGCACCGCTACGAGCTGGCGCTCGACTACCGCCCCGAGCCGAACCGCCTGGCCGGCACCGCGCGGCTGTCCGCCATAGCGGCGGAGGGCGCCGCGCCGCTCGCCGAGTTCGCCCTGGACCTGGTCGCGGGCTTCCGCATCGGCCGGATCCTGGTCAACGGCAAGGCCCCGCACTACGCCCACCGCGCGGGCAAGCTGCGCGTCCGCCCGGCCAAGCCGCTGCTGCCGGGCGCGGCGTTCACCGTCGAGGTGCACTGGACCGGCAATCCGAAGCCGGTCCGCAGCCCCTGGGGCGGCATCGGCTGGGAGGAGCTGGAGGAGGGCGCGCTCGTCGCCAGCCAGCCGACCGGCGCCCCGTCCTGGTACCCGTGCAACGACCGGCCCGCGGACAAGGCCTCGTACCAGATCTCGGTGACCACGCCCTCGTCCTACGCCGTGGCGCTGGGCGGGCGGCTGCTCACCCGGACCGTCAAGTCCTCCAGCACCACCTGGGTCTACGAGCAGCCCGCGCCGACCTCCAGCTACCTGGTCGGGGTCGCCATCAGCCCGCTGCACCAGATCCGCCTGGACGACCCGGACGCGGGGGAGGTCCCCCAGTTCGGCTGGGCGCCGCACCCCAAGGTGCCGGCCTTCGCGGCCGCGTTCTCCCGGCAGCCGGAGATGATGCGCCTCTACCAGGAGCTCTTCGGCCCCTACCCGTTCGACCGCTACACCGCGGTCGTCGTCGACGAGGAGCTGGACGTCCCCGTCGAGTCCCAGGGCATGGCCACCTTCGGCACCAACCACCTCGATGCGGGTTGGCCGTCCGAGCGGATGGTCGCCCACGAGCTGGCGCACCAGTGGTTCGGCAACAGCCTCTCGGTGGCGGACTGGAGCCAGATCTGGCTGAACGAGGGCTTCGCCAAGTACGCGGAGTGGCTCTGGTCCGAGGCCGCGGGCGGGCCGCCCGCGCGCGAACGGGCGGCGAAGTCGTACGAGTTGCTCACCTCGCTCCCCCAGGACCTGCGCCTCGCCGACCCCGGCCGTCGGCTGATGTTCGACGACCGCCTCTACCAGCGCGGCGGCGTCACCGTGCACGCGCTCCGGGTGGCCCTGGGCGACGAGGCGTTCTTCCGGATGCTGCGGGACTGGACCCGCCAGCACCGCCACGGCGTGGTCAGCACCGAGCTGTTCCTCGCCCACGTCCGCCGCTACGGACCGGCCCCGGTGGAGGCGCTGCTGCACGAGTGGCTCTTCGAGACCCAGCTGCCCGCCCTGCCGGGTCACTAGGCTCCGGACGGTGGATCAGCGGTCAGGCGGGTCTGGCGGCAGGCGGTCAGGCGGTCAGCTGGCTGAGCTCCGGCAGCAGCTTCTGCAGGATGGCGTGGAGCGTGTCCCGTTCCTGCTCGTCCAGCCGGTCCAGCGCGTCGTGGACGGACTTCATGTCCTCGCGGACGGCCAGGATCGCCGCGCGGCCCTCGTCCGTCGCGGTGACGATCTTGACGCGCCGGTCCTGCGGGCCCGCCTCACGCCGGACGAGCCCGCGGGACTCGAGCCGGTCGACGATGCCGGTGACGTTGGACGCGTCGCAGACCAGCGCCTCGGCCAGCGCGCGCATCGGCAGCGGAGCGCGGACGGCCGCGCCCAGGACCTTGGCCTGGACGGGGGTCAGCCCCTGTCGCGCCGCGACGGCGGCGAAGTCCTGGTAGTACGCGCCGCCGACAGCCGCGATCACGTCCATCAGTTCCGCCTTGCTCGTGCTCATGGAGCGAGTGTACGTCCGGGAAATTGAGGGGCTCAAATATCGACGGACCCGGAGGAAACCGATCCGGGTCCGCACACGTCCCAGGGGACATGACGACCGACACGATCTGGACGGACGGACTGCCCCAGCCCCAGGCGCCCCAGCCCGCGGCCGCGCCGCCGGGCGCGCCTCGGGGCCGGAACGGCAAGGTGCTGCTCGCCGTGCTCATCTCGCTGATGGTGTTGGCCGCCGTCGCCGTGGGACTGGTGGTGCTGTTCGGTGGCGACGCGAGCGCCGCGGGCGGCTGCGGCGGCGGGTGACGCGGCCGCCGGTGACGACGGCTCAGCCCAGCAGGTAGGGCAGCCGCTCGCGCAGGAAGGCGCGCGGGAACGCGTCGCGGAGCCGCCACAGGCCGGCGTCCACCACGAAGTGCGCCATCACCGCACCCAGGTAGGCCCCGTAGAGCGCACGCTCCGCGGGGCCTCCGCTGTGCAGGTGGGAGGCGAGGTTCAGCAGCAGGCCGAGCAGCAGTCCGATGTTGAGCAGCACGGCCAGCGAGATCAGTCGCGGTATGCGCTCGACCGGCCCGCCGCCCGCCACCAGGCCCATCATCACCAGGTACTGGAAGCCGTGGGCCATGGTCAGCCCGGCGACGGCCGCGTACGGCGAGTCGAAGAGGAAGACCGGCAGGAAGAAGCCCAGCGCGGTGCCGAACAGCGCGGTGACCTGCCAGGGCCGCTCCTCGGGGCGGCGGCGCAGCAGTTGCACCGTGCCGTAGCCGAGCGCCGCCGCGAAGAGCACCGCGACGACGGGGAAGAGGCCGGTCAGCCGCGGCACCGAACCGGTGAGCTGGAGCAGCGCCGGGTGGCAGAGCAGCCCGGCCGTGCCGAGCACCCCGGCGGCCGTGACCGCGAGGCGCTCGCCCCGGCGCAGCGGACCGGCGCCGTAGGCGGCGCTGGCCAGCGCCGCCAGGCCCAGGTTCTGCTTCTGGAAGTGGAAGAACTGCCAGGCGAAGAACGCGCACAGCAGCAGCGCGAACGGCCCCGGCGGGACCAGCCCGCCGAGCAGCGCCATGCCGACGACCAGGGCGACGGGCGCCACCACGTACCGGCCGCGCCGGGCGGCCATGAACCGGCGCACCTCCGGCACCGTGCAGAACCAGGCGCTGCTGGCGACGTGCACCGAGGAGCCGAGGAAGAGCAGCCCGCCGAGGGCCGCGCGGGGGCTCGACCCGGCCGGCGGCGCCGCGAGCACCGCGCCGAGCAGCGAACCCAGCGTCAGCAGCAGCGTGACGAACAGCCACGCGTCGCGCGGCGCGGCGTCGGACGCGTGCGGCCCGACCGCGCCCGTGCGCGGCGCCGTTCGGGCGGGTTCGAGTGCTGCCATCGCGCCAGCATAGGGCGGTCCACCGACACCCGGACCACCCCCGAGGGACGGGCGCGGCCCACCCGGTCGGCGGGAAGATCACGTCGCGTCCGGGCTCCCGCCGGGCGAGGCGGAGCGACGAAGATCACACCGAATCTGAGCAGCTACTTCCCGGGCTCCTGCCTGGCCTTAACCATTGTCATGATTCCGCCTCATATCATCGGACTGCGCTCGACGGACCCCCAGCGGGGTGGTGGGAGCTGCAGCCGGGCGACGGTAGGGAGGGGGTAAGACCTCTCATTGGTCGCCCGCTGTTCAGCGACCGTCCGCCCTGGGGCCACCCCGGGCCACTAGTCATGTCGCGGGCGTTGCGCTGGCCCAGACCACTTGAACCGTCACTCAAGCCAACAGCGCGCGACGAGGAGAGACACAGCTGTGACCCGACGTACTCTGCGCATCGCCGCCGTGCTCGGCTCGGCCGGGATGCTCGGTGGGGCGTTCTTCGCCCAGGCCGTGGCGTCACCCCTGAAGAGCGAGCCGACCAGCCAGCCGCGACACGTCCTGCTCCTCTCGGTCGACGGCATGCACCAGTCGGACCTGGCGTGGTACGTCGCGGCCCACCCGAACTCGGCCCTGGCCCAGCTGGTCGACGCCGGCACCCAGTACACCCACGCCAGCACCACCATCCCGTCGGACAGCTTCCCCGGCATGGTCGCCCAGTTGACCGGCGGCAGCCCCGGCCTCACCGGCGTCTACTACGACGACGCCTGGAACGCGAAGCTGCTGCCCGCCGGCACCACGAACTGCAAGGGCGTCAAGCCCGGTGTCGAGATCGACTTCACGGAGGACCTGGACAAGAACAAGTCCAGCCCCGACGCGGGCGAGGGTCTGGGGGGCCTGCCGGGCTCGATCCTGCAGATGACGGGCTCCCCGCAGAAGCTGATCGACCCGAGCAAGCTGCCGGTCGACCCGAAGACCTGCAAGCCGGTCTACCCGCACTCCTACCTGCAGGCCAACACGGTGTTCGAGGTGGCCCAGAACGCGGGCCTGCGCACCGCCTGGTCCGACAAGCACGCCGCGTACGAGATCCTGAACGGCCCGACCGGCACCGGCATCGACGACCTGTTCACCCCGGAGATCAACTCCGACGCGAACGGGTACCCGGCCGGCAACGACTGGACCACGGACAACAAGGCCACCGAGCAGTACGACAACTACAGGGTGCAGGCCGTCCTCAACGAGATCGACGGCTTCAACCACCAGCACACCGACCGCGTGGGCACGCCGGCCATCTTCGGCATGAACTTCCAGGCAGTCTCCACCGCCCAGAAGCTCCCCTCCTCGGACGGCCTCCAGGGCGGCTACACCAACAAGAGCCAGCCCGGCCCGCTCGTGGTCAAGAACCTGGGCTTCGTCAGCGACGAGATCGGCCGCATGGTCTCCGAGCTGCGCAAGCGCCACCTGGACAAGACCACCACGATCATCCTCTCCTCCAAGCACGGCCAGTCGCCGACCGACCCGAACGCGCTCAACCGCATCGACGACGGCCCGCTGCTGGACGGGCTGAACGCCGCCTGGAAGAAGACCCACCCCAAGGCCGCTCCGCTGGTCGCCCACGCGGTGGACGACGACGGCATGCTGATCTGGCTGAGCGACCGCTCCAAGGCGGCCACGGACTTCGCCAAGGCGTACCTGCTCGCGCAGCACGGCAACGGCACGGACATCAACAAGGCCCCCAAGGCGTTCGCCCACAGCGGCCTGGAAACGGTCTACGCGGGCGCGGCGGCGGCCAAGTACTTCGGCGTGAAGCCCGGTGACGCGCGGGTCCCGGACATCTTCGGGATCTCCCAGTACGGCGTCGTCTACACCGGCGGCACCAAGAAGGTCGCCGAGCACGGCGGCGCCCACTCGGACGACCTGAACGTCCCGCTGGTCATCAGCGGCGCGGGCGTCCCGACCAAGGTCGTCGACGGCGCCCCGGTCGAGACCAAGCAGATCGCCCCGACGATCCTCTCCATCCTCGGCCTCGACCCCGCCTCACTCGTCGCGGTCGACAAGCAGCACACCGAGGACCTCCCGATCCGCTGACCTGCGCTCCCGCAGGTCGTTGCGCTACCTGCGGGTGCTTCGGAAGGGCTACGGCTCCGCCCAGGTGAGGAGCATGAGTGCGGCGTCGTCGCGGAGGGGGCCGCCGGTGGTGTGGGTGACGTCGGTGTGGAGGGCGGTCAGGCCGGCGGTGAGGTCGGGGCCGGAAGGCCCCAGCAGCTCGGGGACGCGCGACATCAGCGGATAGAACGCGCCGTCCGCGCCCCGGGCCTCGGCGACGCCGTCGGTGTAGAGGAGGAGGCGGTCCCCGGGGGCGAGGCGTTCCAGCCAGGGCTGGGGCTTGCCGTCCGCCAGACGGGCCAGGCCGAGCGGGACCCACGGGTCCGGAGGTTCCAGCACCGTCGCCGCACCGTCGGCGCACACCCGCAGCGGCGGGACGTGGCCGCAGTGGAACAGCTCGATGGTGTCCGGCGGCAGGAACTGCACCAGCAGCGCCGTGGTGAACTCGCCCACCTCCGCGTGGCGGGCCACGCTCCGCTCCAGCCGTTCGGCGACCCCGCTCAGCTCCGGTTCGTCGCAGACGGACTCGCGGAACGCGCCCAGCACCACCGAGGCCATCCGCACGGCCGGCAGGCCCTTGCCCCGGACGTCACCGATCAGCGCGCGTACGCCGAACGGGGTGTCCAGCACCGCGTAGAGGTCGCCGCCGATCTGGGCCAGGTCGACCGCCGAGACGTAGCGCGCGGCCACCCGGACCGGGCCGACGCGGGGTTCCGGCGGGGGCAGCAGGGCCAGCTGCGCAGCCTCGGCGACCGTCCGGACGGCCACCATGTGCCGGGTCCTGACGATCCGGAAGTGGGAGATGAACACGGCCGCCAGGGTGAGCGCGGCATACGCGATCAGCGTGCCCTCGAAGAGCCGACGTGCCTCCGCGTCGCCGAGACCGTCGTAGTGGGTGAGCCCGACCATCAGCAGCAGGCAGCTGCTGGCGACCACCTCCAGCGGGTACAGCAGCAGCGCCGCCAACGGCGGGACCACCGACATCAGCGAGGCCAGGTAGGTGTCCTGACCCGCCAGCAGATCGGCGGCGCAGACGCCCGCCATCGCCCCGCCGATCGGCAGCAGCCGCTGCCACAGCGGCAGCCCGAGCAGCGTGCCGCCCTCGTCGAGCGCGAGGCCGGCCGACGGAGCGTGGGCGCCCGCCTGGTCGTCGGGCCGATTGCTCGTCACAGACCGAATTTATCGGAACGCCCTGTAAGCAACACGTTTGGATCACGGCGGGGCAACTGCCGGGCCGGCCCGGCACCACCCGGAAGGAGGCGATTGATCCGGAAATATGGCAGAAAGGGGAATGACGTCCACTCGCCGGGAGGCCTCACCATGTCCGCAGCGGCCGCGCCTCCCCCGCGCCCGCCGTTGCGACCGCCCGCCCCTGTGGTGCGCACCCACCGCTGGCGCACCTGCTTCCTCGTGGGCTTCGCGCTCTGGGCGGCCAGCGTGGGCGTCACCTACTGGACCGACAACCACAACCTGCTGCCGACCGTGGTGCTGCTCGGCAGCTTCCTGGTGCCGGGCAGTTTCGTGGTCTGGGCACACGAGCGGTACGGGCAGGACCTGGGCACCGACCGGATCGCGGCCTGCTTCGCCGTCGGCGGGGTCATCGGCGTGCTGGGCGCGTCGCTGCTGGAGTACTACCTGCTCAAGTCCTCGGTCTGGCTCTACCTCGGCGTCGGGCTGATCGAGGAGGCGGTCAAGGCCTGGGCGCTGATCCTGCTGACGCGGCGGATCCCGGCGGGCGGCGTCCGGCACGGCCTGGTGCTGGGCGCCACCGTGGGGTTCGGCTTCGCGGCCTTCGAGAGCGCCGGCTACGCCTTCAACGCGGTGCTGACCGAGCACGGCTACTCGCTGCTGGACCTGGTCACCACGGAGATCCTGCGCGGCATCCTGGCGCCCGTCGGCCACGGCCTGTGGACCGCGATCCTGGGCGCCGTGCTCTTCCACGAGCGGCGCGGCGACGGGCGGTTCCGGATCAACGGGCGGGTGCTGCTCACCTATCTGGGCGTCTCGCTGCTCCACGCGCTGTGGGACAGCACCCACGGCATCGCCACCTGGATCGTCGGGCGGCTCACCGAGACGCACTGGCAGCGGACCGTCTTCGAGCTCGGCTACCTGCCCAGTCCGACGCACAACCAGGTGGAGCTCTTCACGGTGTTCTCCACGCTGGGCCTGGTGCTGGTCTCGTGCCTGGGGCTCGGCTGGCTCGGCGCCATCGTCCACCGGGCGCGGCGCGAGGGCGACCTGCCGCCGCGGCGCCCCCGTCGCCCACGCCCGCCGCTGCAGCCGCACCAGCGCTGGTACCGACCGCCGGACCGCTGAACCGACTGTTCCGCATGCTCGACGTGGCTCATCTCACTCCCGTCAAGCCCTACCTACGGTGGCGTAGGTCACTTCATGAGGTGAAGTATCGTCGCATGCCGACTTCGCGATCACCCCAGGAGACCCCAGAGATCACGTCCTACGTGGCCATCGGCGACAGCTTCACCGAGGGACTGAACGACCCCGGCCCCGACGGCGGGTTCGCCGGGTGGGCGGACCGACTGGCGCGCCTTCTGGCCGAGCAGCGCCCCCGGACCGGGTCCGGCCACTACGACCTGCGCTACGCCAACCTCGCCGTGCGCGGCCGCCTGCTCGACCAGATCGCCGCCGAGCAGGTGCCCCAGCTCGAGGCGATGCGGCCGGATTTGGTCAGCATCTGCGCCGGTGGGAACGACATCCTGCGGCCGGGCAGCGACCCGGACGACGTGGCCGAGCGCTTCGAGCGCGCCGTCACCCGGATCACCCCGCACGCGGACCACGTGCTGATCTTCACCGGCTTCGACACCCGGGACACCCCGGTGCTCAAGCACCTGCGCGGCAAGATCGCTACCTACAACGCGCACCTGCGCGCGATCGCGGACCGGCACGACCTCGCCGTCGCGGACGTCTGGGCACTGCGCTCGGTGCGGGACCGGCGCGCGTGGAGCGAGGACCGGCTGCACCTCTCCCCCGAGGGCCACGAGCGCGTCGCCCAGCTCGCCGCCCGCGCGCTCGGCGTCCCCGCCGGCGACCCGGAGGCGGACTGGCCGCCGGTCGCCCCGCACACCCCCGCGGAGCTGCGCCGGGAGAACATCCAGTGGGCCCGCGAGTTCCTGCTGCCCTGGGTCGGCCGCCGGCTGCGCGGCGAGTCCTCCGGCGACCACGTCGTCGCGAAGCGCCCGGAGCTGGAACTGCTCTGAGCCCAGGGGTCCTGCCCGCTCGTTCGGCATGCCCGCCGCCACACCTTCGGGTGGGGACGGCGGGCTTTCTGCTACCTGGAGCGACGGATCGTTACTCTCGGTGCGGATGGGATTTTCTTCGGCCTGCCCCCTGTACTCAGGTATACCCTAGGGGGGTATGGTGTTGTCATCATTGAACGATCCAACGAGCGAGCACGCCTTCAGGAGGCAGCCATGACCACCGCCGTCTTCACCGTTTCCGGGATGACCTGCGGCCACTGCGAGAAGTCCGTCTCCGAGGAGGTCGGCGCCCTGCCGGGCGTCCTCCAGGTCTCCGCCGACGCCAAGTTGGGCCAGGTCACCGTCGAGTCGGAGCAGCCGCTCGACGAGGACGCGGTCCGCGCCGCCGTCGACGAGGCCGGCTACGAGCTCACCGGTCGCCACGCCTGAGCGACGTCCCACGCGCCCACCGAAGGGAACGGCATGACCACGGCCACGCCCGGCATAGAACCGGCCGCCCAGCGGATCGAGCTCGCCATCGGCGGGATGACCTGTGCATCCTGCGCGGCCAGGATCGAGAAGAAACTCAACCGGCTGGAGGGTGTCTCCGCCACGGTGAACTTCGCGACCGAGAAGGCCAGCGTCGACTACGCCGGGGACGTGGCCGTCGCCGACCTGATCGCCACGGTGGAGAAGGCCGGCTACACCGCCGAGCCCCCGCCCCCGCCGGCCCCCGCGGCCGACGGGGCGGAAGGCGCCGAGGTCCCCTCCACCGAGGACGCCCGGGACGAGGAGACCTCCCGGCTACGGCAGCGCCTGCTGGTCACTGTGGCGCTCAGCATCCCGGTCATCCTGCTCGCCATGGTTCCGGCCTGGCAGTTCCGCAACTGGCAGTGGCTCTCGCTGACTCTGGCCGCGCCGGTCGTGGTCTGGGGCGGATGGCCGTTCCACCGTGCCGCCTGGACCAACGCCCGGCACGGCGCGGCCACGATGGACACCCTTGTCTCGGTCGGCACCCTGGCCGCCTTCGGCTGGTCCCTCTGGGCGCTCTTCTTCGGTGACGCCGGCATGCCCGGCATGCGCCACGGCTTCGACTTCAGTCTCTCCGGGCAGAACGCCTCCCAGGCCCTCTACCTGGAGACGGCCGCCGGTGTCACCGCCTTCATCCTGCTCGGCCGCTATCTGGAGGCCCGCGCCAAGCGGCGGGCCGGCTCGGCCCTGCGCGCCCTCCTGGAGCTCGGCGCCAAGGACGTGGCCGTGCTGCGCGGGGGCCGCGAACAGCGCATCCCCGTCAGTCGGCTCGTCATCGGCGACCGCTTCGTGGTCCGCCCCGGCGAGAAGATCGCCACGGACGGCGAGGTCGTCGAGGGCAGCTCGGCGGTCGACGCCTCGATGCTGACCGGCGAGTCCGTCCCGGTCGAGGTCGGCCCCGGTGACGCGGTCACCGGAGCCACCGTCAACTCCGGCGGCCGGCTCGTCGTCGAGGCGACCCGGGTCGGCGCCGACACCCAACTCGCCCGGATGGCGGCCCTGGTCGAGCAGGCCCAGACCGGCAAGGCGGCGGCCCAGCGCCTCGCGGACCGGATCTCCGCCGTCTTCGTCCCCGTCGTGCTGCTGATCGCCCTCGGCACCCTGCTCACCTGGCTCGCCATCGGTCACGGCGCCACCGACGCCTTCACGGCCGCGGTCGCGGTGCTGATCATCGCCTGCCCGTGCGCCCTCGGTCTCGCGACCCCGACCGCGCTCATGGTCGGCACCGGCCGCGGCGCGCAGCTCGGCATCCTGATCCGCGGCCCCGAGGTGCTGGAGAACACCCGCCGCGTCGACACCGTCGTGCTGGACAAGACCGGCACCGTCACCACCGGCAGGATGGCCCTGGTCGGCGTGCACGTCGCCGACGGCGTGGACAAGGACGAGGCGCTGCGCCTGGCGGCCGCGGTGGAACACGCCTCCGAGCACCCGATCGCGGCGGCGATCGCCGCGGCGGTCGACGAGCCCGCGCCGGTCGCGGACTTCGCCAACATCCCCGGACTCGGCGTGCAGGGCGTCGTCGACGGCCACGCGGTCATCGCCGGACGCGAACGCCTGCTGGCCGACCGGGCGATGCACCTGCCGGCCTCCCTGGCCGAGGCCAAGCGCGCGGCGGAGGCCGACGGCCGCACGGCCGTCCTCGTCGGCTGGGACGGCGCGGCCCGCGCCGTCCTGGAGGTCGCCGACCGCCCGAAGCCCACCAGCGCCGAGGCGATCGCCCGGCTGCGGACCCTGGGCCTCACCCCGGTCCTGCTGACCGGCGACAACGCGGCCGTGGCCCGCTCGGTCGCGGCGGAGGTCGGCATCGACGCCGACCGGGTCATCGCCGAGGTCCTCCCGGAGGACAAGGCCGGGGTGGTCGCCAAGCTCCAGTCCGAGGGTCGCGTGGTCGCCATGGTCGGCGACGGCGTCAACGACGCCGCGGCCCTAGCCCAGGCCGACCTCGGCCTCGCCATGGGCACCGGCACGGACGCGGCGATCGAGGCTGCGGACCTCACCCTCGTCCGCGGGGACCTGCGGTCGGCGGCGGACGCGATCCGCTTGTCGCGTCGGACGCTCGGCACCATCAAGGGCAACCTGTTCTGGGCCTTCGGCTACAACGTCGCGGCGCTGCCGCTGGCCGCGCTCGGCCTGCTCAACCCGATGATCGCGGGCGCGGCGATGGCCTTCTCCTCGGTCTTCGTCGTCACCAACAGCCTGCGGCTCCGCCGCTTCCAGGCCGAGGCCTGAGGTTGCACGACCTGATGGTGACGACGCGGCCCTGACCCTGCGTCAGCCGGTCCCGGACGGACTCGGTGAGCAGGACCCGCGAGCGGGCGGACCGTCGGGCGTGACGACGACAGTTCTGGCCATCTGTGCCCCCCACACCGAATCTGACTTCACGTGATTCCTGCCACGCGCCCTTTCGACCGCTTCGCACCGGGTCGCCCCACCCCGCCCCGGCGCGGGGCGGGACTGCGGGCGCACGCACGACCACGAACGGCGATGGGACCGCTCCCGACCGGCATATTCGGAGGTGGTGAGAGTGGCGTCACATAGGCGGACCGTAACTTCGTCAGGCCAACTTTGTGTTAGAACTCCAGAGCCGGGGTTCCGGCGGATCCCGGTGGACGGCCGCCGTCGCTGGGCGGCCGACAAGCGCACGGCGCGGGCGTGATCAGGGTGGTTGAGCGGCCTCCCCCGCGCCCCGCCGTGCGCGCACGCGCTCCCATGACACGAACGAACGGGCCCCCGCGGCCGCACACGGCGGCTGCAGGGGCCCGTTCGACGCTTCCAGGGCGGGGCGGGGCGTTACCGCGCCTCGATCGGGACGTAGTCCCGGATGACCTGGCCGGTGTAGATCTGGCGCGGACGGCCGATCTTGTTGGTCGGGTCGGTGATCATCTCCTGCCAGTGGGCGATCCAGCCGGGCAGCCGGCCCAGCGCGAACAGCACGGTGAACATGCTGGTCGGGAAGCCCATGGCCCGGTAGATCAGGCCGGTGTAGAAGTCCACGTTGGGGTACAGCTTGCGGGAGACGAAGTAGTCGTCCGTCAGCGCGTGCTGCTCCAGCTTCAGCGCGATGTCGAGCAGCTCGTCGGCCTTGCCCAGCTGCGAGAGCACGTCGTGCGCCGCGACCTTGATGATCTGGGCACGCGGGTCGAAGCTCTTGTAGACGCGGTGGCCGAAGCCCATCAGGCGGACGCCGTCCTCCTTGTTCTTCACCTTGCGGATGAAGGCGTCCACGTCGCCGCCGTCGGCCTTGATGCCCTGCAGCATCTCCAGCACGGCCTGGTTGGCGCCGCCGTGCAGGGGACCCCACAGGGCGTTGATGCCGGCCGAGATGGAGGCGAAGAGGTTGGCGTGCGAGGAACCGACCAGGCGCACCGTGGAGGTGGAGCAGTTCTGCTCGTGGTCCGCGTGCAGGATCAGCAGCTTCTCCAGCGCGCTGACCACGACCGGGTTGAGCTCGTACTCCTCGGCCGGGACGGCGAAGGTCATCCGCAGGAAGTTCTCGACGTACCCGAGGTCGTTCTTCGGGTAGACGAAGGGGTGGCCCTGGGCCTTCTTGAACGCGTAGGCCGCGATCGTCGGCAGCTTGGCCAGCAGGCGGACGGCCGAGAGGTAGCGCTGCTCGGCGTCGAACGGGTTGTGGCTGTCCTGGTAGAAGGTCGACAGCGCGCTGACGACGGAGGACAGCATGGCCATCGGGTGGGCGTCGCGCGGGAAGCCCTGGAAGAAGCGCTTGACGTCCTCGTGCAGCAGCGTGTGCTGGGAGATGTCGTGCTGGAAGATGCGCAGCTGCTCCGCGTTCGGGAGCTCACCGTTGATCAGCAGGTAGGCGGTCTCCAGGAAGGTGCCCTGCTCGGCCAACTGCTCGATCGGGTATCCGCGGTAGCGGAGGATGCCGGCGTCACCGTCGATGTAGGTGATCGCGGACTTGCAGGCGGCGGTGTTGCCGAAGCCGTTGTCCAGGGTGGTCAGGCCGGTCTGGCCGAGAAGCTTCGAGATGTCGAAGCCGTCGTTGCCGACGGTGGCCTCGGTCACCGGGTACTCGTACTCGCCGCCCTGGTAGCGGAGTACTACAGAGTTGTCGCTCACGTCTTCCCTCATCACCAGCGGAATGACCCCGTTCAAGGGTTCAAGGGGTGCCCTGACTCCCTCCTACCTTCCCCCAGGCGGGTTACACCTGTGCAGGCGGGGTGGCCCAAAAGAGCCTAAGGTCACAAAGAATCGGGCCATTCGCTTTCAAGTTCTGACAGCGGAACCTACCCCCGAGTCAGCCTATGGTCCAAAGCCGTGTGTCGGCGACCTGCGGAGACCGCACGAACGGCCTGGCCAAGGGCACGACGGGAGCCCACCAGCACCACCAGCTTCCTGGCCCGGGTGACGGCCGTGTAGAGCAGGTTCCGCTGGAGCATCATCCAGGCACTGGTGGTGATCGGGATCACAACGCACGGGTACTCGCTGCCCTGGGACCGGTGGATGGTCACGGCGTACGCGTGGGCCAGTTCGTCGAGCTCGTCGAAGTCGTAGTCGACGTCCTCGTCCTCGTCGGTGCGGACGGTGAGCTTCTGGTCCTCCGGGTTGAGGGCGGTGACCACGCCCACGGCGCCGTTGAAGACGCCGTTACTGCCCTTGTCGTAGTTGTTGCGGATCTGGGTGACCTTGTCGCCGACCCGGAAGGTGCGGCCGCCGAAGCGCCGCTCGGGACGGTCCGGGTGGGAGGGGGTGATCGCCGCCTGCAGCAGCGTGTTCAGGTTGCCCGCGCCCGCGGGACCGCGGTGCATCGGGGCCAGCACCTGTACGTCGCGGCCCGGGTCGAGGCCGAACCGCCGCGGGATGCGGCGGGCCACGACGTCGACGGTGAGGTCGGCGGTGCGCTCGGTGTCCTCCTCGGCGAAGAGGAAGAAGTCGGCCAGGCCCTCGGTGATCGGCGGGACGCCCTCGTTGATCCGGTGCGCGTTGGTGACCACTCCGGACTGCTGCGCCTGCCGGAAGATCCTGGTCAGCCGGACGGACGGGATCGGGCTGCCGGTCGCCAGCAGGTCGCGCAGCACCTCGCCCGCGCCGACGGAGGGGAGCTGGTCCACGTCGCCCACGAGCAGCAGGTGGGCGCCGGGCGCGACGGCCTTGGCGAGCTTGTTGGCCAGCAGCAGGTCGAGCATGGAGGCCTCGTCGACCACCACCAGGTCGGCGTCGAGCGGCCGGTCCCGGTCGTAGGCGGCGTCGCCGCCCGGCCTGAGCTCCAGCAGCCGGTGCACGGTGGCGGCCTCGCCGCCGGTCAGCTCGGCGAGGCGCTTGGCGGCCCGGCCCGTCGGCGCGGCCAACACCACCTTGGCCTTGCGGGCCAGCGCGAGGGTGACGATCGAACGCACCGTGAAGGACTTGCCGCAGCCGGGCCCGCCGGTGAGCACCGCGACCTTGTTGGTCAGCGCGAGCTTGACGGCGGCCTCCTGCTCGGGCGCCAGGTCCACCCCCGTCTGCCCGCGCAGCCAGCCGAGCGCCCGGGTCCAGTCGACGTCGGCGAAGGCGCCCAGCCGGTCGTCGGGCGCGCGCAGCAGCCGGCCCAGCTGGGCGGCGAGCGAGACCTCGGCGCGGTGGAACGGGACCAGGTAGATCGCGCTGACCGGGACGGCGCGCCCGGCCTCGTCCCGCTCGTCCCCCGGCACCTGCTCGCGGACCAGGCCCTCCTCCGCGACCAGCTCCGCCAGGCACTCGATGACCAGGCCGGTGTCGACGGCGAGCAGCTTGACCGCCTCGGAGATCAGCTGCTCCTCGGGGAGGTAGCAGTGGCCCTGGTCGGAGGACTGCGACAGGGCGTACTGCAGCCCCGCCTTGACCCGTTGCGGGCTGTCCTGCGGGATGCCGACGGCCTGCGCGAGCCGGTCGGCGGTCAGGAAGCCGATGCCCCACACGTCGGCAGCGAGGCGGTAGGGCTCGTTCTTCACCACGGAGATGGAGGAGTCCCCGTAGTTCTTGTAGATGCGCACGGCGAGGGAGGTGGAGACCCCGACGCCCTGGAGGAAGACCATGACCTCCTTGATCGCCTTCTGCTCCTCCCAGGCGGCGGCGATCAGCTTGGTGCGCTTGGGACCGAGCTTGGGCACCTCGATCAGCCGGGCGGGCTCGGCCTCGATCACCTCCAGGGTCCGCTCGCCGAAGTGGTCGACGATCCGCTCGGCCAGCCGCGGCCCGATGCCCTTGATCAGCCCGGAGCCCAGGTAGCGCCGGATGCCCTGGACCGTGGCGGGCAGCACGGTGGTGTAGTTCTCGACGGTGAACTGCTTGCCGTACTGGGGGTGGCTGCCCCAGCGGCCGTGCATCCGCAGGCTCTCCCCCGGCTGGGCGCCGAGCAGCGCGCCCACGACGGTGAGGAGCTCGCCCCCGCCGCGGCCGGTGTCGACGCGGGCGACCGTCCAGCCGGTCTCCTCGCTGGCGAAGGTGATGCGCTCCAGCACCCCCTCGACCACGGCCAGTTGGTTCATGAGCAGCACCGTAGCGGCTGGGACTGACAGTGTGGGAGGCGCCCAAATCTGTTCGAATCTGCTCGAAAGCGACCGGTATAAATTCTTTGCGACCGGGCCGCCCCGAGGGGGTCGAATTGTCAGTGGTGCGCGGAAGACTGTGGAACGGCTCACCGGACACAACCCACAGGAGCACTCCATGCTGAGCACCGAGTACACCCCGGGCACCCCGCGCTGGATCGACCTCGGCAGCCCGGACGTCAAGGCCACCGATGCCTTCTACACGTCCCTCTTCGGCTGGGAGAAGGAGGAGGCCGGGCCCGAGGCCGGCGGGTACGGCTTCTACCGCAGCGGGGGCAAGCGCGTCGGCGGCGTCGGCCCGCTGATGGACCCGAGCGCCTCCCCGGCCTGGACGATCTACTTCGGCAGCGACGACGCCGAGGCCACGGTCAAGGCGGTCGAGCAGGCCGGCGGCACGGTCCGCGTGCCCGCCATGGACGTCATGGGCTTCGGGCGGATGGCCCAGTTCACCGACCCGCAGGGCGGCGAGTTCGCCGTCTGGCAGCCGCTGGAGACCAAGGGCTTCGAGATCGTCAACGTCCCGGTCTCCGTCTCCTGGGCGGAGCTGCACACGGCCGACGCCGAGGCGGCGCGCGGCTTCTACACCGGCGTCCTCGGCTGGACGCTGACCGACAACGACATGGGCGAGTTCACCTACACCGTCACCTCGATGGGCAGTGAGGAGTCCTCCTTCGGCGGCCTGATGGGCCACTTCCCCGGCGAGACGGTCACCTTCTGGCTGCCCTACTTCGAGGTCGCGGACGTCGACGCCACGACGGCCAAGGCCACCGAGCTCGGCGCCACGGTGCTGATGGGCCCGGCCTCGCTCGAGGGTGTCGGCCGGATGTCCTCCCTGCGGGACCCGCACGGCGCGATGTTCTCCGTGATCAAGGGCGAGCAGCCGAGCTGACGCTCCCTCCGGGAAGAAGCGGTCGGGCGGCGCGGTTGTGGTCGATGGCCGAGGACTACCCTCGGCCACGGCAACACCGCGCCCTGATCGAAAGCCCCGGAGGATCGCATGAGCCTGTCCGACATCCCGCTGAAGACCCTGAACGGCGAGGCCACCAGCCTGGCCGACTACGCGGGCAAGGCCGTGCTGCTGGTCAACGTCGCGTCCAAGTGCGGCCTCACCCCGCAGTACGCCGGTCTGGAGCGGCTGCAGCAGGCCTATGCCAAGCGCGGCTTCACGGTGCTGGGGGTGCCGTGCAACCAGTTCGCCGGCCAGGAGCCCGGTTCGGCGGAGGAGATCCAGACCTTCTGCTCCACCAGCTACGGGGTGACCTTCCCGCTGCTGGAGAAGGCGGACGTCAACGGCGCCGAGCGGCACCCGCTCTACACCGAGCTGACCACGACGCAGGACGCGGCCGGCGAGGCGGGCGACATCACCTGGAACTTCGAGAAGTTCCTGCTCTCCCCCAAGGGCGAGGTCGTGGGCCGGTTCCGCCCGCGCACCGAGCCGGAGGCGCCGGAGCTCATCGCGGCGATCGAGGCCCAGCTGCAGGCCTGAACGCCTGTCCCGGGTGACACCCGCCGCGTAGGGTGATGATCATGACCGACGTCATCTTCCGGCGGGCCACCACCGCGGATCTACCCGCGATCGTCGCCATGCTCGCCGCCGACTCGCTCGGCGTCGGCCGCGAGTCGCCGGACGATCTGACTCCCTACGAGGAGGCCTTCGCCCGGGTCGACGCCGATCCGAACCAGCATCAGATCGTGGCCGAGCGGGCGGGCGAGGTGGTCGGCACGCTGCAGCTCACCGTCATCCCCGGCCTGTCGCGGCGCGGGGCGGTGCGGACGATCATCGAGGCGGTCCGCGTGCGCGGCGACCAACGCGGCAGCGGGCTGGGTACGGCGCTGATGGAGCACGCCGTCGCGGAGTCGCGCCGCCTCGGCGCCTCGCTGGTCCAGCTGACCAGCGACAACACTCGGGCGGACGCGCACCGCTTCTACGAGCGGCTGGGCTTCACCGGCTCGCACATCGGCTTCAAGCTCCCGCTGAGCTGATCAGGCCTGCTCGGCCGCGGGCTCCTCCTCGTTGCGCTGCACGGTGCCGGCGGTGCCGTCGGCCCGGTGCCACTCGGCGACCAGCTCGTCCTTGGTGCCGAACCGGACCAGATGGCGCCCGACGACACCCTCCAGTCGCTCCAGATCCTCGGCGGCGCCCTCGACGACGAGCAGCAGCGCGTCCGGGGTGGCCGTCATCGCGGCGGTGCCGAAGCCGAAGCTGAGCGAGCCCTGGCCGGTCTCCTCGTCCCAGTGGGTCTCGATCTTGCGGCTGAAGTGGGAGGCGAGCTGCTTGGCATAGCGGCCGGGGCGGTCGGTGGCGACGCGGGCGTGGGAGCGGGCCATGGGAATCCTCCAGAACGGGTGGCAGCCACGGCGGACCCCTGGCTGCTTAGGCGAGCCTAAGGCATAATGAGCTTGGCTCTCTATTGATTTCCCTCACCGGTCTCCCCGGACCCACTCGATATCCTGGCCTCCCCCCGACGCAGGAGCCCTTCCGTGACCGCCGCCGCACCCGAGCCGCCCCCCACCGAAGTGGAGCTCGCCGACGCAGTGATGCGCGCGAGCAAGCGCATGCGGAAGGCCACGTTCCACCGACTGGCTCCGCACGGGCTCACCCCGTCCCAGGGTCGCGCGCTGGACACCCTCGCCTGGAGCGGCGGTCGCGGCATCCGGCTGAACCAGCTCGCCGAGCGGCTGCGCATCGCCCCACGCTCGGCCACCACCGTCGTCGACGCCCTGGAGGCGGCCGGGCTGGTCACCCGCTCCCCCGACCCGGACGACCGCCGCGCCACCCTGCTCCACCTGACCACGCAGGGCGAGGAGGCGGTGGACCGGATCGCGACCGTGCGCCGCGAGGTGGCGGCCGAGTACTTCGGGCCGGTCAGCTCGGCCGAACGGGTGACGCTGCTGCGTCTGCTGCGCGTGGCGGAGGAGGCGTACGAGCAGGCCCATCCCCACCACGGGCCACACGGACGCGGTCCGCACGACCAGCACGGCCACCACCGGCCGCACGGCTCCCCGGCCACCGCAGCCGGCTGAGCGACGCGACCGCGATCCCGGAGATCACCAGCGCCGCCGCCGCACCCGAGAGCCAGGTCAGCGCCTCACCGCGGAGCAGCCAGGCCGAGGACATCCCGAAGACCGGCACCAGCAGCGAGAACGGCGCCACCACGGAGGCGTCGTGACGCCGCAACAGGTGCCCCCAGAGCCCGAAGCCGACCAGCGTCGCACCCCACGCGACATAGAGGAGCGACCCCACCGCGCTCGGGCTGAAGGTGGTCAGTGCCCGCAGATCCGCCCGCGGCCCCTCGGTGAGCAGCGACAGCACCGCCAACGGCAGCGGCGGCACGACGCTGACCCAGACCATCCAGCGCAGCGCGTCCGGCGGCGCCGCCTTCCTGGTGATGATGTTGGAGAAACCGAAGGCCGCCGCAGCACCCACCACCAGCGCGAACGCGGTCAGCGGCGCGGCCCCGCCGCGTGAGGCCTGGTCGAGTGCGGCGACGACCATGCCGGCGACCGCGACGCCCAGCCCGAGCAGCCGGCGCCCGCCGATCCGCTCCCGCAGCAGCACCGCGGCGAACCCCGCCGTGAAGATCGCCTGCCCCTGCTGGACGAGCGAGCTCAGCCCCGCCGGCATGCCCGCCTTCATCCCCTCGAAGAGCAGTCCGAACTGCAGCGCCCCCAGCACCACGCCGCCCGCCAGCACGTAGCGCCAGGGCACGCCCGGCCGGCCGACCAGGAACACCGCCGGCACGGCCGCGACCAGGAAACGCAACGCGGTGAAGAGCAGCGGCGGATAGTGGCTCAGCCCGGCATCGATGGCGACGAAGTTCACGCCCCAGATGGCGGCGACGAGGACGGCGAGTCCGAGGTGGCGACCAGTCATGCATCGAGGATCACGCGGCCGGTCTCTTCAGCACCAGCAAATTGTCCTTCAGTGAACCGTTCACGGATGCTGAACCGTCTGCACCGGCCCCGATCCGACGGCCCGTCACCCGCTTGCCCACAACGGTGGCAGCCGTACTGGTTCTCCCAAAAAATGCGGAATATGACGCTTCGTTCGTTGTCGGCCGCCGGCGCGCTGCTCGCCCTGCTGATCACCGCACCCCAGACCCAGGTCGCGGCCGCCGGAGCGCCGGACTCGACGGCGTTCCACGGCGCCTCCCGCGTGGGCGCCATCTTCGGCTCCTCCGCGGACCGCCCCAACCACCACTTCTGCAGCGGCTCCGTGGTCGCCAGCCCCACCCGCGACATCGTGGTGACGGCGGCCCACTGCGTGATCGCCCCCGGCACCGGTCGCGCCCGTGGCGGCCTGACCTTCGCGCCCGGCTACCACGACGGCGTTCGCCCGTTCGGCACCTGGTCCGTCGCCACGGTCGTGGCCGCCAGCGACTGGACCGTCCACGGCAGTCAGAACGCCGACGTCGCCTTCCTGATCATGCGTCCGGACTCCTCCGGCCGCCGGATCCAGGACGCGGCGGGCGCGGAGTCCCTCGCGTTCAACCCCGTCGCCGGCACGCCCGCCGTCGCCGTCGGCTACCCGAGCCGCACCGACCGCCCCGTCTACTGCGCCTCCCACCTGCGGCGCTTCAACGCTCACCAGCTCGAGTTCGACTGCCCCGGCCTCCCCGGCGGCACCAGCGGCGGCCCCCTCCTCGTCGGCACCGCCCGCGACGCCCACAACCACGGCGCGGTCGCCGGCGTGATCGGCGGCTACCAGGAGGGCGGCGACACGGACGACGTCTCGTACTCCTCGTACTTCGGCCCCGCCGTCGCCGCGGTGTACCGGGCGGCCGTGTCACGCGGGTGAGGAACCACGGGTCATCCCGAATCGGAGACGTAGGCTTCCCTGCATGATGGATCTGGGACGACTCCGCGCGCTCCACGCCGTGGCCGTGCACGGTTCCGTGGGGCGTGCGGCGACCGCGCTGGGGTTCACACCGTCGGCCGTCTCGCAGCAGATCAGCAAGCTGGAGCGGGAGACGCGGACCCCGCTGCTGGAGAAGCGCGGCCGGGGCGTCGTGCTGACCGACGCCGCGCAGGAGCTCGTGCGCACCGCGCAGACCGTCCTGGCACTGGTGGAGCAGGCCGAGGTGGGCCTGGAGGCCCGGCGCGGGCAGGTGGGCGGGCGGCTCTCGCTGGCCGCGTTCGCCACCGCCGCGCGCGGCCTGCTGCCGCCGGTCCTCGCCGAGCTGACCGCGGGCTACCCGGAGCTGGAACTGCGGGTGCTGGAGAGCGACCCGTATCTGATGGCCGATCTGGTCGCCCGCGGCGAGATCGACCTGGCGGTGGTGCAGGACTGGCCCAACACGCCGCTGGCCACGCCGGAGGGCGTCGCCCGCCGTCATCTGGGCCTGGACGTCGTCGACGCCGTCCTGCCGGTCGACCATCCGCTCGGCGCACGCGAGCTGCTCAGCGTCGGCGACCTGCTCGGACAGCGCTGGGTGAACACCCCGGCCGGGACCATCTGCCACGACTGGCTGATCCGCACCCTCCGCGAGGCCGGGGAGGAGCCGGACATCCGGTTCCAGGCCAGCGAGTTCGACACGCAGATCGCGCTGATCGGCGCCGGTCTCTGCCTCGGCCTGGTCCCGCGGCTCGGGCGCGCGCCGCTGCCGGCGGGCGTCGTCGCCCGGCCGATCGTGCCGGAGCCGACCCGCCGCGTCTCGGTGCTGTGGCGGGAGCACGCCTCGCGCCGCCCGGCGATCATCGCGGCCCTGGAGGCGCTGCGCCGGCACTGGCCGGAGCGCGCCGCGGCCCCCGAGCCGGCCCTGATCGCCGCCCAGCGCAGCTGAGGGGCCGGGCCAGGTGGGCGGTCAGCTGTTGGCGAGGCCGATGACCAGCCACATGAAGCCTGCCCCGGCCACGGTGCACAGCAGCGTCGAGCGCGATGGGTGCGGGCTGTGCGCCTCGGGGAGGATGTCCGAGGTCGCCAGGTACATCAGGAAGCCGCCGAAGAAGCCCAGGTAGAGCCCGACGACGTGCTCGGGGATGGTGAACGCCAGCGTGATCGCCGCGCCGGCGACCGGGGCGATCGCGTCGAGCGCCAGCAGGGTCACCGCGCGGCGCAGGTCGTTCCCGTACAGGCGGGTGATGGTGAAGGTGTTGTAGCCGTCGGCGAAGTCGTGGGCCAGCACCGCGACGGCCACCACGGCGCCGAAGCCGCTGTCGACCTGGAAGGCGGCGCCGATCGCGAAGCCGTCCATCAGGCTGTGCACGCAGAGACCGGAGGCGGCCGCGATGCCGAGCTTCTCGCTCCGCCCGTCCGGCGCCACCGCGCCTGCGAGGCCGTGGGCGTGACCGTGACCGCCGTGTTCGTGGGCCGCGTACTCGCCCTCGTGCGCGCGGTGGATCGCGACCGAGCGCTCGGCGATGTGCAGGACCAGGAAGCCGACCACGAACATCAGCAGCGCCTGCGGCACGCCCCACAGGTGCCGGCCCGCGGCGTCCAGCGCCTCGGGCAGCAGGTCGAAGGAGACGACGCCGAGCATCAGCCCGGCGGCCAGTCCGAGCAGCAGGTGCCTGCGGTCGCCGAACCGCCCGGCGACGAACCCGCCGAGGAGGGTCATCACGAAGGCCCCAGCGGCCACCAGTACCGGCATCGGCGCTCCCGAGGACCATGGGGCAGGCAGGGCTTGCGGACAGGCGAGGGCGGCGGCGCCCTGCCCAGTCGCCGCCGCCCTCCTTACGGGCCCACCCTCGGTGCCCTCGGCACCATCCTCACTGACGCCCCGTCCACCCGCGCGCCCACTGCTCCGCACGGGCGACAGCCCGCCACCGCGCCCGGAGGGACCGCGTCCTCAGCCGGCAGCTTCAGCCCTCCCCGGCCCTCGTCAGCCCTTGTCAGCCCTCGTCGGCCTCGGAGTAGACCTGCCAGAGCGAGGGCGCGCCCTGCGCCGCCCAGTCGCGGCCCACCGCCGCCACGTCGACCTCGCGTCCGCTCGACAGGCGGACGAACGGCCGCCCGTCCCGCAGCAGTTCCCAGTTGGCACCCGGGACGGACGCGACGATGACCGAGCCGAGGTACAGGCCCGCGTCGTGCCCCAACTCGGCCGCCTCCTGGGGGTCGTCGCGCCAACGCGGCGGCAGCTGGTCCAGCGTGGACAGCGACTCGGGGGTGTCGTCGAGCTCGAGCCCCTGGTCGGCGACCCGGCCCCGCAGCAGCGCGCACTCGCCGAGCATCTCGGCGAGGCTCCCGGGGTCGCCCACTCCCCCGGGGTACAACCCGGCGCGCGCCTCCGCGTCATCCCTGCGCGACCGCCATCGATCCAAGAACGGGAAGCCCATGCCTCAAGGGTGACACCGGAACCGCCCCGCGGGCCTCAGGGGCGCGGGAAACTTCCCTCGCCGAGTCCGCGGATCCACCGGGGCGGTGGGGTGGCGGGCCGGCTCAGCCGCCGAGCTCGGCGCCGAGGTGTTCCCGGATCAGCGCGCGCAGTTCACCGCCGTCGATCAGGCGCAGACCGGTGTACTCCGCGGCGGCCAGCACCGCGAGCGGGTGGAAGCTGCCGGTGGTGGCCCAGATGGCCGACTCCGCCCGCTCCTCCTCCATCACCTCCGCGACGTTGCGGACCGCCTCCGCGCCGACCACGGCCGGGCGGCGCGCGAGGCAGACCACGTGCGGGTGTTCGGCGAAGCCCGCGCCGTCGCCGTGGGCGATGGCGAGCAGGCCGTCGCGGCCGACCAGGCGGGCGTCCCAGTCGGGCAGGCCCATGGCGGCGAAGAGCTCCGAGGCCAGGCCCGCGAACTCGCCCGGGGAGAGCTCCTCCGGCAGCGGCGCCATGGGGCTGCCGACGCCGAAGGGGTTGACCGGCGCGGGGCCGTACGGGTCGGTGGTGAGGCGGCAGGGCAGCTCGCGCAGGCGGCGCAGCGCCTCGGCGTGGTCCACGGGCAGCAGGGTCCGCGCGTACAGGTCGGTCCGGCGCGCGTCGATGCTGAGCAGCGTCGTCTCGCCCGCCTCGGCGGTGACGACCCGTCCGTTCAGCACGATGCCGTCCAGGTGCGACTCGGTGTCCGCCGCGACCACGGCGTCCAGCGCACGCAGCGCCAGCCGGGCGACGAGCAGCAGGTAGCGCTCGACGCACTCCTCGCGGGGGCGCGGCACCGGGTCGACTCCGCCTGTGGCCTCGTCCGGCGAGACCCGGAAGTCGAGCGCGGGGGGCACGACACCCACGCCGGGCAGGACCAGGTCGATGACGGCGGTCCTGGTGAGCGGGCGGTAGCCGACGCGGGCCGGGACCTCCAGGCCGGGCAGCCGCCCGGCGGCGGCCAGCGCCCGCTCCAGCACGGACTCGACCGCGGCGGGCTCACCGTCCTCGTAGGCATGCCGGTACTCGACCAGGCGCTCGTTGTAGGCGCGCACCGCGTCCGCGCGCTCGCGCTCCTCGCGCTCGTAGGCGAGCCGGACCTCCTCGGCGCGGTCACGCAGCGTCCGTTCCTGCTCGCGGTACTCGCGCAGCGACCGCTGGTGGGCCAGCCGCGCCGAGGCGAGCTTCTGCTGGTAGCCGGGGTCGAGCAGCGGCTGACCGGAGCGCCCGGCGGGCGGTTGGCCGGGCTCGGGCTCGAAGTCGGCCCAGCGCGGCGGCTCGGAGACGGCGGTGGGCGGCAGTGGGCGCGGCGCGTAGTCGCGGCGCAGCGCGTCGAAGTCCACGGCGGGCGAGGGTTCCGCCGCCAGGTCCAGCAGCTCGCCGAGCCGCTGCTCGGCCGCCTCGGCCACCTCGGTGTACTGCTGCGCGAGCACCGCGCGCCGACGCCCCGTCACTTCGCCTTCCCCTCCACCGCGCCGCTCACGCCACAAGGGGCCAAGCATCTCATCGGCAAGTGTGTCCATGTCCCCGAACCGCCACACCACCACCCGACCGGCGAACCGCCACCGGTCGGACCGCCTCATTCGTCCAGGCGGTAGAGGGTGAGGAGCACGTTGACCGGCACCCCGTCCGGGTCGTGGGGCTCGGCCTCGAGCTCGTCGGCCAGCTGCCGCAGCCGGCGCCGGTAGGACTCCGCGCGGTCGGGGGACATCCGGTAGTCGGCGACCATCAGCAGCGGCCGGCGGCTCTCGTCGACGTCGTCCAGGTGGATCCGGCCGGAGCGCAGGGCTTTCACCAACTCCTGTTCGTAGGAGCTGAGCGCGGCCTGCACGACGTCCAGCGTCGCCTGCTGCCCTTCGCTCGAACCCGTCACGGTCCCGGCGATGAAGTCCGCGCCGAGCTGGATGCGGCGCTGGGCGACGGCATAGCGCTGTTCCAGGATCCCGGAGACGACGCGGGTCTCGGCGACGAGGATCAACCCGGCCTCCTCCAGGTGCTTGAGATGCCGGTACAGCTTGGTCTGCGGTTCCCCGAGTTCGGCGGCCAGCTCCTTGGCCGTCCAGGACCGCCGGTCCGCCCCGCTCATCGTCTGCAGGATGGCGATCCGGAGGGGATCGGCGAGCGCCTTCAGCGTCTCCACGTCCTCCACGATGCGCAGGTCCCGAGCTCCGTCCATGGCCCCTATCTTGCCAGGCGCTCACCCGTACGCCATCATTCACGTCATAGTGAACGTCATCGATTGCGAGAACGTTCACGCCACCCAGGAAGGGGAGGTCCTGCCATGACGCACGCACCAGCACGGACACGCAAACCGCCGGGGCGCCGGCACCCGCGCTGCCCCCGCTGCGCCGCAACTGGCGGTTCCAGCTGTTGTGGCTCGGCTCCGCCTCCGCGATGACCGGCCTCAACGCCGCCGACGTCGCGTACCCGCTCGTCATCCTGGCGCTCACCGGATCGCCCGCCTGGGCCGGCCTCTTCGGGGTGATCCAGGCCGCCGCGACCGTGCTGTGCGGGCTGCCCGCAGGCGTCCTGCTCGACCGCTGCGACCGGCGCCGCGTGCTGATCGCCGCCGAGGCGCTGCGCGTCGCGGCGAGCGGCTCCGTCGTCCTCGCCGCGCTGTTCGGCGCGCTGACGCTCCCCCACCTGCTGGCGGTCGCCGCCACCCTGGGCGCCGCGCAGCCGCTGGGCGGGGCGGCACGGATGCTGCTGGTGCGGACGGTGGTCGCCCCCGAGCAGCTGACCGCCGCGCTCACGCAGGACCAACTCCGGCTCAGCCTGGCCGAGCTGGCCGGTCCGCCGCTGGGCGGCGCGCTCTACGCCCTGGGGCGCGCGGTGCCGTTCGTGCTCAGCACCGTCGGCTTCGCGGTCTCGCTGGTGTGCGCCCTGTTCGTCCGCCCGCAGCAGCACAGCGCAGGCGATCCGGCCGCGTCCCTGCGCACCGTCTTCCACGGGATCCGCACGCTGTGGCAGGCGCCCACCCTCCGCATGGCCCTGCTGCTGGTGACCGCCCTGAACGCGTGCGGGGCGCCGATCTCGCTCGTCGTCATCTTCCGGCTGCACCAGCAGGCCACCCCGGCATGGGGCATCGGCGCGGCGCTGGCCGGCTCGGCCGTCGGCAGCCTGATCGGCGCCTCCCTCGTCGGCCTGCTGCACCGGAGCTTCCGTCCGGGCACCCTGCTCATCGGCCTCATCGCCCTGGAGGTCCCGGTCTTCGCCGCGCTGGCCCTCACCCGGGGCCCGTGGGCGACCGGCCTGCTGCTGATCGCGGGCGGACTCGGCGTGCCGGCCCTCAGCGTGCTGCTCGACGTGCTGATCTTCCGCCAGGTCCCCGACGCGCACCGGGGGCGGGCCATCGCGGCGACCATGACCGTGGTCGGCCTGGGCATCCCGCTGGGCACCGGCGCCGTCGGCCTGCTGCTCCAACTCCTGGGCGGTGTCGGCACCCTGTGGCTGCTCGCGGGCGTCCTCGGCACGGCCGCGCTGTGGGCGGCCGCCACTCCCGAGCTGCGCCGCGCGGTCTGGCCGTCCGCCGCCGCCTGACCGGGGGCCCGCCGCCCGAGGACCGCCCTACGACCGTCACCCACGCCCCGCAGTGCCTAGCGATCGAGGTCCGTGGGTATTCCACCCTGCGAAAGGACGGGCCGACGGACGGGTGACTGGATGATCGGCGATCTCTGGGTGCTGGTGACGCTGCTGGAGACCCCGGCCCGCGAGGGGGCCCCGGTCGAGGAACCGCGCATGCTCGCGCTGACCGAGGCGGAGACCGCGGAAGCGGACCGCGTCGACGGCCTGGTCCCGGTCGACCGGGTCGAGTGGGACGCCTGGCGCGCCGCCGCGGCGGCCTACCAGGCCACGATCGCCGACGCGGGCCGTCTGCTCACCCTCGCGGAACGCCGTGCCCATCGCGCCGCGGCGCGCCTGCTCCCCGGTGCCCGCCGCCGCGCCGCCCGCGCCGCCGAGAGCGGCGTGGAAACCGCGGCCGTCCAGTACGCGGCGGCCGTCCGCTCGGCCACCACCGGCTACTGGCCGATCCACTGCGAGATCCGGCGCCGCCTCGACTCCCAGACCGCGGCCGGGCGTTGGGTGGAGATCCGGTCCCGTTTCGCCGGCCGCGGCACCGAACCGGTCTGGGGCTGGTCGCTGCGCGAGATCGACCCCGAGGAGACGCCCGGCCTGGTCGAGCTGACCGTCTTCCGCTGGGACGGCGACCCGCCCGCGGGCCCGGCCGACCTCGTCTCCCCCGACCGCTTCGGCGCCCCGGACCTCGACCGGGAACTGCTACGCCTGCGCGCCGAGTGGACGGTCCGCCGCATCGTCTGGGACGAGCCCGCCCGGCTGCGGGTCGAGCAGGAGAACGGGGGCGTCCCGTTCGCCCTGTGGTGGCGCGCGGTGACGGCCCGCGTGGACGCCGCGGAGAAGGTGATCCCGCCGCGTTCCGCGGACGGCACCTTCTCGGCCGCGCCGGCGGCGACCCGGCACCGCCGTATCGAGGTGCTGCAGCTCCCCGAGTGACCGCTGCCCGCTGACCCCGCCGGGCGGCGGGGTCAGCGGGCAGGCGTCAGGGAGCGGGTGTCGGCCGTGGTTCCGGTCAGCCGACGGTGGCCGTCTCCTCCTCGCCGACGAAGGCGCGCCACAGGCGGGCGTAGGCCCCGTTCGCGGCCACCAGCTCGGCGTGGGTGCCGTCCTCGACGACGCGGCCGTGGTCCATGACCACCACCCGGTCGGCCCGGGCGGCCGTGCTGAGGCGGTGGGCGATGACCACGGTGGTACGGCGCTTGCCGCCGTGGCGGGCCAGGCGGTCGGCGGCGCGGTTGACCGCGGCCTCGGTGGCCAGGTCCAGCGCCGCGGTCGCCTCGTCGAGCAGCAGCAGGTCCGGGTCGACCAGTTCGGCACGGGCCAGGGCGATCAGCTGCCGCTGACCCGCCGACAGGTTCCGGCCGCGCTCGGTGACCTGGTAGAGGTAGCCGCCGTCGAGCCGCGCGATCATCTCGTGCGCGCCGACGGCCCGTGCCGCCGCCTCGACCTCGGCGTCGCTCGCGCCCGGCCGCCCGTAGGCGATCGCGTCACGGATCGTGCCCGCGAAGAGGTAGGCCTCCTGCGGGACGACGCCGAGGCGGTGCCGGAACTCGGCCAGGTCGAGCTCCCGCACGTCCTGCCCGTCCACCCGCACCGCGCCGCCGGTGACGTCGTAGAACCGGGCCAGCAGCTTGACCAGCGTCGACTTGCCCGCGCCGGTCTCGCCGACCAGCGCCACGGTCTGACCCGCCGGGATGCGCAGCTCGACGCCGGTGATCACCTCGGGCTTGCGCCCCGGCACCTTCGCGGCGACGGCACCCGCGACGGCCGGGGTGGTGCCGGCGACGGTCGCGTCGAGGTTCACGTCCGGGGTCAGCGCGTTGTAGGCGAAGTGGACGTCGTCGAAGTGGATCTCGCCGGTGAGCCGGCCGACCGACTCCGGCCGCGCGGCCTGCGGGGTCGAGGTCGGCGTGCGGAGCAGCTCCCGGATCCGGCTGAGACCCACGGCCGCCTGCTGGTAGCCGTCGAAGACCTGGGAGAGCTGCTGCACCGGGGAGAAGAACAGGTCGATGTAGAGCAGGTAGGCCACCAGCGCGCCGGTGGTCAGCGTGCCCGCGTTGACCCGGTTCGCGCCCACGATCAGCACCAGGGCCGCCGCGATGCTGGAGAGCATCTGCACGAACGGGAAGTAGAGCGATATGTACAGCTGCGCCCGGACCCGGGTGCGGCGGTAGTCGTCGCTGCGCTCGGCGAAGCGGGTGCGGTTGTGCTCCTCGCGCAGGAAGGCCTGCACGATCCGCATGCCGGCGACGTTCTCCTGCAGGTCCGCGTTGACGGTGCTGACCTTCTCGCGGCCGAGCTGGTAGATCTTCGACGACTTGGCGCGGAAGACCAGCGTCGCCACGATCAGCACCGGCAGCACCGCGAAGACGTAGAGCGCCAGCCCCGCGTCGAGCACGAGCAGCACGAAGAAGATGCCGAAGAAGGTGAGCAGGCTGACCACCGCGGTGACGACGCCCGTCTGCAGGAACGAGGTCAGCGCGTCGACGTCGGTCGTCATGCGGGTCATGATCCGGCCGCCGAGCTCGCGCTCGTAGTAGTCGAGGCCGAGCCGCTGCAGGTGCGCGAAGATCTTCACCCGCAGCCCGTAGAGCACCCGCTCGCCGGTGCGACCGCTGACCTGCGTCTCGGCGGTCTGCACGGCCCAGTCGACGAGGACCACGGCGAGGGCGATCAGCGAGACCACGCCGACCGCGCCGGCCGCTCCCTTGCTGACACCGTCGTCGATGCCGCGCCGGATCAGGATCGGCAGCACCAGCGAGGCGACCGCGTCCAGGGCCACCAGCAGCAGGGCCAGCAGCAGCGGACGCCGGAACGGCGCCAGCATCCGGCGCACGTTGAACCCCGGGTCGGGGCGGCGCGCCTCGTCGAGCGGGATCGCCGGGGTCTCGTCGGCCGGCGGCAGCGCGGCCACCTTGGCCAGCAGTTCCGGGGTGGCGGACATGGCGCCCATCGCCGCGCCCATGGCGCCGGGACCACCCATGTGCCCGGCGCCCGCCCCGGACCGGTTGGCGGTCGGGGGCGCGTCGGGGTCGGGCTCCGGGTACCGCTCGCGGTCCCACAGCTCCGGCGTCACACCGCCGGTGCGGCCCCGGCCGTCGGGGTGGGCCTGGGCGACGTACGCGGACAGCGACGCGTCGGCGTCGGCCGGCCCGGCGTGGGCCGGCGACGCGGCGTCGGCCGGGGCTCCGGCGTCGGTCAGGGCTCCGGCGTCGGCCAGCTCGGCCGCCAGCAGCGAGTCGGTGAGGATCTGGGCGGCGGGGTCGGCCTCGCGGATGTCGCCCGCCATCGCGTCCGGGTCGGTCAGCAGCGAGCGGTAGAGCGGACAGCGGGCGTCCAGCTCCTCGTGGGTGCCGAGGTCGACCAGGTGGCCCTGGTCCAGCACGCCGATCCGGTCGGCCAGCTGCAGCGTCGAGCGGCGGTGTGCGACCAGCAGCGTGGTGCGGCCGGCCATCACGGTGCGCAGGGCCTCGTGGATCTCCGCCTCGACCTGGGCGTCGACAGCGGAGGTCGCGTCGTCGAGCAGCAGGATGTGCGGGTCGGCCAGGATCGCGCGGGCCAGGGCGACGCGCTGACGCTGACCGCCGGAGAGGGTGAGCCCCTGCTCGCCGACGACCGTCTCGTAGCCGTCGGGCAGCTCGCCGATGAAGCCGTCCGCCTGGGCGGCGCGGGCGGCGGCGACCACCTCGTCGTCGGTGGCGTCCGGCCGGCCGTAGGCGATGTTGGTGCGCACCGACTCGGAGAAGAGGAAGCTGTCCTCCGGGACGATGCCTATCGCCGCGCGCAGCGAGCGCAGCGTCAGGTCGCGCACGTCGTGGCCGTGGACGCGGACCGTGCCGCTGGTCGCGTCGTAGAAGCGCGGCACGAGCATGCCGACCGTGGACTTGCCGGAGCCGGACGCGCCGACCAGCGCGACCGTCTCACCGGCCCGCAGGCTGAGGTTCAGCCCGCGCAGCACCGGCTCGGCGGAGGAGGCGTAGGCGAAGTCGACGTCCTCGAACGAGACGGCGGGCACGCCCGCGTCGGCCAGGCCCTGGCCGCCGTCGATCTCGTCGAGACGCTCCAGCGCGTCCACGCCGTCCGCGCCCTCGAGCTCGGTGAGCTCGTCGAGTTCGAGGTCGACCGCGGAGGCGCGCTCCTTGATCACCGGCCGCTCGTCGATCAGCTGCAGCACGCGCTCCACGCTGGCGCGGGCCTGCTGCCCGACCGTCAGCAGCATGGTGAGCATCCGGACCGGGCCGGTCATCTGGGCGACGTAGGTGGAGAAGGCGACGAAGGTGCCGAGCGTCACCTGGCCGCGCACGGCCAGCCAGCCGCCGAGAGCCAGCACCGCCACCTGCGCCAGCGCCGGGATGGCCTGCATCGCCGGGCTGTAACGGGCGCTCAGCCGGATGCCGCGCAGGCGCCTCGCGTAGAGGCGGCGGCTGGCGGACTCCAGTCGGGCGAGCTCCTGCTCCTCCTGCCCGAAGCCCTTGACGACGCGGACGCCGGAGACGGCTCCGTCCACGACGCCGGCCACCCGGCCGGCCTCCTGCTGCGCGGACCAGGTCGCCGGGAAGAGCTTCTTGCGGCTGAGCGAGGCGATCCACCACAGGGCGGGGGCCATCGCCAGCGCGATCAGCGTCAGCAGCGGCGACAGGAAGAGCATCACCACGATCGAGAGCAGGAACATCAGGACGTTGCCGGTCATCATCGGCAGCATCGAGAGCAGCCCGACGATCATTTGCAGGTCGGACGTGGCCCGGCCGACCACCTGGCCGGTGTCGAGCCCGTCCTGCTTGACGCCGTCGAGCCTGGTCAGCGAGTCGAAGAGGTCCTGCCGCATGTCGTGCTGGACGTCCATCGCGAGCCGGCCGCCCCAGTAGCGACGGACCAGCGTCAGGACGAAGACCGCGACCGCGGCGCCGACCAGCGCGATCGCCCAGGGGGCGAGCGCGCTGCGGTGGGTGGTGATGACGTCGTCGATGATGTGGCGCGGGATGAGCGGCACGAGGGCGCTGATGGCCATGCCGAGCAGCGACGCGCCGAAGGACAGCAGCACATTGGTGCGGTAGCGCCAGGCGTACCCGCTCAGCCGACGCACCCAACCGGCGCGGCGCGGAGCGCCCGAACCGGCGGAGGGGGCTGCGACTTCCCCCGGAGACTTATGAGCCTGAGACATATTTAGGGATACTAATCTTCTCGTCGGTCAGCTGTCCATGCCCCTTTAGGGGCTTACATACCCGCACGCGACTCACCATCCACCCATGCCGTAGACGCGCTCGACCGGAATGCGCACCACGAGCCGTCGGTCGGCGACCATCGCCGTCCGGTACTCGTCCCAGTCGGGGTGCTCGCCCGCGATCCGCCGGTAGACGTCGACCAGCTCCTCCACGGTCGCGTCGTCGGCTTCGGCCGCGACCGGCGTGAGCTGGGCCATCCCCTCGACCACGGCGTAGCCGCGGTAGTCAGGACGGGTGACGTAGACACTCACCCGCGCATCCCGGCGCAGGTTGGCCACCTTGGCCCGGTCAGCGGTCGTGGAGAAGCGGATCACCTGCGCGCCGGGGTCGAAGGTGATGCTCACATTGGAGAGCTGCGGCCTGCCGTCCCGCTTGAGCGTGACCACCGCACCGTTGCGCGACCGCGCGACCAGCTCCAACAGATCCTTGTCAGCCATCGTTCGCCCTCCGTGCCCCTGATGCCGCCCCCTGGGATCAGCACCAGAGTGCCGTCGGGTGTTCCCGTCGCACACCGGGCGAGAGGCGGGACGCGGCTCCGCGATGGTCGTAGGACTTCGGACGGAGGCGCACTCCACCGGCGCGCGCTACCCGCCGCGCGCTACCGACCGCCCTGCTCCGCGGCCGCACCGAGGGCGCCGAGGGCGAGGCGGTGCAGCAGCGCGGCCATCGCCGCGCGTCCGTCCGGGTGACCCGCGCCGGTGGGGCCGACGGCAGCGCTGTGCGGAGTGGAGTTCAGCAGCCCGAAGACCGCGTGGACGGCGGGGCGCGCCTCCTCGCCGAGGCCCGGGAAGACGTCCCGGGCGACCCCGACCCACAGCTCCACGTACTGGCGCTGCAGACTGCGGACCTGGCGGCGCTCCTTGTCCGGCAGGTTGAGCAGCTCCCGGTCGTGCAGGGTGATCAGCGCGCTCTCGTCGAGGGCGAAGTCGATGTGGCACAGAAGCAGCGACTCCAGGGCCTCCCTCGGGTCGGCCGACGCGTCGACGCGGCGGCGCCCCTGCTCCAGCAGCCGCTCGCTGATGCCGATCAGCAGATCGGCCAGCATCGCGTCCTTGCCGGCGAAGTGCCGGTACAGGCCCGGCCCGCTGATGCCGACGGCCCGGCCGATCTCGTCCACGCCCACGCCGAGGAATCCGCGCTCGGCGAAGAGCCGGGCGGCCTCGCGGCGGATCTGCGCGCGACGCGGATTCTCCGTCGCCGTCGCAGCATGGGAGGGACTCGAGGATGGCTTGACCATCAGGCCATCGTAGACAGACCTGTTAGGCGGCGTTAACCTGAGCCGTATAAGTTAACGCTCGTTCACACCGCTCGTTCACACCGCTCGTTCACACCGCTCGTTCACAGGAGCAAAGGAGCTCTCGGCGATGGCACCCGCTCCACTCCCCACCGGTTTTCCCCCGAGCCCACAGGCCCGGGCCGCCGCCCCGCGGCTGGAGAGCGCGGTGGATCCGACCTCGGACTCCTACCGGAGCAACACCGAGGGGCACCAGGCCCTGGCCGAGGAGCTGCGGGCCAAGCTCGCCGCGGCCGCGGCCGGCGGCGGAGCCCGCGCCCGCGAGCGGCACACCTCGCGCGGCAAACTGCTGCCGCGGGACCGAGTGGACACGCTGCTCGACGCCGGCTCCCCCTTCCTCGAACTCGCGCCGCTCGCGGCCGACGGCCTCTACAACGGGGACGCCCCCGCCGCGGGCGTGATCGCCGGCATCGGGCGGGTCGCGGGCCGTGAGGTGGTGATCGTCGCGAACGACGCCACCGTCAAGGGCGGCACCTACTACCCGATGACGGTCAAGAAGCACCTCCGGGCCCAGGAGGTCGCCCTCGACAACCGGCTGCCCTGCGTCTATCTCGTCGACTCTGGCGGCGCCTTCCTGCCGATGCAGGACGAGGTCTTCCCGGACCGGGACCACTTCGGCCGGATCTTCTACAACCAGGCCCGGCTCTCGGCGGCCGGCGTGCCGCAGCTGGCCGCCGTGCTCGGCTCCTGCACCGCGGGCGGCGCCTACGTCCCGGCCATGAGCGACCAGGCCGTCATCGTCCGCAACCAGGGGACGATCTTCCTGGGCGGACCGCCGCTGGTGAAGGCGGCGACCGGCGAGGTCGTCACCGCCGAGGAGCTGGGCGGCGGCGAGCTGCACTCGCGCACCTCCGGTGTCACCGACCACCTCGCCGAGAACGACAGCCACGCGCTCTCGATCCTGCGGACCATCGTCGGCGAGCTCGGCCCGCGCGCGCCGCGGCCGTGGACCGTCGAGCCCGTCGAGGAGCCCGCCGTCGACCCGGCCGGCCTCTACGGCGCGGTGCCGGTCGACTCGCGCACCCCCTACGACGTGCGCGAGATCATCGCCCGCATCGTCGACGGCAGCCGGTTCGCGGAGTTCAAGGCCGAGTACGGCTCGACCCTGGTCACCGGCTTCGCGCGGATCCAGGGCCACCCCGTCGGGATCGTGGCCAACAACGGGATCCTGTTCGCCGAGTCGGCACTCAAGGGCGCGCACTTCATCGAGCTCTGCGACCAGCGCGGCATCCCGCTGCTCTTCCTGCAGAACATCTCCGGCTTCATGGTCGGCCAGAAGTACGAGGCGGGCGGCATCGCCAAGCACGGCGCCAAGATGGTGACGGCCGTGGCCACCACCCGGGTGCCCAAGCTGACCGTCGTCGTCGGCGGCTCCTACGGCGCCGGCAACTACTCGATGTGCGGGCGGGCCTACTCCCCCCGGTTCCTGTGGATGTGGCCGAACGCCAAGATCTCCGTCATGGGCGGCGAGCAGGCCGCCTCGGTGCTGGCCACCGTGCGCCGCGACCAGATGGAGGCCCGCGGCGACGACTGGCCGGCCGAGGCGGAGGAGGAGTTCCGCCGCCCGGTGCGCGAGCAGTACGAGCGCCAGGGCAACGCCTACTACGCGACGGCCCGCCTGTGGGACGACGGCGTGATCGACCCGATGGACACCCGCACTGTGCTCGGCCTCGCGCTGAGCGCCTGTGCCAACGCGCCCCTGCCCGAGCCGCGCCCTTACGGCGTCTTCCGCATGTGACATGACGAGAGGTCACCTCCAGTGCCTATGTTCGAAAGTGTTCTGGTGGCCAACCGCGGCGAGATCGCGGTCCGGGTCATCCGCACGCTGAAGCGGCTCGGTGTCCGCTCCGTCGCCGTGCACAGCGCCGCCGACGCCGCAGCGCCGCACGTGCGCGCCGCGGACACCGCGGTCCTGATCGACAGTTACCTCGACGGAGCCGAGCTGGTCGCCGCCGCCAGGCGGGCCGGCGCCCAGGCCGTCCACCCCGGCTACGGCTTCCTCGCGGAGAACACGGGCTTCGCCCGTGCCTGCGCCGAGGCCGGTCTGGTCTTCATCGGCCCGCCCGCCGGGGCGATCGAGCTGATGGGCGACAAGATCAACGCCAAGGAGGCCGTCAAGGCCGCCGGCGTCCCGGTCGTCCCGGGCAGCAGCGGCGACGACCTCGACGACGCCGCCCTGATCGCGGCCGCGGCCGAGATCGGCTTCCCGGTGCTGCTCAAGCCCTCCGCCGGTGGCGGAGGCAAGGGCATGCGGCTGGTCCGTGAGGCGGACCGGCTGCCCGAGGAGATCGCCGCCGCGCGGCGCGAGGCCCGCACCTCGTTCGGCGACGACACCCTGCTGCTGGAGCGGTGGATCGACCGCCCCCGCCACATCGAGATCCAGATCCTCGCCGACGCCCACGGCAACGTCGTCCACCTGGGCGAGCGTGAGTGCAGCCTCCAGCGGCGGCACCAGAAGCTGATCGAGGAAGCCCCCTCCGTGCTCCTCGACGAGGCCACCCGCGCCGAGATGGGCGCGGCGGCCGTGCGTGCGGCGAAGTCCTGCGGCTACACCGGCGCAGGCACCGTCGAGTTCATCGTCCCCGGGGCCGATCCCTCCTCCCACTTCTTCATGGAGATGAACACCCGGCTCCAGGTGGAGCACCCGGTGACCGAACTGGTCACCGGCCTGGACCTGGTGGAGTGGCAGCTCCGCGTGGCCGCCGGCGAGGTGCTCCCGTTCGCCCAGGCCGACGTCACCCTCACCGGACACGCTGTCGAGGCGCGGATCTGCGCCGAGGACCCGAGCCGCGGGTTCCTCCCCTCCGGTGGGCAGGTCCTGCTGCTCCAGGAGCCCGACGGGGAGGGGATCCGGGTCGACTCCGGACTGGCCCCCGGGCTGGTCGTCGGCAGCACCTACGACCCGATGGTGTCCAAGGTCATCGCCTACGGCCCCGACCGGGACACCGCCCTGCGCAGGCTGCGCGCCGCCCTCGCGCAGACCGTCGTCCTCGGGGTCGTCACCAACGCCGGCTACCTGCGCCGGCTCATCTCTCATCCCGATGTCGTCGCGGGGCGCCTCGACACCGGACTGGTCGAGCGCCACCCGGAGCTGACGCTAGTCCCGACCGGCGACATCGGCCAAGCGGGCACCGCCCAGCCTGTGGACAACTTCCCGCTGCTGGCCGCGGCCCTGCTCCGGCAGCTCGCGCTGGCGCCCACGACCGCCGCCGACGGCGCCGGCTGGACCGACCCGTTCGCCCGGCCCACCGGCTGGCGGATCGGCGGCACCCCCGCCTGGGCCGGGCACCACCTGCGCCTGCCCGGCGCCGACCCGGTCCTGGTCCGGGTCCGGCCGGTGCGCGGCGCGGAGGGCGCCTACGAGGTGCGGATCGGCGACAGCGAGATCCTCCGGGCCGAGGCCCGGGCCGAGACGGCGCCCGGCGGTGCGGGCCGCCTCGCCGTCACCGTGGACGGCGTGACCCACGCCTTCGCCTGCGGCGTCGACGGGGCCGCACACGGCGACGGCACCGTCTGGCTCTCCCGCGACGGCGACAGCTGGGCCTGCCACGCCCACGATCCGCTGGCCGAGCTGGCCCTCGGTGGCGCCGGCGCCCAGGGCGGCACCCTGACCGCGCCCATGCCCGGCACGGTGACGCTGGTCAAGGCCTCCGTCGGCGACCCGGTGAAGCGGGGTCAGGCCGTGCTGGTGCTCGAGGCGATGAAGATGGAGCACGTCATCACCGCGCCGCACGACGGCACGGTCGCACAGCTCAAGGTCGTCCCCGGGGTCACCGTGGCGATGGACGACCTGCTCGCCGTGATCGCTCCGGCCTCGACTGACGAGACGTCGGAATCCTGAGGAGTGGTGATGACCGATCAGACTGTGCCGACCGAGCAGCGGGGCTCCCACGAGCCGACCGTGCTCGAGCTCGGCCTGCCGATGCGGGTCCGTGCGGACGGGCTGCCGCAGCGCGTGCGGATCCACGAGGTCGGCCCGCGCGACGGGCTGCAGAACGAGTCCGTCTCGCTGCCGGTCGAGGTCAAGGCGGAGTTCATCGCCCGGCTCGCGCGGGCGGGCCTGCGCACCGTGGAGGCGGCCAGCTTCGTCCACCCGAGATGGGTCCCCCAGTTGGCGGACGCCGAGGAACTCTTTCCTCAGGTCGCGCAGTTGCCGCAGCAGTACCCGGGGCTGCGGCTGCCGGTCCTGGTGCCCAACGAGCGGGGGCTGGACCGCGCGCTGGCCCTCGGCGCGACCGAGATCGCCGTCTTCGGCAGCGCCACCGAGACCTTCGCGGCGCGGAACCTGAACCGCACCGTCGCCGAGTCACTGGAGATGTTCGCGCCCGTCGTCCGCCGCGCCGCCGAGGCCGGGGTGACCGTGCGCGGCTACCTCTCCATGTGCTTCGGCGACCCGTGGGAGGGGCCCGTCCCGGCCCAGCAGGTCGTCGCCGTCGGGCAGGCCCTGCTGGAGCTCGGCTGCGCCGAGTTGAGCCTCGGCGACACCATCGGCACCGGCACGCCGGGCCAGGTCGAGGGGCTGCTCGGTGCGTTCGCCGCGGCGGGCGTCGGCCCGGAACGGCTGGCCGTGCACTTCCACGACACCTACGGCCAGGCCCTGGTGAACACGCTGGCGGCGCTGCGCTGCGGCGTCACCGTCGTGGACGCCTCGGCCGGCGGCCTGGGCGGCTGCCCGTACGCCAAGAGCGCCACCGGAAACCTCGCCACCGAGGACTTGGTCTGGATGCTCGACGGCCTCGGCATCGAGACCGGCGTCGACCTCGCCGCGCTGGCCGCCACCAGCCAGTGGCTCGCCGGACACCTCGGCAGGCCGAGCCCGTCCCGCGCCGTGCGCGCCCTGGTCGGAGCCGGCTGAGTCTCGCACCCACCGACGCGGTGGGCGGCCGCCCGACCAGCGGCCGCTCACCACCACAACTGCACAGCACCACTGCACCACCACCGGACGGCCACCGAAAGCGCCCACAAGGCCGCACGGCGGCCACCCGTTTCCCTCCTTCCGCCTCCGCACCCTCAGGAGACCACCATGCTGGACCACCGTCTGGAACCCGAGCACGAGGAACTGCGCCGTACCGTCCGGGAGTTCGCCCAGGACGTGGTCGCCCCGAAGATCGGGGAGTTCTACGAGCACGAGGAGTTCCCCTACGAGATCGTCCGTGAGATGGGCCGGATGGGCCTGTTCGGCCTGCCCTTCCCGGAGGAGTACGGGGGCATGGGCGGCGACTACTTCACGCTGGGCCTCGCGCTGGAGGAGCTGGCCCGGGTCGACTCCTCCGTGGCGATCACCCTGGAGGCCGCCGTCTCGCTCGGCGCCATGCCGATCTTCCTGTTCGGCACCGAGGAGCAGAAGCGCACCTGGCTGCCGAAGCTCTGCTCCGGCGAGATGCTGGGCGCCTTCGGCCTGACCGAGCCCGAGGGTGGCTCCGACGCGGGCGCCACGCGCACCACCGCCCGCTACGACAAGGACACCGACGAGTGGGTGATCAACGGCACGAAGTGCTTCATCACCAACTCGGGCACCGACATCACCGGGCTGGTGACCGTCACCGCCCTCACCGATTCGGGTGAGGATGCGGGAAAGACCTCGCCGACGCGCTCGATCTCGAGCATCCTCGTGCCCACGGGGACCCCGGGCTTCACGGTCTCCAAGAAGTACTCGAAGGTCGGTTGGAACGCCTCGGACACCCGGGAGCTCTCCTTCAGCGACTGCCGCGTGCCCGCGGCCAACCTGGTCGGAAAGCCGGGCCGTGGCTACGCGCAGTTCCTGCGGATCCTCGACGAGGGGCGGATCGCCATCGCCGCACTGGCCACCGGTCTGGCCCAGGGCTGCGTCGACGAGTCGCTGCGCTACTCCGCCGAGCGGCACGCCTTCGGCCGTGCGATCGGCGCCAACCAGGCGATCCAGTTCAAGGTCGCGGACATGGAGACGCGGGCGCACATGGCCCGGCTGGCCTGGTACCACGCGGCCAGCAGGATGGTGGCGGGCGAGCCGTTCAAGAAGGAGGCGGCGATCGCCAAGCTGTACTCCTCCGAGGCCGCCGTCGACAACGCGCGTGAGGCCACGCAGATCCACGGTGGCTACGGCTTCATGAACGAGTTCCCGGTGGCCCGCTTCTGGCGCGACTGCAAGATCCTCGAGATCGGCGAGGGCACCTCGGAGGTGCAGCGCATGCTGATCGCGCGGGAGCTCGGGATGCCGGCCTAGTCAGGGGATGACGACGACCGGGCGGTTGGCGCGCTTCGCCAGCCGTCCGGCGACGGAACCGAAGAGCCGGCCGACCCAGCCGTGGGAGCCGCCGACGACGATGGCGTCCGCGGCGTACTCCTTCGCGACCTCCTCCAGCTCGTGGCAGATGTCCCCGCCACGCTCGACGAGCACCCAGGGCACGTCGGAGAGGTAGTCGGCGCAGGCCAGCTCCAGGCCCAGCACCTCGGTGCGGTGGTCCGGCACGTCGACGAAGACGGGCGGCTCGCAGCCGGCCCAGACCGTCGCCGGGAGGCGGTTGGCCACGTGCACCAGCACCAGCCCTGAACCTGATCGCCGTGCCATGCCCACCGCGTAGGCGAGCGCGCGCTCGCTCGACACGGATCCGTCGAAGCCAACCACGACACCGTGGAGGAACGCGGGGTCGCAGGGGCGAACCCGTTGTGACTTGACTTCAAAACTAGGCATCGGCAGGTGGGGTCCCGTCGTCTGTTTGGGGTCGCGGGGCTCTCGGTGCTCGTAACCGGCCATGGCTTGAGGACGTTTCGCGAGGTGGGATACGAGATGGTGGTACGCGGGGCTGAGCGGGGGGAAGAGGGCTGCGGTCGTGGCGTGGTGGGCCTGAGCGGCCGGTTTTCCCCTTCCCTTCAGGGTACGGCGACATTCTGTCCGCGCCCAGACGCGGAGCGCACAGGCCGCGCAGTTCCCGCTAACGGAGGATGCGCACGCCCGGGGCGTGCATGGAGCATGCCTGAGCGCCGGGCCATGTGCAACGGTGCAGGCGCGGTCAGGTGGCCTCGGCGGCCGATTCACTTTCGGACAAAAGCATTCGATCCGCCTATCGCATATGCCAACAGACTGAAACCATGCGCCCATGCCGCCTCTCCTCCTCTTCGATCTTGACAACACCCTCATCGATCGGAACCAGGCCTTCCGAGGCTGGGCCCAGCGCTTCCTCAGCGCACGGGCGCTCCCCCTGGAGGACCTCGGCTGGTTGGCCACCCTGGACTGCGGCGGGTACTTCCCCCGCGAGGCGCTGTTGCGGGCCACGATGTCCCGCTACGGCCTGCACGTCTCCCTGGAGAAGCTGCTCGACGACTACGCGGAGACCATGATCGAGCTGATCGACTGCCCCGAGGAGCACCGGGCGGCGCTGCGGAGGGCCCGGGAGGCCGGCTGGACGCTCGGCATCGTCAGTAACGGCTCGACCAAGCAGCAGCGGGCCAAGATCGAGCGCACCGGGCTGGACGGTCTGGTCGACGGCTGGATCATCTCGGAGGAGGCCAACTGCGCCAAGCCCGATCCGCTGATCTTCCAGCTGGCGGCCGACCGGTGCAGACGTGGCGTTTCGGCCGGCCCGGTCGAGTTCTGCGAGCTCCCGACCCCCTCGGACGACTGGACCCGCACCACCTGGATGGTCGGCGACCACGCCCCCGCCGACATCGCGGGCGCCGCCGTGGCCGGTCTGCGCAGCGTCTGGCTCGACCACGGGCGCCCCTGGCCCGAGCTCGGCTATCGGCCCACGATCACCGCGAGCGGGATCCCGGAGGCGGTCGACGAGGTGTTGAGCGCACCGCTGGTCGCCTGACGCGCCCGAGCGCGCGGAGATGCGGGAGCGCGCGGAGAGGTCAGGGACGCAGCAGGGACCTCGGAGATGTAGAGGTAGGGGAGATACAGAGGAGGAGGGTCCGCGATCAGCGACCGGTCAGCGGCGCAGCTCTGCGGGGGTGGCCGGAAACTGCCACCAGCGGGCGATGCCGCGCTCGGTGAAACCGAGGCGGCGATAGAGCGGTTCGCCGAGCAGCGTGGCGGTCAGGGTCGCCGGCCGACCCGGGTGCGCGTCGAGCCCGGCGCGGACCACCGCCCGCGCCGCCCCCTGCGAGCGGAGTTCCGGGAGAGTGGCCACCCAGTAGAAGCCGACCGCCGTACCGTCGTCGTACGTCACGCACGCCGCGGCCGGATGTCCGTCCACCCGCGCGAGCCAGCTGCGCTGTCCCGGCACCACGGCCGCGGCCGGAAACTGCTGCCCACGCTGCCAGGGCAGTCGGTGCAGGATCGGAAAGCCCTCGACCACGACGCGCTCGACCGCGGCGAGGTCCTCCTCGTCCACGGCCTCACCTGCGCAGACCCGACCCGCATCGACCGCGCCCGCCTCGATCCCGCCCGCCTCGACCTCGCCCGTCGAAGCGCCCGTCGCGGCGGTGCCGGGCCGGTCGGTGGGGACGCGGCGGCGGAGGCTCGGCCTCTCGGTGGCATCGGGGTCGCGCACCATCATCGGCATGGCCAGCGCCGCCTCGAAGCCCAGGTCGCCGAGGTCGAGGGACTGGGTCGGGTCCTCCAGGCAGAGCTGCCGGGAGCCCCACTCCCGGAAGACCGCCAGCAGTTCACGTCGCAGTTCGTCGACGTCGGAGATCGGCCCCGCCGCCAGCAGCACGCGGTGCGCCAGCTCGGACCGGACGGCGGTGAAGCCCGGGCCGTCGACCCACTCCCACCCGCGCGCCCTCGCCATGGCCGTCCAGTGGCTTGCGGCGTTGCCGACAGCGAGTTCGACTCCCATCCGTTCACCCTAAAGCCTGACGCCGTCCGGCCGGGCGGCCAGGGGCGGCGCGGGCACCGGCCGCGCCTGCCCGGCACTCCCCTCACGGGGAGCGATGCGCACCGCGGGCACACCCCGGTTCGTCTGCTGATCAGGCGCCGAGCGGATTGGCTCGCGGTGGAGTGCGGGAGGAAATGTGCGCGGTTCGTGCGCCCCCCGCGCTCCAGGACGCCTCTTTTCGGTCAACTTCAGGACACATCCACGTGGTTGGCCATACGCCCAGCCCAGGCCCCTCGCACGGGCCGCGGTCCGCTCGTCGAGCGTGCGGGAACCGCGCCACAACTGGCCACGGCACGGCATGCCCCCTTCCCTGACGGGGTGATGGGTGCCACGCTTCGAGATCGAATGCTTCACGCCAAATTGCCATGTCGACATAGCGTCTGATGGTGAACTAGTCGCAACAGCCGCGCCCGAGCCAGTAGATTCGATCTTGATGGGAGCACGCGAGAGGCGGGGGGCTCGGCAAGCGCCATCTCAGGACGGGTGCGGACGGCACCGTGGAATCACAGGGACCGGGACGACCATGACAGCGAGGGGGGCCGGAGCGCCTTGAGCAGGGTCAGCAGGACTACCGTCACCGGGGACGAGGCGACCGCCGGCGTCCCGGTCGGCGCCACCGGTTCCGGCAGTCTCGCCAGTGGATCAACCGGCCTCGCCGTCGCAGCTCCCCGCAAGCTCTCGGGCCGCCGCCGGTCCGAGATCGTGGCCGTGCTGCTCTTCAGCGGCGGCCCGATCTTCGAGAGTTCAATCCCGCTCTCCGTCTTCGGCATCGACCGCCAGGACACCGGGCTCCCGCACTACCGGCTGCTGGTGTGCGCCGGCGAGAACGGTCCGCTCGCGACGACCGGCGGCCTGACCATGACGGCCCCCTACGGACTCGAGGGCCTGGCCCGCGCCGGCACCGTTGTCGTCCCCGCCTGGCGCTCGGCCGGGCAGACCCCGCCCGCCGAGGCGCTCGCCGCCCTGCGCAAGGCCCACGCCGAAGGCGCGCGGATCATCGGCCTGTGCACCGGCGCCTTCGTGCTCGCCGCCGCCGGACTGCTCGACGGCCGCCCCGCGACCACGCACTGGATGTACGCGCCGACCCTGGCCAAGCGGTACCCGCAGATCCAGGTCGACCCGCGGGAGCTCTTCATCGACGAGGGCGACGTGCTGACCAGCGCCGGCACGGCGGCCGGCATCGACCTGTGCCTGCACGTGGTCCGCACCGACCACGGCGCGGAGGCCGCCGCGGCCCTGGCCCGCCGCCTCGTCGTTCCGGTGCGCCGGTCCGGCGGACAGGCGCCGTACGTCGATCGGTCTTTACCCGAGGAGATCGGCAACGACCCGCTCGCCGAGGTCGTCACCTGGGCGCTGGACAACCTCTCCAAGCAGTTCGACGTGGAGGTGCTGGCCGCTCGCGCGTACATGAGCCGGCGCACGTTCGACCGGCGCTTCCGGGCGCTGACCGGCAGCGCGCCCCTGCAGTGGCTCATCTCGCAGCGGGTGCTGCAGGCGCAGCGACTGCTGGAGACCACGGAGCTCTCCGTCGACGAGGTCGCACGCCGCTGCGGCTTCCGCTCGCCGGTGGCGCTGCGCGGCCACTTCCGGCGGCAGCTCGGCGTCTCCCCGGCGGTCTACCGCAGCACCTTCCGGGCCCGCCGCCCGGAGCCCGGCGCACCGAACGGGAGCGCCGGTGCGGGTGGAGTGACCAACGGAGCCGCCATCGCGGTTCCGCAGCAGAGCGGGGCGGCATCCGGCGCGGGTGGCGGCGACCAGTCGGGCGGCTCGCAGCCCACGGTGCCGCCGCAGGGCGGACCGGGACGCGGCCGTCCCACGCCCCGCGTCGGCGGACGTTCGCGCCAGGCCGGTTCGGGCCGTCCGGCGTCGGCCGACCACTCCTCCCCCACCGAGGACAGCCGTCCCGGCCCGGCCCAGGCGCTGAGCCACCCCGACAGCGCCACCGCCGCCCTCCGCCGCCGCGGCGCGGAACGCCGGTAGCGACCGGCGCACGGGCCCGAGGCGACCACCCGGGACAGGGTGCCGAGGGTGGGCGCATGCCGCACGCCCTCATCACCCCGTCCCTGGCCCGACACCACTGAGGCGACACCGTCGTGGCGACTCCATCGGGGCGACGACGGCGGGTCTCGACCGGACCCCCGCGCACCCGGGTCGACGTGTCGACTTGCACGGGTGAAGGGCGATGATCGACCATGACGGGTCAGCCGATCCCCCGCCCGGGTCCGTGGCGTGGTTCGCGGTTGACGTCGTAAGCAGGACGCGCACAAGCCCCGGGACGGTGAGCGGGATGAACGACCGCATGGTGTGGATCGACTGCGAGATGACGGGACTCGACCTCGAACGAGACGCCCTGGTGGAGGTCGCCGCCCTGGTGACCGACTCCGAGCTCAACATTCTGGGTGAGGGCGTCGACATCGTGGTCCGCCCCCCGGACGCGGCCATCGAGCAGATGCCGGACGTGGTGCGGGAGATGCACACCGCCTCGGGCCTGCTGGAGGAGCTGGCCGGCGGCATCACCCTGGCCGAGGCCGAGGCCCAGGTGCTCGCCTACGTGCGGGCCCACGTCCCGGAGGCCGGCAAGGCCCCGCTGTGCGGGAACTCGGTGGCGACGGACCGCGGCTTCCTCTCCCGGGACATGCCCGCGCTGGAGAACCACCTGCACTACCGGATCGTCGACGTGTCGTCGATCAAGGAGCTGGCCCGCCGGTGGTACCCGCGCGCCTACTACAACAGCCCCAAGAAGCAGGGCAACCACCGTGCCCTCGCGGACATCCGGGAGAGCATCGCGGAGTTGAAGTACTACCGCGAGGCCGTCTTCGTGCCGAAGCCGGGCCCGGACACCGAGGCCGCACGCGCGATCGCCGCACGTTTCGAGCAGCCGCCGGCCTGATACCGGGTCGAACCGGACCGCCTCCGGCCATGGGAAACGTGGTCGAGAGCACCCCGCCGGATCCTGTAGAGTTATCTCCGTCAGCGCGCGAGAGCGCAGCGGACAGATGGTGGGTGTAGCTCAGCTGGTAGAGCACTGGGTTGTGATCCCAGGTGTCGCGGGTTCGAGCCCCGTCACTCACCCCATCGAAGGCTTCGGGCCCGACCGTTCGACGGTCGGGCCCGAAGTCGTTCTCGGCTTCCGGGCTCTGAGCCCGGATCAGGGGATCCGGCGGATCAGGCCTCCGGGTGCTCCTCGGACTCCGGGAAGAGCAGCCCACCCGCCTCCAGCTCCGCGTCGGCCTCCGCCTCCAGCTCGGGCACGCTCGGCACCGGCTCGACGCTCGGCGGCTCCGGGGCGCTCGGGGCGACCGCCGCCGCACCGGCTCGGGCCGCCGCGGCCGGAGCACCCCCGTTGCTGTCCGGCTTGGGCGTCATCCCGTCGAGGAAGCGGAGCAGCTCCACCGGGAAGGGCAGCACCAGCGTGGAGTTCTTCTCCGCGGCCACCTCGACGACGGTCTGCAGCAGACGCAGCTGGAGTGCGGCCGGAGTGTCCGACATGATCGTCGCGGCCTCGGAGAGCTTGCGCGAGGCCTGGAACTCACCGTCCGCGGTGATGATGCGGGCACGACGCTCACGCTCCGCCTCGGCCTGCCGGGACATCGACCGCTTCATCGACTCCGGCAGCGCGACGTCCTTGATCTCCACCCGGTCGATGTGGATGCCCCAGCCGACCGCCGGGCTGTCGATCATCAGCTCGAGCCCCTGGTTCAGCGGCTCGCGGTTGGTCAGCAGGTCGTCCAGCTCGCTCTTGCCGATGATCGAGCGGAGCGAGGTCTGCGCGACCTGGGACATCGCGAAGGTGTAGTTCTGCACGTTGACCGTGGCGAGGACCGGATCCTCGACCCGGAAGTAGACGACGGCGTCGACCCGGACGGTCACGTTGTCACGGGTGATGCCCTCCTGGGCCGGCACCGGCATGGTGATGATCTGGACATTCACCTTGCGCAGCCGGTCCGCGACCGGCAGCAGCAGCGTCAGGCCGGGACCCCGGATCCCGCTGCGGACCCGGCCGAAGCGGAACACCACACCCTTCTCGAACTGCTGGACGACGCGCACCCCCGTCGCCAGCCACAGGGCACCCGCGCCGAGCACCCCCAGGACGACATCCACAGCCAGCATCGCCATCACCCGATCTCGTCCAAGAAGGACACCCGGCAGCCACCCCGCCACGTTCCACGCTACTCGTGGGTCAGGCCAGGAGGAACGGTCGTGCGGAACCGGTGATCAGCCGTTCGACAGCGCTGCCCTGGGCTCCGCACAGGCGCGCATACCCCGTATCGGCATGGATCACCCACGCGACGGCCCCGCCGGAGCGGACGTCCGGGCCTCAGGCGGACTCGCGTACCACCAGCTCCGTGGAGAGGATGATCTGCCGGTGGCTGCGGCCCGGGGTGGCGATCTCCTCCAGCAACAACCGGGCCATGGCGCGGCCCATCTCCTCGCTGGGCTGGCGGACCGAGGTCAGCGGCGGCTCGGTGTGCCGGGCGACGGGCGAGTCGTCGAAGCCGACCACGGCGACGTCCTCCGGTATCCGGCGGCCGGCCCGGCGCAGCGCGCGCATGGCACCCGCCGCCATCAGGTCGGAGGCGCAGAAGACCGCGTCGACGGCGGGCTCGCGGTCGAGCAGCTCCGTCATGGTCCGCTCCCCGGACTCCTCGGAGAAGTCCCCGTGGGCGATCAGCCCGGCCTCGACGGCCACGCCGGCCTCCTCCATGGCGCGCCGGTAGCCGTCGAGACGGACGCAGGACGCCTCCATGTCCATCGGACCGGTGATCGTGGCCACCCGGCGCCGGCCGAGACCGAGCAGGTGGCGCACCGCCGCCCAGGCGCCCCCGAGGTTGTCCGGGTTGACGTAGCTGAGCGGCTCCAGCTCGGAGCGACGACCGCCGAGCACGGTGGGCAGCCCGGTGCGCTCCAGCAGTTCGACCACGGGATCGTCGTCGTGGACGGAGACCAGCAGCACCCCGTCGACGCGCCGTCCGTCGAGGAAGCCGGCCAGCCGGCGCCGCTCCCGCTCCGTGCTGACCAGGATCAGCAGCAGCTGCAGCTCGGTGTCGGAGATCTCGCTGGCGACGCCGCGGATGATCGAGGCGAAGAAGGGCTCGGAGGCGAGCCGGGTCTCGGTCTCCGGCACGATCAGGGCGATGGCGTCGGCCCGGCTCGTGGCCAGCGAGCGGGCGGCGCGGTTCGGCACGTAGCCGAGCTCGGCGATGGCCTGCTCCACCGCCGTGCGCGCCCGCGGGCTGACCCCGGCCGCGCCGTTGACCACGCGCGACACCGTGCCGCGCCCGACCCCGGCCAGCGCGGCGACGGCCTCCAACGTGGGCTTGCCCTCCCCGCGACCGGCTGCCCTGCTGCTCATGGCGCTCCCTCGCTGCCCTCGTTCGCCGTTCGCGCGCGATGCGCCGACGATCACGGGAACACCGTAGCGTGTCCACGCAATGTCTGGGAGCGCTCCCAACTTTCGAGGGAAAGTCTCCGCAGACTCCTTGACAGTCGCGCGCGACGGGATCCAGGCTTCCAATCAGCAAGCGGCTGGGAGCGCTCCCAGATCCGCGCCTGGATCCGGTGCCTTCGACGGCCCGACGGAGCACCTCACCGCCGCTTGCCACCTCTTGCCGCCTCTTGCCGCCATCCGCCTCGGACTCCCGGGAGTCTGCCGCGATGACCTCCGTCGACGCCTCACCGTCCCGCCGGACCACCGGCCTTCCCACCCAGACCCGATCCTCGCCGGCCGACGACGGCCTGCTGCGCTTCCCCGCCGACTTCCTGTGGGGCACGGCCACCTCGTCCTACCAGGTGGAGGGCGCGGCCGCCGAGGGCGGGCGCACACCCTCCATCTGGGACACCTTCAGCGCCACACCCGGGAAGACCCACCACGGGGACACCGGGGCCGTCGCCGTGGACCACTACCACCGCTTCCGCGAGGACGTGGCCCTGATGCGCGAGCTCGGGCTGACCGCCTACCGGTTCTCGGTCTCCTGGTCCCGGGTCCAGCCGACGGGTCGCGGCCCCGCCGTCGAGCGCGGGCTCGACTTCTACCGCAGCCTGGTCGACGCCCTGCTCGAGGCCGGGATCACCCCGGTGGCCACGCTCTACCACTGGGATCTGCCACAGGAGTTGGAGGACGCGGGCGGCTGGCCGGCCCGTGAGACCGCCGAGCGGTTCGGCGACTACGCGTCCCTGGTCGCCGAGGGGCTGGGCGACCGGCTGAAGCACTGGACCACGCTGAACGAGCCCTGGTGCTCGGCGTTCCTGGGCTACGCCTCGGGCGTCCACGCCCCCGGGCGGAGGGATCCCGGCGACGCGCTGCGGGCGGCGCACCATCTGAACCTCGGCCACGGCCGGGCCGCCGCCGCGGTCCGGGCGGCGGTGCCCGACGCCAACCTGTCCGTCAGCCTCAACCTGCACCAGGTCCGCCCGGTCAGTGACAGCGCGGCGGACGCCGAGGCCGCACGCCGGATCGACGCGGTCGGCAACCGGATCTTCACCGGGCCCATGCTGCACGGCCGTTACGACGACGACCTGCTCGCCGACACCGCGCGCCTGGTCGAGTGGGAGCAGTTGGTCCAGCCCGGCGATCTCGCGGCCGCCCACGCCCCGCTCGACCTGATCGGCATCAACTACTACACCCCCACCTGGGTCTGCGCCGAGGGCCCCAGCAGCAGCGACCCGCACGGCACCGGAGGGGCCTCCCCCTGGCCGGGCTCCGAGTCGGTCGCCTTCCGCCAGCCGGAGGGTCCGGCCACCAACATGGGCTGGCCGATCGACGCCACCGGGCTCTTCGACCTGCTCTCCCGGGTACACGAGGAGCGGCCCGATCTGCCGCTGCTGATCACCGAGAACGGCATGGCCTGCGACGACTACCCGAACCCCGAGGGCGAGGTGCGGGATCCGGAGCGGGTCGCCTACCTGCAGGACCATCTCGCCGCCGTGCACCGCGCACTCTCCGCAGGCATCGACGTCCGCGGCTACTTCCTGTGGTCACTGCTGGACAACTTCGAGTGGAGCTACGGCTACTCCAAGCGATTCGGCATGGTCTACGTCGACTTCGCCACCCAGCGGCGTATCCCCAAGTCCAGCGCCCACTGGTACGGCGAGGCCGCACACAGGGGGGCGATACCCAAGCCCTGACAGTAACGCTGCGTAGCTCCCGATCGTTGGACCCGGCGTGCACATGTTCGTCGTCCTGATCGCTCCCGCACCCACGCCGGCGCCCGCCCCCGGGCCCGGCTCGGCAGCGGCGGATCACGCCGGGACGATGGCCTGGCTCTTTCCCGTCCTGCTGGGCCTGCTGCTGACCGCGATCGCCTGCTACAAGCACCGGGGTCTGCCCGGCGGCCACTGACCGCAGCCGGCACCGCCCACCGCCCACCCACGGGCAGCCCTGCACATCAACGTGCAGATGCCGTTCAGGTCTTTCGCCATGCCGCGCTGCGCCGAGCAGGCGTCGCAGGAAACGACGTCAGCGGCATCCGACCTGCCCACCCCCTGAGCGGGCGGAGCCCCGGGCGAGCGCCAACTCGCCCGGGGCGACGTCCGCCTCGACGATCGCGAGCCGTCCGGCAGTCACCGGCCGGTCCCGCCAAGCACCGCACCACCGTTCACAGACCTGGACATGGTCGTTCACCACTGGCCGGCGCGCGCCGGTCGGACCCAAGGAGCGTACGACAATGAGACCCATCGCGAGACGCAGCACCGTCATCAGGAGCGTGGCCGTTCTGGCGGCCCTCGGACTGGGCCTGACGGCCTGCTCGAGCTCCTCCCCGAAGGGCGGCGGAGCCGGCGGCGGGAAGACCGCGGCCGAGACCCTCTACTTGGAGGACAACACCGGCGCGACCGCGTTCACCGAGGACTTCAACCCGTTCGACGGCAACTCCTTCGGCCGGACGCAGAACACCGACTCGCTGATCTACGAGCCGCTGCTGCAGTACAACACCCTCAACCCGACCCAGGCGCCCACCCCGTGGCTGGCCGACAAGATCGACTGGTCGAGCGACGGCAAGACCGCCACGATCCACCTGCACTCCGGCGTCAAGTGGTCCGACGGCTCCCCGCTCACCTCCGCGGACGTGGCCTTCACCTACCAGCTGGTGACGGACAACGCGGCGGCGAACACCCAGGGCGTGCCCAAGGCCGCCTCGATCACCACGCCCGACACCAGCACCGTGGTGCTCACCTTCGCCTCGCCCGAGATGGCGAGCGCCCAGGCGATCGGCAACCAGCTGATCGTGCAGAAGAAGCAGTGGTCCGCAGTCTCCGGTCCGGCCACCGCGGTCATCAAGGCCTCGCAGGCGATAGGCACCGGCCCCTACCTCGTCGACGCCTTCGCCGCGCAGAAGGTCAGCTACAAGGCCAACCCGGCCTACTGGGGCGGCAAGCCCAAGGTCCCCGAGGTCGCCGTGGCCAACTACGCGAGCAACGACGCGGCCACCACCGCGCTCGCCCAGGGCCAGCTCGACCTGGCCGGCAACGACATCAACAACGTGCTGACCTCCTTCGTCGCCAAGGACACGCAGCACAACCACCTGTTCCAGACCGACGCGCCGTACTTCCCGGCCGGCAACACCGTCGCGCTGCTGCTCAACACCAAGAGCCCCACCGCGCCGGCGCTGGCCGACGTGGCGGTCCGCAAGGCGGTCAGCGCGGGCATCGACCGCGCCTCCATGGCCAGCCAGTGCGAGACGAACTACGAGCTGCCCGCCTCCTCCTCCGGGGGCCTGACGCTGCCGCTGGACCAGAGCTCGCTCAACCCGGCGACCGCCAAGGACCTGAAGTCGGGTTCGGACGCGTCCGCGGTGCAGAGCCTGCTGAGCGCGGACGGCTACGCCAAGGTCGCCGGCAAGTGGACCAAGGGCGGCAAGACGATCTCGTTCACGATCATCGACCCGAACTCCTTCACGGACTACTGGTGCGACGCCAAGGCGATGCAGCAGACGCTGAACGGCCTCGGCTTCGACGTGAAGGTCAACGGCGACATGGACTACAACGGCTGGAACACCGCCATCACCACCGGCAAGTACGACGTGGCGCTGCACTGGGGCCAGGGCACCACGGCCTTCCAGCGGCTGCAGTTCATCCTGGACTCCACCCTGACCTCCCCGGTCGGCCAGCCGTCCGCCGGTGACTTCAGCCGCTACCAGAGCACCGCGGCCGACGCCGCGGTGAAGCAGTACCAGAACGCGACCACCCCGGCCGACCAGCAGACGGCACTCAACGCCCTGCAGCAGGAACTCTCCACGAACGTTCCCGCGGTGCCGGTGCTCTACGGAGCGTCCTGGTACGAGTTCAGCACCGCCAACTTCACCGGCTGGCCGACGAAGGACAACGCCTACGTCAACCCGACCCCGCAGGACCAGTCGTACGAGTACATGATCCTGCACCTGACCCCGGTCAAGTGAGGCCTCGCCGACCGGAACCGCCCTCGCGATGACGCCCCGTCAGTGGGCGAAGACCGTGTCCGGCGGCGCTGGGGAGGCCTCCGCCTCGGCGTCGCGGGCCACAGCGGCGCCGGCTTGGAAGTCGTCCAGGTCGGCGCCGTGCACGATGCGCGCGACGACGGGATCGCCCGCCATGGCGCGCCCGAGCTCCGTCAGGGCCAGCGGGGCGGTGGAGGCCAGCAGGATGAGGTTGCCGAAGCGCTTGCCGCGCAGCACGGCCGGGTCGGCGACCATGGCGACCTCGGGGAAGACCGCGCGCAGGGTCGCGACCTGACGTCGGGCGAACGGCAGCCGACCGCCGTCGGCGATATTGGCCGTGTAGTGGCCGCCGGGCGCCAGGGCGCGCGCGGCGGCCTCGGCGAACTCGACGGTGGCGCAGTGGGCGGGCACGCGGGCGCCGCTGAACACGTCGGCGATCACCAGGTCCGCCCAGCCCTCGGGGGTGCGGGTCAGCACCTCGCGGGCGTCACCGCCACGGACCCGGATCTGCCAGGTGCGCTCCAAGGGAAGTTCGCGGCGCACGAGCTCGGTCAGGGCGGTGTCGATCTCGGCCACCTGCTGGCGGGAGCGGGGACGCGTCGCGGCGATGTAGCGGGGCAGGGTCAGCCCCCCGCCGCCGAGGTGGAGGGCGTTCAGCGGCCGGCCCGGCGCGGCGGCCAGATCCGTGACCCGCCCGAGGCGGCGCTGGTACTCGAAGGTCAGCCGCCCCGGGTCGTCGAGGTCGACGTGCGACTGCGGGGCGCCGTCCAGCAGCAGCGTCCAGGCCTTGGGGCGGTCCCGGTCCGGCACCAGCTCGGCGGTGCCGGAGGCCACCTGGGCGGAGATCGACGCCACGGCCGCGCCGCCGCGGGCAGCACCGGATCGAGCCGCGCCACCGCGCCTCGGCCCACTCGCACGCTCCGCCTCGGCTTCGCTGACCTGGCCCTTCCGCTTTCTCGCCATCGGTCCAGTATCCGTGATCCACCCGCACGGCTCGAACGGACGGCGAGAACGAGCAACCCGGACCAGCGGACCAGCCGGGCGAGCGCTCAGAGCCTCTCGCTCGCGGCGAGGGTACGCGCCGCCTCGCCGAGGGCGGCACGGAGCTCGGCGGGATCGGTGAGCACCGGGCCGGGGCCGCCCGCCGTCGGCGGCAGCAGCCAGTGCGACTCGGCGCCGGGCGTGGGCACGGGGCGACAGGAACTGCCGGGCAACTGCCACTGGGCGGCGGTGCCGAAGGGGACGAGGAAGGAGAGCGTTGACTCGGCGTCCCCCAGGAGCACGGCTCCGCAGCCGCCGCGCAGCCGCAGGATGTCGACGGTCTCCAGGCCCTCGCGCTCGGGCACGGTGACCACCTCGCACCCCGGCCGGAGCGCCCGCCTGCCTCCGCCGACGGCCGCTCGCCGGGCCGACTCCGCGCACCCGGCGCGGCCCGACTCGCCACGGCCCGACTCGGCGCGGGCTGGATCGCCGCATCCTGATTCGCTGTCCGCCTTCATCTGCACGGCCGCCTCCTCGCTCGCACCCCGGGTACAGGCGCTCTCTATCCCCTACAACGCGTGGAACCGGCTCCGGCCACGGCGTCCCAAACCCGCGAGCCATGGCATTTCATGGCAGACCGCCGCGATCAGGTCCGACTGGTCCGGAAATGTCGGAAAACCGAGCGTGTTCGAATTCTCGCTCAGAGTAATGTCGCTCCTGCAATTCCGTATCAGGGGGTGCCGCATGGCTCACGTCTCTCTCCCTTCTCCCGCCTCTCCCAACGTGCGGATGCGCGAACGTCGCGGAGACCTCTCCCCTCGCGAGTTCGCCGCGTCGGTCCGACGCGCGGCGCGCGAGATCGGGGAGCACGTCTCCTGCGACGCCCGATACGTCGGCCGGGTCGAGTCGGGGGAGATCCGGCGTCCCAACTACGCCTACGAGCGCGTCTTCCGCCACATGTTCCCCGGCGCCAGCCTGGCCGATCTCGGTTTCACGCCGCGAGGGGAGTCCCGGCGTGCGGCCGTGCTCCCGGCACCACGCGACGAGGAGAACGACGACGTGCAGCGACGCACGTTCCTGGCCGGCGGCCCCCTGGCCGTGGTCACCGCACTGAGCTGGGACGGTCCCGCCCACGCTCAGAGTTCCCCGGCGGCCCAGGACGCCGCCGTCCATCCCCTGGGGGCGGCGCCGTCCGCGGTCGGCCCGGGATCCGGGGCGGTCCCGGATCCCGGGACGCTCCCGCAGCCGAACGTCCGGGTGGGCCTGCGCGAGGTCGGCGAGGTCGAGTCGGCGGTCCGTCAGATCCGGCTGCTGGACGACGTCCACGGCGCCGACACCCTGTTCGAGCGGGCGGGCCACACCCTGCGCTCGACCTACCAACTGCTCAACTGCGGCACGTACACGGCGCAGGTGGAGCAACGGCTACAGGCGTCCGCCGGCGAGCTGGCCATCTCCGTCGGCTGGCTGGCCCACGACTCCGGCCGGCTGGCCGAGGCGCGCTCCCTCTACGCCGAGGCGCTGGCCACGGCCCGGATGGCGGGGGACTCCGCTCTGGAGGCCCACGCGTTCTGCAACACCGCCTTCCTGGCCCGGGACGCGGGACGCCCGCGAGAGGCGGTCCGCGCCGCCCAGGCCGCGCGGAGCGCGGCGGCGGACCTCGGCTCGGCCCGGTTGCAGTCCCTGCTGGCGCTGCGTGAGGCCGGCGGCTGGGCGCTGCTGCGGGACCGCGGCTCCTGCCTCAAGGCGCTGGGCGAGTCCCGTTCCGCCTTCGAGCAGGGCCCCGCGGAGGCGGACCCCGAGTGGATGTCCTTCTTCAACGAGGCCGAGCTGGCCGGTCTGACGGCCCAGTGCTGGGCCGCGCTGGGTGAGTTCGAGGCGGCGGCGGAGTGGGCCGAGCGGGCGATAGCGCTGCAGCCGGCGCACTTCGTCCGCAACCGCACCCTCTACACGGCGGAGCTGGCCCACGACCAACTCGGCCGCGGCGCCGTGGTCGAGGCCGCGCACAGCGGCTCGTCCGCGGTGGCACTGCTCTCCCAGGTCCGCTCCACCCGCATCCGCGGCATGGTGTCCGCGACGGCGGAGCGGATGAGGCAGCACCGTTCGGTGCCGGAGGTCTCCGACTTCCTGGAGCGGTACGAACTGGCGATCGCGAGCTGATCGCGCGCCACAAGAGCTGCGCGGCCTGCGGGGTGGGGCTCCCTCGCGGGCCGCGCATCGGCCGGGAGCGGTCCTTTCCCGCTCCCGGGCCGGCTTGTCGACCCGTCGGCTTGTCGGCCCGTCAGCCGAAGAGCCGGGACAGGACGAGCCCCGCCGCGCCGAGGGCGACGGCGTTGGGGCCGGACGGGGCGAGGGAGACCGTGACGGGCTGCCAGGCCGGGTCCGGGAGGCGGGCGGCGAGGACGCGGAGGATCTCGGCGGGGTAGACGTCCGGGGCGGCGAGCACCTCGCGGCCGCCGAGGACGACCTCGTCGAGGTCGAGCAGCCGGACGAGGTTGGCGACGGCCTCGCCGAGCACCGCGGCGGCCGCCTGGGGCGTGGGGGCGGCGGCCCACAGCGCCTCGACGCAACCGGTGTTGCCGCAGCGGCAGCGCGGGCCGTTCGGGTCGAGGGTCTGGTGACCGAACTCGCCCGCGTTGGTGCGGGCGCCGCGCTGGACGGCGCCGCCGAGGACGAGGCCCGCGCCCAAGCCCCGGTCCAGGTGGACGAAGGCGCGGTTGGGCGAGCCCAGTCCGCTCAGCACACCGGCCGTGCTGTCCTTCTCGATGAGCGCGGGCAGGCCGAGCCGACCGGCCACCTCGTCGCGCAGCGGGAGGCCGTCCCAGGAGGGCGCGCCGGTCACCTGGTGCAGGACCCCGGCGAGTTGGTCCAACGGGCCGGGCGAGGCCACGCCCACACCGAGGACGCGCTCGCGCGGCACGTCGGCGAGGAGCCGGCCGACCTCCTCGGCGAGGAGATCCAGTACACGGGCGGGGCCCCAGCCGGCGAGGTCGATCGGAACCCGCCGGTCGGCGACCACCCGCCCGGTGAGATCGGCGCGCAGCACCGTCAGCGCGTCGCGACCGAGTTGTGCGCCCACGGCCCAGCGCGCCTCGGGCACCAGGGTGAGCAGCGTGCGCGGCTTGCCGCCGGTGGAGGCGCCGCGTCCGGTCTCGGCCAGCAGGCCGTCCTCGACGAGCCGCTGCACGATCTTGCTGATCGCCTGCGCGGTCAGCCCGGACTGCCGGGCGAGCTCCACCCGGCTGATCCCGCCCTCGCCGGCGACCCTGACGAGGGTCAGCACGGCCGCCGCGTTGTGGTCCCGCAACGCCGACAGGTTCGCGCCGGGGACGGTCGGCCGGACCGGCGGGGTGGACGCCGGTGTGACGGCCGAGTCGCCTGGGGATGTTGAGGATCCGGGGGTGGACACGAGTCGATTATGCGGGATGCTTGCCACTTAATCCACACTGTTGTTTAACTGGTTCCATGGCGAACAGCACTCCCAACCCCACCCCGGCCCCCGCGGCCGGCACGCAGGACGGCCCCGCGCCGCTCCGCGTGGGCCTGATCGGCTACGGCCTCGCGGGCGCGGTCTTCCACGCACCCCTGATCACGACCACTCCCGGCCTGCGGCTGGACGCCGTCGTCACGGCGAACCCGGAACGACGGGAACAGGCCGCCGCCCGGCATCCGCAGGCGCGCCTGCTCTCCTCGCCCGAGGAGCTGTGGCCGCTCGGCCTGGATCTGGTGGTGATCGCGTCACCGAACCGCACCCACATCCCGCTGGCCACCGCAGCCCTGCAGGCGGGTATGCCGGTCGTGGTCGACAAGCCGCTGGCGGCGACGGCCGCCGAGGGCGCGGAGCTGGCCGGGCTGGCGGAGTCGCGCGGCCTGCCGCTGAGCGTCTTCCAGAACCGGCGCTGGGACGGGGACTTCCTGACCGTCAGCGAGCTGGTCCGGTCCGGGCGGCTCGGTCGGGTGCATCGCTTCGAGTCCCGGTTCGAGCGCTGGCGGCCCCAGCTCAAGGGCGGCTGGCGGGAGCTGGGCGACCCGGCCGAGGCCGGCGGTCTCCTCTACGACCTGGGCAGCCACCTGGTCGACCAGGCGCTCACCCTCTTCGGCCCGGCCACCAGCGTCTACGCCGAGCTCGACGTCCGCCGCGGGGGCGCGGCGGCCGACGACGACACGTTCGTCGCGCTCACCCACGCGAACGGCACCCGCTCCCACCTGTGGATGAGCGCCACCGCGGCCGAACTCGGGCCGCGTTTCCGGGTGCTGGGCAGCGAGGCCGCCTACACCAGCTGGGGCCTCGACGGCCAGGAGGACGCGCTGCGGGCCGGCCGCACCCCGGCCGACGAGGGCTGGGGCGTGACACCCGCGGCGATGTTCGGACAGCTCGGCGCGGTGGACGACTACGTCGCCCACCCGACCCTGCACGGCGCCTACGAGCGCTACTACGCCGGGGTCGCGGCCGCGCTGCGCGGCCAGGCCCCGGTGCCGGTCGAGCCGCGCGACGCCGTCGCCGCGCTGAAGGTGCTGGAAGCAGCGCGGCAGTCCGCCGCCGAGGCCCGGACGGTGTCGCTGTGACCACGACGGCCGAGCTCGTCGAGCAGGAGCGCCGCCTGCAGTTCTCCCGGTTCACCAACGACGACGCCTGGCGGCTCGGCTGCCTGCTGGTGGACCTGGTCCGCGAGCGCGCCCTGCCGGTCGCCGTCGACATCCGCCGCGGCGAGCAGCAGCTCTTCCACTTCGCCGCCCCCGGGAGCAGCGCCGACAACGACGCCTGGATCGAACGCAAGATCCGCGTGGTGCGACGGTACGCGGCCAGCTCCTACCTGGTGGGCCAGCGCTTCCGGGAGCAGGGCAGCAGCTTCGAGGAGAAGTCCCGCCTCGACCCCGACCGGTACGCGGCCCACGGCGGGGCGTTCCCGATCGTGGTCGCGGACGTCGGCCTGGTCGGCACCGTCGCGGTCTCCGGGTTGCCGCAGGTCGACGACCACAAGCTGGTGGTCGAGGCGCTGGAGCAGTTCTTGGAGGGGTAACAGCTTGGAGGGGTAGCAGCCCTGGAGGGCTAACAGCCTGGCGGGGCAGCAGCTTGGACGGGTAGCAGCCCGGAGGGGCCGCTCAGGAGGCGAGGTGCGCGGCGTCGTTCCAGCGTTCGACGGCGCGCGCCCCGTATTCCCAGGTCAGCACGGACAGCGCGGCGGGGCCGAGCTTGAACTGCTGGCCTCCCTCGGGCGGCAGCCCGAGCCAGCGCGCGGCCATGATGCGCAGCAGGTGGCCGTGGGCGAAGACGACGAGGTCGCGGTCGGCGGCGTGCATCACGGTCGTGTCCGGGTCCGGCACGCCCGCGCGGGCGTCCACCTCGGCGAGGAAGGCGTCGACCCGCGCGCCCACCTCGGCGAGCTTCTCGCCGCCGGGCACGCCGTCGCGCCAGATCAGCCACCCCGGCTGGCGCTCCGCGCGGACCTCCGGGCCGGTCAGGCCCTCGTAGCCGCCGTAGTCCCACTCCAGCAGCCGCTCGTCGGTGCGGATCCGCCCGCCGAAACCGGCCAGCTCGGCGGTCTCCCGGGCGCGGGAGAGCGGGCTGCTGACGATCTCGGCGTCCGCGAGACCGTGCCACGGCCCGGCAGCGAGGCGAGCGCCCAGGCGGCGGCCCATCTCGCGGCCCTCGTCGGTGAGCGGGACGTCGGTGCGGCCGGTGTGGCGGCCGGTGGCCGACCAACCGGTCTCGCCGTGCCGGACCAGCAGGATCCGCGCGGGCATGCGGGCCTCCTCGGGCATCGCCGGGGGCCGGGGCGCGCCGCGCTGCGCACTCCGGTGCGTCCCGGAAGGGGAACGAACAAGTGCCTCCATGATCCCGGACCCCGTCGCGGCCCGCGCACCGGGGCCGGTCCGCACCAGGCCGGGCCGGTTCGCCGGTCAGGCCGAGCGGGAGGCGAGGTCGCGGATGCCGCAGAGGATCAGGTCGAGGCCGTACTCGTACTGCTCGCGGCCGTTCTCCGTGCTCAGCAGGAGCTCGGGGGCGAGATCGGCCAACACCGGGAAGCGCTCCGGCGGCAGGGCGGCGATGCGGGAGCGGAACAGCTCCAGCGCCTCGGGGCGGGCGCAGACGCGGATCTCGCGCAGCGCGGAGCCGATGGTGAAGCGGGAGAGCGTGCCGTACGCGCGCGCCGCGTCCTCGCGCCCCAACCCGCCCTCGCGCAGCAGCGCGAGCATCCGGTCCATCGCGGAGGTGGCGGCGTCGAGGAAGTCGTCGTTGGCGGTGGACTCGGCGAGCAGCCGGAGCACGGCCGGTCGGCCGGTGAAGAGGTCGTGCACCGCGACGCAGGCGGCGCGCAGGCGCTGGTCCCAGCTGCCCTCGGTGCTGGGCGGGGTGTAGCCGGCGAGGACCCGGTCGCGGGCGGCGCGGAACAGCTCGTCCTTGCCCCGGAAGTAGGTGTAGAGCGCCATCGTGCCGACGCCGAGGTCCTCGGCGAGCGCGCGCATCGAGAAGGCCTCCAGGCCTCGCTCGTCCAGCAGCCGCAGCGCGTGCTCGAGGATCAGGTCGGGGTTGAGCGACCCTCTTGGCGCGCGCGACCGACGGGCCGGCCGGGACGGCGCGGCAGTGGCGGTCGACTGCTCGGAGGGCATGTCTGGAGCGTACACAGGCCTGGTAAGGGCCACCTTGATTGTCCCCGGAGGCTCGGAGGGGCGGTTGTCCGTCGGTCTAACGTACAGCGTACGGTAGCGTGTACGTTCTTCCTGTCCGCTCCTCGGACAGGCCAGACCCGCGCGGAGCCCAGCCATGTCCACACCTGCCACCCCCACCAGCCCGGCGCGGGGGACGACGTGGCTGCGGGAGGTGCTGCTGGTCGCGGTCGTCTACTTCGCCTACGACGGCAGCCGGCTGCTCGTGCGCGGCGGCGTGCAGCGGGCGCAGCGGGACGCCGCGCGCCTCGTCGACGTCGAGCAGTGGCTGCACCTGGACCCCGAGCGCCGGCTGAACGCGGACTTCACCAGCCACCGCTGGCTCGGCATACCGGCCGACTTCGCCTACGCGTCCCTGCACTACGTCGTCACGCCCGCGGTCCTGATCTGGCTCTGGCGCCACCACCGTGACGTCTACCGCCGCGCCCGGACCTGGCTCGGGATCTCGACGGTGCTGGCCCTTGTCGGCTTCGTGCTCTTCCCGGCGGCGCCGCCGCGCCTGCTGCCGACGGCGTTCGGGTTCACGGACACCATGGCCCAGCACGCCGCGGTCGGCTGGTGGGGCGGCAGCGCGAGCGTGCCGAACGGGCTGGGCTCGATGACCAACGAGTTCGCGGCGATGCCGAGCCTGCACGTGGGCTGGGCCCTGTGGTGCGGCCTGATGCTGGTCACCCACGCACGGGACACGACGGTGCGGGCGCTCGGCGCGCTCTACCCGGTGATCATCGCGCTGGTGGTGATGGGCACCGGCAACCACTACCTGCTGGACGTGCTGGCCGGGGTGGGCGTGATCCTCCTGGGCCGCGCCCTGACCGGCCCGGCCCTACGCCTCTGGGACCGCAGCGCCCTCCGCACGACCCGCGCCGACGGCCTCACCACCGCGGACTGGACGACCCGGTCGCCTCGGGAGCGTTCTCCACGCGGCCCGGGTGGGACGGGGTTTCGGGACGGATGTCAGTAGCAGGTGCAACACTGGCGGGCACCATGAACCACAGCACGCATCCTCGGGTCGATCAGCCCCTCACCCCCCTCGAAGCGCGACTCGCCGCGCTGCGCGGGGACGCCGCCGCGCGCAGCATGGACGCCCGGGCGCTGGCCGCGCTCGCGGCCAATCCGGGGTGCGACCGGCGCGCCGTGCTCGACGCCGCGGGCGTCGACAAGGCGTCCCTGGCAGCCCGGTTGGGCAGTCCCGCCGCGTTCGGCCAGTCGCCGTTCGCGATCACCCGCGGTCTCGTCTTCGAACGGCGGCTGCGTGCCGACCGGTGCGCGGAGCTGGTCGCGCTGCTCCGGTCGGAGCTGCTGCCCGAGGCGTCGGCGCAGACCCCGGTCGAGGTGCCGGACCTGCTCCCGTCCGAGGGCCCCGCGGTGCGCGCGGCGCGGACCCGGGTGGCCCTGTCCGAGGCCGCGGCCGCCGCTTCGGCGGGCCGGGCCTGGACGCTGCTGGACCGCCCCCTGCTGCGCCTCGACGTCGCGGGCTCCTCGGTCTCCCTGGAGCCCGACGCCATCGTGGTCGGCCCGGACGGGCGCTGGACGGTCGTGGAGATCAAGTCCTTCCCGATCCTCGACGGCAGCGCCGACCCCACCAAGGTCGGCGCCGCCGCCCGCCAGGCCGCCGTCTACGTCCTGGCGCTGCGCGCCACGGCGTCCGCGCTGGACGCAGCGGCCCCAAGCGCGGTCAGGCCCGCCGGCGCTTCCGGCGCCGGGAAGCCCGGCTCGCCCTACGTCGAGCCCGAGGGGCTTGCCGGGGCGGTGCGGACCACGGGGCTGCTGGTCTGTCCGCGGGACTTCTCGAACGTCGCCGTCGCCGCGCCGTTGGATCTGCGGAAGCAGCTCGCGGTGACGCGGCGGCAGTTGGTGCGGATGACGCGGATCGAGACGCTGCTGGCCGCGCTGCCGGAGACGGCGCGGCTGGACGAGGCGCCGGAGGCGGTGGACGCGCTCGCGCACGCGTACACGCCGGACTGCCTGGCGGCGTGCGAGCTGTCCTTCCACTGTCGGACGCAGGCCCGGGCCGCGGGCGCGGTGGAGACGCTCGGGCGAGGGGTGCGCGGCGAGTTGGGCAGCCTGACCACCGTCGAGGCCGCGCTGGCCGCGACCGGCGAGGGCGAGGCGCTGGCGCGCGCCGCCCGGCTGCGCGAGGAGGCGCTCGCGCGATGAGCCTGCTCACCACCCTGGCGCGGCTGGAGGCGGTCCGCGCGGGCGTCGCCCAGCCGCTCGCGACGGTGCGTCACCGGCACGTCTCCGAGCGGCCGTTCGCGCTGGTGCCGCTCGCGGCGGCAGGCGAGACGGGGGCGCCGCTGGCGATGCTGCTCGGCTCCGACCGCGAACACCCGCGGCTGCTCACCGTTCCGCAGCCGCTCGACCGCGACCTGCGGTTCGCCTTCCTGGCCCGGCTCGGCGACGAGTTGCTCCCCTATCTGGAGAGCTTCGGCGGCGACGTGGAGCTGCTCGAACGGAACGTCAAGGATCCGGAGTCGGGCGAGAAGACCGTCGAGGTGCGCGAGCTCTGCGCGGACGCGCCGCAGTTGATCGTGCCGAACCCGGGCGGGGTGGAGCTGCTGGGGCTGTTCGGTCGCTCGACGCGCTTCCGGCGCACGGCCGAGGATCCCGATCCCGGCCCCTATCCGGCGCCCGCGCGGGTGCCGCTGCTCGGCCGCTGGCTGACGCATCTGTCCGAGCGGGCGAACGTGCCGGGATCGTCGATGCTGCTGCCGCTGACCAGCACGCTCGCGCGCCACTGGGCCACCGGCCAGAGCTCCCTGGAGGACGCGCACCTGGGCGCGCTGCTGGCGTGGATCGCCCCGCCGGAGGGCTCGCGCGGCGAGCAGGCCGCGTCGCGCGCCGAGAACGGCAGGGACGAGCGCGGCCAGTTGCTGGTGCCGCCGGCCGGTCCGGCCACCGATCCGGATTTCGACAGCCTGCTGCTCGCCCCGGCCGTCACCCGCTACGACGCGGCCCGCTCCGCGCAGGACGAGCCGCTGACGCGGGCGCGCGCCGAGGAGATCGAGGCGCTGCTGAGGTCGGTGCTGCTCCCGGTCTGGCACCAGGTCTGGCAGGGCATCGACCTGCTGCGTGAACTCCCGCCCGCCGCCCACGTCGTGGAGCGCTGGGAGGGCGACCGCTGGTCTTACACCGGCCACCGGGACCGCGTCGCCGCGGGCGAGCCGCCACAGCCGCTGCACGACGACGCGGTCACGGCCGCGCGCAAGCTCGCGCAGCGCGAGCGCGAGCAGGTCCGCGTGGATCTGGAGGAGGCTCTGGACGACCCGCTGGCCATGGCCGAGCACCGGCTCGCCGGTCAGGCGTTCGCGGGGGAGGTCGTGGAGGTGCAGCCCGACTACGACACGAGCGGGCGCAGCCCGAAGCCGCGCCCGCTGGTCACCGTTCGCACGGAGGACCGACCGCATCTCGACCCGGGCGGGGAGGTGCACCGCGCGGGCGGGCCGTCGACGCAGCGGGCCGAGCTGGCGTGGCTCGACGCGGAGGCGGGCCTGCTGACGCTCCGTCTGCTCAGCGGCATGGGTCGCAAGAAGGAGCCGGAGCCGGGCTCGGTGCCGGAGCAGGGCGAGCAGGTCTGCTTCACCCTGTTCGAGTTGTCGGCCCGTCAGTCCGCTCCGCTGCCCGATCCCGAGGACACGCCCTGGACCCACGGGGGGCCGCCCCAGTGAGCACGCACCCCTCCCCCGCCGCGGCCCCGACGCCCGGCGAGCAGGCCGACGCCGCCGTCGCCGCGATCCTCGCCTCCGCGCTGCACGGCGGCGAGCGCGGCACGGTCGTCGACTCGCCCCCCGGCGCCGGAAAGTCGACGCTGGTCGTGCGGGCCGCGCGCGAACTGGTCGCCACCGGCGAGCGGTTGATGATCGTCGCGCAGACCAACAGCCAGGTCGACGACCTGGTGGACCGGCTGGCCCAGGCCGATGCCGGGCTGGCCGTGGGCCGACTGCACGGCAGTGACGCGCTGCCGTCCGAGATCGCGACGCGGCACGCGGGCGTGGTCGCCTCCACCAAGGCGGCGGACCTGCGCGAACTGCCGGTCGTGGTGGCCACGGCGGCCAAGTGGCAGTGGGTCAGGGACACCGACCCGTGGCACCACGCCATCGTCGACGAGGCGTACCAGATGCGCTCGGACGCGCTGCTGGCTGTGGCCCGGCTCTTCGAGCGTGCGCTGTTCGTCGGCGACCCGGGCCAGTTGGACCCGTTCAGCATCGTCGGCACGGACGACTGGGCCGGCCTGCACCACGATCCGTCGCAGAGCGCGGTCGTGACGCTGCTCGCCCACAACCCGGGGATCGTGCCGCACCGGCTGCCGGTCTCCTGGCGCCTGCCCGCCTCGGCCGCGCCGCTGATCTCCGACGCGTTCTACCCCTTCACCCCGTTCCGCGCGGGCACGGAGTCGGGTGACCGGCTGCTGGGGTTGGGCCCCGCGACGCCTCCCCCACCCGCCGGCCTCGCGCCGGGCCTGGCGCGCGCGGCGGACGAGGTGCTGGACGTGGCGGCGGAGTCCGGCTGGGGGCTGCTGGAGCTGCCCGCGCGGCTGACCGTGCGCACCGATCCGGAGGCGGTGGCCGCGGTCGCCGCGGTGGTCGCCCGGCTGCTGGCCCGGGGCGGCGAGGCCCGTTCCGAGCGCGGCACGGCGCCCGTCGACGCGGAGCGGATCGCCGTGGGCACCGCGCACCGGGACCAGGCCGCGGCGGTCCGCGCGGCGCTGGCCGCGCTGGGTGTCACGGGCGTCACCGTCGACACCGCGAACCGTCTGCAGGGCCGGGAGTACGACGTCACGGTGGTGCTCCACCCGCTGTCCGGGCGCCCGGACGCGACGGCGTTCCATCTGGAGACCGGTCGCCTGTGCGTGCTCGCCTCCCGGCACCGGCACGCGTGCGTCGTCGTGACCCGCGCCGGCATCCCGGAGCTGCTCGACGCCCACCCCGCCACGGAGCCGGTCCAGCTCGGCGTGGTCTCCAAGTTCCCGGACGGCTGGGAGGCCAACCACGCCGTGCTGGAGCACCTGCGGCGGCACCGGGTGCCGGTCGGATGAGGGCCGCGCCGGCCGCTCGCCCGGGCCGCCGCCCGGCCGCCCGGGAATACGCACAGCGCAAGGCCCTGTTCCTCACGCGTTGGCGTGGCCGGACAATGGAGTGTCGGCACGCACCTGTCCCCCTCGTCGCTCCAGGAGGTTCCCGATGTCCGACTCCCCGGTCGATCCCGCGCCGCAGCGGCGGCTTCGGCCCGCGCCGCTGCTCTTCGAGCCGGGTCTCGCGGAGCCGGAGGCGGAGCACTTCTTCGATCTGGAGTCGATCGAGGACCCCCGCGAGCTGCTCGCGCGGGCGACTGAGCTGACCCTCGCGTTCCGCGCCGCCGCCGAGCGGGCGAGCGACTTCCAGGCGCTGGCCGCGGCCCAGCTCGCGGACACTCGGCGGTTCGACAACCTGAGCCTGGAGCAGATCGCCGAGTCGGCGGACTGGACGCCCGACTATGCCGCGAAGATGGTCGAATACGGCCGCAGCCTGCAGCAGCGTCGGCCGGTGGACTGAGGCGGGCGCCCCGCGCGCTTTGGCATATGCCAAAGCG
>NZ_QKYN01000021.1:0-514 GCF_003258295.1 Streptacidiphilus pinicola | reverse complement strand
CCCAAGCCCGGCAAAGTGCGCACTCGGTACAGCTTGAGTGTGGACATGTGGACCTACGACTCCGTCGAGTACGTGACAGTGGCCGGTGAGGCCTGGCTCGCCTCCGCCAGCGAGTATCCGCGGAGCATGCGGGCACTGTGGGAGGCCCGCCCCTGGGCGGCGCCCGCTGCTGGTCTGGGAGGAGTGGGCGCGCAACGTCCCGCCGCTGCTCTGTCACGGCCTCGGCGACGCGATCACCGTGCCGCCGCTGCAGCGGCCACTGGACGCGCCCGAGGGCCAGGGCCGCTGGATCGTCGCGCCGGACGGCAACGAGCCCTGGCTCCCGGGCTCCTCCACCCTGCTCTGGGCCTGCGTCCGCGCCGCCCGCGACGTGCCCCGCGACTCCGAACCGGCCGAGCCGCTCCCGGCCGCCCCCCTTCCCGCCCCGGTCCCCCTCCACCGCTGACCGCCCCTCCGGGCCGGAGCGACACCGCGCGGGAGGGGCGGTCAGCGGTGGAGGGGGACCGGGGCGGGA
>NZ_QKYN01000156.1 GCF_003258295.1 Streptacidiphilus pinicola | reverse complement strand
GGACTGGGTGGGCGTCGTGTCCAGGAGGGACGGCACGTCCCAGTCGGCGGCGACGGCGGCGCGTTCGGCGTCCGGGAGCGCGGGCGGGCGTGGCGCCGGGTTCGGGGTCGCCGAGAAGCGCGGCGCGGGGCTCGGTTGGAGCACGGGGTCACCGGTGCCCTGGCTGCTCCCGGTGTTTCGTGCGCTCTGGGCGCTGTGGCCTGCGTGGTGGGCGTAACTCGCGCGGGCCCGCAGGTGGGGGTGGTCCGCGGCCTCGTGCAGCGTCAGTACGGGCGCCACACAGGCGTCCGTACCCTCGAACACCTCCGTCCACTCCGCCTGGGTCCGCGTCGCGAAGCGCGCCGCGATCAGCGTGCGCAGCTCGTCCCATCGGCCCAGGTCACGCTGGCCCGGCGCGTCCGGGGGCAGGTCCAGCAACTTGACGAACTCGGCGAAGAACTGCGGCTCCAGCGCCCCCACCGCCATGTGCCGGCCGTCGGCGGTCTCGTAGACGGCGTAGAAGGGCGCGCCGCCGTCGATGATGTTGACGCCGCGCTGGTCGTGCCAACGTCCGCCTGCCATGAACCCCCACAGTACGGAGGTCAGGTGCGCCGAGCCGTCCACGATCGCCGCGTCCACGACCTGCCCCGCGCCGGTCGCGCGGGCATGGTGCAGCGCCGCCAGCAGTCCGACGACCAGGTAGAGCGAGCCTCCCGCGTAGTCGCCGAGGAGGTTGACCGGGATCGACGGCGGCCCGTCCTTGGGCCCCACCAGGCCGAGCACCCCGGCCGTGGCGATGTAGCCGATGTCGTGTCCTGCCGCCTGCGCCAGCGGCCCGTCCTGCCCCCAGCCGGTGATCCGCCCGTAGACCAGCGCCGGGTTACGCGCCAGGCACTCGGCCGGCCCGATGCCGAGCCGCTCGGTGACGCCCGGCCGGAAGCCTTCGATCAGCAGGTCCGCGCGGGCGGCCAGGTCCAGTGTGCGGGCGACACCCTCGGGCGTCTTGAGGTCCAGCACGACGCTGCGCTTGCTCCGGTTGGTCACGTCCAGCGCCGGATCACCGCTGAGCGCCGATCCGCCCGGCCGGTCCAGCCGCACCACGTCCGCGCCGAGGTCGGCCAGCAGCATCGCCGCGAACGGCCCCGGCCCGAGCCCGGCGATCTCCAGTACCCGCACCCCGGCGAGCGGCCCGCGGCCGGGCGTGGGCACGTGCGTCGTGCTCGGCTTGCTCTCGGGCTTCGCGGGCATCGGGCCTCCACGTCGTGGCCATGACGAGTGTGACACGGATGGTGTCACAGTCCCGATGCTATGGAGTTGACTCGTCAGTAACAAGAGGGTCCGGGGTAACAAGCGGGTCCGCCGAGTCGCCCCGGCTGCTTCTCCGCGTCCGAGTCCCTGTCGCGCGTCCGCGCAGCGCGTCCCTGCCGCGTGTCCCCGCCGCGTGTCACTTCTCCCGCAGGTCCACCACCCGGCGGATCTTGCCGACCGAGCGCTCCAGCGTCTCCGGGTCCACCACCGTCACCTCGACGCTGATCCCCACCCCGTCCTTCACCCCACGTGCGATCTGCGCCGCGGCCGCCTCCCGCTCCGCCGCCGTCGCGCCCGGCCGCGCCTCCACCTCGACCGCCATCCGGTCCAACCGCCCGCTCCGCGACAGCCGCAGCTGGAAGTGGGGCGCGACGGCGGGCGTGCCCAGCACGATCTCCTCGATCTGGGTCGGGAAGACGTTCACCCCGCGCAGGATGATCATGTCGTCGCACCGGCCGGTGACCTTCTCCATCCGCCGGAAGGCCGGCCGCGCCGTGCCCGGCAACAGCCTGGTCAGGTCCCGTGTCCGGTAGCGGATCACCGGCATCGCCTGCTTGGTCAGCGAGGTGAACACCAGCTCGCCGCTCTCGCCGGGCGCCATCAGCTCGTCCGTCACCGGATCCACGATCTCCGGGTAGAAGTGGTCCTCCCAGATGTGCAGCCCGTCCTTGGTCTCCACGCACTCCTGTGCCACACCCGGCCCGATCACCTCCGAGAGCCCGTAGATGTCGACGGCGTGGATGTCGAGGCGCTCCTCGATCTCCCGACGCATCGCCTCCGTCCACGGCTCTGCCCCGAAGATCCCGATCCGGAGGGAGGTGCTGCGCGGGTCGATCCCCTGCTTCTCGAACTCGTCGAGCAGCGTCAGCATGTACGAGGGCGTAACCATGATGATCTCGGGCTGGAAGTCCTGGATGATCTGCACCTGCCGCGCCGTCATCCCGCCCGACGCGGGGATCACCGTGCAGCCGGCCCGCTCCGCCCCGTAGTGCGCCCCCAGCCCTCCGGTGAACAGCCCGTACCCGTACGAGACGTGCACCTTGTACCCCGGCCGGCCCCCGGCCGCCCGGATCGACCGGGCCACGACGTCCGCCCACATGTCCAGGTCGGCCTCGGTGTACCCGACCACGGTCGGCCGCCCCGTCGTCCCGCTGGACGCGTGGATCCGGCGCACCTGGTCCATCGGGACGGCGAACATCCCGAACGGATAGCACTCGCGCAGGTCCGCCTTGGTGGTGAACGGGAAGCGCTCCAGGTCGGCGAGGCTCCGGCAGTCATTCGGATGCACCCCCGCCGCGTCGAACTTGCGCCGGTAGAGCTCGACGTTGTCGTAGGCGTGGTGCAGCGTCCACTGGAGTGCGGTGAGCTGGTGCGCGCGCAGTTCGTCCGGCGTGAGGCGCTCGCCCGCGTCCAGGAGATCGGCCGAGGGAGAGGGGATGGGGACGGGCACCGTCGGCCTCCTGCTGTGTGCGCTTGCCAACCGAATGTTCGGTCGATCGTCCATCGGGGCCGGAGCGGTGTCAAGGAGGGTCAGCGGGGCACGATCAGGGGTGCGCGGGGGTGGGCGTGCGAATTGAAGAAACGTTCAACCCCTGGGATGGTGACTGGGGGGCTTCCAGGGAGAGTCCGAGGAGGTCGCGGTGGACCAGAACGATCAGCTGCTGCTCAAGCGGGTCGCCGACGCGCGCGCCGCGCTCGCCGAGGCGGTCTCGGCGCAGAATCCGGGCGGCCTCTCCCAGGCTCTGGACGAGCTGGAGGAAGCCCTGCGCCAGGCCCGCGAGAACGGCATCGAGGTACCGCCGGAGGCTGAGGACAAGGTCGGCTGACTGGGGGTCATGCCGAATCCGCGAATTCGAACAGAATGACTAACTCCTTCGTGGACGGAAGATAGCCCAGGTGGGCCATGGTGGAGGGGTGTGGCGGGGTGTCAAACTTGTTCTATGGACGCCTCGATGTTCGGGGGCGGTTGTGAAGGCGGAGAGGCGTCCATGGGTGGGGGTTTTGCCTCGCTCGGGGATGCTTTTCTGGCTGATCCGCTGACCCCGGTTTCCTCTCGCCAGTCATCCCGCTCTCTTTCCTCCTCCCCTTCTTCGTCTTCTCCTGCTGCTTCTGCTGCTGCTTCTGTTGTTGATGTGTTGCGGACGTTGCCGTCGGTGGTGCATGCCTTGTTGGCTGGGTTGGCCGGTGAGGGTGATGAGGCGTTGATGGCTGCGGGTCCGCATTTTCAGGCGGAGCAGTTGTTGGCGTTGGAGCGGTTGGAGGAGCGGCTGGCGGCGGAGAAGTTGCGTCGGTTGGCGGTGTTCGACCGTATGGGTGGGGCGTTGGCGGTGCGGTCGAGTTCGACGAAGGGTTTCCTGCGTACGCATGCGCAGATGTCCCAGGGGCGGGCGAATCGGTTGGTGGTGTTGGCGCGGGAGTTGGACCGGTTGCCGGTGGTGCGTGATGCGCAGGCGGCGGGGGTGTTGTCGGCGGATCAGGGGGAGGTGCTCGCGCGCGAGCTCGCGCCGGTCGATGATCCGCGGGCGCGGGCGGAGGCCGCCGTGTTGATGGTGGAGCACGCGCCGCGGCTGCATCTGGTCCAGGTGCGCCAGGCCGCCCGGCAGTTGCATGCCCATCTGGTTCCCGAGCGTGACGGCGAGGGTGTGGGCGGCGGGCGGGCGGCGAGGCCGTTCCAGTCGTGGGTGAGGCTGTCGCAGACCGGGACGACGTCGGATCCGTTCTGGGTGGTGTCGGGGGAGTTGTCGCCGCTGGTGGGGGAGAAGCTGCGTACCGCGTTGGAGGCGGCGATGGGCACTCCGGTCGAGGGGGAGTCGCGGACGCATGCGGAGCGGATGGGTGACGCGCTGGGCGTGGTCACCGATCTCGCGCTCGGGTGTGGGGCGTTGCCGGTGACGGGCGGGCAGCGGCCGCATCTGACGTTGATCGCGGACCTGGACGCGCTGCGGGCCAGGGCGTGCCCGGCTCACCCCGCCCTCG
>NZ_QKYN01000278.1 GCF_003258295.1 Streptacidiphilus pinicola | reverse complement strand
GCGCTGGTGTGAGGTGGGGTCAGGAACCGGGGGCCGGTGGGGTGGCGTCCACGAGGGCATGCAAGATCGGTATCTCTGTCTCGTGCGTCATGGTCAGGCGATGTCCGAGGAGGGTGGGCTGACGGGGGCTGGGCGGCGGCAGGCACAGTGGTTGGGCAGGCGGCTGCGGGGGGTGCCTTTGGCGTCGGTTCACCATGGTCCGTTGCCTCGTGCGGCGCAGACGGCTCGGTTGGTGGCGGGGCAGTTGGGTGGGTTGCCGCTGTGCGAGTCGGAGGCTGCGGGTGATTACGTTCCGTACGTTCCGGAGCGGGAGGAGCTTCCTGCGGAGACGGCTGACGCCTTGGTGGCGCGGTTTGCTTCGTTGACGGCCGGGGAGCGTGCGCGTGGTGCGGAACTGGCTCGGCGTGCGGTAGCGGATTTCACCGGGCCGGTTGTGGAGGGGAATGCGCCTCGTTACGACCTGGTGGTCACGCATGCGTTTCTCATCGCGTGGCTGGTGCGGGCGGCGATGGGTGCGCCTGCGTGGCGTTGGGTGGGCTTCAATCATGCGAATGCGGCGCTCACGGTGATCCGTTATGCGCCGGGGCGGGCGGCGAGTGTGCTGGTCTACAACGACATGAGTCATCTCCCGGAGGCGCTGCGTTGGACCGGCTTTCCTGCTGAGCTCCGGGCGCCGTGAGATCGGCGCGGTGGCGGGGTGGCGGGAAGTTGGGATCCGCGGGCGTCTGGGGGCCTTGGGGTCGGCTGATGTGGGAGGACAAGGCCGGGTGGACGCGGCCGGCGTGGATGGAGCCGGGGCTGGCGGTGGCAGGGCTGGCTGACCAGGTGGTTCGCCGGCGGCTGAGCAGGCGCGCAATCTATATAGTAGACGCAATCTAATTGCGTCTACTACATAGATTGCGCGTGACACGTCCCCCCGGGGGCGTGTGCTTATGCGGCGGTGCTGGGTCGCTTGCGCAGGTGACGGTGGCCCTGGTGCGGGAACTGCGGGGGGTGGGACGGGAGGACGGAGTCCAGGGTGTAGCCGCACTTCTGGGCGACGCGGCAGGAGCCTTCGTTGCCGACGGTGTGGAGGAGTTCGATCTCGTCGGCGGGCATGAGGTCCTGGTCGCCGAAGAGCCAGGTGGTGGCGGCGTCGACGCAGCGTGAGGCGATGCCGTTGCCGCGGGCTGCGGCGGTAGTCCAGTAGCCGACGCCGGTGGCGAGGGTCTCGGGTGGGTTGGCGGCTTTGATGGTGAAGTGGCCGACGACGGTGCCTTCTTGTTCGACGGCCCAGCTGAGCAGGGTGCCGTTCGCGCAGTGGGTGTTGAGGTCGGTGAGCCAGGCGCGGGCCTGGTCCTCTTCTGCAATGGGGTGCGTGAGCCAGCGGCGCATCGCGTCGTCGCGGTGGGCGGCGACGATCGCGGGGGTGTCGGATTCGTGCCAGGGGCGCAGGGTCAGGG
>NZ_QKYN01000155.1 GCF_003258295.1 Streptacidiphilus pinicola | reverse complement strand
CCCCAAGACCGGCCCCGTGCCGGGCGTCGCTTCTGGACGAGGCGCGGCACGGGGCCGGTCTTGGGGGGAACTGGTCGGGGTCAGAAACAGGGGTCGGGCGGCGCGGTCGCGCGGAAGGCGGTGCCGCGGAGGGAGAGGGCGGCCTGGACATGGTCGCGCTGGGGGCGGTCGGAGCCGGCGAGGTCGGCAGCGGTCCAGGCGACGCGGAGGACGCGGTCGAGGCCGCGGGCGGTGAGGAAGCCGCGTTCCATCTCACGTTCCGCGTCGCGCAGCGCCTCGGGGCCGAGGGGGTAGCGGGTGCGCAGCTCGTGGCCGGGCACCTCGCCGTTGAGGCGCCACGGGGTGTCCGCGTAGCGGGCGGCGGCGCGTTCCCGCGCGGCGAGGACGCGGGCGGCGACCACGGCGGTGGACTCGGCGGGCGCGTCGCGCTGCCGCAGCAGCGCGGTGCGGCTCACCGCGTCGACCTCGACGCGCAGGTCCACCCGGTCCAGCAGCGGGCCGCTCAGCCGGGACTGATAGCGCGTCACCATCGTCGGCGTGCACTCGCACGCGTCCCCCCGACGCGACCAGCGGCCGCACGGACAGGGGTTGGCCGCAAGCAGCAGCAGGAACCGGGCCGGGAGGCGGAGCGAGCCCGCCGAGCGGGCCACGAGGACCTCTCCCGCCTCCAGCGGCTGGCGCAGCGCGTCGAGCACGCGGGCGCTGAACTCGGGTGCCTCGTCGAGGAAGAGGACACCCCGATGGGCGAGGGACGCCGCGCCGGGCCGGGGCAGGCCGCTGCCGCCGCCGACGATTGCGGGCATCGTCGTGCTGTGGTGCGGGGCGCAGTAGGGCGGGTTCCGCACCAGCGGGCGGCCGGCCGGGAGCAGACCGGCGATGGAGTGGATCGCGGTGACCTCGAGTGCCTCCTGCTGGCCCAGCGGCGGAAGGACGCCGGTCAGCCGCTCGGCCAGCATGGTCTTGCCCGCGCCGGGCGGGCCCTTGAGGAAGAGATGGTGTCCGCCCGCGGCGGCCAGCTCCAGGGCGCGGCGCGCCTCGAACTGGCCGGCCACGTCGGCGAGGTCCTTGCGCCAGCCCTCGGCGGCGTCCGCGTGGCGGACGCCCATGCCGACACCCGGCAACGACAGGCCCGCCAGAGCCGGATCGGGGCCGCAGGCGAAGAGCTGCTCCGGTGGCTCCTCGGGCTCCGGCTCGCCGCACAGCAGCGCGATCAGCTGGCGCAGCGAGCGGACCGGGAGCACCTCGATGCCGGGCACCAGCGCCGCCTCGGCCGCGGTCGCCTGGGCGACGGCCACCTTGGCGTACCCGGCGTCGACGGCGGCCAGCACCGCCGGCAGCACGCCGCGCACGGGCCGGGCGCGGCCGTCCAGGCCGAGCTCGCCGACGAGCAGCAGCCGCTCGATCGACTCTGGCTTCAGCCGCTCGGACGCGGCCAGCACCGCGCAGGCGATGGCCAGGTCGAAGCCGGAGCCGGACTTGGGCACGGAGGCCGGGGAGAGCCCGACGGTGAGCTTGCGCAGCGGCCACTTCTCGCCGCTGTTGACGACGGCGGCGCGCACCCGGTCCCGGGACTCGTTGATCGCCTTGTCCGGCAGCCCGACGATGGTGAACGTGGCCAGCCCCGGCTCGATGTCCGCCTGGACCTCGACCACGACGCCGTCCACGCCGAGGAGCGCCACGGAGCCGGTGCGGGCGAAGGCCATCTCAGGCCACCGCCCCGCGCAGGTGCGTCACCCGGGCCGGGCCCCGGCGGCCGTGCACGACGCTCAGCAGGTCGATCCGGACCCCACCCGGGGGCGGCGGCCCGGACCAGCGCTCGGCGAGCCAGCGCTCCGCGAGGCCCGCGAGCCGGCTCGCCTTGGTGCCGTCGATGGCCTCGGTCGGGCTCTGCGCGCCGTCCTCGGTGCGGGTCTTCACCTCGCAGACGGCCAGGACCGTGCCGTCGGCCAGCGGATCCAGGGCGACGATGTCGAGCTCGCCCGCGCGGCAGCGCCAGTTCCGGTCGAGGATGCGCAGCCCGGCGGACTCCAGGTGGCGGACGGCGGCGCGCTCTCCGTAGGCGCCGAGGGCCTGGGTACGTGCGGTCATCGGGGATCACCTCCGCGCAGCAGCCTTCCGCTGCGCGGAGCGCGATTCCAACGGCCTCAGCAGGCCTGTGGACAACCCGGGGGTGTGGAAAACCCGCTCACCCGCCGGAGGGACTCACGGTGGGGTCAGTGTCCTCCGCCACCGAAGCCCGCATCGTCCTGCGGGAGCTCGAGATCGCTCTTGGCGAGCTCCTCCACGTTCACGTCCTTGAAGGTGAGCACCCGTACCTGCCGGACGAAACGAGCCGGGCGGTACATGTCCCAGACCCACGCGTCCGCCATCGTGACCTCGAAGAACACCTCGCCCTGGAGCGAGTGGACCTTGAGCTCGTAGTCGTTGGTCAGGTAGAAGCGGCGCTCGGTCTCGATGACGTACTTGAACAGACCGACGACGTCCCGGTACTCCCGGTAGAGCTTGAGCTCCATCTCGGTCTCGTACTTCTCGAGATCCTCGGCACTCATCCCTACGTTCCCCTCAGCTGTGCGTACGTCCAACCATTGTGGACCACAGGCGCGGCCCGGAGAGCCTGACCGGGCGGGCCGGTGGGCCATCCCGCAGGACCTGGCCGAGGAGCTTCGCCAGTGCGTTCGGATAGATCGTCTCGCGGGTGGTCCTCAGTTCCTGCAGCGTCCACCAGCGCAGCCCGTCCGTGCTGCGCCGTTCCAGCTCCGTCTGGCCCGAGACGTCGGTCTCGACGGTCTCGGTCCTGGCCAGGAAGTACCACTCGTCCTGGGCGTACCTACGACCGTCGAACTGGAACTCCGTCGCCCGGGTGGCCAGCAGCTCGCCCAACCGGGCGTCGCGGATGCCGGTCTCCTCCGCTATCTCGCGGTGCGCCGCGTCCGCGAGGTCCTCTCCCTCCTCGACGCCCCCGCCAGGGGTGAACCACCACTGGCGGCCGGGCTGCTCCGGGTCGAAGCCGTGCAGCAGCAGAATCCGGTCCCGCGGATCCAGCAGCAGGACACGCGCCGCCCTGCGTCGCTTCGGCCCCATGCGTCGTCCTTCCGTCCGCACGCCTTCCGTGCGCACAGCCCCCGAACCGCGGCTCACGTCTCGCGCGTGCGCCGACGGGTCACTATGCCTGCGACCGTACCCGCACCAGCGGTGATCAACACCAGCAGCGCGCCGCCGACGGTCGCATAGGCGGCCAGGCCCAGGGGGCCGTGGTCGCTCGCGGGACGGCCGCCGGGGAGGGCGTCGAAGGCGCTGGTGCGGTCGATCGTGTGCACGGCCGACACCGGGAACACCACGCCCTCGACCCGGGCGACCACCGCCGAGGTGGGGACGGTGCCGCCGAGCTGGTCCAGGTGGGCGCGGGAGTCCTCGGAGACCGAGCGGTTGTCGCCCAGCAGCCAGAGCCGCCCGGCCGGGACCACCGTGTCGAAGCTCTGGTCGGCTGGGCCCGCCCGGCCCACGGTCGGGTTCTCGTCGAGGTAGGGCTCGGTCAGCGGAGTGCCGTTCACGCTGACCCGGCCCTGCGCGTCGCAGCACTTCACGTGGTCGCCGCCGAGGCCGACGACCCGCTTGACCAGGTCCGTGTTGCCCCAGTCGCTGTCCTTGAAGACGACGATGTCGCCGCGGCCGACGCCGTCGCCCGAGGCCCGCTCGGCCAGCACCGTCTGACCGGCCATGACGGTCGGCTCCATCGAGCCGGTGGGTACCGCGTAGGGCCGGTACTGGACGGCGATGAAGGCAAAGCCGCCGATCATGGCCAACAGGCCGATGCCTATGCCGAGGGCCTGGATCACCGCGCCCGCCGTGGGCTTCCGTCCCGCCATCCGTGCCGCTCCGCTCTTCGCCACTGCCACCGGGCGCACACGACGGAGGGCCGTGGCGCGTCCGAGCAGATTACTCGGCGGTACCACGGCCCTCGCAAGGGTTGGACGGCAAGAGCCCGCGTCGGGTCCTTACCTCCGGTGCTACTTCTGGCGCAGCTTGCGGCGGCGGTTGAGCCAGGTGATCGGCACGGCGGCGGCCAGGCCCACCACGCTCGGGTAGCTCGCGGAGAGGGCGAGGGCCTGGTTGGTGATGCCGGGCTGGGAGAAGGTGTCCGGGATCGGCAGGGTCTTCCAGTGCGAGATCGGCCAGGCCACGACGATCGCCCGCCCGATGACCTTGCTGTCCGGCACGGAGCCGCCACCCGGCTCGTCCGCGTGGTAGCGCGAGTCGAGCGAGTCCTGGCGGTGGTCACCCATCACGTAGATCGAGTCGGCCGGGACCTTGAATGTGGGGATGTTCTTGTCGCCGCACGGCGTGCTGCCCGGGTAGAGGTAGGGCTCGTTCAGCGCCTTGCCGTTGACGTAGACCGGGCCGGTGCCCTTGCAGCTGATGGTGTCGCCGCCGACCGCGATGACCCGCTTGATCAGGTCCTTCTCGTTCACCGAGGGCATCAGGCCGATCCAGGACAGCACGTCCTGGAAGCCGCGGACGAAGCCGTTGCTGCTCGGCTGCTCGCCGGGCTCGCCGGCCAGCCAGTCGCTCGGGTCGTGGAAGACCACGACCTCGCCGCGCGACGGCTTGGAGCCGAAGTTCGGTGTCAGCTTGTCGACCAGGACGCGGTCGCCGATCTGGAGGGTGTTCTCCATGGAACCGGAGGGGATCGAGAAGGCCTGCACCAGGAAGGTCTTGATCAGCAGCGCCAGCGCCAGCGCGACGATGACGAGGATCGGCAGCTCCTTCCAGAAGGAGCGCTGCTTCTTGGCCTTCGATCCCCGGCCGGAGGTGCCGAGGTCGTCGAGGTCGTCCGCCCCGCCCCCCGAGCCCGCGCCGCGGCCCGTACTACCGTGGAGGGCCGGCTCCTCCGAGAGGTTCGGCGTCGTACTCCCCGCCTGGTCGCCCATATTCTCCGCAGCCTCGCTCTTCTCCTCGGCGGAATCGCCGCGTGACTTGTCCTCCACGGACCCTACGGTACGGCCGCTGGAGTCCTCGGGCTCGCCGACACCATCGCGGGCACCGATCACCAAGTCCCCCACGTCGCCTCCTCAGCTGATGCACGGACGGCGCCCGTCCACGCAACTCCTACCACCCGGCCCACCCACGCCACACCTCACGCGCGGCGGGTACGGCGTGCGCGCCTCACCCCGGGCGCAGCCGCGACCACACCCATAACGATCGGGAGTTCCGCAGGAACCGGGGAGAGCGGCGCTGCCGAAGAAACTTGACGAACACTTTGCTGGCCGCTCGGCAGCGTCTGCCACCGCGAGACCGGCCAGACGATCGCCACCGCCCGTCCCACCACGTCCTTCTCGGGCACGAAACCACCTCCCGGCTCCGTCATGTGGTAGCGGGAGTCGGCCGAGATGTCGCGGTGGTCACCCATCACCCACAACTCGCCCGCCGGCACCGTCACCTTGAACGGGATCCGCGAGGGCGGGTTGCCGGCGTAGAGGTAGGGCTCGTCGATCTCGTGGCCGTTGACCGTGATCCTCCCGTCGGAGCCGCAGCAGGCGACGGTGTCGCCGGGCAGGCCGATGACGCGCTTGATCAGATCCCGGTCGGAGGGCAGCAGGCCGAGGAAGGTGAAGGTGCTCTTGACCGCGCCCAGCACCGGCCCGGAGGTCGGCACCGGGTCGTTCTTCAGCCAGTCGCTCGGGTCGTTGAAGACGACGATGTCGCCGCGCTGCGGGGTCCAGCCCAGCCAGGGCGAGAGCTTGTCGACGGCCACCCGGTCGCCGATCGCGATGGTGTTCTGCATCGACCCCGACGGGATCGAGAAGACCTGGACCAGAAAGGTCTGCAGCAGCAGCGTGATCACCAGCGCGACGACGATGACCAGCGGCACCTCCCGTACCAGCGAGCGCTGTCGGCGCCGCTTGGCGCGCTGCGCGCTGCGGCGCCGTTCCGCGCGCCCCCGTCCCGCCCGGGAGGCGTCCAGGGACGCGGCCGGCTCGGGGTGCGCGTTGCGGGGTCTACCCCTGGTGCCCACGCGACCCGCCCTCCGCGCTCGCGATCGAGCGGTCCAGCGCGGCGAAGAGCTGCGGGCGGTCGAGCGAACCCCAGTGACCCACCGGGGCGATGACCCACTCCGCGCGCCCGATGACCCGGTTCACCGGCACGAAGCCACCGCCCGGGTCGCCGAGGTGGGCCCGGGAGTCGGCGGAGACCGCCCGGTTGTCGCCGAGCACGAACAGCTCCCCGGCCGGCACCTGCACGGCGAAGGGGAAGGAGGACGGCACCGCGCCGGGATAGAGGTAGGAACTCTCGTCGAGCGGGACCCCGTCGACGGTGATCCGGCCGTGGGCGTCGCAGCACTTGACGGTGTCGCCGCCCACCCCGATGACCCGCTTGACGAAGTCGTTCCCGGAGAAGTCGCTGCCAGTAGGTGTCTCAGCCTGGGTGGCGGTGTCGATGAAGGAGCCGCGGCCGTCGAAGACGACGACGTCACCGCGCTGGGGCGTGCCGCCGAAGTCGTAGGAGAGTTTGTTGACCAGCACCCGGTCGCCGACCGCCAGCGCGTTCTCCATCGACCCGGAGGGGATGGTGAAGGGCTGCACGACGAAACGGTTCAGCACGACCACGACCAGGACGCAGACGGCCACCAGCGCGAGGAACTCCTTGGCCCGCCGGGCGGCGACCCCACCGAGAAGGCCGAAGGACCGCGACGGCGCTGCTGTCCCCTCGTCTTCGACGGGGGACGGAGCGCTGTCGCGGTCCTCGGGAAGCTGCTGCGTTTCCATGGCGGGAGCAGCCTAAGCCATCAGGCTGTGCCGCAAGTGAACGCTGTGCTCTTCGGGAGCGCGGGAGCTCAGCTCTCGCGCTTCTCCTTGATCTTCGCAGCCTTGCCGCGCAGGTCGCGCAGGTAGTACAGCTTGGCGCGACGGACGGAACCGCGGGTCACGACCTCGATCTTCTCGACGATCGGGGTGTGCACCGGGAAGGTGCGCTCGACACCGACGTTGAAGGAGACCTTGCGGACCGTGAAGGTCTCGCGGACGCCCGCACCCTGGCGACGGATGACGACACCCTTGAACTGCTGGATACGGGAGCGGTTGCCCTCGATGACGCGAACGTGGACGTTCACGGTGTCACCGGCGCGGAACGCCGGGATGTCAGAACGGACCGACGCGGAGTCGACCTCGCTGATCAGGTTGGCCATGATCTCTCCATCACAGGCACCACAGGCCGCCCGCGGAAAATAGTCTCTGGTGAAGTGCTGTGTGTTCTCCGGTTCCCGTCGTCCCCCCTGAGGCAGAGGCGGCGGTCCTGGCGGCCGGAGACAGGCAGCAAGGGGTCATTCTGCCATGTCGCCGGTCATTCGGAGAAATCGGCCGTCCGAAGAAAACGGCCGCTCGCCTCGTCCCACCAGACGCCCAGATCCGCCAGTGCCTTCAGGTCGTGCTTGTCCATGTCCTCGCGCCGCCAGCGGGCGACCAGGTCGGGACGGTGGGCGAGGGTGCGGGCGAAGGCCCGCTCCCGGCGCCAGCGGGCGATCTTGCCGTGGTGACCGCTGAGCAGCACCTCGGGCACCTCGCGGCCGCGCCACTCGGCCGGCTTCGTGTAGACGGGACCCTCCAGCAGGTCCGCCATCCTGCCGGGCGCGAACGAGTCGTCCTGGTGCGACTCGGCGTTGCCCAGCACACCGGGCAGCAGCCGGGCCACGGCCTCGACGATGACCAGCACCGCGACCTCGCCGCCGGCCAGCACGTAGTCGCCGATGGAGACCTCGACGACCGGCATCCGGTCGGCGGCGTCCTCGATGACCCGGCGGTCGATGCCCTCGTACCGGGCCGGCGCGAAGGCCAGCCACGGTTCGGCGGCCAACTGCTGGGCCAGCTCCTGGGTGAACGGCCGCCCGCTCGGCGTCGGGACGACCAGGGTCGGCACCGCGCCCTCCCCGGGACCGGACGCGACGACCGCGTCCAGCGCCGCCGACCACGGCTCCGGCTTCATCACCATGCCGGGGCCGCCACCGTAGGGGGTGTCGTCCACGGTGCGGTGGATGTCGTGGGTGAACTCGCGCAGCTCGTGCAGGCGCACGTCCAGCTGCCCGCGGGCACGGGCCTTGCCGACGAGGGAGAGGTCGAGCGGTGCGAGGTACTCGGGGAAGATCGTGACGACGTCGATGCGCATCAGGCGTCGGCCCCGCCGCTCTTCTCGTCCTTCTCGTCCGCAGCCGCCGGCTCCTCGTCACGCGAGGAGGCGACCACGGCCTGGGCGGGGTCGATCAGGCCCGGCGGCGGGGTGATCACGGCGCGCTGCGCCTCCAGGTCGATCTCCGGGACGATCTCGCTCACGAAGGGCACCAGCACCTCGGTGCCGTCCGGGCGGACGACGGTCAGCAGGTCCTGGTACGGCAGGTGCAGCACCTCGGTCAGCTCGCCGACGAGGGTGCCGTCGGCGAGGACCACGTCCAGACCGACCAGCTGGTGGTCGTAGTACTCGTCCGGGTCCTCCGGGGTGTCCTCCGGGTCGATCTCGGCGATCAGCATGGTGCCGCGCAGCGCCTCGGCGCCGTTGCGGTCGTTGACTCCCTCGAAGCGCAGCAGCAGGCGTCCGCTGTGCACCTTGCCGGAGGCGACGGTGAGCGGACCGGCCGAGCTCGGGTCGGTCATCAGCACCGCGCCGGGGCCGAGCCGCAGCTCGGGCTCGTCGGTGCGCACCTCCACGGTGACGTCGCCCTTGATCCCGTGGGCGCGGCCGATCCGGCCGACGATCAGCTGCACTGTTCCGTGTCTCCTTCAGACATCATGAAAAGCAAGGACCGGCTGGGATCCAATGATCCCAGCCGGTCCGTAGAGGTGCCTCTCAGCAGCCCGTCAGCGTGCGCTGTCCACGTCGACCAGGTCGACGCGGACACTGCGACCGCCGAGGGCGGTGACCACGGTGCGGAGCGCACGTGCCGTGCGCCCACCGCGGCCGATGACCTTGCCCAGGTCCTCCGGGTGCACCCGCACCTCCAGGACCCGGCCCCGGCGGAGCTCACGCGAGCGGACCTGGACGTCGTCCGGGTTCTCGACGATGCCCTTCACCAGGTGCTCGAGGGCTTCCTCCAGCATGCTCAGGCCTCGGCGGAAGCGTCGGACTCGGCAGCGGCCTCGTCCTTCTTCTCCGTCTTCTTCGCCTTCGGGGTGATGGCGACACCGGTCGTCGAGTCCTCGAAGCCGGCGACGGCCTTGGCGAAGAGGTGCGAGAAGTCGGTGATCTTCGGCTCGCGGACCTTCAGCGGGGCCGGGGCCTCGAGGCCCTTGAACTTCTGCCAGTCGCCGGTGAGCTTCAGGATGGCGAGCACGGCCTCGGTCGGCTGCGCGCCGACACCCAGCCAGTACTGCGCACGGTCGCTGTCGACCTCGATGATCGAGGGGTCGTAGGTCGGCTGGTAGATGCCGATCTCCTCGATCGCGCGACCGTCACGCTTGGTGCGCGAGTCGGCGACGACGATGCGGTAGTGCGGGGAGCGAATCTTGCCGAGACGCTTCAGCTTGATCTTGACTGCCACGGGAGTGGTTCTCCTGGTTTTGACGTGGGTGAGCAGCCGCGCATTCCACGTGGGGTTGCGGCTGCTGGCTGCTCGACGGACACGTCAGCCGGAGGAGAGAGGGGTCCTGCTCGGCTGCCGAGTACTCAGCTGTCCATTCTGCCATATCGGCGGGCGCCGCCCGACCAGCGGGTACGCGTCGACGGCGGGCGTCTGCGTCCGGGCATGCCGAACAGCGGCACCGGCTCATGGGTCGTCCGGTGCACGTCAGGGGGCGCCTCGCCGAGTGCGGGCCGCGGACCGGCGGGGCCACGGACCGCTCGGCGGTTCAGCCAGAGCGGATCAGCGAGAGCGGATCAGCCGGGGCCGATCAGCGGCGGGCGCGCGGTTCGGAGATCTGGAAGGCCTCGCCGCAGTTGCCGCAGACGATGGGCGCCTGGGACAGCACGGACGGGACCACCCGGACATTGCGCCCGCAACCGCAGACCGCCTTGACGCGGACGCCGCCCCCGGAGGAGCCGTGCCGCGTGGCGGGACCGCGGAAGGTGCGCGACCGGTCCACCACGCCGCTGGTCGCGGCCGCGTGGTCGCCGAGCGCGCGCTGCAGGCGATCAATCGTTTCCGCATAGCGCTCGCGGGTCTCCGGCCGCATGGTGACCAGGGAGAATCCGGAGCTCGGATGCGGATCGGCGTTGTGGTCCAGGCCGAGCTCGTCGGCCAGGGCCAGGAAGCGCCGGTTGTGGTAGCGCCCGGCCCGGGAGGTGTCCCGGATGCCGCGCGCGGCGGCGAGGCCGTGTGCGGCCTCGTGCAGCAGCCGCTCGAAGCCCAGCTCGGTGCCGCAGGCCGAGGAGGACTCCCCGATCAGCGACTCCGGAGCTGCGAGGTTCGGCAGGTCGGAGTGGAAGCGCTGGATGTCGCTCCAGGCGACGGCCAGCTCAGCGGCGAGAACAAGAGGTTGTGTCGTGCTCACGCAACGCAAACGAGGAAGGTTCCCGGGATGTTCCGCAGAATCGCAAATTGTTGAAGGCTTTATTTTTTCGTGACCTGGGCCACACCTACTCGCAACCGGAACGCGGTCGCGCAACAATTCGCCATCTTCCGTTCAAGGAAAGCAAGTTGACCAAATGCGGCGGGCCGGCCCGCACACTCCCGCACGAGAGCGACGGACCGGCCCGACTACGACGATCGACGGAGCGCGAACGCAGCCGATACGCGGAGGGTCAGCGGAGGATCAGTAGGCGCGGGCCACGATCGCGACATTGCCCGGCTGGTCGTCCTCGGCCGGCACCGAGCCGTCCTCGGCGACCAGGCAGCGGACCGTGACGCCCTCGGAGGCGAGCTTGGCCTCGCCCTCCGGGCCCAGCTCGGCCCAGGAGATCCGGGCGAAGCCCGTCGCGGCGGCCTCGACGGCCTCCTCGATGGAGGTGACGTCGACCGTGCGGGCCAGGCGGCGCTCACGCGTCTGCTGCAGCAGCAGCGCCTGGTCCTCCTCCAGGATGCCCGGCACCAGCGCGGCCAGCGCGTCCACGCTGACCGGCTCCTTGCCGCCGGCGATGCGCCGGACCAGCATGGCGGTGCCGTTCTCCAGGTCGCGCGGACCGACCTCGATGCGGACCGGGACGCCCTTGAGCTCCCAGTCCACCGCGCGGCGGCCGAACGGGGTGTCGGTCCTGTCGTCGACGACCACGCGGACGCCGGCGGCCTCCAGCTGCGCGCCGATCTCGCGGACCTTGGCCAGCACGGCCTCGTCGCCCTTGATCGCCAGCACGACCGCCTGGACGGCGGCGAGGCGCGGCGGGACGCGCAGGCCGCTGTCGTCGCCGTGCGACATGATCAGCGCGCCGACCATGCGGGTGGTGGAGCCCCAGGAGGTCTGCCAGACGAACTCGCGCTCGCCCTCGCCCTTGAGGTAGGTGGTGTTGAAGGCCTTGGCGAAGTTCTGGCCCAGCTCGTGGCTGGTGCACATCTGCAGCGCCTTGCCGTCGCCCATCATCGCCTCGTGGGTGAGGGTGTTGATGGCGCCCGCGAACCGCTCCTTGACCGTCTTGCGGCCCGGGATGGTGTCGATGGCCAGGATGTTGCGCATGAAGTCGCCGTAGACGTCCTGGTGGATCAGCGCGGCGAAGTCACGGGCGTCCTCGAAGGTGGCGTGGGCGGTGTGCCCCTCCTGCCAGAGGAACTCCGTGGTGCGCAGGAACAGGCGCGGGCGCAGTTCCCAGCGGACCACGTTGGCCCACTGGTTGATCAGCAGCGGCAGGTCGCGGTGGCTCTGGACCCACTTCGAGAAGTACTCGTTGATGATCGTCTCGGAGGTGGGCCGGACGACGACCGGCTCGTCGAGCTCCTTGCCGCCGCCGTGGGTGACCACGGCCAGCTCGGGGGCGAAGCCCTCGACGTGCTCGGCCTCCTTGGTCAGGTAGGACTGCGGGATGAAGAGCGGGAAGTACGCGTTCTGCGTGCCGGTCTTCTTGATCCGCGCGTCCATCTCCGACTGCATCCGCTCCCACAGCCCGTAGGCGTACGGTCGGATGACCATGGTGCCGCGCACCGGACCGTTGTCGGCCAGCTCGGCCTTGTTGATCAGATCCTGGTACCAGCGCGGGAAGTCCTCCGCCTGGGGGGTGAGAATGGGAGCCTTTGCCATGGGGCGAATGGTACGGCGCGGAAAGGGTCCGGCTCCAATCAGATCCCTCTCGTGATACGGCGGCACCACCGGCAAGGGGTGCCGTCCGGGCTCTGGACGGCGGGCGGCTCGCGCGCTTGATTGGATGCAGACGCCAGGCCGCCGGAGATGAGGAGCCGTCACATGGTCTCTGCGCACGCGACTCGGACGAGGGCTCGGCAGCGGGCGCGGGACTGGGCGGAGATCCAGGAGCGGATGCTGGTCCCCCTCTACGAGGCCGTCTACACCCGGCTGGACGTCGGGCCCGCCACCTCGGTCCTCGGCCTCGGCTGCCGCAGCGGCCTGGCCCTGCTGCTCGCCGCGGCGCGCGGCGCGGAGGTCGCCGGCCTGGAGCCGGAGGCGGAGCTGCGGGAGATCGCGCAGGACCGCGCGCTCCGTGTCCTGTCGGACATCTACCGCGAGCTCTCCCCCGGGCACACGGCGAGCCACTCGCTGGTCACCGCGTTCGAGCACCTCTCCTGCACGGCGGATCCCGCCTCGCTGGTGCGCGACGCGGCCGCGCTGACCACCCGGGGCGGCCACGTCGCCCTCGCGGTCTGGGGCCCGGAGGAACGGTGCGAGAGCGCGCCCGTCCTGGAGGTCGCCCACCGCCACGGCGGCTTCGACGTCTTCGCGCTGGCCGCGCCGGGCGCGGTGGAGTCGCTGATCACCGCGGCCGGCCTCCGCGTGGCCGGCGGCGGCCGGGTCTGCTGCCCCTACGCCTACCCCGACCTCGACAGCGCGCTCCGCGGCCTGATCTCCACGGGCGCGTTCGACACCGCGGCGGAGTTCGCGGGCGAACGCCAGGTGGAGAAGGAGCTCCGCGAAGCCCTCTTCCCCCGCACGCGGGAGGACGGGTCGGTGCGGATGGAGAACGTCTTCCGCTACGTCATCGCCGAACGGGTCCGCTAGGGCCTGTCCGGCGCCCCCTGGGGTCAGTCCCGGTGGATGCCGGCGATGCGGTAGGCGTCGTCCTCGTCCAAGGTCTCGTGTTCCATCAGCGCGTTCGCCAGAGCGTCCAGTTGGGCGCGGTGGGCGACCAGCTTGCGGCAGGCCTCGTCGTAGCACTCCGAGACGATGCGGCGGGCCTCCTCGTCGACGGCGTCGAGGGTGCTGGGCGCGGCCGCGAGGCCGTACGCGCCCTGGGTGTCGCCCGGGATCGCGGTGAGGCGGCCGACGCGTTCGCTCATGCCCCAGCGGCCGGCCATGCCGCGGGCGAGGTTGGTGACCTGCTCCAGATCGCTCTCCGCGCCCGTCGTGATCACGCCGTAGACCACCTGCTCCGCGGCCATCCCGCCCAGCGCGCCGATGATGCGGCCGCGCAGGTACTCCTCGGTGTAGGAGTAGCGGTCCGCCTCCGGCGTCGACAGCGTGACGCCCAGCGCGCGCCCGCGCGGGACGATGGTGATCTTGCGGACCGGGTCGGCCCCGGGCTGCAGCATGCCGAGCAGCGCGTGGCCGGACTCGTGGTAGGCCGTGCGCAGCCGGTCGGCGTCCGGCATGACGAGGGTGCGGACGGCGCCCAGCTGGACCTTCTCCAGCGCCTCGGAGAAGTCGCGTGCGGAGAGCTCGTCGTCCTTGCGCTTGACCGCGAGCAGCGCGGCCTCGTTGGCGAGGTTGGCGAGCTCGGCGCCGGTCATGCCGGGGGTGGTCTTGGCGACCTGCTCCAGGTCGACGTCGGAGCCGAGCGGCTTGTCGCGGGTGTGGATCTTCAGGATCGCCTCGCGGCCGGTGCGGTCCGGCGGGCTGACCATGACGGTGCGGTCGAACCGGCCGGGCCGCAGCAGCGCCGGGTCGAGCACGTCGGAGCGGTTGGTGGCGGCGAGGACGACGACGCCCTCCGCGCCGGAGAAGCCGTCCATCTCGGTGAGGATCTGGTTGAGCGTCTGTTCGCGCTCGTCGTGTCCGCCCATGGAGTTGCCGCCGCCGCGGGCGCGGCCGATGGTGTCGATCTCGTCGATGAAGATGATCGCGGGCGCGACCTTGCGCGCCTCCGCGAACAGTTCGCGCACCCGGGACGCGCCGACACCGACGATCATCTCGATGAACTCGGAGGCCGAGGCGGAGAAGAACGGCACGTTCGCCTCGCCCGCGACGGCGCGGGCCAGCAGCGTCTTGCCGGTGCCGGGCGGGCCGGCCAGCAGCACGCCGCGGGGCATCTTCGCGCCGAGCTTGCGGTAGTCCTCGGGGCGGCGCAGGAAGTCGACGACCTCCTCCAGCTCGTCCTTGACCTCGTCGATGCCGGCCACGTCGGCGAAGGTGGTCCGCGTGGCGCCCGGCGCCAGCTCCACCGGCTTCGGCGGCGCCTTGCGGGCCAGCCCGCCCATGCCGCCGGCGGCACTCATCCGCCGCGCGATGAAGAGCCAGAGCACGACCAGCAGCAGCATCGGCGCGAGCGAGATCAGCAGGTTGGCGAGGAAGCTGCGCTCCTGCACCACCGGCTGGGCGTCCACCTTGACGTTCTGGGTCGTCAGTTCCGACCACAGGTTGTCGTTCGCGAAGGCAGGACGGGTGGTGGTGAAGTTCTGGTAGGTCTGCTTGCTGTTGTTCGGGTCCGGCTGGGCGCTCTTCAGCTTGCCCTCGATCGAATCGCCCTTGGAGTAGATCTCGGAGACCTGACCGGCGTTCAGCTGCTTGGTGAACTCGGTGTAGGGAACGTTGGTCTTGTTACCCCCGCCGAAGGCGCTGAGCAGCAGGTCGACCAGGAGGAAGACGACCAGGGCCGTGAGGATCATGCTGAGCCAGTTGCCCCGCGAGGTCTTCCGCGGCGGCGTGGGCGGCGGCGGTGCGCCCTCCGAACGCCAGAGCTTGTCGGGATCCTCGCGAGGCGGCACAGGGCTGGTCACCCTTGTGACAATACGGACAATCAGGACACGTCGCCAGCGCCCGCACCAGGCCACTCCTCCGCGGTCAGCGCGTACCGCTCGTGGTCGCGCCAGTCCTCGACGCCGTGCTGGTCGCGCAGGTAGAGCATGCGCTGAGCGTAGCCCTCGAGGCGGAAGCCGAGGCGCTTGGCCATCGCGACGGACGGCCCGTTCTCCGGCTGCACGCTGATCTCCAGCCGGTGCAGCCCCAGTCCGCCCAGGCGCTGCGGGCGGAAGCAGGCGTCGACGACCAGCCGCATGCCCTCGGTCATGCGACCGGTCCCGTTGTAGGGCAGGTAGGAGTTGTAGCCGAGAGCGGCGTTCTGGTACCGCCGGCGGACGATGTCCGACACGTTGCAGGTGCCGACGAGCCCGCCGTCCTCCGTGTCGAAGATCATGAAGGTGCGCAGCGCCTCCCCCTGACGCCGCACCATGTCCGGCAGTGCCCGGGGCTCGACGGGGTTCCATCGCCCGATGTGCTCGGCCGAGCGGGTGACCGCCTCGAAGTAGGCGGCCTCGTCCGAGAACTGGGGATACCGGATCTCTACGCGCATGCCGTGAGAGTACTCAGGGGCGCGCGGCTCCACCATCGGCAGAGTCGCGCGCCCCTGAGTCGCTGCGAACGAGAACCGCTACAGCAGGTCCTTGAACTCCTTCGGGAGCTCGAAGTCCGCGGGGCCCTGGCCGGCGCCGAGGCCGAAGGCGCCGCCCTCCTGGGGCGCACCGTCCGTCTTCTTCTGGGCGGCCTGCTGCGCCTGCTGCTGGCGCTTGAGCGGGTTGCCGCTCTGGCGGCGGCCCTTGGCCGCCTTCTGCTGCTTGGGCTTGCGCGACGCGCCGCCGCCCATGCCCGGCATGCCCGGCATCCCGGGGATGCCCTTGCCGCCGGCCATCGCGGACATCATCTTGCGCGCCTCGAAGAAACGCTCGATCAGGCTGGAGACCTCGGAGACGTGGACGCCGGAACCCTTGGCGATACGGGCGCGCCGGGAGCCGTTGATCAGCTTCGGGTCGTCCCGCTCGGCCGGGGTCATCGACTTGATGATCGCGCCCACACGGGCGACGTCCTTGTCGTCGATGTTGTTGATCTGGTCCCGCATCTGGGCCATGCCGGGGAGCATGCCGAGCAGCTTGGTGATCGAGCCCATCTTGGAGACCTGCTCCAGCTGGGCCAGGAAGTCGCCGAGGCCGAACTCCTTGCCGCCCTTGCTGGCGAGCTTGGCGTGGACCTTGGCCGCCTCCTCCTGGGAGAAGGTCTTCTCGGCCTGCTCGATCAGCGAGAGGACGTCACCCATGCCCAGGATGCGCGAGGCCATCCGGTCCGGGTGGAACGCGTCGAAGTCCTCGAGCTTCTCGCCGTTGGAGGCGAACATGATCTGGCGGCCGGTGATGTGCGCGACCGACAGGGCCGCACCACCGCGGGCGTCGCCGTCGAGCTTGGACAGCACGACACCGGTGAAGTCGACGCCCTCGAGGAAGGCCTGCGCGGTGGTGACCGCGTCCTGACCGATCATGGCGTCGACGACGAAGAGGACCTCGTCCGGGTTGATCGCGGCGCGGATGTCCGCGGCCTGCTGCATCATCTCGGCGTCGATGCCGAGGCGGCCGGCGGTGTCGACGATGACGACGTCGTACTGCTTGTTCTTGGCGTAGTCGATCGAGTCGCGCGCGACCTTGACCGGGTCGCCGACGCCGTTGCCCGGCTCGGGCGCGAAGATCGCGACACCGGCGCGCTCGGCCATGACGCCGAGCTGGGTGACCGCGTTCGGGCGCTGGAGGTCACAGGCGACCAGCAGCGGGGTGTGCTTCTGGTCCTTGAGCCACTTGGCCAGCTTTCCGGCCAGGGTGGTCTTACCGGCACCCTGCAGACCGGCCAGCATGATGACCGTCGGGCCGGTCTTGGCGTAGCGCAGGCGGCGGGTCTCGCCACCGAGGATGCTGATCAGCTCCTCGTTGACGATCTTGATGACCTGCTGGGCCGGGTTCAGTGCGGCGCTGACCTCGGCGCCGGCCGCGCGCTCCTTGATCCGGGAGATGAAGGCACGCACCGCCGGGAGGGCGACGTCCGCCTCCAGGAGGGCGATCCGGATCTCACGGGCGGTGGCGTCGATGTCCGCCTCGGAGAGGCGGCCCTTGCCCCGGAGGTTCTTGAACGTCGCTGCGAGGCGGTCGGAAAGGGTGTCGAACACGTCGGTCGCGGGTCCTCGTTGCTCGGGGGCGGAAAGAGATTCGCCCTCCAGGGTATCTGGCCGCCCCGCGGTCCTGGGAACGCACCCGTGAGGCACTCGTACGGGGGGACTGTGCGCGTCCCTCCGACCTGGGGCGGTGGGCGGAGCCAGGATGGGTGGCATGTCGTTGGTCGCCAAGCTCATCTACGCCCGTCGCCACCCACTGCTGAAACGCGTGGTGCAGGAGATGCTCGCGCTCTACGGCGTCGAGGTGCCCGCCGCCGCCGAGATCGGGCCGGGGCTCACGGTCTTCCACCGGGGCTTCGGTCTGGTCCTGCACCCCTACACGACGCTGGGCCGGGACGTCGTCCTCTACAACAACGTCACCATCGGCCGCGCCGACCCGTGGGTCCCGCAGGAGCTGAGCCGGATGGAGCGGGTCGTCGTCGAGGACGGGGCCGTCCTGTGCTCCGGCGCGCGGGTCGTCTGCAAGGACGGCGTGCTGACCGTGGGCCGGGGCACCATCGTCGGCGCCAACGCGGTGCTGACCCGGTCCACGGGCCCGAACGAGATCTGGGCCGGGGTGCCGGCGCGCCGCGTCGGCTTCCGGGAGCCGCCGGAAGGGCTTCAGGATCAGGCCAGCAGCGCCTTCTCCACGGAGCGGGCCAGCTCTGCCGCCGCCGCGTCCGACAGCGGCTGACCGGCCGCGTCGGTGAGGTAGAAGGCGTCGACCGCGTCCGCGCCCAGCGTGGAGATGCGGGCTCGGTGGACGCGCACGCCGGTGCCCTCCAGCGCGCGGCCGATGCGGTGCAGCAGGCCCGGCGCGTCGTGCGCGCGGACCTCCAGCACGGTCGCGGACGCGCTGCTGCCGCGCGCCACGGTCACCCGCGGCGGCGGGGCGACGACCCCGCGACGCCGGGGCGCGGCCGCGTCCCGCTCGGCCAGCCGCCGCGCGACGTCCAGACCGCCGTCCAGCGCGCGCCGGACGTCGGCCCGCAGCCGCGCGGCCTCCGGCACCTCGCCGAACTCGGCGGCGACCTTCCAGGTCAGCACGAGCACCGGGCCCGCGCCGATCGGATCCAGCTCGCGGATCGCGGCCGTGCGGACGGTGAGCCGGTGCAGGGCGAGGACGCCGGCGACGGTCGGCAGCACGTCCGGACGGTCCGGCACCGCCAGGGTGAGCTCCACGCCCATCGGCTCGGTCTCTCCCCCCTCACCGCCCTCGGTCTCCGCGCGCACCGACAGCGCGGGCCCGGTGGTCCGGGCCGCCTCCACGGCGAGCCGCTCCTCCTCCGCCGTCGCCTCGCCGGCGCCGTCCGACGGCGCGGCGTCGCCCGCGAGCACCGCCGCCGCGCGCTGGACCAGGTCGCCGACGAGCGTCGCCCGCCAGTTGCTCCACGCGGCGGGGCCGGTGGCCAGCGCGTCGGCCTCGGTCAGCGCGTGCAGCAGTTCCAGCGTGCCGGCGGTGCCCACCGCGTCGGTGACCACCGCGACCGTGGCCGGGTCGTCCGGGTCACGGCGCATCGCGGTCTCGACGAGCAGCAGATGGTGCCGGACCAGCAGCGCGAGGGTCTCCACGTCCTGCTTGGGGAAGCCGATGCGGGCCGCCAGGTCGCGGGTGATCACCTCGCCCGCCTCCGAGTGGTCGCCGGGCCAGCCCTTGCCGATGTCGTGCAGGAACGCGGCGACCAGCAGCAGGTCCGGCCGGGCGACGCGGCGGGTCATCGCCGCGGCCCGCGCGGCCGTCTCGACCAGGTGCCGGTCGACGGTCCAGCGGTGCACCGCGTTGCGCTGGGGACGGCAGCGGACCCGCTCCCAGTCCGGCAGCATCCGGGTGACCAGGCCCTCGGCCTCCAGCGCCTCCCACACCGGGATGGCGCTCTCCCCTGCGCCGAGCAGCGTGATCAGCTGCTCGCGCGCCTCGTCGGGCCACGGCACCGGCATCGGCCGGGACTCGGCGGCCAGGCGGCGCACGGTGCTGAGCGACAGCGGCAGGCCCGCCTGCGCGGCTGCCGCCGCGGCCCGCAGCGGCAGCACCGGGTCGTGACCGGGCCGGGCGGGCGCGGCCAGCACGGCCTCCCCGTCCATCTCCACCACGCCCTCGGCCAGCGGTCGCCGCGGCACCGGGCCACGGGCCGCGCCGGCCGCCGTGCGCCCGAACATGCGGCGTCCGGTCCGTCCGCTGCGGGAGCGCAGCACGCGTTCGACCTCGCGCCAGGTGACGTCGGTGGCGTAGGCGATCACTCGGGCCGACTCGTAGACCTGGCGCAGTAGGATGTCCGCGTCCAGCAGGCCCAGGTCGGCGGCGACGGCGTCCTGCTCCTGCAGGCTCAGCCGGTCGGTCGCCCGGCCGGTGACCAGGTGCAGCGCGTCGCGGACGTCGCGCAGCCGGGTGGCCGCCTCCGCGAGGCCGGCGCGCGGGGCGTCGGCGATCCAGGAGGCGGCCACCGCGTCCAGCGCGGTGACGTCGCGCAGGCCGCCGCGGGCCTCCTTCAGGTCCGGCTCCAGCAGGAACGCCAGCTCGCCCTGGCGCTCCGCGCGCTCCCGGCACAGCTCCAGCAGCTCCGGCAGCCGCTTGGGCGCGGTCGCCCGCCAGTCGGCCAGGACGGCGGAGCGGAGCGAGGCGGTGAGCGCCTGGTCGCCCGCGATGTGGCGGGCGTCGAGCAGACCGAGTTGGGCCTTGAGGTCCTCGGCGGCGACCTTGCGGGCCTGGCCGAGATCGCGCACGGAGTGGTCGAGCGCCACGCCCTGGTCCCAGATCGGGTACCAGAGCCGCTCGGCCAGCGCCGGGACGGCGGCGGCGCGGGCCCCGCCGTCGTGCAGCAGCAGCACGTCCAGGTCGCTGCGCGGCGAGAGCTCGCCGCGGCCGTAGCCGCCGACCGCGACCAGGGCGACCCCGTCGCCGGGCGCGCCCGCCAGCGCGTCGGCGAGCAGGCCCTGCAGCCAACGGTCCGTCAACTGCGACAGCGCGGCCCGCCGCTCGGGCCCGACCCTGCCGTCCTCGCGCAGCAGCGCGAGCCGTGCCGCGGCGTAGCCGTTCTCGTCGGCCTGCTGGTCCGTCACGTCTCTCCTCCGAACGGCGGATACGGCGGAGCGGGCTCGCGTCCTCCTCGGTCGCGAGCCCGCTTCACCAGTTCTCTTTACGTGCCGTTGTCTACAGCGCGTCCGGCCCGCGCTCGCCGGTGCGGACGCGCACGGCGGTCTCGACCGGGACGCTCCAGACCTTGCCGTCACCAATCTTGCCGGTCCGGGCCGACTTGACGATGACATCGATCACGCTGTCGGCGTCGTCGTCCTCCGTCAGCACCTCCACGCGGACCTTCGGCACCAGGTCGACGGTGTACTCCGCGCCCCGGTAGACCTCGGTGTGGCCGCGCTGGCGGCCGTAGCCGCTGGCCTCGGTGACCGTCAGGCCGTGGACGCCGAAGGACTGCAGGGCCTCCTTGACGTCGTCCAGGCGGTGCGGCTTGATCACAGCGGTGATGATCTTCATCTCAGGCATCGACCTTCGTCTCGGCGGGCGCGGCGCTCGTCTTCGCGGGGGTGGCGGGAGCCGAGGGGCTCAGGGCCTTGGACAGGGCCGCGCCCACCGCGCTGAAGTCGTAGGCCGACTCGGCGTGCTCCGCCTGGTCGATACCGGCGATCTCGACCTCCTCGGAGACCCGGAAGCCCATCGTCTTCTGGATGACCTTGGCAATGATCCAGGCCAGCACGAAGGAGTAGACACCGACCGAGCCGACGCCGATCGCCTGCTTGCCCAGCTGGGCGAAGCCGCCGCCGTAGAAGAGGCCCTTGGCCGTGGAACCGCCGCCACCGGTGGCCAGCAGGCCGATCAGCAGCGCGCCCACCGCACCGCCGACCGCATGGACGCCCACGACGTCGAGCGAATCGTCGAAGCCGAGCTTGTACTTGAGGCTGATCGCCCAGGCGCAGAGGGCGCCGCAGACCAGACCGAGCGCGATCGCGCCGAGCGGGCTGATGTACGCACAGGCCGGGGTGATGCCGACCAGACCGGCGACCGCACCGGACGCCGCGCCCAGCGTGGTGAACGCGCCGTGCTTGATGCGCTCGAAGATCAGCCAGCCGATCATCGCCGCCGCGGTGGCGACCTGGGTGTTGGTGAAGGCCAGGCCGGCCAGACCGTTGGCGGCGAGCGCGGAGCCGGCGTTGAAGCCGAACCAGCCGAACCAGAGCAGCCCGGAGCCGAGCATCACCAGCGGCAGGCTGTGCGGACGCATCGGGTCCTTCTTGAAGCCGACGCGCTTGCCCAGCACCAGCGCCAGGGCGAGACCGGCGATACCGGCGTTGAGGTGGACCGCGGTGCCACCGGCGAAGTCCAGCGCGCCGATGTGGTCGACCAGCCAGCCGCCCTTGCCGTTGTCGGTGTAGAAGACCCAGTGCGCGACCGGGAAGTAGACGACGGTCACCCAGAAGGCGATGAACACGGCCCAGGCGCTGAACTTCGCGCGGTCCGCGATCGCGCCGGAGATCAGTGCGGGCGTGATCACCGCGAACATCAGCTGGAACATCGCGAATGCGAACACCGGAATGGTTCCGGACAGCTGGTTCATTCCGATGTGGCGCATGCCGAGCATCGAGAAGTCGCCGATCAGACCGTGGAAGGAATCAGGTCCAAAGGCGATGGAAAAGCCGAAGAGCACCCACAGCACTGTGACGATGCCGAGCGCGATGAAGCTCATGGCCAGCATGTTCAGGGCACTCTTGACCCGGACCATGCCGCCGTAGAAGAACGCGAGACCCGGGGTCATCAGCATGACCAGGGCCGCGCTTATCAGTACGAATGCGGTGTCTCCGCCGCTGAAGCCGCTGGGCATCGGCGTCTCCTCGAAATGTCGGGCCGTTTCGATCCCGGGCATCCGTCCCGTGCCCCCGGGGTCTTTCGGCTGATGCTGAGGAGATTGACGCAGGCCGGTTTCGACCGATGACCCGGTGTTGTTTCGCGGGCGTGACGAAGCTGACGCCGGTGTTACGCCCGGATGAACGGGGGCTCACCGAAAACCGGCCGCGAGAACCGTCCGGATGACCTGGCGTGGGGGTGCCGAGTCGGGTGAAGGGGGACGGTGCTCGCGGCCGGAGACAAGGGCGCCTGCGCGCCGTCTGCGCAGCTCAGGCCGTGTTCTTGTTGGCCAGGGTGTCGGGCAGCGTCTGGTCGATCTGTTCCCGCAGCCGACGCACGCTCGGGACGTCCTTGAACTCGCGCTGGGCCGCCTCGGTGGTCTTGCGCAGGCGCGTATTGACACGCTCCGAGCGGATCCGCGCGGCGATCTCCATGGCCTGCTCGGCGGTGGCGACCGCCGCCTCGGGCTCCCGGTTGAGCACGTGGACGCTGGCCATGCCGATCAGATTGAGGGCGTAGGAGCGCTTGTGGCCCGCGTCCTCGGAGAAGAGCCGCACGGCCTCGCCGATCTCGGGCTCTGCCTGCAGCGCGTACACCTGGCTGCGGCCGGTGTGGTAGCAGAGGTCGCGGTAGGAGTGGCCGTTCTCGGCGTGCAGCTCGGCCTCGGAGAAGAAGCCCAGCCAGTCCGGGAGCGGATCGCTCTTGCCGGCCTCGTCGAAGCAGTCCTCCGCGTGGCGGGCGGCGCGGTAGCACTTTCCCGCCTCGCCGAGGTTGGCGTAGGCGCGGGCCTCCATGGCGTGCATGAGCGCGAGTTGGCGTGAACTCGCCGTGTCGCGGGCGCCGTACTGGGCCAGGTGGATCAGCTCCAGCGCGTCACCGGGGCGGTTGAGGTGGATCATCTGCCGGCACATGTCCGTCAGGATCAGGCCGCCGAAGGGGCGGTCCCCCGCCTCCTTCGCCGCGTGCAGGGCCAGTACGTAGTACTTCTGCGCGCTCGGGTGCATGCCGACGTCGTAGGACATCCAGCCGGCCAGGTGGGCGAGTTGGGCCGTGGTCTGGAACAGGCGCTGGGTGGTCTGCGGGCTGTAGCTCTCCTGCAGCAGGTCGCAGACCTCGTGCAGCTGACCGACGACGGCCTTGCGGCGCAGGCCGCCGCCGTTCTGCGCGTCCCACTGACGGAACATCACCACCGTGGACTCGAGGAGGTCGAGCTCCGGCCCGGAGAGCCGTCCGGTGACCGGCGCGCCGTCCCGGGCGGCGGCCAGCACCGGGGTCGGTCGGCCGTGCGCGTTCGGCGTGAGCCAGCGCTGCATCGGCTCGATCAGCGCGGAGCCGGCCGTCAGCGCGAGCGAAGTGCCCAGGAAGCCACGGCGGTTGAGCATCAGGTCGCTGCGCGAGTACTCGGAGATGAGCTGGACGGTCTGCTCACCGCCCCAGGGCAGGTCGATGCCCGAGCCCGGCGTCAGCGGCGCCACCGCCTTGAGGCCGAGATCCTCCACGGGGACGGGCGAGCCGAACCGGTCCGAGAACAACTCGGAGAGGATCTTCGGGATCGGCTCGCGCGGCTGCTCGCCGTCGAGCCAGCGCCGCACCCGCGAGGTGTCGGTGCTGATGTGCGCTGCGCCCATCTGCCGGGCGCGGCGGTTGACCTGACGGGCCAACTCGCCCTTGGACCAACCGCTGCGGACGAACCACGCGGTCAGCTTGTCGTTGGGTTGCTTGTCGCCCACCGGAACGCCCCCATCCCGGGCTCGCGGCCGTCAGTTTGCTGGAAAGCGGGACGAGTTGGCATCGAATATCCGACGGTGCCAGTGGCATACCCGCTGACGTGCTCATGTCGCGCCGGGTTCTCCGACCCTGCATCAGGAACGTAGCGCGATTTGCGCCGACCGGGGGAGCTTGCGTAGAGAAACGCCACCTTTCGCCACCCCTACGAGTGAACTTCCCGTGACTCACTCGCGCTTCACTGGTGAGCAGGACGTCAGTTCCCGTTCTCCGGCGCCGGCCGACGCCGGTCGACACCGGCCCCGCCCCAGCTCCTGCTTAGCACACCACCCGAACGACCGCCTGCCATGCCCGAATTGTTCAGGCGCGAACGCCACGGGCACACGCCCCGTAACCAAGGTCTCCCCCGATCGGTTGGAGGTGAGTGGACTTGATGAGCACCGAATCCCTGTTCGGCGACAGCTGGCTCCGGGTTCAACGGCGCCGGGCCAGGCTGGGCCGGGCCGAGGCCGCCGCGGAGTACCGCTCACGCTGGGGCTGGGCCACGGAGTTGGACGGCCCGGCCGTCCACCTGCTCACCGGCCAGGGCTTCGACGTCCTCGACGTCCCGGAGCCGGCCGGCTGCCAGGCGCTGGTCCGCCTGGAGCGGATGGGCATCCGCCCCGGCCCGGTCCTCGCGTCGCACGGCCGTGCCTTCTTCTTCGTCGCGCCGCAGACCGCCTCCCGGCTGCCCGAACTGCTCTACCGCACCGGCTGGGACGACGCCGAACTCGACCTCCTCCCCCACGGCTCCGGCTCCTCCGTGCCGGCTCCGCCCTCCCCCGGCGCCCGCTGGCTGCGCCCCCCGACGGCCGACCACGCGCTCCGTCTCCCGGACCCGAAGCTGCTGCTCGGCACCCTCGCCTACGCCAGCCACCAGCGCGCCCCGGAGCTCGTCGGCCGCCGCTGAGAGTCCCTCAGGTTTGCCGCTCGGCGAACCGGCCAATGACCTGGGTGTGGAGGGGGGACGCACCATGAGACGGCCACGCCTGGCCAGCACCGTCGAACGGCGGCTACTGCTCAACTACCGTGTGGATCCGGGGATCGCGGCGACACTGCTGCCGCCCTCGCTGCGACCGCAGCTGCAGCGCGGCTGGGCCGTCGGCGGGCACTGCCTGCTCCGGATCGGGGCCGCGCGCCCGACCTGGGCGCCGCGCGGCGCGGGCCTGCGCAGCGAGAACGCCGCGCTGCGGTTCGCCGTCGAGTGGGACGGCCCGGACGGGCGGACACAGACCGGCGTCTACATCCCACGCCGCGACAGCGGCTCGCGGCTCAACACGCTCGTCGGCGGGCGGCTCTTCCCGGGCGAGCACCATCTGGCGCGCTTCACCGTCGCGGAGACACCGGAGCAGCTCGACGTGGCGTTCGCGGCGCGCGACGGCGGCCTCCGGGTCGACGTCGGCGTCGACGTCGTGCCGGAGCTCTCCGGGAGCCGGCTGTTCCAGGACCTGGCGGAGGCCTCGGCGTTCTTCCGCTGCGGCGCGACGGGCTGGTCCGCGACCGCGTCCGGGGTGCGGCTCGACGGGCTGCTGCTGGAGACGCGCGACTGGCGGGTCGAGGCCTGCCGGGTGCGCCGGGCGACGTCCTCGTTCTTCGAGGCCCTCCCCGCCGGGGCGGCGGGGCTCGACTGCGCGCTGGTGATGCGGAACGTGGCCGCAACGTGGAAGCCGCTGCCCGCCCTGGCGGTGGCCGGGGGGCGGGCAGCGGCTTAGAGGTTCCGCGGAAGCGCCGGGGCTCAGCCCAGCAGGGCGTCCACGAAGGCGCCGGGATCGAACGGGGCGAGGTCGTCCGCGCCCTCACCGAGGCCGATGAGCTTGACCGGGACGCCCAGCTGGCGCTGGACGGAGACGACGATGCCGCCCTTGGCGGTGCCGTCGAGCTTGGTCAGCACGATGCCGGTGATGTCCACGACCTCGGCGAAGACCTTCGCCTGCACCAGGCCGTTCTGGCCGGTGGTCGCGTCCAGGACCAGCAGCACCTCGTCGACCGGGCCGTGCTTCTCGACGACGCGCTTGACCTTGCCGAGCTCGTCCATCAGGCCGGTCTTGGTGTGCAGCCGGCCGGCGGTGTCGACCAGCACGGTGTCCGCGCCCTCGGCGATGCCCTCCTTGACCGCGTCGAACGCGACGGACGCCGGGTCGCCGGCCTCCGGGCCGCGGACGGTGCGGGCGCCGACGCGCTCGCCCCAGGTCTGCAGCTGGTCGGCGGCGGCGGCGCGGAAGGTGTCGGCCGCGCCGAGGACGACGGTGTGACCGTCGGCGACCAGCACCCGCGCGAGCTTGCCGCTGGTGGTGGTCTTGCCGACGCCGTTGACGCCGACGACCAGCAGGACCGCCGGACGGGCCGGCGTCTCCTCGTCGTGGCGGGCGACGTGCAGGGTGCGGTCCAGCGACGGGTCGATCAGCGCGACGAGCTCCTCGCGCAGCAGGCCGCGCAGCTCCTCCGGGCTGCGGGTGCCGAGCACCTTCACCCGGGTGCGGAGGCGCTCGACCAGCTCCTGGGTCGGCGCGACGCCGACGTCCGCGGTGAGCAGCAGCTCCTCGATCTCCTCCCAGGTGTCCTCGTCGAGGCGGTCCCGGGAGAGCAGCGACAGCAGGCCCTTGCCCAGCGTGTTCTGCGAGCGCGCCAGGCGCGAGCGCAGCCGGACCAGGCGGCCGGCCGTCGGCTCGGGCACCTCCAGCTCGGGGACGGCCTCGACGGCCTCCGCCTGGGCGGGAAGCGCGACCTCCTCGACGGTGCGCCGTTCCTCCGGCGCACTGACCGCGGCATCCTCGCCGACCTGCGGCTCGGGCGTCGGTTCGGCGGCGGGCTCGGTGATCTGCGGCTGCGCCTGGGGGGCGGGCGGCAGCTGCTTGCGCCGTCGACCAGTGACGACGAGACCGGTGGCCGCCAGAACGGCGACCACGGCGATGACAACAGCAAGAATGACGGTATCCATGACCCCCCCAGTATCGGGTACGCGCGGCGCGCTACTCGGAAGCCATCTCGGGTTCCTCGGTCCGGCGCAGCTGACGTGGCGGCTTGCGAGGTTCGTCACGCAGGCGCTGGCTGATCACCTGGGAGATCCCGTCGCCGCGCATCGAGACGCCGTAGAGCGCGTCGGCGCACTCCATCGTCAGCTTCTGGTGCGTGATCACGATCAGCTGGGAGTTGTCACGCAGCTCCTCCATGATCGCGATCAGGCGGCGCAGGTTGGTCTCGTCGAGCGCGGCCTCGACCTCGTCCATGACGTAGAACGGGCTCGGGCGCGCCTTGAAGATCGAGACCAGCAGGGCGACGGCGGTGAGCGAGCGCTCGCCGCCGGAGAGCAGCGAGAGCCGCTTGACCTTCTTGCCCGGCGGGCGGGCCTCCACCTCGACGCCGGTGGTCAGCATGGACTCCGGGTCGGTGAGGATCAGCCGGCCCTCGCCGCCCGGGAAGAGCCGGGAGAAGACGCCCTCGAACTCGCGCGCGGTGTCGTGGTACGCCGCGGTGAAGACCTGTTCGACCCGCTCGTCGACCTCCTTGACGACGGTCAGCAGGTCGCGGCGGGTGGTCTTGAGGTCCTCCAGCTGCTCGGAGAGGAACTGGTGACGCTCCTCCAGTGCGGCGAACTCCTCCAGCGCGAGCGGGTTGACCTTGCCGAGCTGGGTGTAGGCCTTCTCGGCGGCCTTGAGCCGCTTCTCCTGCTCGGCGCGCCGGTACGGGCGGGGCTGAGGACCCTCGGCGTCAGCCGCTGACGTTCCAGCCTCCGGCTCCTCGCCCTCGGCGGGCAGCGACGGCGGGACCAGCTGGTCCGGGCCGTACTCGGCGAGCAGGGCGTCGGACTCGATGCCGTGCTCCTCCAGCGCCTTGCCCTCCAGTTGCTCTATCCGCAGCCGCTTCTCCGCGCGCAGCACCTCGTCACGGTGGACGGAGTCGGTGAGCTTGTCGAGCTCGGTCTTGAGCTCGCGGCTGCGGGCGCGCTCGCGGGTCAGCTCGGCGTCACGAGCGGCGCGCTGCTGCTCGGCGGTGGCCTTGTCGGCGGTCGCCTCGGCGAGGGAGTGCTCGATGTACGCGAGCAGTTGGCGGGCGCCGTCGGCGACGGCGCCCGCCAACTGCTC
>NZ_QKYN01000154.1 GCF_003258295.1 Streptacidiphilus pinicola | reverse complement strand
GAAAGCCCGGACCCGGGCGCCCGCAGCAGCACCGATGACAGCCGCCGGGCACGGCAGCTTGGCGCGGCATCAGGGCCAGGGGTCACACGCATCAGCCCCCAGCCCGGGCATCATCGCAGGCCAAACGTGTCGCACGGCTAGCGTGCCACACCCATTCCAAGATCGGTGCGACACCCGTGCGACAGGGGCCGTACGACGCTAGTCCCCTCGAAGTTCATTGCGGCGAAGCAATAGGGTGCTCGCCGTGATCGAACGAAGAATCGGCATCGCGCTGGGCGTAGCGTGCCTGCTAGGAGCCGGGGCGACGGGCACCGTCCTTGCAACCGGAGACAGGTCAGCCGCGCCCCGGCCTGCCGCTAGCCAGTCGGCATCGCCCTCGGCATCGAATCCCGGCACGGCACAATCGCCGTCGGCGTCCCCTTCGGCCCCACCGTCCGCGTCTGCCTCCGCATCACCGCCCCCGACCCACCAGTTGCCGGTGCCGTCGCGACCCTCACGGCAGACCCGGCCCGCCGATCCACACACGATGGTGCCGCGCCGACCTGCTCCGGGACAGGTCTCGACGGCGCCCCAGAACGGCGACTGCAAGCAGATCAACGGAATCCTGGTCTGCGGAACCACCAAGACCGGGACACCGGCGCCCCACCCCTGAACGCGAGCAGCGCCCGGCCCGTGCGAGTAATCCAAATGGGCACGGGCCTGGTCCGCCCGCCACCGTACCCGAACAACAGAAACGTCCCACGACCCGCGCAGCAAGCAGCCAGGGGCGGGCCAAGCAAGGGGCCGGGCGGCCCGCGGCGCCGGGAGCCACCAGCCGTTCCCGGCTCGATGCCGCGTCAGTTCCTGTCGGCCTTGGCCCTACCGCGGGCGTTTCACCTGGCGGTGATCCACGTCTGCGCCGAGACGGTCGGGGCGCAGGTGAGGTCGCCGCCGTAGGAGAGGCGCCACCAGCCGGAGGCGTGGTCGGTGGCGGTGGCGGCGAGCGCGCCGGTGCCGTTGGTCTTCGCCCAGCTCTCGGTCACCCACGTGTTGGTGCCGGCCTTGCGGAACTGCAGCGCGACCCACGGCCCGGTGTTGGGGCGCCAGGTGTTGAGGTCCCAGTCGGCGCGCTCGAGCCGGCCCTTGACCGTCACCCGGGCGCCCTTGCGAACGGCGCCGGTGGAAGCCTTGGCGTTGAGCGCGTCGGCGAAGCGGAAGAAGTACGTGGCGGCCTTCGGCACGTAGGTGGTGGTGCCGTCGTTCGCGGTGGCCAGGACCGCGATGCCGAACTCGCCGGCGATGTAGTCCGGCTCGAACCGCTTGGCGTCGTCGTAGGTGTAGTCGAAGCCGATGGTCTCGGAGGTGGCGGTGCGGGACCGGACCGTCCCCATGGCCGAGGCGGCCACGAGCGCCGGGGTGGGCCGGGCCCCGTTCGCCGCCAGCGGCCAGATGAACGCGTGGATGCTTCGGATGCCCTTGGCGTCGAAGGCGCTGACGCGGATGCTGAAGTGCTGCCGGCCGATCAGGCCGATGGCCATGTCGGTCACTGAGGAGCGGATGGCCGGGTGCGGCGTCGCGGCCGAGGCCGCGGCCGGGATCGCGATGGCGGCCAGCGCGCAGGAACCCGCGAGAGCGGCTGCGGCTATGCGGTGGCGCATGAGACTCCAAACAGGAGGCCCCGTCCGGACGACGGGAACACGGCGATCTTTATAGAGCACGGGGACGACAGGTTCGCACCCAGGGCCACAGCAGGCAGGCGCAGCAGCAGGAGCCCAGCAGCGGCCCCGCGCGGAAGACGCGACCTTCGCGCCAACGAGCACAGGCCAAGGCCGGCGCCGAGCAGCAGGGCACGGAACGGCGTTGGAAGGCTGGGCTAGGAGTCGGTGTCGGCCAGCGCCAGGCAGTCGCACCACGCGAAAACCTGCCCCGCCGTGGCCACATGTCGGCGGACTTCGTTCATGAAAGGGCCCTCCCCTCCGTGCGCAATGCCGTTGCGCACCGTGAAGAGCCTTGAGACCTCCTTGAACAGCTCCTTGTTCTCTTCTCGGAGGGACCTGCCGGTCACAGCCTTGATGCCGTGGTCGAACAACGCGAAAGCGGCCTGGGCGAACTCGCGGTTCTTTCCGACCGCCTCCACCCCGCCAACGGCCACCCGATCTCCCCCGACCAAGTCGACCACGTGAACAAACAACTCCGACGCCTCAAGACCGAGGCCTATGAACTCGCACGGGCACTGCCGTAAGTCACCCCGTGTGGCCGAGGACCACGCACGATTTGAGCGCAGCCAACTCGTAAGGAAACAGCCCGACACGCGAGTCCACTCGGAGCAGCCACGCCGGCCGGTCATGAAGGAAGGCCGCGCAGGGTGGCTCGTCGCACGGCCGCGTGAATAGCACCGCCGGCGGCAGGCGTCGCCCCTGCCGACGGCAGGCTTCCTCGGAGAGCGGAGCTACATCAGCCAGGTGAGCAGGTTCTTGCGCACCTCCGCGAACTGGAAGTAGTCGCTGTGTGCCACCGCGTCCCTCGCTTGCAGGACCACCGGGTCGGGCACTGTGTAGCTGCTGGCTTGAAAGACGCCGTCCGTCGGCACGACAAGGTCGTTGCCTGTGTTGAACAGCCTGTCCACCAAGGCGTTCAGGGCGCGAATGGGCAGTGCCGCGTCGGGGCGTGGGTCGTAGTTCGACGCCACCGCGTGGACCGTGCAAGCCGGGGGCACCGGGGTTGCGTTGAGGGCGGTCAAGGTTGGTGACGCGGGGTCCATCGCGGCGAGCCCGTCCAGGCCGTGCAGCACGCCGACGGCGCACTGCTTGACCACCTCCAGAACGACCTGGAGTGCGTCGATGACGGTTCCGTCCGGGAACAGGGCGAAGAGATTGGTGACCACGTCGAGTAGATCACCGAGCCGCTTGCTGCTCGCCAGCACGGTGCCCGCGTTGGGGCTTCCGACGTGCACCAGCCGCCGGACGCTGGGTGCCCTCAGACCGGCTGCGGCCGCCACGGGCCCGAGCTGCCGGGCGACCAGCCCGCCCCGCGAGTGAGTGACCAGGTCCAGCGTCAGCTCCTTGTCGGCAGGAAGCTGCCGCAGAAGCCACTGCGCATTGGCGGACGGGTCGAGGGAGACCGTGGGATGGTCGAAGACCAGCACCCGACCGCCGTACCGCTGGTGGAGCTCAGCCAAGGCAGGGTCTTGAGCGAGCCCACGGAAAGCTGCGCTGCACTGACTGAAGGTCCCGTGCACGAAGACGAGGAACGGCCCCTCCGTTGCCCGCCGGGCGATCTCCGCGGTCACGCTCCCGTCCGGCGTGGGGTGGAGGAACGTGGTCGGGCTGGTCAGCTGCAGCCGATGTGGTCGGTGCTTGTTCTCCCAGCGGCCGACCGCGTATTCGGCGACCTTCCCGGCGGCGGCCTCGATGGGGAAGCGCAGCAGGTGGAGTACTTTGCGTACGCCGTAGCCGGTCAGACCGCGTGTTTGCTGGGCGCCAGTGAGCTCGATCGGATCGATCACCGGGATGCGGAAGACCTGCGTTCCACCCGCTCGATCAGTCCCGTCGCCAACCGCCGCAGACTCGGACAGCACCCAGTGCACAACGCCCGTGTCGTCGGCCTCGAGCAGGACTTGCCCCTCGTCCCGACCAGGCGCCGGCACCTCCAGCTCGACGACTGGCACGCCCTCCGCGCCGCGCGTCCGCCTGCCTGCGGTGGGTGCGGGGACGAGGTTGTCCAGCGGCACGGTCAGGGTCGGGTGAAGGTTCGCCTGCTGGGCGGCCTCGGCGAAAAGTTGGGCCGCTTCGTCGGGCAGTCCGGTCGCGGCCAATTGCTCTTGCAGCGTTGCTGGTTCGGCCGATCGGACTGATTGCTGTGCTTGGGGCCAGCGGTAGACGTCTCCGACGTCTCCTTGGACTTCGGTGGAGCGGAGGGTGACGCTGTAGGCGAGGTCCCTGCGGTCGCCCCGCGCGAAGCTAGGCATGATTCAACTCGCTCCTTGATGGTTCCAGTCGATCGTCAGCCGCGGGTGGCCGAAGAAGAGGTAGGCCAGGGGCGTCGACAGCTCAGTGCCGGTGCGGCCGACAGCAGCCTCACGTTGTCTACGCATGTACTCCGCGGGTGGGATGGACTTGGAGAGCGCCTCGGCGTAGAAGCTCTCTGCGATCGTGCGGGCGACCGTGTCGTTCACCTTCCACAGCGGGGCGATCGCCGCCCCGACTCCGAGGGAGAGGAAGGACGGCACCATCCCGGCTGTCTGCCCGAGCAGCTTCTCCTCCTGCCCGAGCTGGCAGGCGTTCAGAAAGACGAAGCGGACGGCGATGCGTCCTCCAGGGCCGGTATTCACGCCGAGCACGGACGTCGGATCAAGATAGGTGCGTCCGTCGTCCATCAGGATGCCGTCGGCGGTGCCGGTCATGTCGAACCGCCCGTGCACCGCAAGGTGCAGAAGCTCCGGAGCGTCTGACCGAGCGAGGAAGTCCAGTACCTCCCGGGCCTTCGCGGAGACCTGGACGGCGCCGTAGTGCCGGTTCAGGTGGGTAGCCTCATCCGTTGCCTCCGGTAGCGGGTTGGACTTGTATTCCCCGGACACCACGGCCATCGTGCGGGCGGTCAGCTGGGCTGGCGGGACGGCGGTCCGTGTCTGCGTGTTGTAGATCCAGCGTCCGATCACCGCCCGCGCGCCTAGCGGACCCGGATCGGTGCCCTGGTTGGCGGCTGGGTGCTCCGCGTCCTGCGGGACCTCTGGTTCACGGGCGAGTTCCCACGGAACATAGGGGTCGTAGGTGGCCAGGAGCACCGTTGGCGAGACCCCGGCACGGGTGACGGCGCGGAGCGCGGCCCAGATTTCGGCGGGGACCGCTCTGCCGATGATTTTGCTGACGCCGCGCAGGTACTCGGGGAGGATATCCGCCGTCTCACGGTCCTCGATGCCTTGGCGGGCATGTTGGGCGTAATCCTTCTGCCCTTCAAATTCGGTGCGCAGCGGGGCGGCGAGGGTCGGGACGTCGAGGTGAGGAGAGCGGTAGGACCAGGTGTGAACGTTGCCCGTCTGGTCGTTGCCGGGAGCGATGATGATCTCCAGGTCAGGCCGCGTATCGGGGTCGTCGGGAAGTACCCATGCGTTGCCCGGCGGTCGCGCGGGCGTCGCCAGGACGGCGTCGCCCACAAGGACGGTGCGGGAGGCGATTCCGATCAGTCTCTCGTCGATCGAGTAGGCGGCAGTGACCACCCGTGTCGCGGTGAACTTCTCGTCGTCGTCGATCGCTCGCAGGCGCAGCATCTGGTAGGGGTACGGGTCATCGGGCGTGGCTTCCATGGACAGCGACAGCGCGCCTCCACCGAGCAGATCGAATCCCTGAGCATGCAGTTGGACATCGAGTTTGAACGCCCGGGTGGGCACGGGGAACGGGGCCAGTTGCATCAGCCCAGGTGAGGGGGTCTTGGCCAGACCGACCCGCAACTCGAAGACCCGGCCTGGGGGGACACGCTCGGGTGCGTCCAATCGTGCGTAGGCCTGCCGGGTGTCATCTGCGCCCACGGCCCATGTGGACAAGACATCCCCGATCGCACCCATCATCGCGTCGGACACCGCATACCGAGTGGTCCCCACCCCGGCATCTCCACCGACTGACATCATCCGTTCAACTGGGAACCGGCCCCGCCAGTGGTATGGCTGCAGTGACGGTGGAGGATCAACCGCGGGTTGAACGGACGTCACAAGCCCCGCGAGGTCAGCGAATGCCCCGGGGCGCGAGGTGGGTTGAGGCCAGCGCGTAGGCGGGCGACCCAGCTTAGAGGCGACTCTGCGGACTGCGCGCACGGTGCTGAGCCGGGCGCTGCCACTCGATTGGTCCAGACGCTCGTAGACTGAGGCGAGTACGTCAGCCGGGGGCGCGAGGGTCACCAGTCCGCCCAGCCAGTTGGCTCGTTCTTCTGAAACCGGCACGGCGAGGGACGGGAGCTCGGCGGCCACGTCGACCGGAAGGGCCTTCACGACTCGACCTAGCCGGTTGGTCGCCGCGGCCAGGACCTGGTCATCCGCATCCTGCGCCGCGACCAGTTCTGCGATCAACTCGGAGAGCAACCTGCGGGCATCGTCCTGGGGAAGCAAGCCGAGTCCGGTGAGATCGTCGGGGAACTCCTTTCCGGTCAGCAGTCCTGTGCCGACGGCAGCTACCAACTCGGGATCCACAAGGCCGGGCGCAATCGCAACCAGCGTCGGAGAGCGTGGCTTCGCCCTGATCAGCCCCGAACTGGGCAGAGTGTCCCCAATCAGTCTGGACACATGCGCCTGCACGGCTGGGACTTCCAGCCGGCCAAGCGCAGCAAGTACCGGGCGCGGGAGCGGATCGTTTGTTTCAAGCCGCTCGATCACCAGCTCGCCGACGTGCTGCCGGGCTGCGCCATCGAGTGGCAGAGCCGCGGCCGCCCCGAGAGCCTCGTCGCGCACTCGGGCGTCAGGGTCGCCTCCCACGAGCGCCAGGAGCGGCGACACATCCTCGGGACTGACGTAGTGAGAGTCTGCGGGCATCAACGGCTTTCCCTTCGTAGCCGAGCCCCTTTTCGGAGGGTAACCGCATCACATCCGATCGCAGTCGAACGACTCAGGTGGGCGCCGGAACACTCAGCCGTCCAGCCGTATGGACCCTGTGCTCAGGGTGAGCCAGCCGGGCACCTTGGTGACACGCAGCCGACTGTCCCTGGTGCCCCTGAAGCTGCTCCCGCCGATCGCCTACGCCGGCCCCAACGCCCCTCTGAGCGAGTTCGAGAAGGTCACCAACCAGGAGGGTTACAGCAGCGGCCCCAGCCACGATCCGGTCAGGGACGTCAGGCCAATCCACCCCGGCGATGGTGAAGAACACCCCAACCCACCACACGCCGACCTTGGCCTTCGGGTTGGTGGCCAGGTACTCGCGCCGCGGTCGGCCGCCGAACGCCAGCCATCGCGCCAACCGCAGGTCAAACACGATCGACGTCCCCAGGGCCGCGACGGAGCCAGTCATCAGGATGCCGATCAGGACCGTCACAAGGCCAGGGCTGGTGCTGTGATTCACGCGGAGGACTGTGCGTCGTGTCAGACACCGGGGCAAGCAACATCCTCGACGGGAGACCTCGCGTTGGCGCTGCGCTGTCAGGCCGTCATTGGCGTCCTCCTCGCCGTCGCCATGACCGCCGTCGCGCTCGGCCTCGCCGCCTTGGCGCTCGTCATCCGCGGGCTCTGGCGTAATCTGCAGCAGCGCGACTGTGTGCACCCTGTGGGCGCTAAGAGCGTCAATTCACCCGAGGCCGACCTCAACTTTCGCCCGCGTCCCCCAGGACCCCACGCGCCAGAAGCTGCACATCGCCCAGAGGTACATCGGCTTGACGATGAGGATGCGCCACAGACCGGCGATGGGCGCGGACAGGAACAGCAGCACGTGGAGCCACAGGGGTTCGTCGGAGCGGGACAGCATGAAGAACCTGAGGCTGATCATGTAGTTCACGCCGACACCCACCAGGAGCGTCGACCAGCCGATCGCGGCAAGATCGTGCCGGGCCTGCGGCTGGAGCAGGAGTGCGACGGGGACAACGATCGACATGAGCAGCTGCACGACCTCCAGCAGCGGCATCCAGAACACCGGCGAGTGCAGCGGGGCGTAGCGCCACCACCAGGCCGTCCTCGCGAAGGTGCCGCGCATCCAGCGCATCTGCTGGCGGCGATACGCGCTGAAGGTGGCCGGAACGAGGGTGTAGCCGACGCTCGTGGGCTGATGGACCGCATCCCCGTGGAGCAGGCCGTAAAACGTGGTGAGGCTGTCGTCGTTCATCTGCATGGGCTGGCCGAGGAACGTCTCGTGCGCGTAGGAGTCGAGGTACCGGCGAATCACGTCGCCGCGGTAGAACGCGAGCGTCCCCGAGTTGACCGTGACGCGCTTCAGGACGGACTGAGCCGAGCGGAAGCCGCGCGTGAACGGCGTGTACAGCATGACCGTGAGGAACGTCAGCCAGTTCGTGCGCGTGTTCAGGACCGCGACGAGGCCGGCCACCGAGGTGACCTTGGGGTCAGCGAACGGCTTGAGGCCCTCTGCGATGGCGTTGGTGTCGAGGACGGTGTCGGAGTCGAGGGTGACGATGATGTCGCTGTCGTCGTGCTGCAGGGCGGTGGTCTGGGCGTGGCGCTTGCCGGCGTTGGCCTGCCGGACCCACGTGGCCGTGATCTGGGCTTCGTCGGCGGCGCGCAGGAACCAGGCCTTCACGCCGAGCATGGGGTCGGTGGAGCCGTCGTCGACGACCGCGACCCGATCAGGTAGCCGGGTCTGGTCGAGGAGGGACTGGAGGCAGGCGCGGAGCGCGGCCTCGTCCTCGTTGTAGACGGGAACCTGCACGATCACGACCAGGTCGTCGAGCTGGCGCTGCTGGCGGTCGGTGGTGGTGGCGGGCCTCTCCATCCAGGACAGGGGCACCCACCACAGGAGCAGGAAGCTGAAGGCCCACGCGAACGCGAGGCTGTTGCCATGGCCGCCGAACGCGCGGGCGACGGTGTAGAGGTGCCAGATGGCCCAGGCGGTGAAGCCGGCGACGGGGAGGGCAGCGAGGAGGATGGTGCGGCGCGTTCCGCCGTAGCGGGCGGTGGGGGCGGCCATCAGCGGTCGCCGGGGGTCTGGTTGCGGCGGAACCGGGTGCGGACGGTGAGGGCGGTGGCGCCGACGGCGATGAGGACGATCGCGACGAGCCAGAGCTGGCCGTAGGCGATGCCAAGGAGGCTGAGTCCTGCGCCGGTGTGGGCGAGTTGAGGGTGTGACATGGGTGATTTCCCCCCGGGTCTTTGGTGTGGAATCGAGCCTTCCACGTCAGGATGTCCCGTGTGTAGGTTGTGACCATTTAGTGACGGTGAGTGGGCATGTGGTGCCGCCCGGCCTATCCGTAGGTAGCCGAATGGACCACGAACGGTGGACTGTTGGGCCTATTGCCAGGGCGCGGGGCCGGTCTGGGACACCCACGCGGGTCAGCGTCGGCGGCGGTGGCAGCGTCGACTCGTTGTGGACTCACTGGACTCACCACCCCGACTCGATGGGAACCCACGACGCGAGACGCGGGCCGGGGTCCAGGCGCTTCGTCCCCACGGCCGCCAACCGGATGCCGGCCGTGGGCGGCTACGTTCAGCGCCCGGGACGTCGGTCTACCGCGCGCACATGCAACGTGCTGCGCGTGGCAGACGGGCGGATCGTGGAGATCGCGACCTTCGAGACTCACCTGGTCGCGGCGTGCGGACTGCCGCTGACGCTGCCGCACTCGGCGACTTCGGCGACCGACCGATGAGAAATCGCGCGGTGTGCGTCTAACCCTGACGACCGAGCAGGACTACCCCACCGCCGCGGATCGCGTCCAGGAGCTGTGGACCACCGCCGCCGGCATCGAGTCCTGGTGGGCGCCGGACGGCTTCGAGGTCCACGTCGACACCCTCGACCTGCGCGCCGGCGGCACCCTCACCTACACGATGACCGCGACCGGCCCGGAGCAGGTCGCCTACATGGAGGGCACCGGCCTGCCGCTGAGCACGACGTCCACGAAGACGTTCACGGTCGTCGAGCCCCACCGGCGCCTCGCCTACAGCACCCTCGCCGACTTCATCCCCGGCGTCGAGCCCTACGAGTTTCCTCACCGAAGTCGAGCTCACCCCCACCGACGACGGCGTCCACGTGACGATGACCGCCGACGAGATGCACGACCCGGAGTGGACCGAGCGCCAGCTCGCCGGGCGGGGGGCGACGGGTTGCTCGTCATTCCATGAGCCCGGCAGCGACCGTCGCCCCCAACTCCCAGCAGGCCTCCAGATCCGTCTTCGCGGCCTCCCCGGTGACCGTCACCGGCTGGAAGACCCGCTCCCACCCCATGCCGCCCGCGATCGCCTCGATCGCGCGCAGAGCGCCGGCGGTGTCGTTGTTGCCGTGGACGTAGGCGGCGTAAGGGAGCTTCTTCGTGGCGTCGAGGCAGGGGTAGTAGACCTGGTCGAAGAAGTGCTTCATAGCCCCGGACATGTACCCGATGTTCGCGGGCGTACCGAGAATCACGGCGTCGGCGGCCAGCAGGTCGACCGCGGTGGCGGCCAGGGCTGGGCGCCGTACCACCGTCACGTCCTCGACGTCCTCGTTGGTCGCGCCAGCAACCACGGCCTCGAACATCGCCTGGAGCGTTGGCGAGGGGGTGTGGTGGACGATCAGGAGGGTGGGCATGTGCCTGATCCTGCCATGGTGCCGATGACGCGCGACGCACCTCAGCCGTACCGGACAGCCGGTATCAGGCGATCGCCCGAGCTACGAGGCTGGTCTCCACCTCCGAGGAACGATCATGTGGCTGAAGCACGAACGGCCTCGGCGGGATGTCCAGGACCCGCTGGATGAGCAGGGCATGCTCGGGATGATGGAGGGGCGATCGGAACGGGAGCGGGCACCCACGTCGTCCGGTGAGTGCAGGCGGCCCCTACGAGCGTCTGGACGTTTTAGCCGTCAAGGGCCTCTTAGAGTCAAGAAGCTGGACAGGCAGTTGGGAGGTCTTCGGTGACGGTGTGGGATGCATTGCTGGCCAGCATGGCCCCATCGGGGGTTCTGGTGGTCTGTGTCCGCGCGTACGCTTTCGCTCGTCGTGAACGGGCCCGGGGCGGAGTGGTTGTCGGGCACGGGCCGGGTCCGGCGTCACCGTACCCGACCAGTGGGAACAGCCAGACCGCGCAGCGGGTGGCCTGGGCGGGCCAGGTGGTGGGCGGGGAGGTGGAGCAGCCGCTCCACGAAGCGCCGGTGCGGCTGGTGCCTACATGGCCGTGCCACGCAAGGTCGATACAGCCGTGGGCGAGCTCAGCGTGTGATGGTGAAGCGCTGGAGCGCGCGGCGGTTCTCCGAGAGGATGGCGGACGTCGGCTTGCCGGCCTTCGTGACGACCATGTAGGTCTGCGGTGCGTCGGTTTCGAGCGTCCACGTGCCCAGCTTGACGCTGTGGCTGAACGTCACGCGGGCGAAGATGTGGTTCCACTTCCCGGAGGGCACCGCGATGCCGTTGAGTCCTGGGGCGTCCCAGATCTGATGAGTGTTGTGGTCGAGGGCGAAGCCCCGCTCCCAACGGTGGGTGACCGGGTTGAGCCAGGTGACACTGGCGCCGGACGCGGCACTTCCCTTCACGCCCACGCCGACCGGGTCGTAGAGGTAGAGCCCGTAGGAGACGGCGTCGACGACGTAGGGCGAGGACTGCCTGAACCACAGTTCGATGGTGATCGTCTGCCCCCGGTGCACGGCGTGTGGGATACCCGTGATGTAGCCGTAGTGGAGACTGCCGGCGTAGGTCTGCGCGGTGGCGTCGGACGCCGCCACCGGTCCGATCGCGGCAAACACAGCGCCGAGCGCCACCAGCGCGCCGGTGACCTTGCCCCTGAAGCTCTTCATGAAGCCCCCATTTTCTTGATCAGCAAGGGCCGGAGCCTACAGCACAGCCAGGGGGCGCCCACCGCCGCGCCCGCGCAGCGAAGTGGGATCATTCACACGGGCGTCGGCTCCCTGTCGTCCCGGGTGCCGAGCGAGGAGACCGCGTTCCTGCTGACCGCGAGCGGACCAGCACAAGCACCCGGGCACGCCCACAGGCTTCCCGCCGCACACCCCTCGACGTACCGTCAGAAGACGTGACCGACCCTGTCAGAAGACCCGACCGGCACCCGACCGACTGGGGCGACATCGCATCCAAGGCGATCTCAATCGCCCTCCTCTTCACCCTCGTAGGCTTCTTCGTCGGACCCGGGGTAGCAATCGCCACCGCAGCCGGATCCCTCATCCTCATCCCCGCCGCCTACGTGATCACACGCCCCCGCACGGGCCGCCGCCGCATCAGAGCCCGACTGTGGTGGTGGCGACACCGAAACCACTGACGCCGGGCCAACGCCAGGCTGGCGGGGCCTGCTTCCCGTCGGCACTGGACGCAACAACTGGCGCAGCTCGCGTCCATCAAAGCCGGGCTGAGCGAGCTGCTCGCCTACGCTGCCCGCGACGTGGCCTGATGACACCGTCCCTCGGACGCCTCGGGGTCGCGGAGCCACCAGCCGGCCACAGGATGGGTCAACCCGGGTAGCGGGCAGACGAGGTAGCGCCCCGTGCGCAGCACCTCGCAGGCGCTGCTGAGCCACTGCCAGGTGAAGTCGTCGGTGTTCGGCATCGTCAGCCCGGCGCCGTCGACACCCCCCACATCCATACGTGGACGGCCAGTTGCCCCACGGGGCACCGGTAGCCGGCACAGCTGAGCGCGCTTTGTCGTTCGATGCGCGCAGCCGACGCGAAGGTCAAGAGCCCCGGGCCCCGCAGGGTCAGTGCGGGATCTCGTCGATCAGCTCGCGCGCGCCCTGGCGCAGCAGTTCGAGCGCCGTGGCCATGCCGAGCTCGTCGGGGGAGAGCGCCCCGGCCCACTCGTGCGCGGCCAGGACGCGCTTGCCGTCCGGGCTGAAGACGCGGGCCCGCAGCGAGAGCCGGCCGTCCTCCTCGGCGCGCGCGTAGCCGGCGATCGGGGAGTTGCAGTGGCCCTGCAGGGCGTGCAGCATCATCCGCTCGGCCGCGGCCTCGCGCCACGTCGGGGCGTGGTTGAGCGCGGCCACCGCGTCGACCGTGGCCGTGTCGTCCGCGCGGCACTGCAGCGCGAGGATCCCGGCGCCGATCGGCGGGCACATCTCGTCGACCTCGAGCACCTGCGTGATCCGCTGTGCCTGCCCGATCCGCTCCAGGCCGGAGACGGCCAGCAGCAGCGCGTCGTACTCGCCCGCGTCCAGCTTGGCCAGGCGCGAGTTGGCGTTGCCCCGGATCGGCACGCACTCCAGCTCCGGGTACTCGGCGCGGAGTTGGGCCACGCGCCGGACGGCGCTGGTGCCCACGCGGGCGCCGGCGGGCAACTGGTCGAGCCGCAGCCCGGACGGGCTCACGACCGCGTCCCGGATGTCGTCACGCGGCAGGTAGGCCGCGACAGTGGTGCCCTCCGGCAGCGGGCGGTCGCCCGGCATGTCCTTCAGGCAGTGCACGGCCAGATCCGCGCCGCCCGCGAGCAGCGCGGCGTCCACCTCCTTGGTGAACGCCCCCTTGCCGCCCAGCGCGGACAGCGCACCCAGCCAGCGGTCCCCGGACGTGGTGACCGGCACGACCTCCGTCACCAACCCCGGATGCCGCTCGCCCAGCAGCGCGCGCACGCGCTCGACCTGGGCGAGCGCCATGGGCGAGGAGCGGGTCACGATCCGGATCACCTGAGGCATGCCACGAGACGATACTCCGTCAGCCTTGGCTCTCTGGCGTACTTCGGCCGAGTGGGCGGGAGGGCCCCGGCGACCACATCGAGGGCTGTGGGTCCACTGCCGCGAACGTAGCGTTCACTGTCGATCCAACGCAACGGCATCTGCCTCATTCATTGCATTAGATCTACTCCCAATGCAACAATTTGTGCCTATCTAGCTGCTGTTATGGTATCTGGATGCAACATGCTTGTTGCGGATTTTCTAAACGCAACGTAGCGTTCTCGATGTCAGAAACGAAGCATGTAAGGGGAGAACGATGCAGAAGTTCGCCACCGCCGTCCCGGTCACCGCCGTCGTGAACATCGCCGCCGGGCGGATCCAGATCACCGCAGGCGACCTGGACGAGGCCACCGTCGAGGTGCGGCCCCTCAACCCCGGCAAGAACCGGGACGTGAAGACCGCCGGGCAGACCGAGGTCGTGTTCGCCGACGGGGTGCTGCGGGTCGGTGACCTGGAGCCCAAGAAGGAGTACTTCGGGACCATCGGCGAGGTGGAGGTCACGCTCCAACTGCCCGCCGGCTCGCACCTCGAGGCGCACACCGCCTCCTGCGCGCTGCGCGGGGTGGGTCGCCTGGGCGACGTCACTTTCGAGGGCGCCTACAAGGAGATCAAGGTGGACGAGGCCGCGAGCCTGCGGCTGACGGCCATCGACGGCAGCGTCGAGGTCGACCGTCTGGGCGGACCGGCGCAGGTGACCACCCCTCGCGGCGATATCACCATCGGCGAGGCCACCCGGGGCACGCTCGTCCTCAGGACCCACCAGGGCAACATCACCGTCGGTGCCGCCAGCGGGGTCTCCGCCGCACTCGACGCCCGCACCACCTACGGACGCGTCACCAACGCCCTCAAGAACGACGGCACCACCGTGCTCGACATCCGCGCCACCACCGACACGGGCGACATCAGCGCCCGCAGCCTCTGAACCGACCCGCGCCGAAGGCGGGGACCGGCCTGCTGCCGGTCCACGCCTGGCCGGGCCGTAGGGACTCGCTCGACGGGTCATCAGCGCCCTGTCAGGGAGAGGGCACAGGAAACATCCCCGCCCGCGTGATGCGGACGGGGATTGGTGCGCACGTGAGGTCAGCGTGTGCGGTCCTTCTTGAAGTTCTTCATGGACCAGGCGAAGCCCAGGGCGCTGATGCCGACGCACCAGGCGGCGGCGATCCAGGCGTTGTTGCCGATGCCGGTGCCGTAGAGGAGGCCACGCAGGGTCTCGATCATCGGCGTGAAGGGCTGGTACTCGGCGAACCAGCGCAGGGCCGTCGGCATGGTGCTGGTCGGCACGATGCCGGAGCCGACGAAGGGCAGCAGGATCAGCGGGAAGGGCGCGTTGCTCGCCACGTCGAGGGTCTTGGCGGCGAGCCCGATGCCGACGCCGAGCCAGGTCAGGGCGAAGTTGACGGCCGAGAGCAGCACCAGGATGCCGAGCCAGTCCGCCACCGAGGCCGAGGCGGAGAAGCCCATCAGCCAGGCCACGCCGAAGATCAGGGCCATCGACACGAGCGTCTGCAGGACGCTGGAGATGACACGGGCGATCAGGATCGCCGGACGGAAGATCGACATCGTCTTGAAGCGGGCGATGATGCCTTCGGTCATATCCATGCTGGTGGACACGGCACTGCCGAGCGAGCCGGTCGCGGCCGTCATGATGATCAGGCCGGGCAGGACGTAGTCGACGTAGTGGCCGGTGCCGCCCGCGGAGGCGGCCACGCCCTTGCCGAGGACGTTGCCGAAGACGTAGACGAACAGCAGCAGGAACAGGACCGGGATGCCGATGATCGAGGCGACCACGGTGGGGTAGCGCATCTGGTTCTTGATGTTGCGGCGCAGCAGGGTGGCGGAGTCCGCCACCGCGTAGGTGACGGTGCTCATGCCAGGACCTTCTCCTTCTTGTCCGCGTCGCCGGCGGCCGGCGCGGGGGCGGTGCCCGTGAGGGCGAGGAAGACGTCGTCGAGGTCGGGCGTCTTCAGGGACAGCTCGTGAACGGTGGTCACATCCACGCGGCCCAGCAGGGCCTGCACGGACGCGGCGGTGCCGTCGTTCGGTACGCGCAGGGTCAGGGTCTCGTCGTTGCGGGTGAGGGGCGTGCCGCTCAGAGCGGCGACGGCCTGGTCCAGCGCCGTGGGAGAGCTGAACTGCAGGTCCACGCTTCCGCCGGGGACCTGCCGCTTGAGCTCCTCCGGGGTCCCCTGGGCGACCAGCTTGCCGCCGTTGAGGACCGCGACCTGGTCGGCGAGCTGGTCCGCCTCCTCCAGGTACTGCGTGGTGAGGAAGATGGTCACGCCGTCGGCGACCAGATCCCGGATCAGGTCCCACATGGCGCGCCGGACGCGCGGGTCCAGGCCGGTGGTGGGCTCGTCGAGGAAGATCACCCGGGGCGCGCCCACGAGCGTCATGGCCAGGTCAAGCCGACGCTTCATGCCGCCGGAGTAGGTCATGACCGGCTTACGGCCGGCCTCGACCAGGTCGAACTGCTCCAGGAGGCGAGCGCAACGCTCCTTGGCGACCTTGGAGTCCAGGTGCCACAGACGCCCCATCAGCGCCAGGTTCTCCTCCGCGTTCAACAGCGGGTCCACGGCCGAGAACTGGCCGGTGACACCGATGTTGGCGCGAACCCCGTCGGGGTCGGTGGCGAGATCGTGCCCGATCACCTCGACGTGCCCGGCGTCGGGAGTGGTCAGGGTAGAGAGGATCTTCACCGTGGTGGTCTTGCCTGCACCGTTCTGCCCCAGCAGCGAGAACACCTGGCCTGCGGGAATGTGCAGGTCCAAGCCGTCGAGCACCTGGTGCTCGCCGTACGCCTTACGCAGTCCGGCCACCGAGATAGCTACGTCCACGCCTGAACTCCTGGCCTGGTAGGCCGACATCGCGCCTCCTCCAACAACGAAACGACTTGCTCGGCATCTGTGCGAGCGCCGAGGCATGTCTCGACACTACGAAGTCTGTCTATCGACGGAATATCGGAGCGTTATCGAGGGTTTCCCTCGCCGCTGGTGGAACTCGCACCGGGTGAATTATGGTGCTGGTCCAGGACTCCGGGACCCAATCCGTCCCCGGCCGCCTAAAAAGCGTCAGCCCGTTATGGGCAAGCGGCTGGCGCTGGTCGCCAAGGTCCTGCGCATGACGATATCCCTTTCTTCTTGTGCGGCAAATCCCCCACGCACGGGGCGGCACGGGAAGCGAGGGCCGAACGACGTCCGCCTGTCCTGCCGACAGGACAGGCGTGCCTGACGGACCCGGTGTCCGCGCTTCCCTCCCGGGAGGTCCGGACACCGGAGAAGCATTCCTTTCGACCGTGGCAATTCCCTCGCCAGGAGCGTGCGACAGTGACCGCTGAAGTGATCGACAACAACCCGACCGAGCAGCCCGCTGACGACCAGTCGACGCCCGCGTGGCTGTCCGCACTGCGCTCGGAGCTCGACCCGAACAGCAAGCGCCGCCTGGCTGCCCTCGCGCCCAAGCCCGACTGGCGGTGCCTGGAGATCGGCGCCGGTTCGGGGACGGTCTCGCGGTGGCTCGCCGAGCAGTGCCCGGCGGGCAAGGTGACTGCGACGGACATCGAGCTCGGCCCGTTGAGCGAGGCCGTGGCCGGCAACCTCGAGATCGTCCAGCACGACGTCACCACCGAGGACTTCCCCGAGGGCACCTTCGACCTGATCTACGCCCGCTACGTCTTCAGCCACCTGCGCAGCCGGGAGGCCGACCTGGCGCGAGTGGTCTCGTGGCTGAAGCCCGGCGGTTGGCTGATGCTGGAGGAGCCCGCCAAGTTCCCGGTCGACTCGGCCCGGAACGACGCGTACCGCGAGGTGAGCCTGGCGACCCTGGCCCAGTACAAGGAGCAGGTCGGTACCGACCTGGAGTGGCCGCGCAGCTTCCCGGCCCCGCTGGTCGCGCTCGGGCTGGAGGAGATCGGCCTGGAGAGCTCGATCTCGCTGGTCGGCGACAGCCGTCCGATGGCCCTGTTCTGGGGCGAGGCGCTCAAGGGCTGGGGCCCGATCGTGGTGTCCGCCGGCGGTGCCACCGAGGAGCAGGTCGCGGAGGCCGTCGGCCTGATGTACCAGGAGGACTACTGGGACCTGGGTCTGGCCACCATGGCGGCCTGGGGGCGCCGCCCCTCCTGACGACCGGTTGGGAACGCCGTTGCTGAGGCTTTCCCGATCTCCCCGACTGACTTCCTGAGCGCCGTTGCCGCAGACCCGCGGCAGCGGCGCTCTTTTTTTTCTCGTGCTCCCGTAGCGCGCCCAGGAATCTTTCAGAGTTCTTTCCGAGAAGTTCTTGGCATGCTCAGGTCAGGAAATGGTTTGTCTGCATTACGAATCAAATCTGCTCACGGTAGGACGCGCAATGACCTCTTCGAATGTCAGGCCCGAGAACGCGACTTCGCCGACCCCACTGCCGGGGCTCCCACTCGAGCGCCCCGCAGGCTGCCCATTCGATCCGCCGACCGAGTTCGCGCGCATCCGCGCGGAGCAGCCGCTGCGTCAGATGGTCTATCCCGACGGGCACGTGGGATGGCTGGCCAGCGGGCACGCACAGGTGCGTGCGGTCCTGGCCGACCCGCGCTTCAGCTCACGGGCCGAGCTGGTGCACTGGCCGATCCCGGGGCCCGTCGCCGAACAGACGCCCGAGCCCGCGCCGCCCGGCATGTTCCAGCGGATGGACGCCCCCGAGCACACCCGCTACCGGCGCCTGCTGACCGGCAGTTTCACCGCGCGGCGCATGCGTCAGCTGACCGAGCGCATCAGCGAGGTGACCGAGGAACGGCTGAACGCCATGGAACGGCGGGGGCCGGCGCTCGACCTCTTCCAGGAGTACGCCCTGCCCATCCCCGCGCAGATGATGTGCGAGGTGCTCGGGGTGCCCTACGAGGCGAGGGAGACCTTCCAGCGCCAGGCCATCGCCACCAACGACAACAGCCTCGGGCCCGAGGCGCAGTACGCCGCCTTCTTCGAGCTCCAGGCGTTCCTGCAAGGGCTGGTCCAGGCGAAGCGCGACCAGCCGACCGACGACGTCCTCAGCGAGCTGACGAAGAGCGACCTCACCGACGAGGAGCTGGCGAACGTCGGTTCGCTGCTGCTCGGCGCCGGCTTCGACACCACCGCGAACATGATCGGGCTCAGCGTCTTCGCCCTCCTTCGTCACCCCGACCAGCTCGCCACCCTGCGCGCGGAGCCGGACCTCGCCGAAGGGGCGGTCGAGGAGCTGCTGCGCTACCTGACGATCACCGACACCGCGATCCGCACCGCGCTGGAGGACGTCGAGCTGGACGGCCAGCTCATCCGTGCCGGCGACACCGTCACCTGCGCCGCGCAGGCCGCCAACCGTGACCCGCAGAAGTACCCGGACCCTGACACTCTCGACATCCGGCGACGTGCCACGGGGCAGCTGACGTTCGGTCACGGCATCCACCAGTGTCTGGGCGCACCCATGGCCCGGATCGAGGTCAAGGTCGCGCTGGTGGAGTTGTTCCGCCGGTTCCCCGATCTGCGGCTCGCGATCCCGGCGGACGAGGTGCCGATGCGCACCGACGCGGACTTCTACGGGGTGAAGAGCCTTCCCGTCACCTGGTGAGCTCCCGCCCGGGGCCGGGTTCCCGCTCCTCCGGCCAGGCCACCTGACCTCGGTGGTCCGGCCGGAGGCCGGGTCAGGTGGCCTCCCGGATGGAACGGGAGAGCATCAGAGCCGCCGGCGCCAGCATCAGCAGGCCGACCGTAAGCAGGGTGGCGGACGAGCCGAAGAGCACGCCCGCGAGGCCGCCGACGGCGTATCCGGCCGGCACGGCGGTCATGTTGACGGCGCGGTAGGCGGCGACAGCGATAGCGCGGTCGTGCTCCGCGATGGCGCGGGCGCGAAAGGTCCTGACACGGACCAGGACGACACCGGAGCAGAACTCGTCGCAGACGAATCCGAGCAGGATCAGGCCCAGCCCGAGGCCGCCGCCCACACACGCGCCGACTCCCAGGAGCGTGTAGGCGGCGACGGCGCCGCTGCCGAAGACGGAGGTCCCAAGGCCCCCGCGCAGCCGGGCCGGGAGGCGTTCGGCGACGGCGGCACCCAGCACCGCGAACAGGACGGCGCAGGAACCGATCAGACCGTAGACCGCGGGGGTGACCTCGGTTCGGTGCAGCAGGGTGACCAGCAGCAGGGCGCCGATCGCACTCTGCCCGAAGTTGTAGGAGACCGCCCACAGCGTGGTGATCCGCAGCGGCTTGGTGGCCAGGTTCGTCCGCAGACCGGCGGTCAGACCGGCACGTCGCCGGACGGTCGGGGCCTCGGCTGCAGCGGCGGCCCCCGCCGGGACGGCGTCGGCAACGGGGGCCGGGGTGGGTGTCGTCCGGATCCGCGGAAGGCGCGCGAGGAGGGTGCAGGCGCTCGCCGCCAGCGCCCCGGCCACCAGGAAGGTCGAGGAGATCCCGAAGGCGCCGAGCGCCAGGCCGGTCAGGAACGGGGCGAGAGCGTCTCCGGTGGACTCCGCGATCTGGAGGCGGCTGAAGAGACCGGGCAGGGCGTCGTCGCGGAACGCGGCCGGGATCATCACCTGGGCCGACACGTCTGTCAGACAGGAAGCGCACGCCAGAGCGGTGTTGGCCAGGATCAGGACGCCGAGTCCGGCCGTGGCGGTGAGGGCGATGGCGAGCGCGGCGAGGAGGAAGGCCAGGACCCGGAGCAACTCGGCGGCCAGCATCACGGTGCGCTGGTCGTGGCGCTCGACGATCCGGGCGACGGCGCGGGCCAGTACGACCTGGGGGGCGAAGCGGCAGATCCCGAGTGTCGCGATGACCAGGGAGTTGGCGCCCAGGGTCGCGACCGCCACGAACGGTACGGAGAACTCCACCATGGCGATGGCGAAGTAGGAGACGAAGGTGGCGAAGGTGAGGAGTGTGGCCAAGGGCTCGCGGTGTCGGGCCACCGCTGTGGTCGTGGTCATCGGGCCGCCTTGGGACGTTGGGGGCTTCGGGCTTCGGAGCGCATCGGAAGGCTCTGGAGGGTCGGGAATTGATCCGGCCGGCGGCTCACCGCAGCTGTGAGTCGCCGGCCGGATCCGGGGACAGGGCCAGGTCGGGGGATCCGGGCCCTGTCGTGCAGGACAGGGGTCAGCCTTCGACGAGCAGGCCGGCGCGCAGGCAGTCCCGCACCTGCGGCGATGCCCCGTCGGCTGTGACCCTCTGCTGTCCGCACAGGTCCAGGAAGAGTTGTTGGTCCACTTGCTGTGTCGCGTGCTCGTGGCTGAGCAGGTACTTCGCTGCGGGTCCGGAGCCGAGGACCGCCATCGCGACCGTCTGGGGGCGGCGCACCGTCACCTGGGCGGCGGGTACCGCGGTGGCGAACAGGGCGTCCTCGGTGAGGAGGAAGTCGACCTCCGGGCGGCGCACGTACTCCAGCGCGTCGGTGGCCGAATCGATGATCGGCTGGCCCGGACCGTTGAAGGAGGTGTTGATCAGGATCGGGACCAGGCCGTGCGCGGCGATCCGGGTGAGCAGGTCGTAGATGGCGGGGTTGTCCTGGGCGGTGACGGTCTGCACACGGGCGGTGCCGTCGGCGTGCAGAGCCTCGGCCAGCAGCTCGCGGTACTCGTCGCGGACGTCGAAGTTGAAGTTCATGAACGGCGACCGGGCGGGCCCGCGGAAGTACGTTTCCAGGTCCTGCTCGCGAACCATCGGGGCCACCGGGCGCCACCCCTGACGCTGCTTCAGCCGGTTCAGCTTGGCGCGGGCGTCCGTGCAGGCCACGGGGTGGCTCAACAGCGACCGGTTACCCAGCGCGCGGGGACCGAACTCGGCGCGGCCCGCGAACCGGGCCACGATCGCGCCCTGGGCGAGGAGGGCTGCAGCCATCGCTGCCGCCTCCTCTGCCTCGCCGGGCGGGACCGCGGTCGGGAAGCCGGCCTCGGCGGCCCGCTCGGGCGTGATCGCCTCGGCGGTCACGCCGAGGAAGTCAGCCCCCACCCGGTGGCTCGGCAACGGCATCTCGTTCCTCGGCTGGGAGTGAGCCCAGCCGAGGAACGCGGCACCGACCGAGATACCGGCGTCGTGCGGGCAGGAGGGCACGGACACCTCGCGCACGCCCGGCAGGGCGGCGATCGCGCTGTTCGCCGTCAGGTTGAGGAACACCCCGCCCGCGCAGCAGAGGTCGGGGATCCCGGCCAGCTCGACCGCACGCTGTGCGTGGTGGGTGAGCAGCCTGGTGAAGGCCTCCTGCGCGGCGGCGGCGATGTCCGCGTTGTCCGCGGGATCGGGTGCCGCCTCGAGCAGCTGCCAGCCGTTCTTCAGCCGCGGCGCGGCCCCGGCGGTCACGATGTCGTCGGCCACCAGCCTGGGTGCTCCCTGCCAGGGCAGCCCGGCCAGCGCCATCATCTGCCCGTGTGAGTGCTCCTGGCGGAACAGGTACCGGGCCACGTTGTCGTAGAGGCTGGCCTCGCTCTGGACGAAGACGTCGGGCTGGTTGTGGGCCCGGCTGAAGGCACGGTCCAGCAGCACGAACCGGCCCTGACGGAAGGCGTAGACCGAACGCATCTCGGTGAGCAGTTCGCCGTCGGGTGCGTCGCTGTAGTAGGAGCCGTAGAAGTCCTTGAACGGGAGGTAGAAGTCCGCACCGTCACGTGAGGTGGTGCCGGCGCTGTCCGACACCAGGACCGCGGCCTGCGCCAGTCCCGAGGTGTAGACGGCGGAGGCGGCATGGGCCAGGTGGTGCGAGACCACGTGGTGGCGCGGGTCGAACGGGTCGAAGGCCGAGAAGGACCTGGCGAACAGCGGCCGTTGGAGGCCGACGCCGGACGGTCCGGCCGCCTGGAAGGAGCTGACGATGACGTCGATGTCGTCCATCGTCACCCCGGCCTCGTGCAGGACCTGCGCGATCGGCAGTCGGTCGGAGAGGAACTCCTGCCCGTCGTACTTGCGACGGGTCACGCGTTCCTGCTGGACGGCGGCGATGAGCCGACCGTCGCGGACCACCGAGCAGGAGGCCTCGTGGCCGCAGTGGATGCCCAGAACGGTAGTCATCGCCGGTAGTTCTCCAAAGGTGCGCCCTCGGGCATGAAGCCGAAGGTCAGGATCGTGACCCGCTCGTCCTGGCAGATGGGGGTGCGGCTGTGGGCCTGAGTGCCCGCCAGGAAGATGACGACCTCGCCGGGCGAGAGCTGCAGGCGCTCCTCGGTGCCGTCGGGGTAGTGCATGTAGAGCGCGGACGGCTGCTCGGTGCCTTCGGGGATGTCGTGGGCGAGCATCATCAGCACGTTGAGGGAGAAGATGTCCGTGTCGATGTGCGGGATGATCCCCTGGCCGGCGTCGCGGTAGAACAGGTAGCTCGCGATGCCGGTTGCCTCGGCCTTGGGGACCACGGAGGCGACGAGCTCGGCCAGCTCGGGACTGGTGGCGATCGCGTCCGCCACTGGTCCGCCGCATCCGAGGTAGTGCTCGTCGAAGGGCACGGCGCTCTCGCCGACGCGGGCCGCCTCGGCCAGCAGCTTCCCGAAGAGCTCGTCGGTCAGGAAGTCGGGACGGCCGCGGTACTGGATGCCGCGCGGGTCATCCACCTCGTAGGGGCACAGGATCTCCAGTGCCTCCGAGACCGCCGTACGGCCTTGGCCGGCGTCGGGGTCCTTGGCCGGGACCAGCCGGCCCGCGGACAGGCCGAGGATCAGCTTCAGGTTGGCCTGCTCGGCCGGGGTCAGCTCCTGATGCAGCCGGGCCAGCTTCTGACCGATGGTCAGAGGCTCGGTCTGCGGCTGGGCATGGTCCTGGATCGCGGTCATGACTGGGCTCCTATCGTGCGGTAGCCGAAGGACACCAGGCGGATCCGCTCGCCCTCGGCCGTACGCGTGCGTTGGTGGGTGACGCTGTCCGCGAAGAAGATCAGCGATTCGCCGCGCTGGAGCTGCAGGTGCAGTGCGTCCTGCTCCGGCGGGTAGAGGATCAGTTCGGAGTGCCGCTCGGCCGGGCTGTGCTCCAGCATCGTCAGGACGTTGAGGGAGAAGTCGTCCTTGTCGACGTGCGGGTCGATGCCCAGTCCGGGCTGGTCGTAGTAGAGGTGGTTCGCCTTGAAGGACGGGACCACCGGGCCCACCTTTGCGGCCAGGAAGTCACTGATGGCCTGCGACAGGGCCAGCTCGCGGGCGATGGGGGCTCCGGAAGCCACGAAGTGGTCGTGGAACCTGTCGGCCCGCGGCCGGTACTCGCGGTTCTCCCGGTCCAGCGCGTCGATGTCCTCGTCCGAGAAGAACGAGGCACGGCCGCAGAACACCACCCCTGTCTCGAACTCGGCGCGAAGGTTCCCGTGCAGGGCCGGCAGCGAACGCTGAGCTGTTGCCAGCGCCGCCTTGCGCAATTCGTCGTCGACGTTCCCCGCATGGCCGCTGAGGAGTCCCCCAGCGGCCATGCTGAGGATGAACTTGAGGTTCTCCCGCTCTGCGGCGGAGAGTTCCGAGGACAGTCGGGACAGTCGGTCCACCAAGGTCGAATTTTCCACCGCAGAATTCCTCTCGTTCTCGTGTGTGATCCGTGGCGTGCCGCGCTTACTCGGTCATCCCGAGAGCGGAGGGAAGGTCGAGCAGCTGGGCGCGGATCGAGGGGGTCGCGGCCGCGGAGATCGGCTTCGAGTAGATGTAGTCGGCCTCGATGTTGACGTCCTGCAGGGCCTTCAGGTGCAGGCTCGCCGAGGTGACGATGCTGCTCAGGACCGCGCGCTCGTCCTCGGACAGGGCGCTGGACAGACCGGTCAGCTTCGCGGTCAGGGTGGGCAGCGCCGACTCGAGTGCGGCCGCGTCGAGCTCCTTGTCGAGCGCCGGATCGATGTCGGTGATCTGGGCCAGGTCGAAACCACTCATGAGAATGTCTTCCTTTGCTGTCGGAGACCGCTCGGCCTCTCTCATGGATTTCTTGCGGACTGTCACCGGGGGAATGTGAGAACCTCTCCCCGTTGTCGGGCGACTTCGTCCGGGTACGTCAACGACCTTATGAATTCGAGCTATCGATTCGTTTTCGATCCGTGAAATCACCAGGCCGGCCTGGGCGGGGAACAGAGATCGACAGGTGGGAGCGCCGTGCCCGTCCGGCATCAGATCCTCCGATGGAATCCGATATGTCGAGGGATGCCGTGATTTCCTGGAGGCGGTCCCGCAGCTGCACGCAGCGCAGCTGCTCACTGAGGAGTGACGATGCAGAACCTCGGATTCACCGCGCCTCCCATGGAGAGCGCCGAGATCAATGTCGGCGAAGGGTCCCGCCCGCAGCGCTGGAGCCCGCCCGTCGTGCTGGCCGCCTTTGGTGGCAGCACCGCAGTGACCGGTATGTAGCCTCCTCCCGGCTACTACCGCGCTATGAGGTGAGGCCCCGTCCCGGAGTCAGCGGGACGGGGCCTCACCTGTCGAAGGCGAACTGCCGAAGTGTCGAGGAGGGCAACGATGGTCGTGCTGGTGGACGGGATCACGCTGCGCGCAGCGCAGGAGACGGATGCCGAGGGTCTGGCGCTGGCGTTCCGGCGCGATCGCGAGCACCTGGCGCCCTGGGAGCCGCGACGTCCGGAGTCGTATTTCACCGAGGTGGGTCAGGCGGCGCGGCTGCAGGACCAACTGCGTCAGCAGAAGGAGGGCCTGACGGCGCCGTGGTTGCTGGACGACGACGGCGCCGTGGTCGGTGCGGTGACGCTCACCGGGATCACGCGCGGTGCGTTCCTGAGCGCGTGGATGGGCTACTGGGTCGCCGCGAGCCACCAGGGCCGTGGGCTGGTCACCGCCGCGGTCACCCAGGTGTGCCGGCTGGCGCGGGAGGAGCTGGGGCTGCACCGGCTGGAGGCTTCCACGCTGCCGGAGAACGAGCGGTCGCAGCGGGTGCTGGAACGCTGCGGCTTCGAGCGCATCGGTTTCGCCCCGCGCTACCTGCACATCAACGGGCAGTGGCGAGATCACCTGCTGTTTCAGCGGACCTTGCATGACGGTCCGCCGACGCTGTGACCTCGGGGGCCACGGTGCCTCCAGGCGTGGACCGCGCTGCGGCCCGGGCCGCGACCGTCCAGGACGCGACGCCCGCTGCGAGGAACGCCGCCGCCAGCAGTCCCCAGCCGGCTGTTCCCGCGGAGACGACGCCGGCGCCCACCAGGGTCGGCCCGAGCAGTCCCTCGGTGGTGGAGCCGAGCCCGTAAGCCGCCGCGTAGCTGCCCTGTTCGCCTTCGGGCGCGAGGGCGAACTGCAGTCCCCAGCCACCGGAGGAGTACCAGATCTCGCCGAGCGTCTGCAGCAGCACGGCGACGAGCAGCAGCACGACCGCTCCGGTCCGCGCGCTCGGGAGGGCGGCGGCTGCCAGGGCCAGACACATCAGGGCCAGGCAGCAGCCGGAGCGGAGGGTTTGCCTGCCTGCGCCGCGCATGGTGTCGGCGCCGCGGCTGAGCGGCACCTGCAGGGTGATGGCCAGGACGGTGTTGACGACGAGCAGGATCGGGGCGAGCGCGGCCGGGGCGTGGGTGGCGCGCACGATCCAGAGGGGGATTCCGATGGTCAGCACGGAGAAGTTCAGCATCAACACCCCGTTGCACACGGTCAGCACGGCGAAGCCGGGGTTCTTCAGGGGGGCGAGCAGCTTGCGGCGGACGCGCTCGACGGCCGGGCCGGCGGCCGCGGCGCGCAGGGTGACCATGAGTACGGCGGCGACGAGGAAGGACAGGCCGTCGCCCACCAGCAGTAGGCGGTACCCCCACGGGCTGCCGGTGCTCACGGCGGCGGCCGCGAGAAGGGCGCCGACCAGGAATCCGGTGTTCTTGACGGTCTGGATCCGGGCCATGAGCCTGACCCTTCGTTCCGCCCGGAAGGCGCCGGCCACATAGGCTTGAAGGGCGGGCGCACCGGCGTACTCCGCGAGTCCGAGCAGGACCACGGCCGTCAGGAACTGCGGGAAGCTGCTGACGAAGGCGAGCGCGCTGCAGCATGCCGCGCGCCACAGGTGCAGCGCGATCAGCGCCCGGCGGGGGCCGATCCGGTCGGCGAGGGCGCCGTTGGGCAGTGCCGCGAGCAGCCCCACGATGCCCATCACCGACAGCCCGATGCCGATCTGGCTGCCGGACAGGCCTGCCACCCGTACGTAGAACAGGGCGGCTCCCGCGATGAACAGGCCGCTGCCGGTGGCGTCGGTGGCCACGGTGACGAGAAGCCTGCGTTCGTGCGAGTCGCCCAGGAACTCGCGCAGCTTCTCCAGGTGACGGGCGGCTCGGTCGCTCCTGGTGGAACGCATACCGGGACCTTCCTCTCCGGGTCGAAGTGGGGTCTTCGACTCCGGACGCTACGAGGAGGTCCTATTGACGGCTTTTCGGCTTCTTATCCGGGTGCGGGCGCACGGAAAATCCCCGCCCGCGGAGCGCGGACGGGGATTTCGTCGGGGAACAGGTGAGCAGCTCCGGCCTTCAGCCGGAGGGGTGCGTCACAAGCAGGTCTCGTGGGCGTCGGACACGCATCCCGAGCAGAACAGGGCCGTGCCCGGCAGCGGCGTGGTGCACACCGGGCAGCAGCGTTGCGGCGGCGCCGCGCTTTCGATGTAGCCGTGGGCGAGCACGGCCCGCAGCGCGGTCTCCGCGTCGCGTACCTTCGGGTCCGTGCGGGGGTCGCTGCCGAGCCGCTCCACGTGCGCGATCACGCCGCGGGGGACGCCCGCTGACTGCCACAGCTCGCGGCAGGCACCCCAGGAGCGTTCGCTCCAATGGAGGCGCTCGGCCAGCCGGGCCATGCGGGTGCGCTGCGCGGCGCCGATGATGCCCTCGCCGCTCGCGGCGGCCAGGACGGCACGTAGCTGCACGGTGGAGACCGTGAGTTCGCGGTGACCGCGGTCCGTGTCGAGGGCGACGGCCACATCCGCGTCCGAGGTCAGTGTGCCGAGCCGGTAGAGGGCGTAGACGTCGCCGACGCCGATCATGCCGAGCGGCCACAGGTCGGCGGCGCGAAGCGCGCCCATGCTGGACGCGCCGACCACGGTCCAGCCGGCGTCCAGGAGTTCACGGCACTCGGCCGGGGTGACCGTGAGGGACCCGCCGAACAGGCCGTCGACCAGGACCACTGTCCCCGGACGGCGCTCGTGCAGCCGGGCCAGGTCCCCGCGTCGGACGGGGGGACGCAGCTCGACCTGTGCCAGCAGCTGCGGGTCGAGTGGCTGCAGTGACGGGGCGCCGTAGACGACGGGACGGGCCTCGACGGCCGGCTGCAGGCCGCCGAGCAACGCGGTGAGCCGGCGGTCAGGGCGTGCCATGGTGGCTCCTCGCTGGGGCGGGTCCGGAGTCGACCATGCCGGGGATCGCGACGTGGACCACGGGCAGGCCCAACGAGGGGACCGTCAGGTCCGTGTAGACCAGGCGCGGGTAGCCGCCCTCCGCCAGCTTCGAGGCGACCTCGGCCAGGGCGGCGCGGGTGGACCCGGGCGGTGGTGCGGGGAGCGTGCCGAAGTCGGTGACGCCGCACGCGCGGGCGGTCAGGGCTCGCGCGGTGAACGCCGCACGCTGCGGGTTCGGGTCGCTGCCCTCGATGGGCATGGCCCGGTCGAGGTCTTCGTGGGTGCCCTGGATCGCGGTGGCGCGGGCCTGGGCCGCCTCGGTCAGGGCCCGGCGCAGGGCGACACCGGCGTTCAGGTGGGTGCCGTACCCGGCGGTGAGGGGACCGGTCTGGCTGACGCTGTCGTCGAGGACGAAGACCGCGAAGGTCGGCAGGACGGTGGTGCGTGTCAGGTCGACGACCAGGGGAACCGCGTCGGCTTGCAGGAACTGCTGGACCAGGGCGTGGTCGGTGCTGCCGGTGACGGTCGCGAGGTCGAGCAGGCGGCCGGGACCGCCGCTGAGGTAGCGCGAGGTGGCATCGCGTTCGATCACCTCGTACGCAGCGTGCAGAACGGCCTCGGCAGTCGTGGCGCCGGAGGCGAGGCCGGTCGTGCTGGGGCGCAGCGGGCGGGCACGGCGGGGCGGCGCCTGGTAGGGGAAGACGGCCGGTACCCATACCGGGCTGCCGTCGGCCGCGTCCCTGCCGCGGATCCAGTCCATCGGAGCGTCCGGGTACCTGGCTATACCGAGGTCGTACGCGCCGAGGTGGCGGCCGGCCGCCTCGAGCTCTGTCGGCCAGGCCGTGAGCGAGGGGCGGGCGAGCGCGGCGCTGTGTTGCTCCACCGCCTCGAACAGCGCCGAGGCAAGCGCCTCAGCCGGTGTGGTGCCTTTGCCCCGGCACAGCGTGATCCTGCCGGTGGCGCCCGTGCGGGTGGTGCTGAAGACCGGGATGCCCAGCTTGTCCAAGGGTGTGAGGTCGGCGACGCGGCTGATCCCCAGGCGATGGCGCAGCGGCCAGACGAGGTCGAGCGCCGGCTCCGTGGCGAGCGAGCGGTGCGAGGTGCCGCAGTCGACGAGGGGCGTGTCGGCGGCGCAGTCGCTCAGCCAGGCCAGCGCATGCGCGGGTCCGGCACCTCGGGGCACGGCGCGGACGGGCCGCTCCACCAGCTCAGTCACGGACCGCCTCCCGGGTGCGGACGATCAGGCAACGGGCCTGCAGGGCGGTCAGGAAGGCCAGGGCGTCGTCGACGTCGACGACGACGCCCTCGAGGCAGTCGGGCAGGTAGTCACCAAGCCGGCGGCCCGGGCCACTGCCCGAGAGCGCGGCGAAGCACCACTGCGGCAGCAGGAGACCCTGGCGTCCCTCGGCGCCGCCGCGGATGCGCCTCGCCACTCCGTTTTCGTCCTGTTCGCTGGTCAGGCTCACGCCCGGGCCGAGGGCGACGCAGGTGTCCAGTGTGAGCATCGGGCTGCCCCCGTCCAGGCGGCGCACCACCCGGCTGCCGAGGACCAGTGCGCCCAGGTGCGTGGCGAGCAGCATGTCCAGGGCTTGGCCAGGGGTCTCGATCATCGGCTCGCCGCGCCGGTTGAGGGAGGTGTTGACCATGATGGGTATCCCGGTGCGCTCCCCGACCAGGTGCAGCAGCCGGTGGACCTGCGGGTTGCTCGCCTGCGACACCGTCTGGATCCGGGCGGTGCCGTCCACGTGTGTGACGGCGGCGAGCTTCTCCCGGTATGCCTCGCGCACCGGGACGACGCGCAGCATGTGCGGAGAGGGTTGGTCGATCTCGAAGTACTCCGCGGCGACCTCCTCCGGCACGATCGGCGCGAGCGGGCGGAAGTCCTCACGGAACTTGATCTGGGAGTTGATGAAATCCCAGGTGCTGCGAAGCCGGGCGTCGGCGAAGACCGAGCGGTGGCCCAGCGCGCGCGGCCCGAACTCGGAACCTCCCTGGAACCAGCCGATCACGTCGCCTGCGGCGATGCCGTCGGCGACCGAAGCCAGGTCGAGGTCGCTCACCTGGACCCGGTCGCCCACGAGGGCAAGGGCCGCTTCGTGGTCGGCCTGGGTGTAGGGGTGGCCCAGGTAGTCGCTGAACTCGCCGAGTGGACGCCGGGTGGTTCCGGTGAGGCGGTAGTGCGCGGCGGCGGCCGCTCCGAGGCTGACGCCGGAGTCGCTGCTCGCGGGCAGCACGAAGAAGCGCTCGGCGCCGCTCTCACGGGCGATGCGGTCGTTGGCCACGGAGTTGAGGGCGACTCCGCCGGCGTAGGCGAGGTCGCGGCATTGCGGGACGAGCGACATCGCGTACGACATCCGCTCGCTGACGGCGCGTTCGAGGTCCGCCTGGACCCGGGCGGCGAGGTCGGCGCAGGCCATCGGGTCCCGGGCGGCGCGCCGGTCGCGGAAGCGGTCCTTCCAGGCGGAGGTGAAGACGGGGAGTCCGTGCTCGCCCGGTTCCAGGAAGCTGGCTCCGATGTTGTCGGCCTTGCCGTAGGGGGCCAGGCCCATCAGCTTGCCGCTGCCCTCCTGCCAGTCGCCGAAGACGTACTGGCTCACCGCGGCGTAGGTCTCGCCGATCGAGGAGGAGCCGACGCGGACGTTGAAGGAGTCGGCGGTCTCCCGGAACAGCAGCCGGTACCCGCTCCGGTCGAAGTGGTAGGCGGAGAAGACGTGCACCATGGGCAGGCGCCCCTCAAGGCCCCGGTCCAGGTACTCCTTCAGCTCCGGTCCGCTGATCAGCAGGTCGTCGGTTCCGAGCACCGATCCGCCGGAACCGTCGCACACGGCCACCACGGCCTCGTCGAACGGCGAGCCCCAGAACGCGGAGAAGGCGTGTGCCAGATGGTGCGAGACGTACACCACGCGCTCGTCGAAGGGGTCGAACAGGTCGAAGTCGGCGGCGGCGGACGGCACCGACAGACCCACGTAACCGGGCAGGAGCGGCTGGGCGTTGAAGGCGAACACGTCCACCTCCTCCGGGCGCAGGCCGGCCGAGGCGAGGCAGTAGTCCGCGGTCACCCGCGAGTCCAGGCAGCCGACACCGTCGTGCTTGCGCCGGGTGAGGCGTTCCTGCTGGATCGCCACGAGGGGCACACCGTCGTCCAGCAGCGCCGCGGAGGCGTCGTGACTGGCCGAAATCCCGAGGATCACCGGTCCCCGGCCCGAGGTGCGCTGTGCTGACGGCCGGGTTGGTTCGGGCTCCGTGTGTTCGGCGCCGGAGACCACGACGGCGGTCGCGCCGGTGATCGCGACGTGCGCGGCGGCGCCCATGGAGGCGGTGACCGCGAGCTCGATCTCCTCGCCGTCGGGCAGGTCCAGCACGGTCCAGCCGGCCCCCTGGGTGCGGCGCGGCTCAGACGTGGCGGTGTTCCCGGTTGGACGGGGCTCGAGGGTCACGGCCACGTCGGGGGTCGGTGGCATCCAGGACGGGGCGTCCTGGCCGGTACGACGTTCGCGGGGGCCGGCGGCGGTGACGGCGAGGCGCAGCGGGCGGTGCCCGGCTGCGGTGATCCTCAGTCCGGCGCCCTCGGTGGGCAGGGTCAGCTGCCGGATCCCGCGATCGGCGTTGTCGCCGCGGAGCAGTTCGACGAGCGGGGCGTGGGCCAGCACTCCGCGCGGACCGGCCGCGGCCAGCAGCGCCGCGCGCAGTTGCGGGGAGGGCACCTGGCCGTCCGCTCGCAGCCGGGCGAGCAGAGCGGCGGCCAGTCCCGCGACGATGCCCGTGGCGGCGGAGGTGCCGCGCATGGGGTGGTCGCCGTCGGTGCTCCAGGCCGTGTAGCGGGCGTCAGGGACGAGGAGCTGCGGTTTGTCCCCGAACGGGTCACCGCCGCACCAGGCGTTCAGTGTGCCGTCGGCGGCGCCGAGGCCCACCGCGACGGCGGACGGGCTGGTGGCGGGGAAGCGCAGTCGGCCGGGGCCGTCGTGCCCGGCCGCGGCGATGAAGAGCGCGCCGTCCGGGTCGCCGGCGACGGCCTCGAAGGCGCGTCGCACACCGAACTGTTCGGCCTGCTGCTCTGGCGCCGACCAGGGCAGCGCGACGATGTCGTAGCCGCCCTCGGCGACCGCTTCGCGCAGGTCGTCCTCGAAGGTGTCGTTCCCCAGGTGGGCGGCGGTGGCGTAGCCGATCTGTGCCCGGCCCGCCAGCTGCGAGCAGAGGCTGCCGACGCGCTGACTGTGTGTGTCGGCGACCGGGGCATTGGCCACGGCGGCACCGAGCACCAGGACCCGGACCCCGGCGCCGAGTCCGGCGGCCTGGGCCGCCGTCAGGCCTAGCGCCTCGGCCGGGGAGAGGGCCGCCGCGGGTGCGCTCGCGTCCGTCCCGGTCATCGCGCGCCCACCGGAACGGTCCGGGCGGCGGACGTCAGGTCGGGAGTCCAGCCTGCTTCGGCGAGTGCCCGGTCGACACGCTCGACGTCCTGGTCGAGGTCGTCGGAGCTCAGATCGACGCCGATCTCGTAGGTGACGGCGCGCAGCCGGGGGCAGTTCGGGAGCGCCTGCTGCATCAGTTCGATCACTTCGGGGGCCATGCTGTGGCTGTGGGTGTCGAGGTACCGGTTACCGAAGGTCGGGTCCACGTACCCGCCGGCGACGTGGATCTCCACCACTCGTTCCAGCGGGAGGGAGGTGAGCACCTGCTCGTACCTGCGTCCGGTGGCGACCGCGTAGGAGAAGACGTGGGCGACGTCGAGCAGCATGTCGCAGTCGGCTCCGTCGGTGATCCGGTGGAAGTAGTCGCCCAGGGTCATCCGGCCGACGGCGAGGGTGCAGGAGGGGATCTCCGGGACGAAGGGGTAGCGCGTCACCTCGCGCATCGCCTCGATGCCGGCGATGACGTGGTCGGCGCTCTCCTGCTCGAACAAAGGGGGCGTGAAGTAGGGCAGCGGGTACGGGCCGACCGACCAGAGCCCGATGTCCTCGCAGATCCACACGGCGTCCAGTTCGTCGCTGACGGCCTCGAGGCGCTCCAGCAGCTCCAGGTTGGGGCCCTGGGGCGCCGCGGGGGCGACCCCTGGCAGGTGGTGGACCACCGGCAGGCCCTTGGCGCAGTCGGCCACGAAGGTCCGGGCCGCGAGGGCGTCGGGCAGCGACACGCAGGACAGGTGGCTCAGCCGGTCCGCGTACTGCTCGCACACGTCGGCGATGGTGCGCGGGTATCGCCGCCGGTGCTGCCAGTCGAATCCGAAGCCGAACCGGGGCGTTGGTCCGGTGGCGCCGACTGTGTCCATGGTCAACCTCGCAGCGGTAGTAGCGTGGCGGCGGTCACCTTCCCGCCGGGGAAGGCCGCGACGACGATCTGGTAGGTGCCTTCCGGTCCGATCGCCTCGGGTTCGAGTGAGGTGGGCATACGGCCGCGGTCGTCCACCAGCCGCCACGCTGACGGGAAGGTCTCCACCTGCAGGGCGCCGGGGATGTCGGGTGCCACGAGGCCGCCGCTGTCCCACGGGGAGGCGGGAGCGGCGGCCGGATCGGGGGCGGCGCCGGGCAGGCCGCTGGTGCAGGCGCACACCTCGGGCGGCGGGGCGATCAGTTCCTGGGTCGAGAAGCGGGCCACCAGGCCGAAGAGCTGCAGGACATCGGCCCACAACTGGGACTGCTCACGAACGCGGGCGTGGGCGAACAGGCAGAAGTTCTCGAAGAGCGTGGTGCCGAGCGGTCGCCAGAAAGCATCGGAGTCGGCGTAGTCCTGCACCTGACGGGCGAGCAGTCCGTTCGGCAGACACCCCCGCAGCGGCGGACAGGTGCGCTCGAGCTGGCGTTGCAGGTTGCGCATGCGCGCAGCCCGCTCCACGGCGAGGGCCCGCTCGTCGATGGTGCTCAGTACCGCTGCGGTGGTGTCGGCGACCTCGGCCGCCGGGTCGCGAAGAGCCTGGAACGCTGTCCCGGCCGCGGTCGAGGAGTACATGAGGCGCAGAAGCAACTCGGTGCGGGCGCTTGCCTCGTCGCGGTGCATGAGCTCACGCGTGCGCTCCACGGAGAGGGGCTGCACCGGCACTGTCATGGCTTTCGTCGCCTTCCGTGGGGTCTGGCAGGGAGGGGAGGAGGTGCGCATGCCCGCTCGCGGGTGGGCCGCCCTGCGAGCGGGCAGATCGCGCTTCTTACTCCGACCAGTCCTTGTTGGAGGTGATGGAGCTCCACGAGACGTCGTCGCCGGCGATGGCGCGCAGCGGGTTGACGACCTCCTGCGCGTGGGTGCTCACGAGTCGCTCGATGACCGCAGAGCGGACCTTCTTGCTGCTGTCGATCGCGGCGAGGATCTCGTTGATTTCGGCCATGAGGACCTCCACTTGACGGGGGTGATCACCAGCGCGGATTCGCGATCCGGGCGCTGGCTGCCTGGCTCACTCCAGGTGCCGCCAGGCAACCAGACCGTGACCATGGGCGGCAAATATCATCGGATTTCATGAATTGCGGGTGTGGGTGGTCGTCACCCGTGGTGCCCGGAACAGAGCAAGCGAGCGTCGACCAACTGTCCGAGCAGCTTGTCGCCGAGACGGTGCCGGTCGCGCTCATCGGGCCTGAAGCCGCCCGTGCGGGCGAGAAGCGTGCGGCATGCCGCCGCCTGCTCGGCGGTCATGACCACCTCGCTGTCAGCCGTGCGCAGGCGCACCTGCGGGCCGTCCACCGCCGTATGCAGGACCGCTTCGGGATGGGCGTGCAGCATCGGGTCGTCGACGCCCAGGGCACCGGCCAGGTCCGGTCCCGGAAGGGGGTCGAAACGCTGCAGGTGGGTGGTGAGCAGCCTCTGGGTGAGGCCGGGGACGTCGGTTCGCGCCAGCAGCTCGGCCAGCCTGACCGCTGTCTCCCCCACGGCGGACCTGGCTGCCGCGGCCTCGTGAAGGGCCCGGGGCGGCAGTTCCTCGGCCAGGGCGGGCTCGAACGCCAGCTCGCTGGTCAGGGACTTGAGGACGTCCTGGACGGTCGTGGCCCACACCGCGAAGGTCAGGTGCAGGCTGGGACGGTCTCCGCTGCTGCCGCTGTGCCACCACCCGCGCGGGATCCACAGCACGTCACCCTCGTCCAACTGGAGCGTCCAGTCCGGAGGATCGTGCTCCGGATCGTCGTCGGGAGCCCACAGCTGCCACGTCTTCGAGCCCTGGCACTGCACCAGCCAGGCGTGCTGGGAGTCCTGGTGGGCACCGAATCCCTGCGTGGCACGCGGCGTCAGGTAGGCGTTGACGAAGACGGCGTGGCCGATCTCGCTCGACAGCCTGCGGGACAGGGCGCCGATGGGGGACCAGGACCGGTTGAGGCCCTGCAGGATCAAGGTGGCGCCTTCGCCGAGCTCGCGCAGAATCGCGGCGGAGTCGGCCAGACCGGTGACGTTCTGGGTGGTCGTGTGCGGCGCGCGGGTCAGCGTGCCGATCGGCAGGACTGATCCGTTGCGGGCCATTCGGAAGGCGGGTGTCTGGAGCGTCCGCCGGTTGACCAGGTCGTCGAGATCCGACCAGGAAAGGACGGATCGCAGCGGGGCGGCTGTCCCGACGCGTCGGTACGGGGTCCGCGGCCATCCCTGGGCGAATCGCGCGGGGTCACCGAGCAGCGGCAGCACCGGTTGGTCCTCGCTGTCGGGGGCTTGACTCGTCGGCACGTCCGTCATGCGGCGGACAGGGCCGGCAGCAGCGGGGCCGGGGTGCGGTCGGCGTACAGCCGGGGGAACGCGCCCTCCCGGATCGCGTGGATCTCACGGTCCGTCTCGTCGACGACCGCCAGGATCTGCTCCGCCCGGATGCGCAGCACCTCACCCGCCGCGGTGAGCTCGATGGGGCAGCGTCCCCTGCGTACGAACAGCGGGACGCCGAGCACCTTCTCCAGGCACTGGATCTGGGCGGTGACCGTGGACTGCGCGCAGTAGAGATTGCGCGCCGCCCGGGTGAAGCTCTGCTCCCTCGCGACTTCGCAGAAGGTCCGCAAATGGTGTAGTTCCATGATCACCCCTCCAACGTCGTCCGCCCGAATGGGCATGGTGACCGGCGAACGGGGCCTGGGCGCAAGGGTGAGCGCACCTCAAGCACGCACCCGGAAAAACGAGGGCGCGGATCCGCGACTTCAGCGGGGATCCGCGCGACGGGGCCGGACGGCCTGCGCCGCCGCCGTTCGCACACACATGGTGATGACCGCCCTGACCGGAGTCAAGGCGGCCGTCTCGTGGTGGGGTTCGGTTCGGATGGTGCGGCTCACCGCCACGCATCCGCGCGGAAGGACTCGCGTTGAGCGGCCATCAGCTCCGCGACCTGGAAGGCCAGGTCCAGGGACTGGGTGCGGTTCAGCCGGGGGTCGCAGGTCGAGGTGTAGCTACGGCGGAGATCCTCGAACCCCAGGTCCGAGCCGCCGCCGATGCACTCGGTGACGTTGTCGCCGGTGAACTCGAGGTGGATGCCGCCGGGGTGGGTGCCGATCGACCGGTGCACCTCGAAGAATCTCGTCACCTCCTCGGCGATGTCGTCGAAGCTCCGGGTCTTGATCCCGGAGGGGGCCTGGAAGGTGTTGCCGTGCATGGGGTCGCAGACCCAGGAGGCCACCGCCCCCTCCGCGGCGGCCTTCTCCACCAGGACCGGCAGCCGGTCGGACACCAGGCCGACACCCATCCGGGCCACGAAGGTCAGCCGGCCCGGCTCGCGGTCCGGATCCAGCCGGTCCATCAGGCGCAGCATCTCGTCCGGCTCGACGTTGGGCCCCAGCTTGACGGCCACCGGGTTGGCGAGGCGGGAGAAGAACTCCACGTGGGCGCCGTCCAGCTGCCGTGTGCGCTCCCCGATCCACAGCAGGTGGGCGCTGGTCGCGTACAGGTTGCCGGTGTCCGGGGCACGGCGCACCAGCGCGTCCTCGTAGTCCAGCAGCAGGCCCTCGTGACTGACGAAGAACTCCGTGGTGTGCAGTGCGGCGGGATCCACGCCGCAGGCGTCCATGAAGTCCAGCGAGTGGTCGATCCGGTCGGCGAGGGCCTCGTAGCGGACCCCGACCGGCGAGCTGGCGACGAAGTCCCGGTTCCAGCTGTGCGCCTGGCGCAGGTCGGCGCCGCCGCCGAGGGACTCCGCGCGGAGCATGTTGACGGTCGCCGCGGCTGCGGCGTGCATCCGGATCAGCCGCTCCGGGTCGGGGGCGCGCTCGGCCTCGGTGAAGCCGAATCCGTTGACGGCGTCACCGCGGTAGGCGGGCAGGGTGACCCCGTCCTGGGTCTCGGTGGAGCTGGAGCGCGGCTTGGCGAACTGTCCGGCCATCCGCCCCATCTTGATCACCGGGATCGAGGCACCGAATGTCATCACCAGGGCCATCTGGAGCAGGGTGCGGAACTTGCCCTGCACCGACTCGGTCGTGGTGTCGGCGAAGGTCTCCGCGCAGTCGCCGCCCTGGAGCAGGAACGCTCTGCCCTGCGAGACCTCGGCCAGGCGCTGCTTGAGCAGTTCGCACTCGCCGGGGGTGACCAGCGGGAGAGCGCTGCTCAGCCGGTCGAGTGCGGCGTCCAGGGTGTCGGGCCAGTCCGGTTGCTGGGCCGCCGGCAGGGAACGCCATCCGTCGATGTTGGTCATGACTACTCCCTCACAGTCGGCCGGTGGCCGGGATACGACTCGCGGACAGGAAGTTCTCCAGCAGGCGGAGCCCGCCCTCGGTGGTGACGCTCTCGGGGTGGAACTGCACCCCGGACACGTCGAGTTCGCGATGCCGGACGGCCATGACGTGACCGTCGTCGACCGCGTGCGCGGTGGCCTCGAGGGGATCGGGCAGCGGCTCGTCGAGGACCAGGGAGTGGTAGCGGGTCGCCGTCATGGTCGTGCCGAGGCCGGCGAACAGGCCGGTTCCGTCATGGCGGACGACGCTGGTCTTGCCGTGCCGCAGGCGGTCGGCGCCCCGCACACGTGCTCCGTAGGCGAGGCCGATGGCCTGGTGACCGAGGCAGATGCCGAGCAGCGGCACCCGGCCCGCGAAGGCGCGGACCAGCTCCACGTGCCCGGAGTCCGCGGGGTGTCCCGGGCCGGGGCCGAGGACGACGGCGTCCGGGCGGGTCGCGAGGAGTTCGGCGGGCGTCGCGGTGCGGCTGCGCACCACGTCGGTGTCGGCGCCGAGGCCGCGCAGGTACTGGTCGATGATGTAGGTGAAGCTGTCGTAGGCGTCCACCAGCAGGACCTTCACGGCTGCAGCTCCTCACCGGTCAGGGCCCAGTAGGCGGCGCCCATCTTGTGCAGGGTCTCCGCCCACTCCGCCTCCGGAACGGAGTCGGCGACGATGCCCGCGCAGGCGCGGGTGCTGTAGCGGTGCTCGCGGGCCAGGGGCGGCAGGACGGATCCGTCGACCGGATCGGGTTCGGGACCGTGGTGGACGATGGTGCGAATGCACAGCGCCAGGCGGCTCCAGCCGCGCGCGTCGACCAGACCCACCGCGCCGGCGTACATGCCGCGCTCGGTGTTCTCCAGTTCCTCGATCAGCTCCATGGCCCGGATCTTGGGCGCGCCGGTGACCGTACCGGCCGGGAAGGTGGCGCGCACCACGTCCCAGGTGTCCCGGGTGGGGTCCAGCCGGCCTTCGACGGTCGAGACCAGGTGGAAGACGTGGGAGTAGGTCTCCACCGTCATCAGGTCCCGCTCCTCGAGCGTGCCGGGCAGGCACACCCGGCCGACGTCGTTGCGGCACAGGTCGACCAGCATCACGTGCTCGGCGCGTTCCTTCTCGTCGCCCACGAGGTCGGCGATGCGCGGCCCGTCCACCTCCGGGTCGCCGCTCCGGGGCCGGGTGCCCGCGATGGGACGCATCCGCAGGTGCTCGCCGTCGCTGTCGAACAGCACCTCGGGGCTGGTGCCGATGAGCGCGGTGCCGGCGCGCGGCACCAGGTACATGTACGGGGAAGGGTTCCGGCGGCGGAGCCGTCGGTAGACCTGCAGCGGCCGCAGGGCGGTGGTCACCTCGATGCGGTGGCCGATCTGGATCTGGTAGATGTCGCCCAGGCCGATGTGCTCCAGGCACCGGTCCACCTGGGCCAGGTAGGTGTCCCGGTCCGTGGAGTCCCGTACCTCAGCGGGGGCCGGGCACCACTGGGTCGCGCCCGCGCGGGCCGCGACCTGGGCGGTTCGCACCGCACCGTGGATGCGCAGCGGCTCGGGCAGGGGGAACTGCCGGGCGTGCGCGGTCAGCAGCCGCGGTCCGTGCTCGTCGCCGTCGTACCAGATGGTGTTGCGGAAGAGGGTCAGCACGCAGTCCGGTTCGCTCTCGTCCCTTTGGGCGCCCTCCGGCAGCCGCTCCATGTGCCAGGCGGCGCCGTAGCCGAGGGTGGTGAGGAAGCCGAAGGCGAAGCGGTCCGCGGGAATCGCGGTGTGCACGGTGAACAGGGCCTGGGCCGCGGCGAGCAGTCGCCACACCTGCTCCGGGTCGGTCACGGTCGCGCGGGCGCCGTCGGGCCCGGGGACCATGCCCACCTGGCAGGACGCGGCGAGGAGTTCGCGCACGACGAGCGGGGCGCCGTGGAAGGACACCTCGCCGCGGTGCACCCGCAGTTCGGCCAGACGGTCGAAGCCGACGACCGCGGCGGCGTCCTCGGGTCGCGCCCCCCAGGAGCCCTCGAGCAGGAACACCTCGTCCTGGCCGAGGTACGACCGAAGGACGGCGTACAGCTCCAGCGGATCGTGCGGGGGCAACAGGGTCTCGTCGACACGGACGTCGATCGGGGCGGGGCCGACGTGGTCGTTCCGGGCGGAACTGTGTGTCGCGCTCCGGGGACCGGGTGGCATCAGCAGCGTGCTCACGGCTGTACTCCCTCTCAGGTCTTCAGCGGCTGCCCGCGGGGTGCGCCGAGCGGTGGTGATCTCGACGGCGCACGGCCGCGGATGGGCGCCTACCCGGTCGGCAGGCGGTCGGGGCGGCGGGCGGCCGCTGAAGACC
>NZ_QKYN01000153.1 GCF_003258295.1 Streptacidiphilus pinicola | reverse complement strand
CCGGGAGACCCTGCGCGAGCGGGCCGCGCACCTCGGCAGCGACGGGCCGTTCGCGCGGCAGGGCGGCGGCGGGCTCGGGGGGGGGCGCGGGGGGCGGCTGACGCGGGTGCCGGTCGGCGGCACCTTCCGCTGGGTCTTCGCGGTCGCACTCGCCGTAGACGGCGGGCGTGGACAGGCCGCCGTCGGCGACCGCGAAGACCCAGTGGAAGGTGCCGCCGACCGGCACCGGCGTCAGCCGCTCGCCGCGCCCCTCGCCGAGCGCGACGCCGCCCTGCAGTGAGAACGGCACGTCGCTGCCGAGGTCCGCGGCCAGCGCGAACAGTGTCTCGCGGTCCGTGCGGAGACCCCACAGCGCGTCGCAGGCCAGCAGCGCCGCCGCCGCGTCCGCGCTGCCGCCGGCCATGCCGCCGGCGACGGGGATGTCCTTGTCGATGTGCAACGCGACGTTCGCGTCGATGCCGTGGTGCGCGGCGAGCGCCCGCGCCGCACGGGCGGCGAGGTTGCTCTCGTCGGTCGGCACGACGTCGGCGTCACGACCCGAGACGGTCAGCGAGAGCCCCTGGGCGCGGCGCACGGTGACGGTGTCCCACAGGCCGACCGCGAAGAAGACCGTCGCCAGCGCGTGGAACCCGTCCGCGCGCCGGCCCCCGACCGCGAGCTGGACGTTGACCTTGGCCGGGACCCGGACGGCGACACCGTCGGACGTGGACCCGGACGCGGACGTGGCCGTCGACGCGGGCGTGGGCGTCGACGCGGGCGTCGGCTCGAGCACGGACTCGGACGCGTTCATCGGCGGGAGGCTCCTGGAGGCGCGGGCGAAGGGGCGAGGGACAGGGGTGAGAAGGGTCAGGACTGCGCTGCCGACCGGGGCGCCGTCGGGGACGCCGACGACGGCTTGTGCTCGGCGATCGCGGCGAACTGTTCCACCGTCAGCGCCTCGCCGCGCAGGCGGTGGTCGACGCCGGCGGCGCTGAGCGCCTCCTCCGCCGCGGCCGCGCCGCCGGCCCAGCCGGCCAGCGCCGCGCGCAGCGTCTTGCGACGCTGCGCGAAGGCCGCGTCGATCACGGCGAAGACGTCGACGCGCGCGGCGGTCGTCTTCAGCGGCTCGTCCCGGCGGATCAGCGAGACCAGACCGGAGTCGACGTTCGGCGCGGGCCAGAAGACGTTCCGGCCGATCGCCCCGGCGCGCTTGACCTGCGCGTACCACTGGGCCTTGACCGACGGCACGCCGTAAACCTTGTTGCCCGGCTGCGCGGCGAGCCGGTCGGCGACCTCGGACTGCACCATGACCAGCGTGCGCTCGATGCTCGGGAAGGTCTCCAGCATGTGCAGCAGCACCGGGACCGCCACGTTGTACGGCAGGTTCGCCACCAGCGCGGTCGGCGCGGGGCCGGGCAGCTCGGTGACGGTCATCGCGTCCGCGTGCACCAGCGCGAACCGGTCGGCCCTCTCGGGCATCCGGGCGGCGACGGTGGTCGGCAGGTGCTGCGCGAGCAGCGGGTCGATCTCGACGGCGGTGACCCGGTCGACCGCCTCCAGCAGCCCCAGTGTCAGCGAGCCGAGCCCCGGCCCGACCTCCACGACCACGTCGTCCGGCCGCACCTCGGCCGCCCGCACGATGCGGCGGACGGTGTTCGCGTCGATGACGAAGTTCTGCCCGCGCTGCTTGGTCGGCCGCACACCCAGCCGCCCGGCCAGCTCACGGACGTCGGCGGGGCCCAGCAGGGCGGACTCGCCCGTCGTCGGCGCGGAGGAGGACTCGGCGGAGCCGGCGGAATCGGGATCGGTGGTGCTCACCCGGCAAGGATACGGGGCCAGCTCCCGCGCAACGCGCCGCCATCTGCCTCAGCGCCGGGGCGAGGGTCGGCACCGGGGGCCAGCGTCAGCGCCGCGCGTGGAGACCGCAGCTGGGCCACGGGGAGATGCCGCGTTCGTGGAAGAGGGCGCGGGCGCGGTTGGTCTGCTCGCCGGCGGAGGCGTCCTGCGGGAGGCCGTGACCGCCGAGGCTGTGCCAGGTGCCGGCGTCGAACTGGTAGAGACCGCCGTAGCGACCGCTCGGGTCGGTGACGTGGGGGTTGCCGCCGGACTCGCAGCGGGCGAGGGCGGACCAGTCGATCTCGCCGGTCCCGAAGTGCACCAGCGGGGAGGCCGCGCGGTGACGGCCGCGGCTCGCGGCCCCCTCGGTGAGGTCCGGCGGCCGGACCTCCTCCGCCGCGCGCAGCCGCGGCTTGGCGTGCCGGGGCCGGGACGGCAGCTGCGGCGCCATGGGCCCGCCCGGCACGTGCGGCAGCACGAGCGACTCCACGGTGCGCGGCGCCGACGCCGGCACCGCGCCGTCGATCACGGCGGTCCCGTCGGCCGCCGTGGCCGGTCTGCTCGCGTCGGCGCCCGCGACAGTCCCGTCCGGCAGGACGTCGGCGGCCTCGGTGGCGTGGTCGCCATCGGTGGCATGGGACTCCTCGGCCACGAACGCGCCGGTGCCACCGACCAGCAGGGCCAGGATCAGCGCCTGCGGCAGGGCGCGCCTGGAGGCATCAGAAGAAACGTTCACTCGTGCTCCCACATGGCCGTTCGTCCACGCTCGGTCCCCTCGACCGCGGACTGTCCAACGACCTCCCCGGGCGACCGTCACGTCACCCTGAGGGTGGTTCCTCGACGCGGAGCCACCCCGGAGCCGGTGTCAGTAGTCGAACGCGCGCGCCGTGTTCGCCGCGACCGCGGCCGCGAGCTCGTCCTCCTCGACGCCCCTGACCTGCGCCATCGCGCGCAGCGTCACCGGGATCAGATACGGCGCGTTCGGCCGCCCGCGGAACGGCGCCGGTGTGAGGAACGGCGCGTCCGTCTCCACCAGGATGCGGTCCATCGGAGTGACGGCGAGCGCCGCCCGCAGGTGGTGGTTGGCCGGGAAGGTGACCGGCCCGGCGAAGGACAGGTAGTAACCGGCCTCCGCGCAGACCTTCGCCATCTCCTCGTCGCCCGAGTAGCAGTGGAAGACGGTGCGCTCCGGCGCGCCCTCCTCGGTGAGGATCCGCAGCACGTCCGCGTGCGCGTCCCGGTCGTGGATGACCAACGCCTTGCCGTGCTTCTTCGCCAGCGCGATGTGCCGCCGGAACGACTCCTGCTGGATCTCGACGCCTTCGGGACCGGTCCGGAAGTAGTCCAGGCCCGTCTCCCCCACGCCCCGCACCTGCGGCAGCGCGGCCAGCGCGTCGATCTCCGCGACGGCCGCGTCGAGCGCGGCCATCCCGCCGGGCCCGCGCTTCTGCCCGCTCCAGCCGTCCGGGTCGCCGAGAACGATCCGCGGCGCCTCGTTCGGATGCAGGGACACCGTGGCGTGGACGTTGTCGTACTTCGCCGCGATCTCCGCGGCCCAGCGCGACCCCAGGATGTCGCACCCGACCTGCACCACCGTCGTCACGCCGACGGACGCCGCCCTGGCGAGGATCTCCTCGGGCGTGGCGTCCTGCATGTCCAGGTGCGTGTGCGAGTCCGCGACCGTCACCCGCAGCGGCTCGGGCGCGGGCGGGGGCGTGTTGTCACCCTTGGAGCGGGCCACGATTCGAACCTTCCTCAACCATCGTCATCCAAAGGGGCGCGAGGAACTGCGCGACGAGCCACCCACCCACGAAGCAGGCCGAACGAGCAGGGCCATCTGCTCCGGGGGTACCTCCCAGCCGAAGGCCAGGGGGACCGTGGTTGCTCGCGCGGTTCCCCGCGCCCCTGGAACGTGCGACTACTTCTTCTCTTCCAGGCGCGGGAAGAGGATCTCGCCCTTGGTCACGGTGACGCCGGCAGGCAGCGTGCCCCACCGTGCCGCCTCGCCGATCCGCTGGTCGGCCAGCACGCCGAGCGCCGGCTCCGCGCCGAGGGAGTCCCACAGCAGGCCCGAGACCCGCGGCATGACCGCGTTCAGCAGAACCGCGACGCCGCGCAGCGACTCCGCCGCCGCGTAGAGGATCGTCGCCAGGCGGGCCTGGCCCTCCGGCGACTCGTCCTTGGCGACCTTCCACGGCTCCTGCTCGGTGAGGTAGCCGTTGACCTGCTTGACGAAGTCGAAGATCGCCGCGATGCCGCCCGCGAAGTCCAGCCTCTCGCCGATCTTCTCGTCGGACTCGGCGACGGCCTTGGCCAGGCCCTCGGCCAGCGCGGCCTCGGCCGGGCCGGACGCGGTCGCCTCCGGCAGCACGCCGCCGAAGTACTTGCCGACCATCGCGGCCACGCGCGAGGCGAGGTTGCCGAAGTCGTTGGCGAGCTCGGAGGTGTAGCGGGCGGAGAAGTCCTCCCATGAGAACGAGCCGTCGGTGCCGAACGGGATCGCACGCAGGAAGTAGTAGCGGTAGGCGTCTACGCCGAAGTGGGCGGTGAGGTCCTGCGGGGCGATGCCGGTCAGGTTGGACTTGGACATCTTCTCGCCGCCGACCATCAGCCAGCCGTTGGCGACGACGCGCTTGGGCAGCGGCAGGCCGTTGGCCATCAGCATGGCCGGCCAGATCACCGCGTGGAAGCGCAGGATGTCCTTGCCGACCAGGTGCACGTCGGCCGGGAAGGTCGACTCGAACTTCGCCTGGTCCGAGCCGTAGCCCACCGCCGTGGCGTAGTTGAGCAGCGCGTCGACCCAGACGTAGATGACGTGCTTGGGGTCCCAGGGGATCTGCACGCCCCAGTCGAACGTGGAGCGGGAGATCGAGAGGTCCTCCAGGCCCTGCTCGACGAAGCGGAGCACCTCGTTGCGCGCGGACTCCGGCTGGATGAAGCCGGGGTTGGCGGCGTAGAACTCCAGCAGCTTGGGGCCGTACTCGGAGAGCTTGAAGAAGTAGTTCTCCTCCTTCAGCATCTCCACCGGCTTCTTGTGGATGGCGCAGATCTTCGAACCCGCGAACTCACCCTCGCCGTCGAGCAGCTCGCCCGGGGCCTTGTACTCCTCGCAGCCCACGCAGTACGGGCCCTCGTAGCCGCCCTGGTAGATCTCGCCCTTGTCGTAGAGGTCCTGGACGAACTCCTGCACGCGGGCCGTGTGCCGGTCCTCGGTGGTGCGGATGAAGTCGTCGTTGGCGATCTCCAGGTGCTCCCAGAGGGGCTTCCAGGCCTCCTCGACGAGCTTGTCGCACCACTCCTGCGGCGAGACGCCGTTGGCCTCGGCGGTGCGCATGATCTTCTGGCCGTGCTCGTCCGTGCCGGTGAGGTACCACACCTGCTCGCCACGCTGGCGGTGCCAGCGGGTCAGCACGTCACCGGCGACGGTGGTGTACGCGTGACCGAGGTGCGGGCGGTCGTTGACGTAGTAGATCGGCGTCGAGACGTAGTAGCTCTTGCCGGGGTTCTGGACGGCGGTCATGCCGCAATGGTATCGGCCGCCGGATGTGGATCCGTCCGGGTGATCAGCCCTTGGTCAGCGGCCCGCCCGTCACCCGGAACGGCGACTCCACCAGTGACGCCGAGGCGGTCGCGGCGGCTGCGGCACGGCCTGCTCAGCCGCCTCCTGGTCCTCGGTCCAACGGTCGGCCATGTGCTCCGCCAGCAGGCGCGCCTCACGCGTGTCCGGGTCGTAGAAGCGACCGGCGTTCGCGTTGGCCACCCGCCCCGACGCCATGATCCGCACGTGCGGGCCGCCGCAGCCCGGGCAGGCCGGGTGCGTCAGCGGGGAGGCGACGGGGACCCCGTTGGCCTTGTACCGGTAGACCATCCGGCCGTTGTAGTCGACGACGTGCTCGATCTCGTACGCCTGTTCCCAGACGAATCCGCAGTTCAGGCACGCGAAGGAGTAGGCCTCGTGGGCCGGCTCCAGCTTGTTCTGCCGGCGGGTGGGCGCGGAGGTTTCGCTCATGACGTGCTCCCAGTGCCCGGCGGGCGTCCGCCCGGAGCGGGACTTTCTCGTCCCCATGTTTTCCCCGCGGCGCGGGTGATCCGCGCGACCGGGGGCTTTCTTTGGGGAGAGTTGGCTGTTCTTGGCGTTCCCGAGACCTCACGTGGGGATTGCGAGGGCGCTTCTTTGTCCGCTATTTGCCTGTCCCGACACCGTACGCCCCATTCGGAGCAAAAGGTAAGCGCAGGTCGGAATGGTGACCGGAACGGCGTCGGACCGGGTTCAGGACGCCGATTTCGCGGCCACGACCGCGTCGAAGACCTCACGCTTGGGCAGCCCCGCCTCGACGGCGACGGCGGCGATCGCCTCCTTGCGGTGCTCCCCCGCGTCCACACGCAGCGCGACGCGCCGGGCCAGCTCGGCGGCGTCCACGGCGGCCGGCGCGGCGGCGGGCGCGCCTTCGACCACGACGGTGATCTCGCCGCGCACCCCGTCCGCGGCCCAGGCGGCGAGGTCGCCCAGCGCCCCGCGCTTGACCTCCTCGTACGTCTTGGTCAGCTCCCGGCAGACGGCGGCGGCGCGCTCGGCGCCGAAGGCCTCGGCCATCGCCTTCAGGGACTCCTCGATCCGGTGCGGCGACTCGAAGAACACCATGGTCCGCGGCTCGGCGACGAGTTCCCGCAGCCGGGCGCCGCGCTCGCCGCCCTTGCGCGGCAAGAAGCCCTCGAAGCAGAAGCGGTCCACCGGCAGCCCGGACAGCGCGAGCGCGGTCAGCACGGCGGAGGGCCCCGGCACGGCGGTGATCCGCACACCCGCCTCGACGGCGGCGGCGACGAGCCGGTAGCCCGGGTCCGAGACGGAGGGCATCCCGGCGTCGGTCACCAGCAGCACGCGGGCCCCGCCGAGCAGGGCCTCGACCAACTCGGGGGTGCGGCCGACCTCGTTGCCCTCGAAGTACGACACGATCCGCCCGGTCGGCGCCACCTCCAGCGCCTGCGCGAGCCGCCGCAGGCGCCGCGTGTCCTCCGCGGCGACGACATCCGCCTCGGCCAGTTCCTTCGCCAGCCTCGGCGGCGCGTCCTCGACGTCACCGATGGGGGTTCCAGCCAGCACGAGTAGACCTGTCACCCCGCCATCCTCCCACCCGCGGGCGGGAGCCAAGGGCGCGGGGAACCGCGCGAGAACCAGTGACATGCGGACAGCCCTGCACGTTCGGTGCTCTATCGCCTCGGGTGGCTTGTCGCGCCCGCGCGGCCGAGCCGCAGATCGGCACAGCCCCGCGCCCCCGGAGGCGAAGATCCCGTGGATCCTCTGGTCTGGACAGCTTCGGCCCCTACGATGCTCGCGTGCATGAAGACAGGACGGACACGCTGACCGCCGCCACCGCACAGGGGACGACGCCGCCCTCGGCGTGGGCGCGCAGACTCGGACGGTACGGGTACCGGCCGAGTGAGCGCGTGTCGCTGCGGGCGCGGCTCGTGCCGCCGATGCCGGACGGGCCCGGCGTGGCGACCGGCGCGCCGTCGCCGGTGCTGGGGCGGCTCGGGCTGCAGGTCTCCGAGGGCCTGTGGCAGTTCGCCTGCCGCTGGGCTGGGTGGATCGGGCCGCTGGTCATCACCCTGTTCTCGGCCGTGCTGACGTTCTGGAAGCTCGGCACCCCGAACTCGATCATCTTCGACGAGACGTACTACGCCAAGGACTCCTGGTCCATCTGGCACTTCGGCTACGAGCGCAACTGGGCGGACGACGCCAACACGCTCATCATGCAGACGCCGCAGCACATCCCCACGCCCACCGGCGCGGAGTTCATCGCGCACCCGCCGGCCGGCAAGTGGGTGATCGGGATCGGCGAGGAGCTCTTCGGGCTGAACCCGTTCGGCTGGCGGTTCATGACCGCCCTGCTGGGCGTCCTCGCGGTGCTGATCGTCTGCCGGATCGGACGGCGGCTGTTCCGCTCGACGCTGCTCGGCTGCCTCGCGGGGCTGCTGCTCACCGTCGACGGCCTGCACTTCGTGATGAGCCGCACCGGGCTGCTCGACCAGATGGTGATGTTCTGGGCGCTGTGCGCCTTCGGCCTGCTGCTGATCGACCGCGACCGCAGCCGCGCCCGGCTCGCCGACCTGGTCGGCGCGACCGTCGACAACCCGGACGCGGCGCCGAACGACGCGCTGGCGACGGCCGCGCGCCTGGGCTGGCGGCCGTACCGGATCCTGGCCGGCGTCTGCCTGGGCCTGGACTGCGCCACCAAGTGGAACGGCCTGTGGTTCGTGGCGCTGTTCGGGATCATGACGGTGGTCTGGGACGCGACCGCCCGCAAGGCCGCGGGGGCGCGCCGGCCGTACCTGACGGCCGCCCTGCACGACGGGCCGTGGGCCGTGGTGTCGATGGTCGCCGTCGCGCTGCTGACCTACGTCGCCGCCTGGTCCGGCTGGCTGGCCACCTCCGGCGGCTACGACCGCAACTGGGCCGCCGGCCGCAAGGGCCTCTCTCCGGACTCCATCGGGCCGCTGCACAACCTGCCGCAGTTCGACATGACGTGGGTGCCGGCCTCGCTGCGCAGCCTGTGGCACTACCACTCGGAGATCTGGGACTTCAACACCAACCTGCACACCCCGCACACCTACATGTCCAACCCCTGGAGTTGGCTGGTCAACGCGCGGCCGGTGTCCTTCTACTACGAGTCGCCGACGTTCGGGAAGAGCGGCTGCACCGCCCAGCAGTGCTCGAGCGAGGTGCTCGCGATCGGCACGCCGCTGCTGTGGTGGACGGCGGTGTTCGCGCTGGTCTACTGCCTCTACCGGTGGTTCTTCCGCCGCGACTGGCGAGCGGGCGCCATCTGCGTCGGCATCGCCGCCGGCTACCTGCCCTGGTTCCAGTGGCAGCAGCGGACGATCTTCCTCTTCTACACGATCGACTTCGAGCCGTACCTCGCCCTCGCCGTGGCCCTCATGCTCGGCGCGATGCTCGGTCACGCGCGGGCCCGCGGCGACCGCCGGCTGCTCGGCGCGGTCGGGGCGGGCGTGCTGCTGCTCGCCATCATGGCGAATTTCCTCTATTTCCTACCGCTTTACGACGCCCAGGTCATTCCGGTCGACGACTGGCGCGCCCGAATGTGGTGGCCCACCTGGATCTGATGCGACGCCACCGATCCTGCGGAATCACATAACGGTTCGCGTAATTTCCTTACCCTCCGCGTGGACGCACACGTACGATCCGTGCGACCGAACAACGGGGGGCCGAATCGTGCACAAGGGAGCGAAGATCGCCGTCGCCGCGGTGGCGGCGGCGCTGGTGGCGGGCGGCGGCTACGCCGTCTTCAACGTCGGCGACACGATCCTCGGGGGGCCGAGCGCCCCGGCGACCTTCAACGCCTCGGACCTGTCGACGGCCCCGCCCAGCAGCGCCGCGGCGCTGAAGCAGGCGACCGCCTTCCTGCAGGCCTGGCAGGCCGGCCCGGACCACTACGCGGACGCGGGCAAGGACTCGGACTCGCCGCTGACCACGGCGGCCGCGCTGCAGAAGTACCACGACGGGCTGGGCCTGACCGGCGTCTCCTTCTCCGCGATCACCCCGGCCGGGGCGTCCGCGCAGGACGGCACGGCGGAACAGGTCAGCTTCCAGGTCACCGCGCAGGTCAAGGGCGGCACCTGGGCCTACAAGGACTCGCTGGCCGTGGTGCAGAGCACCAACGGCCAGACCGCGGTCCGCTGGGCCCCGACGGTCCTCTACCCGTCGCTGCAGGCGGGCCAGTCGCTGCAGGCCGGCCCGATCCCTGCGGACGCGTCGAGCGTCCAGGTGCTCGACGACAAGGGCAAGCCGCTGACGGCCTCGCAGTTCCCCTCGCTCGCCGACATCCTGAGCCAGCTGCGGACCAAGGGCGCCGGGCAGAGCACCGGCGCCTCGGGCAGCGGCGTCGCCGTCCTGGACGCGTCGGGTTCCGCCGTCGGCTCGGCCAAGGTGTTCACCGCCCCGACGCCGACCACGCTGAAGACCACGCTCGACGGAACGCTGCAGGCCGCCGCGGAGAACGCGGTGAAGGACAGTCACGCGGGCCGGCAGGCCGGGGTGGTGGCCATCGACCACCACACCGGGCAGATCCGGGCCGTCGCCTTCACAGGCAGCAGCGACCTCGCCATCAACGGCTACTCGCCGCCCGGCTCCACCATGAAGATCATCACCGCGGCAACCCTGATGGACCAGGCCGGTCTCGGGCCGAGCTCCTCCGCCTCCTGCCCGCCCACCATCCAGGTCAACGGGCAGTCCTTCCACAACGTCGACGGCGAGCAGGCTCCCGGGGCGGACATGCGCGGGGCCTTCGCCATGTCGTGCAACACCGCCTTCATCGGCCTGCTGGACAACGCCTGGGGCAAGAACAACCCGCCCCACCTCGACTCGCTCAGCCGGGAGGCGGCCGGCGTCTTCGGCATCGGCACCTGGCACATCGGCGTCTCCACCCAGGACCCGGCCGTCCCGGCCGCCGCCGACCGCAACCACCTCGCGGCGGACGCGATCGGCCAGGGCGACGTCGCCGTCAGCCCGCTGGTCATGGCCTCGGTCGGCGCGACCGTCGCGCACGGCGGCTTCCTGCAGCCGATCCTGGTCCCCGGCCTGCCGCAGCAGCCCGCCGCGCAGCAGATGAACCCGCAGACCGCCCAGCAGCTGCGGGCGATGATGACGTACACGGCGCAGAGCGGCACCGCCGCGCCGCGTACCTCCGGCATGTCCGGCGTCGGCGCGAAGACCGGCACCGCCGAGGTCCAGGGCGGCACGAACGGCTGGTTCGTCGCCTACGACAGCAACGTCTCCGTCGCCGCGGAGGTGGTCGGCGGCACCAAGGGCGTCGACTCGGCCGGCTACGTCGTCGCGGACATCCTGACCGCGGACCACTGACCCGCCGGGACGGGGGCGCCGGGACGGGGGCGCCGGCGCCCTAGCCGTAGACGGACTGGACGTTGTCCTTGGGGGCCGGGCGGTGGGTGGCGGCCGGGCCCTGGGCGAAGGCGTTCAGCAGGTTCTCCGTCACCTTGGTGACGAAGGCCGCCGTGCGGGCGTTCATGCCGTGGTCGCCGCCGTCGTCGTGACCGCCCGCCATCAGGCCCTCGACCCAGCGCATCGTCCCCGAGGCGAACACCCCGGCGCCGCTGCGCGCGGTGTAGTACGCCGTGTCGGAGTGGCTGTGGTTGCCGTTGCACACCAGCGGCGAGTGGGCCAGGATCTCGATCGGCCTGGGCGTCGGCGCGCCCGGGGTGACCCGGTCGTACTCGACGCCGACGAGGTGGTCGAAGGAGTCCCCGGCGTGCACGCCGGTGCCCTCGAAGAGCCAGTGGTCGGGGTTGTGCACGACGTAGGGCGCGTCGGTCGGATAGCCCTCGTACAGGACGCCCGTCATGGACGACTCCGGGTCGGCGGCCGGACCGGAGCGGAAGTCCGTGGTGGTGAGCGCGCGGTCCTGCATGTAGGCCGGGTCGTCGCGGTAGTCGGTCTTGTAGCAGACCACGGTGCGGCCGGCGTCCTCGACGCGGATCCGGCGGAAGCAGGTGTTGGCGCCGAGGAAGGCCACGTTGGTGCCCGCGTCCCGCGCCTTGGTGACGAACTGACGCTGCTGCGGCGTCCAGTACTCGTCATGGCCGAGCGAGAGCACCGCGGTGGCACCGCCGAGGATCGACGGATCGGTGTGCACGTCGATGCCGGTCGTGTACGCGAGCGGCAGGCCGAGGCGTTCCGCGAGCACCACCAGGGCCCGCTCGTAGACCAGGAACTTCTCCGCGCCCTCGTCCGCGTAGGGGCGGTCGAAGGAGACCTTCAGCGCCCGGCTGCCGTAACTGCCGTTCTCCCCCTGGTAGAGGCTGGTGCCGCCCCAGGTGTTGTACGCCTGCCAGGTGGCCGTGCCGTGCATGACCAGCAGCTTGCCGTGGGCGTCCGTGGACCGGAGGACCAGCGGCACCCAGCGCTGGCTGCCGTTCGCGGCGTCCAGCCGGAGCAGGTAGGCCCCCTCGGGCCAGGAGCTGGTGTCCAGGGCCAGCGACGGCTCCCAGTTCGCGTGGACCGTCCGGGTCGGCCCGACGGCGACGGGCGCGGCCTGCCGCTTGCCCGCGATCCGCCCCGAGCGCCACACCAGACGCGCCTGCCGGCCGTCGTACCAGCCGACCCGGTAGGCGGAGACGGTGAACCCCGGCGCGGTCGTCGACACGTGCAGGGCGACCGGCTCGCCCGGCCGCGCCGAGGCGCGGTCCGTGTAGCCCTCGATGTCCTGCTGCGCACCGAGTCTGGCGATCCGCCAGTCGGCTGCGCCCGGCTTGGCGTTCTCGGCGAGCGTCGCAGCCGACTGCACGCCCGTCGGCACGGGGCCGCCCGCCCGCGTGGGCCGCCCCGACGGCCCGGACGTGGCACGGGTGGCATCCGATCCGCAGCCCGCCAGCCCGGCGGCCCCGGCCACGGCCCCCGCGGCGGCCGCCGCACCCAGCACGCCGCGCCGCGTCAGCCCAGGCCGCCTGCCACCGCTCTTTCCCGCTCCCGCCTCCGTGCCGCCTTCCACCGCCTGCCCTCCTCCGCTCCTGCGCCGACGGTCAGCCTCGGTCGTCACCGAAAGACACTACGCGCACGGACCGACACAGCCACCCGAGAGCCCGAACCCCGACGGCCCGGAACGGCCATCAGACCTCTGACGCCCACGCGCCGTTACGCCGCCCCGGTCGCCGGACAGGCACCCCGGAACGGCGGGCACCCAGCGTCAGCCCGACACAGCCGACGATCGGTTCTGCCGCACGGCGGGCCCACGGCCTCAGCCCGATGCGCCCGGCCGGCGGCACGAGGCACGGTCCCCAGGCGACCGGCGGGCACCACCGGCACGGCACAACGCAGGCTCGCGCCCTCACACCCGTGCGATGGGCGGGCGGCGCGCGGCACGGCCCCGGCGCCCGCGAGGCACCGCCACTGCGGTTCGGCGCGAACCGGCCGACGGCCCAAGCCGGCGGGGTGCTCCGGCCCTCGGCGTGCGCGGGTGCACTCGGGGGACGAAGGTTGACGGGCGGGCCGGGCTACGACCTGGCGGCGGCGCCGGCCGTGCTCGGGGTGGGTGCCGTGGGGGCGACGCGGGCCGCGTTGGCGGCCGGGGCGGCAGCGCGGTCGTGGTCGTGGGTGTCGTGGTCGCGGTCGGTGTCGTCCGGGCGGCCGGTGGGGTGGTCCGCGTACTCCGGGGCGCGCGCGTGGACGGAGTCCACGGCGTCCGCGTCGTCCGTGCTGCTCGCGACCAGCACGGGCGGGCCCGTGGGCCGCTGCGTGCGCAGCGCGAGCCGGGGCCAGAGCACCAGCAGCACCGGCAGCTGGAGGTAGCCGAAACGCCCCGCCGGGGCCAGCAGGAAGGCCAGCGCGACGCCGAGCGCGAGCCGGTCGCACGCGGTCCGCGCGTCGCGAGGGGGCCGGACCAGCAGCCAGACGCAGACGGCCAGGCCGCTCAGCGCGAACAGCGCCAGCGAGGCCGTCCGGCCGGCCGGGCCCAGCTGGGCGAGGATATGGCCGGGCAGCGGGCTGCCCGCCGGGGTGCGCACCGTCGACAGGCCCAGTGGGAAGCGGACCACCTGCTCCAGCATGGCCTGCGGGAAGGCCACCGCGAACGGCACCACCAGCAGACCGCCGACCAGGCCCGTCCACAGCGTGCCGCGCAGCGCCGCCCGGCGTCCGCCGACCTGCAGGAGCAGCAGCAGCGCGACCGGCACGGCCGGCCACGCGGTCCACTTGAGCGCGCAGACCAGGCCCAGCACGACCCCGGCCCGCGCGGCGTTGCCGCGCCCGGCCAGCGCCAGGGCGAGGATGCACCCGCCGATCATCGGCAGGTCCACGCCGCTCACCGCCGCGGGCAGCGCGACCAGCGGCGAGGCGACGACGGCCGCGAACGGCACGGCCAGCGGCCCGCCCCGCAGGATCCGCCAGGCGAGCACCAGACAGACCAGGAACGCCAGCAGGAACCAGATCCGCGCGTCACCCAGGACCGCGGGAAGCACCAGGTGCGGGAAGCCGAAGAGCGTCATGCCCGGCAGGTAGGGCGTGTAGCCGGTCCAGTCGGCCGGGTGCGGCAGGTAGGGGCTGCCCGTGTGCACCAGCCGGACCGCCGACTGCTGCACCACGAAGACCTCGGACTGCGCCTGGCCGAGCACCAGCAGCAGCACCAGCGGCACCACGACCGCGCCGAGCAGCGCGAGCGCCACCGCCATCCGGATCGGCCGGGCCGCACCGGAACCCGCCGAGCTGGCCGCCCGTCCACGCGGCAGCAGCGCCGCACAGAGCGCGGCCAGCAGGTAGCCCGCGCCCGCCGACCACCCCCAGGCCCGCTGCGAGGCGAGGTTCGAGATCAGCGGGAACGCGAAGGCCCACCCCGCGCACACCAGCGCCCCGAGCACCCAGGGCGCGCGGCTGTAGCCGCCGGCCGCGCCGGCTCCTCGCAGCCCTGCCCCGAACTGCTGCACCCGCTGGCTCGGCAGCGGACGCGCGGCGGCTCGCCGGGTCTCCCCGGTCTCCCCGGAACGGGCATGAGTCGTCGTCACGCTGCCACATTAGGAACAGAGGACCCGGCCTGTCGTCACACCACAGGGTTGTTCACCCATCCTCCCCGGGTAGGGGGCTTTGACACGCCCGGACACGCTCGGTGACGACCGGTACGGTGTTCGCCGGACCGCCTCCGAACCGCCTCCCGCAAGCCTCAGAAAAGCCTCCCGGAGGCCACCCGAACGGCGGTGCACACCGGCCGGAAAGCTCACTCGCCGCCGGCGAGGCCGTGCTCGTAGGCGAAGACCACGGCCTGGGTGCGGTCCCGCAGTTCCAGCTTGGCCAGGATCCGCCCTACGTGCGTCTTGATGGTCTGCTCGGACAGCACCAGCTCGTCGGCGATCTCCGAGTTCGACAGCCCGCGCGCCACCTGTCGCAGCACGTCCAGCTCCCGCGCGGTCAGACTCGCCACCGCCTCCGGCCGCAGGTTCCCCGCCCGCCGACGCCGTGCCACGTCCGCGATGAGACGACGCGTCACCGACGGAGCCAGCAGCGCCTGGCCGGCCGCGATGACGCGGACCGCGTTGATGAGGTCGCGCGCGGGCGCGTCCTTCAGCAGGAAGCCGCTGGCGCCGCGCGCGAGCGCCTCGTACACGTATTCGTCGAGGTCGAAGGTGGTCAGGATGAGGACGCGCGGGCCCTGTTCGCCGCCCGCCGCCACGATCGCGCCGGTCGCGGTGAGCCCGTCCATCCCGGGCATCCGGACGTCCATGACGACCACGTCGGGCGCGAGCTCGCGGGCCAGCTGGACGGCCTTGACGCCGTCGCCCGCCTCGCCGACCAGCTCGATGTCGGGCGCACTGGACAGCAGCGCGCCGAGCCCGTCGCGGACCATCTCCTGGTCGTCCACCAGGAGCACGCGGATCGTCTCCTGCGCGTCCCGGGCATCGTGCGCCTCCCGCGCCTGGTGCGCGTGGTCCGCGTCGCCCGCCCAGGGCGTCCCGGCCCCTCCGGGCGCTCCGGGCACGACCCGCACGTCGAGCGCGTCCCACGCGCCCCGCGCTCCCGGGGACGCGGACTCCGCCGCTCCCGTGGGCTCCGCCGCGTGTGTCACCCTTCCCCCTGCCCGTCCGGCCGTGGCTGTCCGTTCACGTGCCCGTCGCCCGCCTTCCGTGCCCCGACGTGGCCGCCCAGGGCGTCCAGGCCGCCACCGCCGGGCAGGCCCGTCGCGGTGGGGCCGACGCCGGCCGGTCCGTCGCTTCCGTTGGTTCCGTCGGTTCCCTCGGGTTCGTCGAACCCGTTCGTGCTCGATTCTCCACGCCCGTCGCGGGTACGCACGCGCGGGCCGTCCATCGGCAGCCACGCCACCACCGAGAAGCCTCCGTCTTGGCGTCGTCCGGCCCGCAGCGTGCCGCCGAGCAGCGCGGCGCGCTCGCGCATGCCGGTGAGCCCGTGCCCGCCGTTGCCGCCGGGCGCCAGCGGCGCGCGACCGCCGGAGGCGCCGCCGTCGTCGATCACCTCGATCCGCACCCCGCCGGAGGACCTCTCCACCTCGATGGCGACGTGCGCGCCGGGCGCGTGCCGGCCGGCGTTGCTGAGGGCCTCCTGCACGATCCGGTACACCGACACGTCCACCACGGAGGGCACCCGGTCGGGGCCCCCGGTCAGCGTCAGATCCACCTGCATGCCCGCCCCGCGCGCTGCGCGCACCATGTCGGGGATCCCGTCGATACCGGGCTGCGGCGCCCGCTCCGGGCCCTCGTCCTCCTCGCGCAGCAGCCCGATGACGCGGCGCATCTCGGTCAGCGCGGTGGTGGAGGCCTCCCGGATCGCGGTGAAGGTGCGCCGGGTCTGCTCGGTCAGGCCCGGCTCCTTGTAGGGGGCGGCCTCGGCCTGGATCGCGATCATCGACATGTGGTGCGCGACGACGTCGTGCAGCTCGCGGGCGATCCGGCTGCGCTCCTCCAGCACCGCCTGCCGGGCCAGCCCGGCCCGGCGCTGCTGCTCGGCCTGCTCCAGGTGCCGCTCGGCCTCCAGCCGCGAGTGGATCGACTCGCCCAGCACCAGCACCAGCGTCACGGCCACCACCGAGACGCCCAGCACCACCGGCGGCAGGTCGACCAGCAGCACGGCCGGCAGCAGCACGGCTCCGGCCGTGAGCAGGTCGACGCCGATGGCGACGTCGCGCCCGTAGCGCTGCGCGGTGACGAAGACCAGCACCACGAAGGCGATGCAGGCACTCACCGGCCAGGGCCAGAACGGCGTCGGGGCGTGCCCGACCTCGGCGAAGGTGGCCAGCGTCAGCCCCAGCGCGCTGAGCCGCCAGGCGGCCAGCGGCCGCGAGACCACCAGCAGCAGCGGCAGCGCCTGCAGCGCGGCCAGCGCCCAGGCCAGGCTGCTCGGCACCAGCTCCACCAGCTGCTGGTCCGCGCTGGCGGCCAGCACCAACACGGCGACGAGCCCGACCACGCCCAGTGCCAGCCGTGGCGTCCGCCCGAGCCTCGGCGCGAAGGGCACATGCCGGTCCGGCGCCGCCCAGGCGGCATCCCAGAGCAGCCGCGCGAGTCGGCGGGCCCGCGCCGATGCGCGGCTCACAGCTTTTCGCAGTGCGCTCCCCATGACGGGGCCAGCGTAATCCGCTCACCGTGCGGCGACACCCGGGGACGGGCGGTTGTTCCGGCTTTCGCCGGTCGGATCCGTCCCGCGGCTCAGCGCCGCGGTCTCCGCACGGCCATTGACCCCTCGGCGGATTGGCCTATACCTTCCCCCTCATTGGTCTACGCCAATGTTCCGACCTCCCGTCTCGCCTCCCGTCGAGGAGAGTCCATGCCAGCGTTCCGCCGTGCGGCCGTTCGCCGTGCCGCCGTCGCCGCAGCGACGGCGGCCTGCGCCGCCGCGCTGATCGGCACCACCCCCGCCCACGCCACGGCCCCCGCCTTCGACGGCGGCGGCCAGGGCGGCCACCAGAAGCAACTGATCGGCTACTTCACCCAGTGGGGCATCTACTCCGGCTTCATGGAGAAGAACCTGATCAGCACCGGGGAGATCAGCCACCTCACCGAGCTCGACTACGCGTTCAGCAACATCTCCGCCGACGGCCTGTGCGCCAGCGGCGACAGCTGGGCCGACTACCAGCGCCCCTTCGCCGCCACCGAGTCCGTGAACGGGCAGGCCGACGCGGCCGGGCAGGCGCTGCTGGGCAACTTCAACCAGCTGCGCGAACTCAAGGCCGAGTACCCGCACCTCAAGATCGTGATGTCCATCGGTGGCTGGTCCTGGTCCGGACACTTCTCACAGGTCGCCGCGACCGCGGCGTCCCGGCAGAAGTTCGTCGCCTCCTGCGTCGACCAGTACCTCAAGGGCGACATCCCCGGCCTCCCGGCCGGAGCCGCCGCCGGGATCTTCGACGGCTTCGCGGTCGACTGGGAGTACCCGGGCCTGCCCGGCAACGGCAACCCCTACGGCCCCCAGGACACTCCGAACTTCACCGCGCTGATGCGGGAGTTCCGCCACCAGCTCGACGCCGCCGGCGACGCGAGCGGCGAGCGCTACCTGCTGACCGCCAACACCTCGGCCAGCCCCGCGGCCGCCGCCAAGCTGCAACTGCCGCAGCTGGCCCGGGTCGTGGACTGGTTCAACGTCATGACCTTTGACTACCACGGCAGTTGGGAAGCGGCAGGCCCGACCGACTTCTCCTCCGCGCTGCACCAGGACCCGCGCGACCCCAACCCAGCGGACAACCGGTTCAGCATCGACCAGGCCGTGGCCTACTACGAGCAGCACGGCGTGCGGCCCGACAAGATCGGCCTGGCCGTCCCCTACTACGCCCACACCTGGACCGGCGTCGCGCCCGGCCCGCGCGGCGACGGCCTCTTCCAGCCGGCCACGGCGGGCGGCGGCACGCCGAACTACAACCAGGTCGTCAACGCCCCCGGGCAGACCTACTGGGACCCGATCGCCAAGGAGCCATACACGTACGACCCGGCCACCGGCACCTTCTCCACCTACGACAACCCGTTGTCGCTCTGGTACAAGGGCCAGTACATCCGGCAGCAGGGACTGCGCGGCACCTTCGTGTGGTCGATGGACGGCGACACCGCCGACGGCAGCCTGACCGCCGCGCTCGGCGCCGCCCTCGGCACCGACCACCAGGACGGCTGATCGCTCTCCTGTGCCCTCACTGTCGTGCGCGGCGCGGATCGGCCTCGGGCCGATCCGCGCCGCGCACGCGTGTGTGCCTGACGCCGTGGCCGCCTCACTCCCCCAGGGCGCCGGCGACTTCCGCGCGGGTGGGGAGGGAGGGCTGCGCGCCGGGGAGCGTCGTGCTGAGCGCCGCGGCGACGTTGGCACGGCGGACGGCCTCGTGGAGGCCGAGGCCCTCGACCAGACCGCAGGCCAGCGCGCCGCAGAAGGCGTCGCCCGCGGCGGTGGTGTCGAGCGGGGTGACGGGATGCGGCGGGACGAAGGCGACCGCGCCGTCCTCACAGAGCAGCGCGCCGTCCGCGCCGAGGGTGACGACGACGGCCGTCGGCCCGAGCAGCTGACGCGCCGCGTCCGCGACGGCGTGCAGGTCCGGGAGGGGGCGGCCGACGAGGCTCGCGAGCTCCTCCCGGTTGGGGACCAGGATGTCGACCATGTGCAGCAGGTCGAGGGTGAGCTCTCGGGCGGGCGCAGGGTTGAGCAGAACCGTTCCGCCGGCCAGGCGGGCCGCCGCGGCGACGGTCTCCGGCGGGATCTCGTGCTGCAGCAGCGTGACCGCCGCGTCGCGGAGCAGCGCTCCCTCAGAAGCGCAGTGCTCCGGGGAGAGAGCGGTGTTCGCGCCGGGGCTCACGATGATCGAGTTCTCGCCCGAGGTGTGGTCGACAGCGATCAGCGCCCGGCCCGTCGGGAGCCCGTCCACCGGCAGCACCCGGGTGGTGTCCACCCCCTCCAGATCCAGCACCCGCCGCAGCCGCGCACCCGCGTCGTCCGCGCCGACACGGCCCAGCATCGCCACCGAGACCCCCAGCCGGGCCGCGGCTACGGCCTGGTTGGCACCCTTGCCGCCGGGATGCTCGACCAGGTCCCCGCCCAGCACGGTCTCCCCCGGCCGCGGGTGCCTGGGCACCGGCACGACCAGGTCGAGGTTGATGCTTCCGACGACTGCGATCTTCGGCATGCAGCCACCCTAGGCCCTGACTCAGCCCGACAGCACGGCCTGCATGACCGCCCTGGCGATCGGCGCCGCCAGGCCGCCACCGCTGATGTCGGCGCGGTTGGCGTCACTGTCCTCGATCACGACCGCCACCGCGACCGGCGCGGCCGCCGATGCGCTCGGCTTGGCGTAGGAGATGAACCAGGCGTACGGCGTCCCGCTGTTGCCGACCCCGTTCTGCGCCGTCCCGGTCTTGCCGCCGACGACGGCGCCGGGGATCTGCGCGTTGGTGCCGGTGCCGTTCTGGACCACGTTCACCATGGCCTGCTGGATCTCCCCCGCCACGGACGCGGAGACGGGCTGACCGAACCTCCGGTCCCCGAAGGTCTGCACCGTGGCGCCGTCGCCGCGGGTCACCTTGTCCAGCAGCCGGGGCCGCATCAGTGTCCCGTTGTTCGCCACGGCCGCCGCGACCTCCGCCATCTGCAGCGGCGTCGCGGCCGTGTCGTACTGCCCGATGGAGGAGAGCGCGAGAAAGGCCTGGCTGGTCAGCCCGGTGTCGAAGTTGCTCCGGGCCACCCCGACCGGGATCGTCTGCTGGGACTGGTTGAAGCCGAACGCCTCGGCCGTCCTCACCATGTTCTGCTCGCCGACGTCCACGCCCGCCTTGCCGAAGACGGTGTTGCAGGAGACCTGCAGCGCGTAGTCGAGCGTCGCGTTCGTACAGGCGTCGCTCGCCGACTCGTTGGTGAGCGCGTGGTCGGTGTCCTTCGGGGTGTAGGGGTTCGGCGAGTCCGTCGGCACGTCGATACCGCTGTAGAGCCCGGACTGCAGCGCCGCCGCGAGCGTGACGACCTTGAAGGTCGAGCCCGGCGGATAGGTCTGCCGGAGCGCTCGGTTGAGCATCGGCTGGGTGGAGTCGGCGGTGAGCCGGGTCCAGCCCGTCACCGTGGCCGGCCCTGTGCCGGTGATGCCATTGGGGTCGTAGGACGGCGTGCTGGCCAGCGCCAGGATCCGCCCGGTCGCCGGCTCGATCGCGGCCACCGCGCCACGCTTGCCGCCGAGGCCGTTGAAGGCGGCCTGCTGCGCCTTCGGGTTGATGGTCGTCCAGACGTTCCCGCCGGGCACCGTGGCGCGCGAGATCGCGTCCCAGACCGCGTTCGTCGACAGCCTGCTGTCCTGACCGGTGAGGATCTGGTCCTCGACGCCTTCGAGCAGGGTGTTGCCGTACGTCTGCGAGGAGAAGCCGGTGACCGGCGCGTACAGCGGTCCGGCCGTGTAGGTCCGCTGGTAGTCGAGCGGGCCACCGCTCTGCCGGGAGCCGGTGACGGGCTTGCCCGCCACCAGGATGTTCCCGCGCGGTTGGCTGTAACGGGCGATGACGTCGCGTCGGTTCGCGGCGTTGTCGTCGAGCGACTTGGCCTGGAAGACCTGCAGCCGGGTCGCGTTGGCCAGCAGGAGCAGGATCAGCACGAGACAGAACAGGCCGGCGCGACGCCCGGTGCGGCTCAGCGACAGCCTCGCGGCGCCGGCCGGCGGGGCGGGGCGCGGCGCCCGGGGCTTCCGGCTGCGCTTCATACGGTGGGCACCCCCTCGGTCTCCTCGTCGTCCGGATCGGGTTCGGCTGCCGCCGAGGCCGCGTTGGGCTCCGGCGGCGGGGTGAGCAGCTGCGGGACCGGCGGACGCGGGCGGCGCGCGGCGTCGCTCAGCTTCACCAGCAGCGCGATCAGGATCCAGTTGGTCACCAGCGACGAACCGCCCTGGGCCAGGAACGGCATGGTCATCCCGGTCAGCGGGATGAGGTCGGTCACACCGCCCGCCACGACGAAGACCTGCAGCGCGAGCAGCGAGGCCAGTCCGATCGCGAGCAGCCGCCCGAACGGGTCGTGCAGCTCGCGGCCGGTCCGGAAGCCGCGGACCACCACGATCGCGTAGAGGAGGAAGAGCGCGGCGAGGCCGACCAGCCCGGTCTCCTCGCCGAAGGTGGCCAGGATCCAGTCCGACTTCATCGCGAAGCCGATCAGGTAGGAGTGGCCGAGGCCCAGGCCGGTACCGAGCAGGCCGCCCGCGGCGAAGGCGAACATCGACTGCGCGAGCTGACTCGGTCCCAGCCCGAGCCGGATGGTCCGCATCGGGTCGAGCCAGTCGACGAAGCGGACGTGGACGTGCGGCTCCCACAGCGCGACCGGGACGACCGCCACGCCGACCAGCACCAGCCCGACCGCGATCCAGCCGATCCGGCCGGTGGCCACGTAGAGCATGACGACGAAGAGGCCGAAGAAGATCAGCAGCGTGCCGAGGTCCTGCTCCAGGAACAGGATCGCGGCACTGACCAGCCAGATCAGCACGATCGGGCCGAGGTTGCGCCCGCGTGGCAGCTCCAGCCGCCAGATCCGGCGCCCGGTGAGGGCGAGGGCATCGCGGTGCTGGGCCAGATAGGAGGCGAAGAAGATCGCCAACGCGATCTTTGCGATCTCCCCCGGCTGGAAGGAGAGCGGCCCGATCTTGATCCAGATCTTGGCGCCGTAGACCGCCGGCAGGAAGATCGGCACGATCATCAGAAGCAGGGTGACCAGCGCCAGCACGTAGGCGTAGCGCTGCAACACCCGGTAGTCCCGCAGCAGCACCACGACGGCGAGGAAGAGCGCCACGCCGATGGTCGACCAGAGCAGCTGGGTCGGCGCGGTGCTGTCGTTGGGCGTGGACCGGTCCAGCCGGTAGATCACCACCAGCCCGAGGCCGTTGAGCAGGACCGCGATCGGCAGCAGCAGCGGGTCCGCGTAGCGGGCGCGGCGTCGCACGGCCAGATGCGCGAGCAGCGCCAGCGCGCCGAGGCCGAGGCCGTACCGCAGCGCGTCCGACGGGGCCTTCCCGTCGATGTCGGCGCCCACGTCGACGTACCCGTACGCGGCGATCGCGACGGCCAGGACCACCAGCAGCAGCTCGACCCAGCGCCGGCCACCACGGGTTCGGCGGCCGGGGTCGGCGCGTTGCCGCTCCCCCGGGATCGCCGGAGCGCGCCCCAGGGACGCGCGCTCCGGGACCGGCCGGGGTCAGGCGGCGTGGGCGGCACCCGCGCGCACGGTGGCGACCGCCTCGCGGAGGTGCTCCTCGTCCGCCGTGCTCAGCGAGGTCTGGATGAGCTGGCCGCCGAAGGGGGCGAGCTCCGGCAGCACCTTCTCCGTGACCGCGTCGCCGACCAGCGTGATCAGCGCGGCGGCGCCCGGTGTCAGACCGTTGCCGAGCTTGCGCATGAAGTCGTCGTCGACGCCGAAGTCCTGGGCGGCGCCGACCGCCGCGCCGGTGGCGCCGCCGATCGCCATGCCGAGGAACGGCATGAAGAAGAGGAGTCCGATCAGGCCTCCCCACAGCGCTCCGCCGGCCGCGCCCGCACCGACGGTGTTCACGGCCTGGTGCAGCTTCACCTTGCCGTCCGCCCGGCGCTCGACGACTACGGCGTCCTCGACCGTGATCAGCTTCTGCTTCTGCAGGTCGACGAGCTTGGCCCGGACCTGCTCGGCGGTGGCCACGTCCGGGTAGGCGACGGCGATGAGGTTGCTCATGGGATTCCCTTCGAGTCTCTTCGAAAGACGCTTCGAGACGTCGGTCATTCGGGAATCTACCGAGCTACTCCGGATTTGTCCGATTTGTTCTCCGCGTGTCGGGGCCGCTGCGCCGACACCCCCGACTGCCGCTGCGGCAGGCCCGGAGCCTCCGCGCGGCCACCGGCGAGCTGGGCGTGCCCATCGCCCTTCAGAGTGAAGCCGATCTCCGCGCCGCCGCCGACCCGGTTGCGCGCGAAGACCTCCCCGCCGTGCTCCTCGGCGACCTCGCGCACGATCGACAGCCCCAGCCCCGATCCGGGCAGGCTGCGCGCGGCCGTGGCCCGGTAGAAGCGGTCGAAGATCCGGTCCAGGTCCTCCGGCTGGAGCCCCGGGCCGCGGTCCAGCACCGTGATCCGGTCCGCCCGGACCAGCACCCTGATCTCCGCCGGTCCGCTGGAGAACTTCGCGGCGTTCTCCACCAGGTTGGTCAGCGCGCGCTGCAGCGCCTGCGGCCGCACCGTCGCCACCACCGGATCCGCCTGCACCACGATCTCGCGCCCGGTCCGGCGCCGGGTCAGGTCCGCCACCCGCTCGGCCAGCTCGTCGAGCTCGGTCTGGGTCGCCTCCTCGGTGCTGCGCCGGTCGTTCGCCAGCTCGACCAGCTCGTTGACCAGGACCGTCAGCTCCCGCGTCTCGGTCTCCAGATCGTCCAGCAGCGCGCCGCGCGAGGACGGGGAGAGCCGGTCCATCCGCCGCAGCGCGGCGATGTTGGTGCGCAGCGAGGTCAGCGGCGTGCGGAGCTCGTGGCCGGCGTCCTGGACCAGTCGGCGCTGGTCCTCCTTGGACCGGGCGAGCCGGCCGAGCATGTCGTCGAAGGCGCGCGCCAGCCGGCCGATCTCGTCCCGGCCGCGCTGCGGCACGTCCAGCGTCAACTCCCCGGTCGCCGCGACCTGCTCGGCCGTGGCGGTCAGCCGGACCAGCCGCCGGGTGATCCGCCCGGCGATCCACCAGCCCGCCGCACCCGCCATCACCATGACGGCTCCGGCGGTCAGCGCGATCCGCACCATCAGCGAACCGAGCAGGTCGTCGGTGGCGCTCAGCCGCTCCGACAGCATCACCGCGCCGCGCCCGCCGCCCAGGGAGACGGTCACCACGCGGTAGCGGTCGCCGCCGGTGTCCACGTTGACGTTGTCCGTCTTGCCGGCCGTCCCGCTGCGCGCCAGCCGGGCGTCCGCCGCGGTCGTCGGCAGCGGGTCCATCTGCGGGTTCTGCTTGTCCGCGTACTGCAGCACCCTGCCGTCCGGGCCGAGGACCTGCACCCCGATGTCGCCGGAGTGCGTCAGCTGGTCGACCAGGTGGTCCTGGCTCTCCGGGGTGGAGAGGAAGTCGCGGGCGTTCAGGTCCTGCGACTGCGCGTCGCCGACCAGGGTGCTGAGCGAGTTCTGGAAGTCCTTGGCCCGGTCCTGCCGGATCAGCGACGCCGCCGAGGTGTAGCCGAGGCCGCCCACGAGCACGGTGACGAGGGCCGCGAGCCCCGCGAAGGCGATCGCGAACCGCAGCCTCAGACCTATGTTGGCCCGGAGCCGACTCACGGCTCACGCAGCGTGTATCCCACGCCCCGGACGGTGTGGATGAGCGGCGTACGACCCGGCGTGTCCAGCTTGCGGCGCAGGTAACCGATGTAGACGGCCAGGTTCTTCGACCCCGGCCCGAAGTCGTAGCCCCAGATCCGGTCGTAGACGGTGCTGTGGTCCAGCACGATCCCCGCGTTGCGGGCCAGCAGCTCCAGCAGGTCGTACTCGGTGCGGGAGAGCTGGATCTCCTCCCCGCCGCGCCACACCCGGCGGGCGGTCGAATCGATGCGCAGGTCGTCGACCTCGATCAGGTCGTGCCCCGCCGTGACGGACTCGGCCTCGACCGGGTCCGCCGAGACGGCCGGCACCGCGGCGCGCCGCAGCAGCGCGCGGAGCCGCGCCAGCAGTTCCTCGGCCTCGAAGGGCTTGAGCATGTAGTCGTCCGCGCCGGCGTCCAGCCCGGCCACGCGGTCGGAGGTGTCCACCCGCGCGGTCAGCATCAGGATCGGCACGTTGTCGCCCTCGGCACGCAGCACCCGGCAGACGGCGAGCCCGTCGATCCCGGGCATCATCACGTCCAGGACCAGCACGTCCGGTCGTTGCTTGTGGACGGAGGCGAGCGCCTCGATTCCGTCGGACACCGGAGTCACCTGGTAACCCTCCAGGGTCAGCAGGCGGTCCAGCGAATCACGGATGGCACGATCGTCCTCGGCCAGCAGCACAGTCGGCGTCACGACAACGATTCTCCATGACGACATGAGGAACCGGTAAGAGACCATCTGCCGTGCGCCCCGGACAGCTCCCAGCCTGGGGAATTCCGCGTGGCGCCGGACGCCCGGCGATAGGGTCCGGGCTGACCGGCCGGAAGCCCGCTCCCGGACCGACCGTCCCGAAAGGCGTGTGCACCCGTGACCGTCAGCGAAGCCGCGATCCCGTTCGAACCGCTCGACCCGCCCGGCCCCGTCGTCGACACGGCCTGGCTGGCCCGGCACCTCGGGACACCGGGCCTGCTCGTGCTCGACGCCAGCGTCTCGACGCACCGCCGCGAGGTCGCGGCGATATCCGGCGCCCGCGTCTTCGACCTCGACGGACCGCTCTCCGACCAGGACAGCCCGCTCCCGCACACCATGCCCGGTGCCGAGCAGTTCCAGCGCGAGCTGCGCGCGCTCGGCCTGGCCGACGGCGGCACGGTGGTCTGCTACGACAACGCCGGCCTCTACTCGGCGGCGCGCGCCTGGTGGATGCTGCGGGCCATGGGCTTCGACCGCGTCGCGGTCCTCGACGGCGGCCTTCCGGCCTGGGTGGCGGCGGGCCTCCCCCAGCAGGAGACCGCCCCCGCCCCGGCCGGAAGGCCGCCGTCGAGGACCGCGACGCGGTCGAAGCCCATGGCCCGCAGCATCCACCAGGCGCGCGCCGCCGAGTAGAGGCCGGCGTTGTCGTAGCAGACCACCGTGCCGCCGTCGGCCAGGCCGAGCGCGCGCAGCTCGCTCTGGAACTGCTCGGCACCGGGCATGGTGTGCGGGAGCGGGCTGTCCTGGTCGGAGAGCGGTCCGTCGAGTTCGAAGACGCGGGCGCCGGGTCACGCCGCGACCTCCCAGCGGCGCTCCCAGTCGCCGG
>NZ_QKYN01000020.1:703-89098 GCF_003258295.1 Streptacidiphilus pinicola | reverse complement strand
CCCCCGGGCCCGCTCGGGCGACGGGCGGAGTCGCCGCGCGGGGGCCGGTCGTCACCCCTCCAGGGCCGGGTCTGAGCCGTAGAGGTTGCCGGCCGCGAGGGCCTGGGCGGGGGTGCAGGACGTCTGATCGTCCACCGGCGCCGGCCAGAGAGGCACCCAAGAACTGATGGTGGTCGAGGTGCCCAGCCTGACGAAGTCGCAGATGCCGTGGACGCGGACCGCCGCCACCAGGACGGGGGTGCCGGTCGGGGCGGTGGTCGCGGCCGTGGCGAAGGGGACCGTCGCCGCTTGGGAGCCGAGCTCGGCGAGCAGCAGGGTGCGGACACCCGCGACGGTGGGGGGGTAGGCGGCGGGGGCGGCCGACTGCTGGCGGCCGGTCGTCGGTTGGGCGAGGAGGGTGCGGGCGAGCTGGGTGGCCGTGCCGCCCGGGCAGGGCGAGGGCTGTTGCTGCGTCGAGTCGTGGGTGAGGGTGAACGAGTAGGTGGAGCAGGTCGGCGCGGACCCGACGCCCAGCATCACGGTGAGCGAACTCTGCGTCAGACCGCGCATCGAGAGGACCACGCCGCCGTGGGACTCGACCTGGTCGACGACGGTGCCCTGGGTGAAGGGGCCTCCGTACGTCTGGCCCGGGGAGAGAAAGCCGCTGTTGAGGTCGCCGTTCAGGTCGGCGGTGATGGCAGCAGCGGCACCGGACGGTGTCGCGGAAGTGCCCGGTCGCCCGCCCACGGGCGTGCTCGCCCGCGAGTGCAGGCCCCAGGCCATCAGCCCGTAGAACACGAGGATGAGCGCCACGACCGCGACCACGACGTTCCTGATCACGCGCTCGACCCGGCTGTGGTCCGTCATCGCGCCATGATCACTGATGAGCCGCCGCCCTGTCCATGGCCCGCAGGTGCCACCGGGCCGGTCAGGGCCGCAGCGCGACCACTGCTTCGTCGGTGAAGGTGAGGAACGTCAGCGTCTGTTGGAAGTAGAGCTCGACGTTGTCCGCGTCGTGGGCGGTGTAGCCGATCGACAGGTCCTGGCCCAGCCGCAGTTCGAAGTCGCCGCCGCGGGTGGACAGCACGTACCCGCCGCTCAGGGCCGGGGCCCAGATCAGCTCGCTGTCGACCATCCGCTCCAGGTGCTTGGCCACCGGATAGCCGTGGTCGGAGGTCTCGCTCACCGCGCTGTACTGGTCCGCACCGAGCAGCACCGCGTAGGGGCCGTCGACTCCGGCCAGGCGCAGCGCGGTCAGCGCGCTGCTGACGACGTCGGGGTAGTCGCCGGGCTCCGCCGGCAGCGTGAGCGGCGGGTTGGAGCTGCGGGCGCGCAGGCCCTCGATTCCGGCGGCCGGGTAGCCGTCGAAGACGGCGTGGTCCTCGGCGAAGGCCATGACCCGGGCGGCGTCCTTGACGGGCTGCCAGTCGGAGTCCTGCGCACCGCGTTCCACGTCGTCGACGGCGGTCCGGGAGACCGTGAACGGGACCCGCAGTTCCACCAGCCGCCGTGCCTCGCGCAGCCGCGCCGTCACCCGCTCCGCGGGCGGCTCGATGTCGGCGAGGTGTCCGGTGCCGACGGCGGCGAGCTCGGGGCCGCTCGGCCCGGTGACGTCCACGACGCGCCGGCCGGCCACGTGGCGCCGGAAGGACCGGCGGGCCTCCTCCTCGATCTGCGCCCAGGCGGCGGGCGTGATCGGGGCGAGGTCGCGGTGCAGGTTGTTCATGCCGCTGGTGGTGGCCGCCATCAGGACGCTCCTTTGAGACTGCCGATACCGAGGGAACCGCCGCCCGTCGTCCCCGAGTCGGGCGTCGCGTCGTCGAGGAAGTCCTGGCTCGGGACGAAGAACAGGCATCCGGTGACGGGCCTGGAGAAGTCGAGGATCCGGTCGGTGGTGCCCGGCGGGTCGCCGAGGAACATGTTGCGCAGCATCCGCTCGGTCACCGACGGGGTGCGCGCGTAGCCGATGAAGTAGGTGCCGAACTCTGCGCCGCCCACCGCGCCGAACGGCATGTTCTCGCGCAGGATCTGATGCTGCACCCCGTTCGCGTCGACGATGGTGTTCAGTGCGACGTGCGAGTTCGCGGGCTTGACGTCGTCGGGGAACTCCACGTTGGACGCCTTGCTGCGGCCGATCGCCCGCTCCTGGTCCTCGGTGCTCAACTCGCCCCAGGCGGTCAGGTCGTGGAGGTACTTCTGCACGACGACGTAGCTGCCGGCGCGGAACCGGGGGTCCTCGTCGGCGATGTGGACCGCCGCGTCCGCGGCCCCGCCCTCGGGGTTCTCGCTGCCGTCGACGAAGCCGAGCAGGTCGCGTTCGTCGAAGTACTTGAAGCCGTGCACCTCGTCGACGACGGTGACCGCCGGGCCGAGGCGGTCGGTGATCTGACGGGCGAGCTCGAAGCAGAGGTCCATGCGCTGCGCGCGGATGTGGAAGAGCAGGTCCCCCGGCGTCGCCGGGGCGTGGTGGACGGGCCCGTCCAGCGCCGGGAAAGGGTGCAGCTCACGTGGCTTGGGCCCGTCGAAGAGCCGGTCCCAGCCGTCGGAGCCGATCCCCGCGACGCAGGCGAGGCCGTCGGCCGGGGCCCGGAACGCCACCGAACGCACGATGCTCGCCAGGTCCTGCAGCACGTCACGCACCGTCGGTTCGCCGTCCTCGGCGACGGTGCCCACGAGGAAGACGGCGGCGCGCGTCGGCGGCCGGACGATGCTCTGCGGTGTCGCCATGGGGCTCCTAGACTGGTGGGGCTCGATTCGACCTCGGCCCGGAAGGGAGGCGGTCCGGATGCAAGCCGCCCGGGGCGACTGGCTGGTGATGCAGGGCCGTGCGGCCGCGTACGGCAAGGTCGCGAAGGTCACCGAGGTGCTGGGGGACGCGGGCGCGCCGCCCTACCGGGTGCAGTACCCGGACGGCCGAACGGCCGTGGTGGGCCCGGGCCCGGGGTCACAGATCAGGTCCACGAAGCAGCGGGTGGAGACCATCCACCCCGACGCCGCGTACCTCTGATCCGCGGGCTCGCTGGGCGGGCTGCGCTTGCTGGCCATCGCCGCTCCTAGTCGCCGCGCTCCGGTCTCCCCTCCACCCTCGGAACGGACGCGGGGGCGAGCCACCGCGGGTGCTCCATTCGTGCGACGACCCGCCGGGACGGCTACCCGCCGGTCCCGGTGCGCCAACCGCGCGCGCGGTCGCGGCGCCGGTCCTCGTCAGGTCCGCGGCGGGGTTTCCGGATGTCCGGGTGTTCGGTGTCCGGTCGCCGGTCGTGGACGTCGAGCAGCCCGCGCCCGACCAGGGCGATCGGGTGCGGCCACAGCGGACCGCAGCGGACCGCGCGGCGTCAGTGCGCGGCGGCCTGGCCCTGGCCCTTGGCGTGCGCCAGCTCGCAGTCCGAGCCTGGATAGACCTCGGCCTGGTGTCCGTCGTCGAACTCCACGAGGTACGGCGGATCGCCGTCGGGACCGATGACCTTCACGACCCGCCCGTAGTGGTCCGGTGTGCCCACCTGATGTCCGAGGAACCGCAGCCGGTCCCCTGTCTTCGCCTTCATCTGCCCCTCACCGTCTTCCCTTCCGCGCCCCCGACCGCGCTCGCCGCCCGTCGACTCATCCCCTCCAGCTCACCACCCCGGCGGCCCCCCAGCAACCGTGCGCTACCCCCGCGCCTTCTGCTCGGCGCGCTCCAGGATCTTCAGCAGCCGCTTCCGCGTGGGCACCCCACCGCCCTCCAGCTCCGCCCGTACCTTCCGCAGCGCCGCCTCAGCGGCCTTCGCCCGCCGCCCGAGCCGGAACTCGCGGCGCTTGGCCTGGTCGAGCGCGTCCGACACGACGGCGGTGGCCTCCGTGTCCGGCATGGGCACGTGCAGCTCGGGATGCGCGCAGCAGACGTCGAATCCGCCCTCGGTCGTGTGCTCGACCTCCCGCACGGTCGGGCAGTAGTAGAGGCTCACCGGTCGTCCCTTCGTTCCCGTCGCGTCGTTCCCTCGTGGCGATCTTCGCGACTGCGGCCGGGCGTGGCCATCCCAAGATCGGGATAGCGTGCTGCCATGCGACATGACGTGAGCGAGGACGACACCGCGATCGCGCTCGGGAGCGGGGACGTGCCCGTGCTGGGAACGCCGCGTTTGGTGGCGTGGATGGAGGCGGCGACGGTCGCGGTCGCCGGGGCGTTCGTGGAGGAGGGGCAGACCAGCGTGGGGACGGCGGTGCGGGTCGAGCATCTGCGGGCCACGGCCGTGGGCGGGTGGGTGGAGGTGACCGCCACGGTCGCCGCGGTCACCGGGCGGCGGCTGACCTTCGTGGTGCGGGCCGTCGACGGCGCCGGCGAGGTGGTGGGGTCGGGCGAGATCGACCGCGTGGTCGTCGACCGCGCCCGGTTCCTGGGTGGGGCATGAGCCGCGCCGCGGTGCTGTTCGACGTGGACGGCGTCCTGCTGGACTCGACCGCGGCGCACCGGCGCGTCTGGGACGCCTGGGCGGGACTGCTCGACCCGGCTTCCGGGACGCGCTGAGCCGGGGCGCGGGCGCGGTTACGATCGGCTGAGCCTGGGTGGCGAGCGAGAGCCTGAGGGAGACCGATGAGCAAGGCGAAGCAGGGCACGAAGGCGTCCGCGGTCGGGGGCGGCGCGGACACGCATGACGTGATCCGGGTGCACGGGGCGCGGGAGAACAACCTGAAGGACGTCGCCGTCGAGATCCCCAAGCGGCGGCTGACGGTGTTCACCGGGGTGTCCGGGTCGGGCAAGAGCTCGCTGGTGTTCGACACGATCGCCGCCGAGTCGCAGCGGCTGATCAACGAGACGTACAGCGCGTTCGTGCAGGGCTTCATGCCGACGCTGGCGCGGCCCGACGTGGACGTGCTGGAGGGGCTGACCACGGCGATCCTCGTGGACCAGCAGCGGATGGGCGGCGACCCGCGGTCCACCGTGGGGACGGCGACGGACGCGAACGCGATGCTGCGGATCCTGTTCAGTCGGCTCGGGCGGCCGCACATCGGCTCGCCGAAGGCGTTCTCGTTCAACGTGCCGTCGATCAGCGGGGCGGGCGCGGTGACGGTCGAGCGGGCCGGCCAGCAGGTCAAGGAGCGGCGCAGCTTCAGCATCACCGGCGGGATGTGTCCGCGCTGCGAGGGCCGCGGCTCGGTCTCCGACATCGATCTGACGCAGCTGTTCGACGACACCAAGTCGCTCGCCGAGGGCGCGCTGACGATTCCCGGCTACACCGCCGGTGGCTGGAACTACCGCCTGTACGCGAGCTCCGGCTTCGTCGACCCGGACAAGCCGATCCGCAAGTACACCAAGAAGGAGTTCAACGACTTCCTGTACCACGAGCCGGTGCGGATGAAGATCGAGGGCATCAACATGACCTACGAAGGTCTGGTGCTGCGCATCCAGAAGTCGATGCTCTCCAAGGACCAGGAGTCGGTCCAGCCGCACATCCGGGCGTTCGTTGAGCGCGCGGTCACCTTCGCCGTGTGCCCGGAGTGCGGGGGTTCCCGGCTGAGCGAGGCCGCCCGGTCCTCCAAGATCGACGGAAAGAACATCGGCGACGTCTGCGCGATGCAGATCAGCGACCTGGCGGAGTGGGTGCGCGCGCTGGACGAGCCGTCGGTCGCACCGCTGCTGGAGTCGCTGCGGGAGCTGCTGGACTCGTTCGTGGAGATCGGGCTCGGCTACCTCTCGCTGGACCGGCCGTCCGGGACACTCTCGGGCGGGGAGGCGCAGCGGGTCAAGATGATCCGTCATCTGGGCTCCTCGCTGACCGACGTCACCTACGTCTTCGACGAACCGACCATCGGCCTGCACCCGCACGACATCCAGCGGATGAACGAGCTGCTGCTGCGCCTGCGCGACAAGGGCAACACCGTGCTGGTGGTGGAGCACAAGCCGGAGGCGATCGCGATCGCCGACCACGTCGTCGACCTCGGGCCCGGCGCGGGATCGGCCGGCGGCACGGTCTGCTTCGAGGGCACGGTCGACGCGCTGCGCAGGAGCGGGACCACCACCGGGCGTCACCTCGACGACCGCGCGGCCGTCAAGGAGTCGGTGCGCAAACCGACCGGGACGCTGCCGATCCGCGGCGCGTCGGCGAACAACCTGCGCGACGTGGACGTGGACATCCCGCTGGGGGTGCTGGTCGTGGTGACGGGCGTGGCGGGCTCCGGCAAGAGTTCGCTGCTGCACGGCTCGCTGCCGAAGCAGTCCGACGCCCTCGCCTCCGGAGTGGTCTCGATCGACCAGGCGCCGATCCGCGGCTCGCGGCGCAGCAACCCGGCGACGTACTCGGGGCTGCTGGAGCCGATCCGCAAGGCGTTCGCCAAGGCGAACGGCGTCAAGCCGGCGCTGTTCAGCTCCAACTCCGAGGGCGCCTGCCCGAACTGCAACGGCGCGGGCGTCATCTACACCGACCTGGGGATGATGGCGACGGTCTCCAGCGTCTGCGAGGAGTGCGACGGCAAGCGCTTCGACGCCTCGGTGCTGGACTACCACCTCGGCGGCCGGGACATCAGCGAGGTGCTGGCGATGTCGGTCACCGAGGCGGAGGAGTTCCTCGGCTCCGGCGAGGCGAAGACGCCCGCCGCCCACGCGATCCTGGCCCGCCTCGCGGACGTCGGCCTCGGCTACCTGACGCTCGGTCAGCCGCTGACGACGCTCTCCGGCGGCGAGCGCCAGCGGCTGAAGCTGGCGACCCAGATGGCGGAGAAGGGCGGCGTCTACATCCTGGACGAGCCGACCACCGGGCTCCATCTCGCCGATGTGGAGCAGCTGTTGGGTCTGCTGGACCGGATCGTGGACTCCGGCAAGTCGGTCGTCGTGATCGAGCACCACCAGGCGGTGATGGCCCACGCCGACTGGATCGTCGACCTGGGTCCGGGCGCCGGCCACGACGGCGGCCGGGTCGTCTTCGAGGGGACCCCGGCCGATCTCGTCGCCGCGCGCTCGACCTTGACCGGCGAGCACCTGGCCGCCTACGTGGGGGGCTGAGCCCCCGCGCAGGCGGCCGGGCCTCCGGGTCAGGCTCCGGAGCGGCGGGCCCAGGCGAGCACGGAGCGGTTCAGGGAGGCGTGGAACGCGCCCGCGTCGGACAGGAGTTGTTGTTCCGTCAGGAACGCCTCCGCGCGGGCGCGGTCGAGCGTGCCGTCGGCGACCGCGCGGGACGCGGCGCGGCGCAGGTCGACGACGTTGGCCAGCTCCTCGAGCCAGCCGTAGGCGACGAGTTCGACCTCGACCCGGACCTCGGTGAGGCCCGCGTCGACCAGCAGGCGGCGCAGGTGGCGGCCGACGTCGCGGTGGGCGATGTCCGCGCCGACCGCGTCGGCCACGGCGCGTGCGGTGTCGCGGTCCGTGGCGGCGATCGCGAAGGACGCCCAGTCCGGCTCCAGCACCGCGACGGCGCCGCCCGGTCGCAGGACGCGCCGGACCTCGCGCAGCACCGCGGCGGGATCGGGGACGTGCTGCAGGACGCGCTCGATCCGGCAGCCGTCGAACGAGGCGTCGGCGAACGGCAGTCGGCCCCCGTCGGCGACCGCCAGCCGGACCGGGTGCCCGTCGGCGTGCAGCCGTTCGCGGCCGGCGCGCAGCAGCTCGGCGCTGAGGTCCACGCCGACGGCGTGGAAACCGTCGGCCTGGAGCTGCGCCAGTTCGTGGCCGGTGCCGCAGCCGAGGTCCAGGACGCGGCCTCCCGGCCTGACCCCGAGTCCGGCGCGCAGCGTCCCCTTCGGGGCGTGCAGGCCGCGATGGGCGTGGTCGAGGTAGCGGCCGAGTTCGGCGGCGCGGCCGCTGGCGTCGACGTCGGAGAACGCGTTCAGGGTGCCGGTGTTGGCAGGGCGCGGGTGCAGGTCGTGCGGGATCGCGTGGTGCGGGTTCACAGCGGGGTCTCCTCAGCAGGTCGTCTCAGCGAGTCGTCGTCTCAGCGGGTCGCTGATGGACGCGCCCAGGCGGTCGACGCTCGCATCAGTGCCGTGGCCGCTCCCCGGTGGTGGCCCACCTTCGCCAGTCGCGGCAGTCGATCACTGTGGTCCAGCCTCCTTCGGTGTCGTCGCCCGGCGCCGGTCGGCGAGGGCGGGGGCGAGGGCCGCGAGCATCACCGCGGCGGTCAGGGCGAAGGCCGAGGGGTAGCCGGTGGCGGCGGCCACCGCGCCGAAGGCGAGGGCGCCGACGCCCATGCCGGCGTCGTAGGCGAAGTTCCACAGCGCGCTGACGGTGCCGTACCCGGCCTCGGGGACGCGGCCGTACATCAGCATCAGCGTGGAGTTCTGCGCGAAGCCGAAGCCGGTGCCGAACACGGCCATCGCGACCACGACCAGGACGGGGCTGCTCGTGGCCGCCGCCGTCAGCAGCGTGCCCAGCGCGGCCAGCAGCAGGCCGGGCACGACCAGCCCCGCCGGGCCGCGGCGGTCGCCGCGGCGGCCCGCGACCCAGCGGGCGATCGTGGCAGCGCCGGGCTGGACCAGCAGGGCGACGGTGACCGCCCAGCCCGCCGAGCCCGGGACGACCAGCGGCAGGAAGGTGACGACGATGCCGGCCGCGACCGCGGTGGTGCCGAACACCACGGCGGGGCGCAGCAGTTCGCCGCTGCGCAAGGCCTCGCCCAGGCCGACGTGGCGGCCCGAGGCGCGGATCCGGTCGGGAAGGGCGGGCACGGAGAGCACCGCCAGCAGCGCCGCCGCGGCGCCGATGGTGAAGACCGCGCCGTAGCCCTCGTGCGCCGCGAGCCAGACCCCGAGCGGCAGCGCCACCAGCGAGGGCACGCCGCTGACGATGCCCACCAACGCCAGGCCCTCGCCGCGCCGTTCGGCCGGGATCAGGGAGGCGGTGAGCGCGCCGCCGGCGACGACGGTGCAGGCGAAGCCGACGCCGCGCAGCACGCACACCGCGACGATGACCCAGAGCGCGGCGGAGGCCGTGAGCGCCAGCGCCGGTGCGCCCATCAGGGCCAACCCGGCGGCCAGCACCACGCGGTAGCCGAGGCGCCGGACCAGCGCGGGCGTGGCGAGCTCGCCGCCGACGGTGGCGAGCATGAGCACGCCGGTGGCCAGCCCGGCCGTTCCTCCGCCGCCGCCGTGGGCCACGGCGAAGCCGGGGACGACCGAGAGCAGCAGGTAGAAGCTGGTGGAGCCGCCGAGCAGGGACACGAACCGCAGCAGCAACGGCCGTGTCAGCAACGGTGGTCGAGGCCCGGCGGCGCGCGGGGACGAGGCGAGGGTCTTGGTCACACCTGGACGCTAAGCCGCCGACCGGATCGCCGGTAAGCTCCGGTTCCATGCCTCCGGAGTGGTCCAGTTCGTCGCCCGAGCTGCTGCTGGCCGTCGACCGGTCGAGCGGCCGGCCACTGCGCGCCCAGCTGGAGGACGCGCTGCGCGAGGCGATCCGGACCGGGCGGCTCCAGGTGGGCGAGAAGCTGCCGTCCTCGCGCGAGCTGGCCCGGACGGCCGGGGTCTCGCGCGGCCTGGTGCAGGAGTGCTACGCCCAACTGCAGGCCGAGGGTTACCTGGTGCCCCGTCCCGGATCGGCGACCCGGGTGGCGGCGGGCGCGGCCGTCCCCCCGGTCGCCGCGCCGTCCGGCCCCGGCGGCGAGAAGCTGCTGGCCGACTTCCGCTGGGGCGTTCCCGACCTGCGCTCGTTCCCGCTGCAGGACTGGCTGTGGGCGACGCGCGAGGCGGCCCGCGGGATGCCGACGGCCGCGTTCGGCTACGGGGACGCGCGCGGCAATGTGCAGTTGCGCGAGGTGCTGGCCGGATACCTGCGACGGGTGCGGGCCGCGGCGGCGGATCCGGAGCGGATCGTGGTGTGCAACGGGTACGCCCAGGGCCTCGGCCTGGTCCTGCGGGTGCTCGCCCGGGGCGGGGTGCGGGCCCTGGCCTTCGAGGATCCGGGCTCGCCGGTGTCGCTCGGCGCGGCGGCCGCGGCGGCGGGCCTGCGGGCGGTGCCGGTGCCGGTGGACGAGCAGGGCCTCGACGTGGCGGCGCTGGCCCGCACGGACGCGCGGGCGGTCGCGGTCACCCCGGCGCACCAGTGGCCGACCGGGGTCGCGCTGGCGCCGGAGCGGCGCCTGGCGCTGCTCGCCTGGGCCCGTGCCTGCGACGGCTACGTCATCGAGGACGACTACGACGCCGAGCACCGCTACGACCGCGAACCGGTGGGCGCGCTGCAGGGCCTGGCACCGGACCGGGTGGTCTCGCTGGGCACGGTCAGCAAGTCGCTGGCCCCGGCGCTGCGGATCGGCTGGGCGCTGTGCCCGCCGCAGCTGGCCGACGCCGTCGCGGAGCAGAAGCATCTCAGCGACCGCGGCACGCCCACGCTCGACCAGCTCGCCCTGGCGCGTCTGATCGAGTCGGGCCGGTTCGACCGCCATCTGCGCAGGATGCGCGCGACCTACGCCGCGCGTCGCGACACGCTGCTGGCCGCGCTGGCCGAGCACGCGCCCGGGGTGCGGGTGACGGGTCTTGCGGCCGGCTTCCACGCCGTGGCCCATCTGCCGGCGGACGCCGACGAGCACCGCGTGGTCGAGGCGGCGCGCGGGCGCGCCGTCGGCCTGCACGGGATGAGCGCCTGCCGCGCCTCCCACGCCGTGCGGCCGCCGCAGCTGGTCCTCGGCTTCGGCGACGTCGGCGTCCGAGCGATCACGGCGGGCATCGCCGCCGTCGGCGACCTGCTGGCCGATCCGCCGCGCTCCCGCTGAACCTTTGATGGCAGTGACTGACATCGAGTGTTACCGTTGTTGATGTCAGCCACTGACATCCCTTGGGATCGGGCTGGCGCCCAAGTCATTCGCTCAGCAGAGGAAGGACGCCCGTCATGCGCGTCTTCATCACCGGCGCCTCCGGCTGGATCGGCTCCGCCGTCACCGACGAACTGCTCGCCCACGGCCACGAGGTCGTGGGGCTCGCCCGCTCCGACGAGTCCGCCGCCGCCCTGGAGGCCAAGGGCGCCACCGCCCACCGGGGCAGCCTCGACGACCCGGAGGGCCTCGCCAAGGCGGCCGGGGCCGCCGAGGGCGTGATCCACCTGGCGTTCAAGCACGACTTCAGCGACTACGACGGCGCGGGGCGCACCGAGAACGCCGCCGTCCAGCAGATGCTCGACGCCCTGGAGGGCAGCGACCGGCCGTTCCTGCTCGCCTCCGGGCTGGCCTCCGGCGTCACCGGTCGCCCGCTCACCGAGGAGGACGCCTCGCCGTTCCACGGCGTCGCGTCCATGCGCGGGGGCAGCGAGAACCTGGCCCTCTCCTACGCGGAGCGGGGCGTCCGCTCCGTGGCGCTGCGCTTCTCCCCCACCGTGCACGGTTTCCGCGACCACGGCTTCACCGCGCGGCTCGCGGCTCTCGCCAAGGAGCACGGCGCCGCCGGCTACATCGGCGACGGCACCACGCGCTGGTCGGCCGTGCACCGCTCCGACGCCGCGCGGATGACCCGGCTCGCCCTGGAGCAGGCCCCCGCGGGCTCGCGGATGCACGCGGTGGCCGAGACCGGCGTCCCGTCCCGGGACATCGCCGCCGCGCTCGGGGCCTACCTGGGCCTGCCGACCGTCTCCGTCCCGGTGGAGCAGGCCGAAGCGCACTTCGGCTGGCTCGGCCGCTTCTTCGGCATGGACGTCCACGCCACCAGCGACCGCACCCGCGCGCTGCTGGGCTGGACGCCGACCGGCCCGACCCTGCTGCAGGACATCGCCGCGGGAGCGTACGCGCTGCCGGAGTGACGCCCCGTCGCCTCAGCGATGCAAGCGTCCGCATCGGCGCCGAGGTCAGCGGCCCGCGCCCACCAGGGCGGGCCGCTCCTCGGCACCGGCCACCGGCACGGCCATGACGGCGGGCGCAGGCGCGTGCTCCGGCTCCGGGCGCGCGCCGCTGCTGGTTGCCCCGACCCCGGCGACGACCACCAGGGCGACGCCGAGCGCCGGGCCCGTGCCGGGGATCTGGTGCAGCACCACGATGCCGATGCCCAGCGCGATCGCCGGCTCCAGGCTCATCAGCGTGCCGAACGACGAGGCCGTCAGCCGCCGCAGTGCCTGGAACTCGAGCGCGTACGGGACCAGCGGGCTGAGCACCGCCAGGCCGAGCATGATCAGCACGGGCTCCCAGGACAGCCGCCCGCCCAAGGTCGGTCCGGCCACCAGCATCGAGACCACGGCGGCGACGGGCATGGAGACGGCCAGACCGCTCAGGCCGGTGACGCGGTCGCCGACGTGCTGGGTCAGCAGGATGTAGGAAGCCCAGCACGCGGCGGCGGCGAGCGCGAAAGCGAGGCCGAGGGGGTCGACGCCGCCGTGCCAGGGCTCAGTCAGCAGTACCACGCCGAGTCCGGCCGCTCCGGTCCACACGCGGCGGCCGTGGCCCGGCCCGAACAGGGACACCGCGAGCGGGCCGAGGAACTCCAGGGCGCTGGCCGTCCCGAACGGGAGCCGGGCGATCGCCAGGGCGAAGAAGACCATCAGCCCGGCGGTCACCACCCCGAGCCCCGCGCAGGCCGCGAGGTCGCGCCCCGCGAAGTCGCGGCGGCGCGGCCGGACGAGCACCAGCAGCACGATCCCCGCCCAGGCCAGCCGGACGCCGGCCGTGCCGAGCACGCCCAGCTTGGCGAACATCGGGATGGCGAGGGCGGAGCCGAACTGGACGGTGACCATGGAGGCCACGCCCATCATCGTTCCGGTGCGGGCGGCCTGGCGGCCGGTGACGGGGTGCGTGGTGCTGCTCATGAGAGCAGTAGAACGCCGAGCAACCGTTCACGTCCACGTGCGGATCATGGACATACCGTTCAGGATTCGCGAATGATGGACGGATGGAGACGCGTCGCCTGCAGTACCTGGTGGAGTTGGCCCGGCTCGGTTCGATGCGGGCCGTGGCCGACACCCTGCGCACCACCACGTCCACGGTCTCGCAGCAGATCGCGGCGTTGTCCAAGGAGACGGGCGCGGCCCTGGTCGAGCCGCAGGGGCGGCTGGTGCGCCTCACCCCCGCCGGGCGGAGGCTGGTCGAGCACGCCACGGTCATCCTCGCCGCCGTCGAAGCGGCGCAGCGCGACCTCGCGCCCGGCGCGGAGCCCAGCGGCACGGTGCGCGTCGCGGGCTTCGCGACCGCGCTGCGCGCCCACGTGCTGCCGATGGTCGCCGAGCTCGCCGGCGAGCACCCGCTGCTGCACGTGCTCGTGCGCGAGCACGAGCCCGCGGAGGCGCTGGCCCTGCTGGCGGCGGACGAGATCGACCTGGCGCTCACCTACGAGTACAACCTCGCCCCCGCCGCCCTTGACCCCGCCCTGGTCAGCGTTCCGCTGTGGACCGCGTCCTGGGGCCTCGGCGTCCCGGCCGCGGCCGCCGAGGAGCTCGGGACGGTGGACTCCGTCACCTCCACCGAGCTCTTCGCCCTCTTCCGCTCGGCGGACTGGATCGGCAACTCCCGCAACACGGCCGACGAGACGGCGATCCGCACGCTCGCCTCGATGGCCGGGTTCAGCGCCCGCGTCACCCATCGATCGGACAGCCTGGACCTGGTCGAGGACATGATCACCGCCGGGCTGGGCGTCGGCCTGCTCCCGGTCGGCCGCCCCACCGTCCCCGGCGTCCGCCTGCTGCCGCTGAACGGGCCCGAGGTGCTGCTCCGCGCCTCCGCGGTCACCCGCCGGGGCCGCTCCGACTGGCCACCGCTGGCCCTGCTCGCCGATCTGATCCGGCAGCGGGCGCGGCTGAGCTGGCCGGCCGGGGTCACCCCGGGCGGGGCCGGGTTGACGGACCGGTAGGGTGTGCCGATGGCCGAAAACGATCGCATCGCCCGGACGCGTCTCTACCGGGACGGGAAGCTCGAACTGGAGGGCTTCCCGCTCCCCGAGATATCCGACCACCTCGCCGAGCCCGGCACGGTGGTGTGGCTGGACCTGTGCGCGCCCACGGCCGCCGACTTCGCGACGATCACCGAGGAGTTCGGCCTCCATGAGCTCGCGGTGGAGGACGCGCGCCACGAGCACCAGCGCCCCAAGCTGGACCGCTACGGCGACCACTGCTTCCTCAGCATGTACGCGGTCTGCGCGGGCCGCGGAGGCGAGGAGCTGAACGTCAGCGAGCTGTCCGTCTTCGTCACCGCGAACGCGCTGATCACCGTCCGGCCGGACGATCGCTTCGACATGGACGACGTCGTCGTCCGCTGGGACAACGCGCCGACGCTCACCCAGCACGGGGTCGGCTTCCTGCTGCACGGCCTGCTGGACCAGGTCGTCGACGGCCACTTCCGGGCCGTGCAGGAGATGGACGACCGCATCGAGGAGATCGAGGAAGGCCTCTTCGACGCCGACATGGGCGCCTCCCAGGACGTCCAGCGGGCGGCGTTCGCGCTGCGCAAGAACCTCGTCCGGCTGCGCCGGATCGTGCTGCCCATGCGCGAGATGGTCAACACGCTGATGCGCCGTGACCTGCACTTCGTCTCCGAGCAGATGGTCCCGTACTACCAGGACGTCTACGACCACGTGCTGCGCGTCTCGGAGTGGACGGAGTCGCTGCGCGACATGGTGGGCTCGATCATGGAGACCAACCTCACCATCCAGGGCAACCGGATGAACATGATCATGAAGAAGGTCACCAGCTGGGCCTCGATCGTCGCCGTCCCCACCGCCGTCACCGGCTTCTACGGCCAGAACGTCCCCTACCCGGGCTTCGGCACCCAATGGGGCTTCTACGCCTCCACCGGCGTCACGATCGCCATCTCGGTCGCCCTCTACTTCGGCTTCAAGCGCCGCGACTGGATCTGACCCGACCCTTTTCGGTCACCCCCGCCCGGTCGGACGCCGGCGACGGAGGGCCGGATCGGTGAGGGAGGGGCGCTTGTAGTCGTTGTCCGCCGGGTTGAGGTCGGTGCCCGGGGTGACGACGGTGTCGATCAGGTCGAGGGTGGTGTCGTCGAGTTCGAGGTCGGCGGCGGCGAGTTGGTCGCTGAGGTGGTCGAGGGTGCGCGGGCCGAGGATCACCGAGGTGACGGCCGGGTGGGTGGCGGCGAAGGCCAGGGCCAGGTGGGTGAGCGAGACGCCGCGCTCGTCCGCGAGCGCGGCCAGGCGCTCGACCGCGTCGAGCTTCCGCTGGTTGCCCGGCAGCGAGAGGTCGAACTTGTAGGAGACCGCGCGGCGGAACTCCGTCATCTCGATCTGCTCGCCGCGCCGGAACCGCCCCGTCAGCCAGCCGCTGTTCAGCGGGCTCCAGGTGAGCACGCCCAGGCCGTACTTCTGGGCCGTCGGGAAGACGTCGGCCTCCTTGCCGCGCATGAAGAGCGAGTACGGCGGCTGCTCGGTGTGGAAGGGGACGTGGTGGCGGCGCTCGGCCACCCACTGGGCCTCGACGAGCTGCTCGGCCGGGAAGTCGGAGGTGCCGATGGCCATGATCTTGCCCGCGCGGACCAGGTCGGACAGGACCGACAGCGTCTCGTCGATGTCCGTGGTCGGGTCCGGGCGGTGCACCTGGTAGAGGTCGATCCGGTCGGTGCCGAGCCGGCGCAGGCTGTCCTCGACCGCGCGGGTGAGCCAGCGCCGGGAGTTGCCACGGCGGTTGGGGTCGCCGTCACGGCGCAGGTCGATCGGGAAGTGGCCCTTGGTCGCCAGCACCACCTCGTCGCGGCGGTCGCGGATCGCCTTGCCGACGATCTGCTCGGCCTCGCCGCCGGAGTAACTGTCGGCGGTGTCCACGAGGTTGACCCCCGCGTCCAGCGCGGTGCGGATCAACTTGACCGCGTCGTCGTGGTCCTGGTTGCCCCACGCGCCCAGGCGCATCGTGCCCAGCGCGAACTTGCTGACGGATATGCCGGTGCGTCCCAGCGTGCGGTACTCCATCACTGCCCCCTCAGGTCTTCGGTACGGAGCTCGGCGACGGCGTCGGGATCCAGGCGTGCGGGTTGGCCGTCGCAGTCGAGGCCCTGGGCGATCAGGTGCCGGTACTGGGCGACCTTGTCATCCAGGACGGCCAGGTCCTCCCGCAGTTCGGCCATCCTGGCCACGATCCGCTCGCGGTGCGCCGAGAGCAGTGCGAGCCGGTGGCCGTGGGTGACGGCGCCCTCGCCCAGCAGGCGCGTGAACTCGCGCACCTCCGCGGTCGGCATGCCGGTCCGGCGCAGCCGGACCAGCATCTGCAACACCCGGATGTGGCGCGGGCTGTAGCGCCGCCGCCGGCTCGTGTCCCGCTCCACGCGCGGGAAGAGCCCCTCGCGCTCGTACCACCGCAGGGTGTCCTGCGTGAGTCCGGTCGACTCGGCCACCTCGGCGATGCCCAGATAGCGGTCTTCCTCCGCCGTCGCTGTCATGCGGAGCACGTTAGGTCCTGGAGTGCACTCCAGCGCAAACGCCCGTCCCAGGATGGGCGCATCGGCCGACCCGCGTCGCAGCGGGCGGGCGCGCGGCCGGGACGGGGGCGTGCGACCGTGCTCCCCGCGTTCGCCTCCGTGCGCCTGCTGTGCGTGGACATGCCGGGGTACTGACAAGTGTCGGGGGCACAATCGCGGAAGGGTGGGAGCGGATGGCCGCACAGGGAGCCGGGCGTCGGGGCCGAGCAGTGGTCGTGGGGGGCGGCTTCGCCGGGCTGGTGGCGGCCCGGGTGCTCGCGGACCGGTTCGACGAGGTGATGGTGCTGGAGCAGGACCCGGTCACCGCGGAGACCGGGGTGCACCCGCACGCGCCGCAGGGGTGGCACGCCCACGCCGTGCTGGCCAAGGGCGCGGAGGTGCTGGAGGGGCTCTTCCCCGGCCTGCGCGCCGAGCTCGCCGAACAGGGCGCGCCGGTCTACGACTACGGGGAGCGGATCAGCTTCCTGCTGCCGACCGGCTATGCGCCGCGGGCCCGCACCGGTGTGCTGATCCAGTCCTTCACCCGGGACTTGCTGGAACGCAGCATCCGCCGCCGGGTGCTGACCCTGCGCCAGGTGACCTCCGTCGCGCCGGTCCGCTGCGAGGAGCTGACGCTCGGCCCGGGCCGCCGGGTGACCGGGGTGCGCTACCGGCCGATCGGCGGTGAGGGGCTCGTCGAGGTGGAGGCGGATCTGGTGGTGGACGCCTCCGGCCGGTCCGGCCGGCTGGACGAGCGGCTGCGCGCGATCGGTGTGCACGCCCCGGCGCCCCGGGTACTGGACGCACGGATCACCTACACCTCCGTGGACTTCCCGCGCCCGGAGGACCTGGACGTCGACGTCGCCTACCAGATGACCTTCGCTCCCCACATCCCGCGCGGCGGCGTGCTGCTCGGCGTGGAGCGCGGGCGCTGGACGTGTTCGCTGTTCGGGTACGGCGAGGCGGTGCCGCCGACGGACGCCGGGGGCTACCTGGACTTCGCGCAGTCGCTCGACCACCCGCGCCTGTCCGAGCAGCTCGCGGAGCGCACCGGCGCGGAGCCGGTGCACCGGTACACCAACGTCAACAGCCGCTGGTACCAGTACCACCGCAGCCGCGACTGGCCGGAGCGGCTGGTCGCGCTCGGCGACGCGGTCTGCGTCTTCAACCCCGTCTACGGCCAGGGCCTGACGGTCGCCGCCCTGGAGGTCGACCTGCTGCGGCGCCTGCTGACGGAGCGGGGCGACGCGGCACGGGGCGACGCCGCACGCGGACTCGACGGCCTGGCCCGCACCTTCCAGCGCGGCGTCGCCCGGCTGGTGCTGGGGCCCTGGACGCTCTCGGGCAACTCCGACCTGATGTGGGATCAGGGCCACCGCCCCGTGGCGGCCCGGATCGCGCACGCCTACAACCGCCGCCTGTTCGCCGTCGCGATCCACGACCCGGCCGTGTGGGCGCGCTTCGTGCGCGTGGTCAACATGCTCGCCTCCCCCGCGACGCTGTTCCACCCGTCCGTCCTGGCCAAGGTGCTCCGGGCGAGCGCGGGCCGCCGCGCCTCCCTGGCGGAGGCGGCCGCCGTCACCGACACGGCCCGGACCACGTCCGCCGAGGACGTGGTCCGGGCCGCCGAACCCCACTGACCGCCACCGACGGCCACTGACCGCTCGGGGGTCCATGAACCAGCTCAGGAACGGCGGCGCGACCGACTCGCTCAACGTCGGGGCGTTCAGCTTCCCGAACGCGCCTTATGCCGGAACCGACGTCGACCCGAACGGGGTCTTCCTCGACTCCAGCAACGGCCTTCGGCGAGCACGACAGTGCGCCCGAGGGGGCGACCCGCACCACGGGCCGCCCCCTCCGTCAGCCCTGGTTCGGACCGTGCGGCCCGGGCTCCGACGCCGCCTCGCCCTGCGAGACTCCGGTCGGCAGCCCGTTCGACGGCCCCGGCGGCTCGGGTTCGGGCCGGTGCGCCAGCGCGCTGGGCCACCAGATGCGCGGGCCCAGGTCCATGATGAGCGCGGTGACCAGCACCGATCGGACCACCAGGGCGTCAAGGAGCACGCCGAGCGCGACCGCGAAGCCGATCTCGGCGAAGCCCACCACCGGCAGCGTGCCGAGAACACCGAACGTGCTGGCCAGGATCAGGCCGGCCGAGGTGATCACGCCGCCGGTCGCCGCCAGCCCAGCGCGCGCTCCGGCACGGGTGCCCAGCTTGAACGACTCCTCGCGGACGCGGGTCATCAGGAAGATGTTGTAGTCCACCCCGAGCGCGACCAGGAAGACGAACACGAAAAGCGGGAACGCGCTGTCCTCGCCACTGAAATGGAACAAGTGCTGGAAGGCGAAGCTGCTGATGCCGAGCGCGGCGGCGTAGGAGAGCACCACGGTGGCGATCAGGACGAACGGCGCCACCACCGCCCGCAGCAGCAGTGCCAGGATCACCAGGACGACGCCGAGCACCAGCGGGAGCACCACGAAGTTGTCGTGCCGGGACGCACGCTGGATGTCCATCTGCACCGCGGTGTTGCCGCCCGCCTTGGCCTGCGCTCCCGGGACGGCGTGCACGGCGGCGCGCACCCGGTCGACGGTGTTCTGGGCGGCCTTGCTGTCCGCCGCGGCGGACAGCGTGCCGTTCGTGTACGCATAGCCGCCGCTCACCACGGGCGGCGTGGTGGCGACGATCCCCGGCGTGCCGGCCAGGGCCTGCCGCACCGGGACGGCCGACTGGGCTGTCGAGATCACCACGACGGGAGAACCGGCCCCGGCCGGGAAGTGGGCGGCGACCACCTGCTGGCCCACCACCGAGTCGGGGGTGCCGGTGAAGGTCCCGGCCGTGCTGAGTCCGTCGGCGCGCAAGCCGGTCATGCCCAGGGCCAGCACGCCCAGCACGACCGCGGTCGTGACCCACACCTTGCGCGGACGCCCGCTGATCGCCCCGCCGACCCGCGCCCAGAACCCTGTCGCCGTCGGCTCCGGGGACCCGAAGCCGGGCCTGACCGGCCAGAAGACCCAGCGCCCCGCGATCACGAGCAGCGCGGGCAGCAGCGTGAGCATCGACAGCAGGCCGACACCGATCCCGATCGCACAGACCGGCCCCAGGCTGGAGGTCGAGTTCATCTCCGCGACCAGCAGGCAGAGCATGCCCATACCGACGGTGGCGGCGCTGGCGAGGATCGCGGGAGCCGCGCGATGCAGGGCGAAGGCCATCGCCTCGTGCCGGTCCTGGTGACGGCGCAGTTCCTCGCGGTATCGGGCCGTGATCAGCAGGGCGTAGTCGGTCCCGGCGCCGATCACCAGCACGATCAGGATGCCCGCGCTCTGCGCGTTGACGGTCAGTCCGGCGTGCTTGGCGAGCAGGTAGACCGTCGCCTCGGCCGCGAGGAGCGCACTGCCGGCGGAGACGAGCGGCAGCAGCCACAACACCGGACTGCGGTAGGTGATCAGCAGCAGCACGATCACCACGGCCAGGGTCGAGTACAGCAGCGTCGAGTCGATGCCGGAGAACGCTTTCGCCTGGTCCGCGCCGACTCCGGCCGGGCCGGTGATGTGTACCGCGAGCCCCGGATCCCCGGCCGAGGCGGTGGCTCGCAGGCTGTCGACCGCCGGGGTCAGGTTCGTCCAGCCGCCGTGGGAGGTGTCGATCGGGACGAGGGTCTGCAGCGCCCTCCCGTCGGTGGACGGCACGGGCCCCAGAACAGTCCCCTTGACGTGCGGGGCGCCGGTGAAGGTGGTGGCGTCCGCGGCTGCCTTGGCCCGGTCCGGGACGGTGATCCCGCTCGGGCGCACGTAGACGACGACGGCGAGGGCCGAGTCGGCCGTGCCGAAGTGGCTCTGGAGCGTCAGCACCTGCGTGGACTCGGCGCTGCCCGGCAGCCAGCTGGAGGCCTGGTTGTCCTCGGCGCCGGTCAGCTTGGACGCGAGCGGCGCGGCGACGGCGAGAAGCAGAATCCACAGGGCCAGCACAACCCACTTGCTGCGCCGCCCGCAGGGAAGACTTGTCAGTCTGTGTACGCCGATCATGCGCGAATCCCCTCGTGATGCATCGCCCCGCCTTCAACCTTGTGAAGCCCCATCCGCGGGTGTCAAACGCTGAAACGGATCGCGACAGTCGCCTTCGACCGGTCCGGCCGGCCACCGCGCATCATCGATCCCGGCCGCATCCAGCCGATCCCGCACCCACCGAGCGAGGACCACCGAGCCGACCGGACCCGGCAGGAGATCAAGGACGCGCCGGTGCTGGAGCAGCTGAACCGGCATCCTGAGGACGAGAACGTGAACCGGCTCGGCAGCTACCACGGGAAGTTCTACGCCGATGGCAAGGTCTGACCGGGTTCGCCTCGCGGGAAAGCGTTCTATGCTGCGACCGTGCTGTCGATCGAAGAGCTTGAAGCCACGTTCCGTTCGGCTCGGGCCGAGTTGGAAGCCTACGGCGAGCAGGTCGCGGCCAAGTACCGCCAGCTGATCCCCGACCCGCCGCAGTGGACCGGCCCGGGGACCGATCCCGAAGCCGCCCGGGCGCGGTCAGCGGCCGTATCGGATGCGGAGCGCGCGAGGACGGCGCGTCTGCGGCAGGCCGCGATGGAGGCGTCGCTGCTCCTCGCCAGGGCGCGTGTGGCGGCGAAACTCGAAGGCCACCGGGGGGTGTGATCAGGGCCGCCGCTGCTCGGGCCCGGTCCTCCTCCGCTCCGAGGCGCTACGCGGGCAGGTGCCCGGTCAACGCGAATCCGCAGAGCGTGATGCCGCCCGCGGCGAGGATCGCGGCCTTGAGCCCGCCGAGTTGCGCGGCGGCGTAGGCGTCGACCAGGTGGTGGGCCTGGTCGGGCGGCACCCGTGCGTTCTACGGTGACCGTCTTCACCATGGGTTGACCGTCCGGCCGACGGAGTGTCAGGTCGCCGCGAGTGACAGCCAGGCGCGCAAGCCGGTCTGGTCGGCGCCCGTACCGCGGAACCCGACGTACCCGTCGGGGCGGACCACCGTCAGGCCGTGTCCCGGAGCATGCTCCAGTCGATGGACCGTGACGCGGGGCCCGAGGCCGGAAAGGCTCACGCCGACCGCGTCCGGATGCACCAGCAGGTGCATCCCGGGCGCGGCCACCAACGCGTGCAGGCGCGTCGGGCTTCCCCCGACGGTGACGTCGAGGTCGGGCAGGCGGTCACCCGCCCGCCAGGGCCCCTCGGGACCGGGGGTGCTCTCCACGGACAGCGGACTGTCGCGGTAGTGCACGCGCAACTGCGAGACGGTCCGGATCGCCTCGGCGACCAGCCGCCGTCGGTGCAGCAGCAGCGGAACGGCGGGCGCGGCCACGGGAGCCGCGGTGCCGCGCAGCCAGGAGGGCAGCGGAGCGGTCGACGCCTCGCCCCAGAAGGCGGCGTGCGTCAGCAGCAGCCTGCGGAACGCCACCGGGCGGCGCTCTGCGTCGTAGCTGCCCAGCAGCCTCGACAGGTCGTCAGGTGTCGTACCGACGGTGGCCGAGGCGAAGGCGAGCTTCCAGCCGAGGTTGGCCGCGTCCTGGATACCGGCGTTCATGCCCTGACCGGTCGCGGGCGAGTACGCGTGGGCGGCGTCGCCCGCCAGGAAGAGCCGGCCGCGGCGGAAGGCGGGCGCGAGCCGGTGCTGCAACGGCACCTGGGCGGACCACGCCACCGAGGCGATCCGGGCGCCGAACCCGGCCCCGCGCAGCAGCCCCTCCAGGTCGGCCGTCTCGACGGGCGGGCCCGACTGGCCGAACTCGGGACTCGGGCCGAGCGGCGCGCGCCGGGTGGCCAGCATCCGCCAGGTGGCCAGCTCGCCGAGCGGGAAGAGGAAGACGAGGCCGTGGCGGCCTGCGACCACATGCGTGCCGTCGCTCCCCCGGGTCTCTGCGCCGAGGCCGCCCTCGAACTCCACGTCCGCCAGTACGACCTCCTCCGCGTAGGGCCCGCCGCGCCAACCGATGCCGGCGTCCGCGCGGACGGTGCTGTCCTGGCCGTCACAACCGGCGACGAATCCGCAGGCGGTCTTCTCGACGCCATGCGGAGACCGCAGTTCGACGCCGGCCTGCCCGGCGCCGGCCCGCGCCGTCAACAGCTGTGTGCCCCGCTCCACCTGTACGCCGCGCTCGGCCAGGGCCGCGCCGAGCACCTCCTCGACGTCCATCTGCCGCACCAGGGTCAGATGCGGGAACGGCGTGTCGGGCAGTTCCAGATCGGCGAGTCGCTCCTCGACGACGTGCGCTCCCAGGTGCAGCGCACCGACGGGGGCGGTGTCCGCCCGCGCCAGCAGAGCGTCGGTCACCCCGAGGGGCCGCAGCACCTCCAGGGTGCGCGGGTGCACGATGAGGGCACGCGAGGGCCGGAACGCCTCCTCTCGCCGTTCAACCACACGCACCAGGGCGCCGTGGTCGTGCGCGGAGAGCGCGAGCGTCAGCCCGGTGGGACCGGCGCCGACGACCAGCACCTGGCACGGGGACGTCACGGCCCGCCCACCGGACGCCACCAGCCGTCGGGGTCGGCTGCGCCGGCACGCGGGGCGAGGCGGATCAGGTCGTCGCGGTGCACACCCGGCCGCACGGTGTACCGGATCGATCCGGGCACGCTGACCAGGGCCAGCACCCGCCACAGCGAGCGCGCGTAGTGCTCTGCGCGCTCGGCGCCGTCCCACTCGTAGACGCCCCGGTAGCTGCCGTGCTCGTCGGCGGTGAGCCACAACTTGGAGCGGAACCCCGGGAAGCCCACGAACAGCGGGGTGTTCAGCAGGCTCTCCCAGCGGAACAGCATGTGGCCACGCCCGTGGACGCCGCGCAGGCGGAACGCGACGACGAGCGCGCACGGGTCGAAGGCGGTTCCGCCGTCCAGCCGGGTCTCCCGGTAGACAAGCGCCGACGTGCCGTCCGCGAAGCGCAGCCGCCGGCCGAGCCGCCCCTTGGTGAGGCGCACGTGTCCGCCGGTCAGCAGCAGCGCGCTCGCCCGGGCGCACCGCGCCACGGCCGGCCACGCCCGGGTGCGTGCCAGCGGCCCCTGTTCGAGCGTGAGGTACCTCTCCTGACGCGTGGTCATGGCTCTCTCCCCCACGCGGGCTGCCGCAACGGCCCGTCGTCGAGCGGCCGGTCGTGCAGGGCGCTCCACGACACCGGCCCGAGCAGGTCCGCGTAGCGCTGGAAGACGTCGAGGAAGAGGTCGTCGATGGCCAGCAACCCGACCAGGCGCTCCCGGGAGACGACGGGCAGCCGTCGCATCCCGCTGTGGCGGAAGGCCTGGTAGGCCTCGGCGACGTCCGCTTCGGCGTCGATGGTGACCACCGGCTCGGTCATCACCAGGCTCACCGGCGCCTGCGGGTCCAGGCCCGCGGCGAGGGCGCGCACCGCGAGGTCGCGGTCGGTGACGATGCCGAGCGGGATGCCGTCGACGGTGACCAGGACGCAGCCCACGTTGTGGGCGTGCAGACAGCCGGCCGCCTGCCGGATCGTGTCCCCGGGGCCGACGGTCACGGTCGGGGCGTTCATCAGCTCGCTGACGCGCATGACCGGTTCACCCGCCGTCGGACGAGTCGTCCTCGACGAAGGCCAGCCGGGACTCCAGCCCGACCACGCCGTCCACGCCGCGGCACAACCGCTCCACGACGGGGACCAGGCTGCGGCGGGGCACCTTGCCCTCCAAGCTCACCACCCCGTCGACGACGTGGACCTGGACGGTGCCCGGATCGAGCGCGAGCGTCTCGCGGAGCACGTCGTACTCGATCTCCTCGCGGATCGCCCGGTCGCTGCGCAGGAAGACGCGCAGCAGGTCGCGCCGGCTCACCATGCCGATGACGTGGTCGGTGTCGTCGACGACGGGCAGGCGCTTGACGTTGTCCTGCTTCATCGCGCGGGCCGTCTCCACCACGCTCCAGCCGGAGCGGGCGATGAGAACGGGTGCGGACATCACGTCCCGGGCGGTGGCCGCGGCGACGCCGGGCTCGAACTCGGAGGCGGAGCGCGGCACCGGGCCGCGTCCGCCGGGATCGGCCTGGGCGGCCTCCTTGCGGATCAGATCCGCCTCCGAGACCAGGCCGACCAGGCGGCCCGAGCTGTCCAGCACCGGTACGGCGCTGATCTCCTGCTCGGTCAGAATCTCCGCGATCTCCTTGAACGGCGTCTCCTCCTGGACGGTGATCACGTCGCGGGTCATCAGATCGTCGACGATGCGGTGTCTCATCTCGCCCACCCGCCCTCTCTCGCCTTGCCTCCCTCCAGCGTCACCCGCACCGGCCCGAGGCGCATTGGCCGGGCGGACCAAGCACGCAGGGCCGAAGGTCCCGGCCTCCTGCTCGCTCGGAGGGAAGGGCCGATCGGCGACCCGAGAGGGACCGCCGGGACGTGCCGTCACCGTTCGCGCGGCGGCAGGCTGGAGGTCTCGTGGCGGCGGTCGCCGCCGGGACGGAGGGCGGAGCGCGATGAACCGCAAGTACCGAATCGCCGCACAGCGCCGGGCGGCCCATCACCGCGCTCAGCGCCGCGCCGTGCTGCGCGACCCGGAGCTGCTGGGGCTGCTGCGTGCGGCGGCCGCCATCGCGCGGCCCCGACCGGAACCGGACCCTTCCGGACGACGGATGCTGCGCAGCGCCCACCGCGGCGCGCAAGCACCCCTCCGCACGACCGAGCCGACGCCCGGCTCCGGGTGTCGAGCCGCGGAACCGATGGCGGCGCAGCCCCACGCTGTCCGGAGGTGAGACGGAAGGAGGCGAGGGCCGTGAGGAAGAAGCGGGCCCTGGCTGGGAGCGGTGCCGCGTTGGCACTTGGACTCGCGGCTGGATACCCCTGCTTGTGGCGCCACGCCTGTCTGACGTGGGGTGCCACGGCGGTGGAGGTGCACAGGGAGATGCCGGGCGACGCGCTGCTGCCGACCGCGCCGCTGGTGACGACGCGCGCGGTCACCGTGGGCGCCGGGCCGGCGGAGATCTGGCCATGGCTGGTGCAGATGGGCCCCGGCCGTGGCGGGGCCTACACCTATGACTGGATCGAGAACCTGATGGGTCTCGACATGCACAGTGCCGATCGGATCCTCCCGGAGTTCCAGGATCTGGGGCTCGGCGACACCATGCGTCTCGGCCGGAACGGTCCGGTGATGGAGGTGGCCGGGCTCGACTCCGGGCACGCCCTGGTGTTCCGGTCCCAGGACGGAGCCTGGGTGTGGTCCTTCGGCCTCTACCCGAGCCGGCACGGCACGCGTCTGGTCAGCCGCAATCGCATCCAGCCACCCGATCCGTCACCGCTGTACCGGCTCTTCTCCCTGTACGTAATGGAACCGGGGAGTCTGGTGATGGAGCGCCGGATGCTGCTGGGCATCAAGCAACGGGCGGAGGAGCCGATCGCCGGCCGATGACGGGCAGTCCGTCAGGGCGGCCGGGCCCGCAGTGGCGCCGTCACGAGTGCGGGACCACGGCGACGGGGCAGGCCGGGGTGGGTCAGGTTCAGCTCGTCCGCGATGTGCGCCATCGCCGCCCCGGCGCCCCGGCGCCCGGCTCGACGTCCGGTCGGCGCGGGCGCAGCTGCTCGGGACCGCCTCCCCGCGACGGCCGGACGTGCAGCAGCCGGACGGACTCACCGGCGGCGACGGCGTAGGCGGCCGCCCAGCGTGCGGCGGCCCCGGCCGTCTCGGACCCGTCGCAGGCGACGGTCAGCGGCAGGGAATCACGGCCTCCCCTGGTGCTGCGGCGGGACCACGACCAGGGGTCCGTGCGTGTGGTGTACGAGCGACCGGGGCGTGGAGCCGAGCAGTGCCTCGTGCCAGCCGCCGCGCCCGTGGCTGCCGACGACCAGGCAGCGTGCCTCCCGGGCGACCCCGGCGAGCAGGTACGCCGGGTGACCGGTCAGGACCTGCTGCTCGACCTCGATCTCCGGGTACTTCTCGGCCCAGCCCGCGAGCGCCTCCGCCAGCTCCAGCCGCGCCTCCTCGTAGAAGCCCGGACGAGCGGCGCTGTGCGGTCGCCGCACCTCGACGGCCACCAGCGCTGACGCGGTGAGCGCGGCTTCCTCGTAGGCCCAGGCGACGGCGGCCTCCGACGCGGCCGATCCGTCCACGCCGACCACCACGGTGCCGCCCTGCTCCGGTTGCGGTTCCTCGGGGCGGGGCACCAGCGCGACAGGGCAGGGAAGGTCCCCGAACAACCCGGCTCCCCGGCTGCGGGCGAAGGGCGCCTCGGCGTCGCTGAGCCGCCGGGTCCCGAGGACGACCAGGGATGCCTCCCCGCCGATCCGGCGGAGGACCTCGCCCGGCTTGCCCTCCGCGACCGCGACGCTGATGTCCAGTTCGGGATGCAGGTGCAGGGCCTCCGCACGGGCCGTGTCCACCAGCGCCTGGCCGGCGGCCCTGAAGTGGGCTGCCCACAGGTGACCGCCCCTGCCGGGCGTCACCCCGGGCGGGATCGCGGAGGGCCATTCCTGGGCGTGCAGGATCAGCAGGGGCAGACCCCGTGCGGCCGCCTCGTCGGCCGCCCAGCTGACCGCCCATACATCGGCCTGCGAGCGGGAGACGCCGACGAGGACGGGGGCTCGATCGGTCGGTGGGTTCATGGCAGGCTCCTCCGAGGGTGGCGACGCTTCGTCGCGTCGAGCATGGCTCCGGAGACCACGGTCGCCCAGGGCCGTTCAGCCCGCCGATCGGCCCTGCCCCGGGCCGCCTTCGGGCCGCACCGGGAGTTGCGGTGTCCGCCGGTCGACGCTGCGCACAGGCGGTGGCGGCCGCGGGGGCCGGCGGACCGGTCTCACCGCACGAGGACGGGGGCGGCAGCGGTGCCGACGTCCTGGTCGGCGGCCTCACCGGACAGCCACCGCCGCTCGGGCCATGAGCCTGTGCACCCCGGCGCGGCGACGCGTCACTCGCGCAGGTCGAGGACGGCCACGCCGGTGACGCGGTCCGCGGCCAGGTCGGCGAGGGCGCGGTCGGCCTGCGCGAAGGGGTAGCGCACGGTGTGCACGCACAGCGGCAGGCCCGCCGCCTCGGCGAGGTAGGCGCGGCCGTCGGCGCGGGTGTTGGCGGTGACGCTGCGCAGCGTGCGCTCCTGGAAGAGGTGGTCCGCGTAGTTCAGGACCGGGATGTCGGTCAGGTGGATGCCGGCGACCGCCAGGGTGCCTCCGCGGTCGAGCGCGGCGAGGGCGGTCGGCACGAGGTCGCCGACGGGCGCGAAGAGGATCGCCGCGTCCAGCGGCTCGGGCGGGGCGTCGTAGGCGCCGCCCGCGGAGGCCGCGCCAAGTTCCAGGGCGAGTTCCCGGGCCTCCGCGGCGCGGGTGAGCACGTGCACCGTGGCGCCCCGGGCCAGGGCCAGCTGGGCCGTCAGGTGGGCCGAGGCGCCGAAGCCGTAGAGGCCGAGCCGCCCTCCCGCCGGCAGTTCGGCGCGCTCCAGCGCGCGGTACCCGATGATCCCGGCGCACAGCAGCGGCGCGAGCTCGGCCTCGTCCCGTCCGTCCGTCTGCGGCAGGGGGTAGACGTAGCGGGCATCGGCCAGCAGGTGGCGGGCGAAGCCGCCGTCGCGGTCCCATCCGGTGTAGCGCGACAGCGGACAGAGGTTCTCGTGTCCGGACAGGCAGTAGCGGCACTCGCCGCAGGTGCCCGCCAGCCACGCCACGCCGACCCGGTCGCGCAGGCCGAACCCCGGCGTGTCGGGCCCGGTGGCGACCACCCGGCCGATCGCCTCGTGGCCGGGGGTGCGGCCGGGGGTGCGCGGCGCCAGATCGCCCTCGGTGAGGTGGAGGTCAGTGCGGCACACGCCGCACACGTCGACCTCGACCAGCAGCTCGCCGGGTCCCGGATCAGGGACGGACCTACGGACCAGGCGCAACGGCCTGGAGGCCATCGGCCCCGGCCGCTCCACGACCCAGGCTTCCGTCTCACGTCCCGTTGCGACCACCGGCCCACCTGCTTCCGTTCACCCCTCGCCCTTCGACGGTCCCTCCGGGGACGGGCCGCCGCAAGCCCGCGCCCGGAGGTGCGCCGGGCCCGGTCGCCGGGGACGATGGGCGCAGTCCCCGGCAGCACTTGGAGCCACCGTGAACGGCGACGCCTGGACTCTCCGGTACGAGGGTCTCGACCCGGCCCGGGAAGGTCTGCGGGAGGCGCTGTGCGCCGTGGGCAACGGCTGGTTCGTCACGCGGGCCGCCGCGCCCGAGGCGGTCGCCGACGGTGTCCACTACCCCGGCACCTACCTGGCCGGGGTCTACCACCGCACCCTCTCGAGCGTGCAGGGGCGGACGGTCGCCAACGAGGACCTGGTCAACTGCCCGAACTGGCTCCCGCTCACCTTCCGCACGGTCGACGACGGGAGCGGCGACACCGGAAGTGGCGACGGCAGCAGTCGCGACGGCCCGGACGGCGACGCGGGTCCGGCGCGTGCACCGTGGTTCGGCGAGCCGGGCTTCCCCGCCCTCGACCAGCGTCTGGAGTTCGATCTGCGGCACGCGGTGCTGACCCGGCGTCGCCGCTGCCGCGACGCCCGCGGGCGCACCACCGATGTCGTGCAACGGGTCTTCGCCCACATGGACCGGCCGCATCTCGGCGTGCTGGTGACCCACCTGACGCCGGTGGACTGGTCGGGCACGGTCGAGATCCGCTCCGGTCTGGATGGCCGTGTCGTCAACGACGGCGTGGCCCGCTACCGGGGGCTGGAGAGCCGACACCTGGTGCCGGCGGGACAGGGCACGGTGGGCGAGCTCGTCTGGCTGCAGGTGGCGACGCCCGACTCCGGTCTGCGGATCGGCCTGGCCGCGCGCACGCGGCTGCGCGTGGGCGACAGCGAGGTCTCCGCCTGCCTGGTCGCGCGGACCGACGAGCCGGGCCGCGTCAACCAGTTACTCACCGTGGCGGTGCGTCAGGGCCACTCACTCACCGTGGAGAAGACCGTCGCGCTGTTCACCTCCCGCGACCGGCTGACCACCGAGCCGGCGACGGCGGCACGCGAGCTCCTCGCGGCGGTGGGCGACGCCGCCGCGCTGGAGCGGGAGCACCGGCTGCGGTGGGGGGAGCTGTGGCGCCGCTGCCGGGTGGGGGCGGACTTCGAGGGCGCCGGCACGATCCACCTCTACCTGCTGCACCTGCTGCAGACCTTCTCGCAGCACTCCGTCGACCTGGACGTCGGCATCCCGGCACGCGGCCTGCACGGCGAGGCGTACCGCGGCCACGTCTTCTGGGACGAGCTGTTCATCCTGCCCTACTTCAACCGGCACCTGCCCGAGCTCAGCCGGGCGGTGTTGGGCTACCGCCACCGCCGTCTGGACCGCGCCCGGCACGACGCCGCCCTGGCGGGCAGACGCGGCGCCATGTTCCCCTGGCAGAGCGGCAGCGACGGCGGGGAGGAGACCCAGGAACTGCACCTGAACCCACGCTCGGGCCGCTGGCTGCCCGACCTCAGCCGGCTCCAGCACCATGTCGGCTCCGCGATCGCCTACAACGTGTGGCAGTACCACCAGGCCACCGGCGACACGGAGTTCCTGGCCCAGGCGGGCGCGGAACTGGTGCTGGAGATCGCCCGCTTCTGGGCGGACTCGGCCGAGTTCGACGACGGGCTCGGGCGCTACCGCCTGCGGGGTGTGGTGGGACCGGACGAGTACCACGACGGCTATCCGTGGGACTCGCGCCCCGGCATCGACGACAACGCCTACACCAACGTCATGGCCTCCTGGACGCTGCACACCGCCCGGCAGTTGCTCCCCCACCTCCCCGGCGGCCGCCGTGCGGAGCTGCTGGAACGGCTCGGGATCGACGCGGCCGAGCTGGCCCGCTGGACCGATGTCGCCCACCGGCTCCACGTGCCGCTCCACGACGGCGTGCTCAGCCAGTTCGAGGGCTACGAGCGCCTGGCTGAGCTGGACTGGGCGGGCCTGCGCCGGCGCCACGCGGACATCCGCCGGCTGGACCGGATCCTGGAGGCCGAGGGCGACTCGGTCAACCGCTACCGGGCGTCGAAGCAGGCCGACGTGCTGATGCTGTGGTACCTGTTCCCCTCGGCGGAAGTGCGGCGGCTGCTCACCCGGCTCGGCGTGCACGCGGACGCGGAGCTGATGGAGCGCACGGTCGACTATTACCTGGCCCGCACCTCCCACGGCTCGACGCTCAGCGCCGTCGTCCACGCCTGGGTGCTGGCGCGGCGCGACCGCCCGGCCTCCTGGCGCTTCTTCCAGGAGGCCGTCGCCAGCGACGTCCACGACATCCAGGGCGGGACGACCGCCGAGGGGGTCCACCTCGGCGCGATGGCGGGGGCGGTGGACCTGCTGGAGCGCTGCTACTCCGGCCTGTCCCTGCACGGGGAGACGCTGGAGCTCGATCCGGCGCTGCCGTCCCGGCTGGGCCAGCTGAACCTGACCCTGCGGTACCGCGGGCACAGCGACGTCCTGGTGCGGCTCGGGCACCACCACACCTCCGTCACGCTGCCGCCCGGATCCGCCGCGCCGATCCGCCTCCTCGTCCACGGGACGGCCGCGACGCTGCGGGCCGGTGAGACCTTCCGGATCGACACCGCACCGCCTCCCTGACGGATGGTCAGCCCATCGGTACCACGGCCACCGGGGACAGCGCGTTCTGGACCACGGCGAGGCTGACGGAGCCCAGGCGCGCCAGCGGCCCGGCATGGGTGCCGTGGCGCCCGACCACCACCAGGGCGGCGTCGGACGAGAGCGTCACGAGTTCCCTGGCCGCGCCGGAGCGCACGCTGTCCTGCCGGACCTCGACGCCCGGGAAGCGCGGGCGCCAGCCGGAGAGCACCTCGGCGAGCAGGCGTTCCTGCTCGGCCTCCACGTGGCCCTTCTCGTAGACGGGCGGCATCGCACGCCCCTGCGTCAGCAGGGGATAGCGCCAGGCGTGCACGGCGCGCAGGGCGAGTTCTCGGCGCTCGGCGGCCTCGAACGCGAAGTCCAGGACCGCCTCGTCGGGGTCCTTGGCGTCGACGCCGACGACCACCGCTCCGGTCGCGCTCGCGCCCTCACGCAGACCGTCCGGCACGACGACCACCGGACAGCCGGCGGTTCCGGCCACGTGCAGGCTGGTCGAGCCGACGAGCAGGCCCGGGAATCCGCCCGAGCCGCGGGCGCCGACGACCAGCAGGCCGGCAGCGGCCGATGCCGAGGTCAGCACCTCGCGTGCCTCGCCGGGGGCCGCCTCGACGTTGACGGCGAGCAGCTCGGGGTTGCGCTTGCGCAGCCCGTCGGCCAGCGCGTCGAGCAGCTGACGGGCGTAGTCGGGAGCGGCGTCGCCGCAGGCGTTCAGGAGTCGCAGCTCGCTGCCGCGCAAGGCGGCCTCGGACTCGGCCCAGGCGAGGGCGGGTCCGTCGTCGGCCGCGTCGTCCACGCCGAGAACGATGGGTCTGGGCATGCTTTCCTCCTGACAGGTCCGGCCCGGGAGGGGTGGCCCGGCCCGCGCTTCAGTCCAGGTGCAGGATCTCCGCGACCGGACGGCGCGGGGACGCCGCTCCGGGCGGGCCGAAGCCGAGACGGAGCACGATCTGAACGTAACCGGGCCCGGTCTCCGGGTCGCGCAACTGCCAGCGCGTGTCGGGCCACTCGACGGCCTGGTGCAGTACGGAGGCGCGCAGTCCGTGCACCGTGCCGAGCAGCCACACCCGCTCCAGCGCCATGCCGGTGCGGACCCAGGCGCTGCGGTCGTCGTGCGCGGTGGTGAAGGTGGCGAGCTGCGGCAGCGCCTCGAAGCGGGCCGAGGACGGGACGTTCGTACGGGGGTCCCCCCGGCCGAAGGCTTGGGGAGCGTGGCCGGTGAAACTGCGCACGGGGACGCGCGCGTCGCGGTCCAGCGGACCGAGGGCCGCCGCCGGGATCCCGTCGGTCGCGGGAGCCTCCAGCCGTACCCAGCTGCGCGTTTCGGCCTCGCGGGCGAGGTCGGCGGCGGTGCGCCGCTCGGCGTCGGTGGTCAGCGCCAGAACCCGGCGCGTCTCGGCCTCCTCCAGCATGGCGAGCACGACGCCCTCGTGGTCGGCTGCGGCCATCAGGTCGCCGACGAGCCGCTCCGGCACGTCACGGTTGGTGAACGGCTGGCGACTGCTGTGCCGTTGCTCGATCGCGGGGTACAGCTCGGCGTCCGCGGTCAGGTGCTCGCCCGGAGTGGGCGGGGCGAACCGGAGCTCGGCGACCAGGTCCGGCCGGGCTCCGTCCGGGAGCAGGCGCAGGCACGTGGCCAGACCGAGCGCGGCCGCGGCGACCCGGAGGTTGAGGACGGCGGCGCCGACCGAGACGTGCAGGGCGCGTCCGGTCGGATCGGTGGCCGACACGGCGCGGGAGGGGTCGGCGAAGACCAGCATGCCCTTGCGGTCGTCGGCGGCGAGGAAGCGCCAGGGCTGGCTGTTGTGCAGCGAGGGCGCTGCGGCGCCGGCGGCCGCCAGGCGGGCGAACTGGTCAGGTGTCAGGGTGCCCGGGGCGTCGGTGGTGCGAGAGTCGTCGGTCATGGCGGCCGCCTCCTCGTTGCTGGTGCGGTTACCGGGGATTCAGCGGTTGACGAGCGTCTGGCCGCTGACGTCCCACTGGACGTCAACCACACCCTCGACGGCGCGGGCCAGGCGGGCGGCGACGGGGACGAGCGTGGTGTCCGCGAGCCTCCCGGTCAGGGTGACGACCCCGCCCGCGACCTCGACCCGCAGGCCGGGGGCGTCGTCGCCGAAGAGGTAGGCCACGACCTCCCGGCAGACCTCCTCGGCGATCTCCGCATCCGGCCGCAGGAAGACCTTGAGCAGGTCGGCCCGGCTGACGATGCCGGCCAGCCTGCCCCACGGGTCCACGACGGGAAGTCGCTTGACGTGGTGCTGCGCCATCTCCCGCGCGGCCTGGGCGAGGGTCGCGTCGGCCTGGACGGTGACGGCGGGCGAGGTCATCAGCTCGGCGGCCGTCAGCGCAGCGGCCTTGGCCATGTCACCGAGACGCCGCAGTTGCTCGGGGCGGCTGGGTTCGACGTCGCGGAACTCCTCCTTGGGCAGCAGGTCCGCCTCGGAGACGACGCCGACCACCCGGCCCTCGCCCTCGGTGACGGGCAGGGCACTGACCTGCCACTGGGCCATCAGCGCGACGATGTCCTTGAACGGGGCCTCCTGGCCGACCGAGACGACCGTCTCCGTCATCACGTCGCTGACGACGTGCGGGCTACCGCTTCCGTACATGGCTGCCGCCTCCGTTCTCGGCTGCGTGGCTGAAGTGGACGACGTGGGCGTCGGGGCCGGGGAAGAACAGCGTCGTCCGGCCGTTGTCCGACCAGCGGATGTCGAAGGGCGGGGTGCCGTCGCGGTGGTGCAGGCCGACGACCTCGCCGTCCCGGCGCACGACGCCGGGCATGGTGCCCTCCACCACGATCTGGTCTCCGAGTACGGCGTGCATCATGGCTCTCCTTCACGTCCCGCGCGGCGGCGCGGACCGGAGGCCCGGCCGGAGTTCGCGTCCGGTGATCCTCGTCGGGTGGATCCGGACCAGCAGTTCGCGCGGCCCGCTCGCCCAGGGGTGCGGCTGCTCGGCCGCTGTTCCAGGCCGGTCGACGTCGTGCCGGTCCTCCTCGGCGACGCCCGACACGAGGAGGCTCCAGCCCTGGGCCAGCACTTCGTCGAGGCGGTCGACCTCGAGCACGACCCGCCGCCCCACCACCTTGGCCAGCGCTCCGTCCGGCTCGGTGCGGAAGAGTACGGCACCGTCCACCACGAGGTAGTTGACCGGCCTGACGATCAGCTCGTCTCCTACTGTGAAGACCACGCGGCCCACCCCGCGGCTGCTGAGTCGGCAGCGGCACTCCTCGTCCGTCAGTTCGGTCAGGACCACGCGCCTGTCGGGCCCGCTACGGCCCGGCGGGGCGCCCTGGTCGCCGCCCAGCAGCTCCTGGGGTGAGGTGCCGAGGGCGGCCGCGATCCGGGCGAGGCCGCCCCGGCCGAGCTCGGCCGGGCGCGTCTCGGCCCATTCGACGAAGGCGGGCGCCATGCCGGCACGTTCGGCCAACTCGTCTACGGAGAGACCGAGTTCCCGCCGCCGATGGGTGATGCGGCGGCCGAGGTCGCCGGGGCGGCCACGGCGGGGGGAATACTGCGTTTGCGAGGATGCGGCGAACATGGTCAGACCTCCCTCTCGGTCGTCACCAGTGCGGGACGACGGCGACGGGACAGCAGGCGTGGTGCACGACGGCGTGGGCGACGGGCCCGAGCGCCGATACGGGGCGGTGCCGTCGTCGGCCGACGACCAGCAGCGAAGCCTTCTCGGCCTCCTCGACCAGCACCCGCGCCGGCGAACCGGACATCTCGGCGGTGGTCGTCTCGACCGTGGGGAAGCGCGTGTGGGCGAAGGCCACGGCCTCGCGCAGGGCGACGGCGTGCTGGTGCTCGATGGCGTGCCGCTCGACCTCCCCTGGCTGCACCGGGCCGGCGCCCCAGGGCACGGGTGGCTGCCAGGCGTGGACCGCGCGCAGCACGACGCCGTGGTCCTGGGCGCTCCGCAGAGCGAACTCCAGGACCGGACGGCAGTCCCCACCGGGATCCACTCCCACGACGACGCGATAGCCGGGCTCGGCCGCGGCGGCGCGAGGTGGCACCAGGACCACCGGGCTCTGGGCCCGGGCGGCCACCGACTGGGCGACCGAGCCGAGCGTGAGGGCGGCGAAGCCACCGTTCCCCCGGGTGCCGAGCACGAGCGTCCCGGACTCGTCGGCGGTGCGCAGCAGGGTGAGATCCACGGGGCCGGTCACCGTCTCGACGTCGACGCGCAGTCCCGGGTGCGCCTGGCGCAGGTCACCGGCCAGGCGGGTCATGGCTTGGAGGACGTACTCGCCGGTCTCCGCCTTCCGGTCGTCCTGCGGGCGCGTCCAGAAGTCGGTGGGGCGGACGTGGAGCAGGCGCACGTCGCGGCCGGTCATGGCCGCCTCGTGGCCCGCCCAGTCGGCCGCCGCGAGACTCGCGTCGGAGCCGTCGACCCCGACGATCAGCGGAAGAGTCATCGTCCCTGGTCCTTTCCTGCGGCCGGTTGGTCCGCCTGGTTCCCCGTCTCCCAGCGTTCGCGGCCGTGCCCGCGCTGCACAGGGCCGACCGGCCCTCACTCGGCGCCCGGAATCGTCACCCCTGAACGCCCTGGTTGGGCCTGTCGGTCCTGGCGCGCGGCCCGAACGGCCCTCGGGCTCCAGTGGCCGCCCACCCGTGCGGCCACCGGAGCGGCGTCGTTCCCGGCTACCGCGCGGAACGGAAACCTCCGGGGGTACCGAAGGGCCCCTCCGCAGTGTCGCCACGGATGGGCCCTCCTGCGGCCGGAAGGGGCACCGCCCGGCCCTGGGACCGCCCCGCCGCACCGACGGCCACGAGGCACCTGGCGGCACGGCGTGATCGAGCTCGCCACCGTCTCGCGCACCCCCCGCTACGTCGCCTGACTGCCGGGCACCACCGAGGAGTTGGGAACGATGAAACGGATCGCCGTCGCCAAGCGCCCCGCCCGGATCACGCCGGGCGGGATCTGCTCACTTCGGAACGTCGACGGCGTTGCCCCGGGAGTCGGTGTTGCCCGCGCGCAGCAGCTGGTAGCCGAGGTCGACCAAGGCGCGTCCGGCGGCGAACTCGTCGCCGATCTCCGGAACGGGCCGGTCGACCGGGTCGCGGGTCGAGGCGGAGGTGGCCTGGAGACGGTTGTCGCCGGTGTCGAGCACGGCGTGCACGCGGGTGACGTCACGCTCCTCGACGATGTCGATACGGACGTTCCAGGTCTTGGTGTGGAGGACGCCCGTCTCGGGGCGCGGGCTCTTCATCGTCATTCCCTCTTCTCGCTTCTGATGGACCTTCCGGTGCCCGATCAGTCCGGCACGACGCAGACGGGGCAGGTGGCGTGGTGGAGGACACCCAGCGCGACCGAGCCGAGGGCGAGCCCGGGGTAGCCGCCGGTGCCCCGGGCGCCGACGACGATCAAGGACGCCCTGCGGCCCGCGTCCAGCAGGGCGCGGACCGGGTGGTCCTGGACCACGCGCGCGGTGACCGCGACCTCGGGGAAACGCTGTCCCTCACCCGCGAGCGTCTCGGAGACGAGGAGTTGGTGCGAGACCTCGTCGGCACGGAAGCGTCGCTGCTGTGCGGCGGCGGACGCCGACAGGCCGCCCGGCACCGGATGCCACGCGTGCACGACGACCACGGTGCGGCCGTGCAGCGACGCCGCCTCCATGGCCTGGTGCAGCGCGGCCTGGCCGTGCGCGGAGCCGTCGACGCCGACGACCACCGGTCCTCGCTCGGTCCCGGTGCCGGCCTCATTCGGGGAGGGGACGATCACCACGGGACACGCTGCCTGGCCGGCCAGGGCGGTGCCGGTCGAGCCGACCACCAACTCGCCCAGGGCCCCGATCCCGCGCGTCGCCACGACCAGCAGCCGAGCGCCGCGCGCGGCGTCCAACAACACCTCGATGGGCGCGCCCGCGCGGACCTGACCGGTCACCGGCACACCCGGCTCGCGCGCGGCGGCGTCAGCCGCCTCGCGGGCCATCGCGTCACGGGCCACCTCGCGCAGGTGGTCCTCTCCGAGTTCCGTCGCCGCGTCGTAGAAGGGCAGCAGCGGCGGTGGGTACTCGTAGGCGTGCACGAGCTCCACGGCCTCTTTGCGGCGAGCCGCCTCGTCCAGCGCCCACGCCACGGCGTGCCGGCTCTCGGGTGTCCCGTCCACGCCGACCACGATGCGGCTCAGGTCGCCGTCTGCGAACGACATGGCAGTCTCCTTCGTCAGGGCGGCTCGGGTGCGCTCACCCAAGTCCAGTGCGCCACGGCGCTCCTGCCCCGGGAAGGGCCGCCCGGCCTCACCCCGGAGGCCGGGCGGCCCCAGCGGCGCCGCCTCGGCGGCGCGAGCGCCATCGGTTCGCGTGTGCAGGCGCGCAGGGCCGCCCGTGCCGGCGCGCCGCCACCCGCTCCAGGGCCAGCGTGAGCCCGATCGCGACCGCGGCGCCCGCCACGCTCAGCGTGCCGAGCACCACCCAGAACTTCAGGTCGAGAAGAGTCGTCGTCACAGCCGTCCCGCCCTTCGCCTCGCGTCCCGCGCTCTCGCAGAACCTGTCCCGAGCGTGCTCGGGCGCCCACCGGCCGGGCGTGGGGCCGGAGGTCCCCGCGACGTCGCCGATCGTCCTCGGGCCGGCAACGGACCCCGCGTATGTGCCTGGTCGGCCTTGCAGCAGGGTCCGTTCGGCCCATCGCGCCTGATCGCCTGCGGGCGGACCGTGGAGTCAGGACCCCACAGGGCCCGCCCGACGCGCGTCCGCAGCGGACGCGACCCGCAGCGAGGGAGCACCGCGATGCAGCACCGCACCGTCAGTGACGTGATGACCCACCAGGTCGCCACGGTCCGCCGCGACGCCCCGTTCAAGGCCGTCGCCGAGCTCCTGGCCGAGCGCGACGTGAGCGCCGTGCCGGTTGTCGACGACGCCCACCGGGTGGTCGGTGTCGTGTCCGAGGGTGACCTGCTCCGCAAGGAGTCCGGACAGCCGGACCCCGAGGGGCACACGCCCTCGCTGTGGATGAGTCCGAGCAACCGCAAGCGGGCGCGCGCCGAGAACGCCGAGGGGCTCATGTCCCACACCGTGTTCAGCGCCCGCCCGGAGTGGTCGGTGGTCGAGGCCGCCCGCATGATGGACCGTCACCACGTGAAGCGCCTTCCTGTGGTCGACGAGACCGACCGCCTCGTCGGCATCGTCAGCCGCAGCGACCTGCTGCGGGTCTTCCTGCGCGACGACCGGGCGATCCGCGGCGAGATCATCTCCGAGGTGCTGCAGCGCGTCATGCTCATCGAACCGGCGACCGTCTCCGTCGAGGTGAAGGACGGCGTGGTGTCCCTGCAGGGGCAGCTGGAGCGCAAGAGCCTGATCCCGATCACCGAGCGCCTGTGCCGGTCCGTCGACGGCGTCGTCGGGCTGCGTTCCCGGCTCACCTTCGCCTTCGACGACACGCACACGGACCTCGAACCGCCGGTCGTGCGCGGCGTCATGCAGCCGCAGCGGTTCCACGGCTGAGCAGGCACCCCAGGGAGGTGGACGCCATGGCACCGGACACCGGAGCACCGCAGAGCGCGCCCGCCGCCGACGCGCGGCCGCGCGAGCTGGCCCAGGAGGACCTCCAGGCCCTGTTCGACGTCCTCACCACGCGCGGCTGGACGGTGGTAGGTCCGACCGAGCGGGACGGTGCCGTGGTCCTGGCCCAGCTGGACTCGGCCGCCGAACTCCCCTACGGCGTGGGCGTGGCTCTCGCCCCTGGCGGCTACCGGCTGCGCCGTCGCCAGGACCGGGCGGCGTTCGCCCACTCGGCCGGCCCGCAGTCGTGGAAGACCTTCCTGCACCCCGAGCGAGCCCGGATGTGGCAGGCGGACCGGGACGAGGAGGGCGCGGTCACCTTCACCCCGGAGACGGAGGAGACCGCGCCCACCCCCCGCTACGCGCTGTTCGGCGTGCACCCGTGCGACCTGGCCGCCATCGCCCGGCAGGACCGGGTCCTGGTCGGCGGCGCCTTCCGCGACCCGGTCTACGCCCCGCGCCGCGAGGCGGCGTTCGTCGTCGCCGTCGCCTGCGGTGAGCCTGGCGAGCTGTGCTTCTGCGCCTCCGTCGGCACCGGTCCCGGTCTGCGCGAGGACGCACCCTGCGATCTGGCGGTCCACGAGATCGCCGACCGTGACGGCGTCCGGCTGCTCATCTCCGCGCACAGTCCGCGCGGCGCGGAGGTGCTGGCCGACCCGGCGCTGCCGCTGCACGAGCCGCACCCGGAGCTGGGCGAGCGGGCCCGGTGTCAGACGGAAGCGGCCGAGCAGCGGATGGGCCGGGAGCTGGAGGCCGAGGGCCTGCGCGACGTGCTCGCCGAGACGCTCGACTCGCCGGTCTGGGACGAGGTCGCCTCCCGCTGTCTGACCTGCGGGAACTGTACGCTCGTATGCCCGACCTGCTTCTGCACCACCACCGAGGACACCACCGATCTGACCGGTGACCATGCGGAGCGCTGGCGCCGCTGGGACTCCTGCTTCGACCTCGATTTCTCCTACGTCCACGGAGGCTCCGTCCGGACCTCCGGCAAGAGCCGCTACCGCCAGTGGCTCACCCACAAGCTCGGCACCTGGCACGACCAGTTCGGCAGCAGCGGATGCGTCGGCTGCGGCCGCTGCATCGTCTGGTGCCCCGTCGGCATCGACCTCACCGTCGAGGCCGCCCGCCTGCGCGGGGAGGCCGGCGCATCCGAGGAGGGCCCGTCATGACCAGTACCGCCGTCGTCCCCGACGGCACCGTGGACGCCGCGATCCCGCTCCCCTACCTGGTGCGCCACCGGCTGCGGGAGACTGCCGACACCGTGACCCTCGATCTGGTCCCGCTGGGCGAGGCGCTGCCCCGCTACCGGCCCGGCCAGTTCTCCATGCTGTACGCCTTCGGCATCGGAGAGATCCCCGTCTCCGTCAGCGCCATCGCGCCCGGCGGCGACGCACTGGCCCACACCGTCCGCGCCGTCGGCAAGGTCAGCGAAGCGATCTGCCGGCTGCGGCCGGGCGAGGTGATCGGGGTGCGCGGTCCGTTCGGCAACGACTGGGCCCTCGGAATCCGCCCGCTCGAGGACGACGATCCCGTGACCCCACTGGGCACGGCCCCGGGCGAGGACCTGGTCGTCATGGCGGGCGGCCTCGGGCTCTCGCCACTGCGCCCGGTCGTGCTGCAGGCACTGTCCCAGCCCGGCGCCTACGGCTGGCTGACCGTTCTGGTCGGCGCCCGCAGCCCGCAGGAGCTGGTCCACCGCACCGATCTGACGCAGTGGCACGCGCTCGGCGAGGCGAAGATCACCGTCGACCGCGCCGAGCCCGGCTGGACCGGCGCCGTCGGGCTGGTCACCGATCAGCTGCGCCACGCCGTGTTCCGTCCCGAGCGCACCACCGCCTTCGTCTGTGGCCCCGAGCCCATGATGCGGGCGAGCGCCGAGGCGCTGCTGCTGCGCGGCGTCGCCCCCGGGCGGATCCGGCTCTCGCTGGAGCGCAACATGCGCTGCGCCACGGCCTGGTGCGGCCACTGCCAGCTCGGTCAGGTCCTGGTCTGCCGCGACGGGCCGGTCTTCACCTGGGAGCAGGCGGCCGGCCTGCTCGCCGTCCACGAACTGTGAGAGGAGGTCGCGCCCGATGTCAGCGTCCCGCCCCCGCCTCGCCGTGTGGAAGTTCTCCTCCTGCGACGGCTGCCAGCTGACCCTGCTCGACTGCGAGGAGGACCTGCTCCCGCTGGCCGACCAGGTTGAGATCGCCTACTTCCTGGAGGCCTCGCGGGACACCGGTCCCGGCCCGTACGACCTCTCGCTGGTCGAGGGCTCGATCGCCACGCGGACCGACATCGAACGGATCCGCGAGATCCGGGCGCAGTCCCGTGTCCTGGTGACCATCGGCGCCTGCGCGACGGCGGGCGGCGTCCAGGCGCTGCGCAACGCGCGCGACTTCGACAAGCTGCGTTCGGTCGTCTACGCCCGCCCGGAGTACATCGACGCGCTGGCGACCTCGACGCCGATCGCGCAGCACGTCCCGGTCGACTTCGAACTGCGCGGATGCCCCGTCGACAAGCGGCAGCTGCTGGAGGTCGTCACGGCCTTCCTGGCCGGACGCAAGCCGGACGTCCCGGACCACAGCGTCTGCTTCGAGTGCAAGCGACGCGGCGTCACCTGCGTCACCGTCGCCCACGGCACGCCCTGCCTGGGACCGGTCACCCAGGCCGGCTGCGGCGCACTGTGCCCGGCCTTCGGCCGTGGCTGCTTCGGGTGCTTCGGCCCCAAGGCGGACCCCAACACCCGTGCGCTGCTGCCGCTGCTGCGCGCGGACGGTGTGGCCGACGAGGACGTGGCCCGGCTCTACCGCACCTTCAACGCGGAGGCTCCGGCCTTCGCGGAAGCAGCCGAGGAGGCCGGCCGATGACCCACCGCAGCACCCGTCTGCTGAGCGTCGGCTCCCTCGCCCGGGTCGAGGGTGAGGGCGCGATGCACGTCCAGGTGCGCGACGGCGAGGTGGAGAGCGTCAGGCTCAGCATCTACGAGCCGCCGCGGTTCTTCGAGGCACTGCTGCGCGGTCGCCGCTACGACGAGCCGGTGGACATCACCGCCCGGATCTGCGGCATCTGCCCGGTCGCCTACCAGATGACGGCCTGCCAGGCGATCGAGGACGCCTGCGGCGTCACCGTCGACGGCCAGTTGGCCGCGTTGCGGCGGCTGCTGTACTGCGGCGAGTGGATCGAGAGCCACTCCCTGCACATCTACCTGCTGCACGCCCCGGACTTCCTCGGCCTGCCCGACGCACTGGCGCTGGCCCGGACGGATCGCGAGCTGGTGGAGCGCGGGCTGCGGCTCAAGCAGGCGGGCAACCAGATCATGGAGGTACTGGGCGGGCGCGCCGTGCACCCGGTCAACGTGCGTCTCGGTGGCTTCCACCGGCTGCCGGACCGCTCGGAACTGGACCGGCTCGCCGCGCTGCTGCGGACCGCCCGCCGCGACGCGGAGGAGACGGTGGCCTGGACGGCCGAGCTGGACTACCCGGACCTGCACGTCCAGCACGCCCTGCTGGCGCTGCGACCGCCCGACTCCTACCCGCTGGACTCCGGCACCCCCACCCTGCACAGCGGCTACCCCTCCGCGGTCGCGCCCCTGACCGCCTTCTTGGTCGCGGAGTTCGAACGGCACGTCGTGGAGGCGCAGGCACCGCACTCGACCGCCCTCCAGGCGACGGTCGACGGTCGCCACTACCTCACCGGCCCGCTGGCCCGCTGGCGGATCGCCGCGGAACTGCTCCCGGCCGAACTGCGCCAGATGGCGGCCCTCGCGGGTGTGGGCGGCACCTGCGACAACCCCTTCCGCAGTATCGCGGTCCGCGCGATCGAGGTGCTGTGGGCGGTACGCGAGGCGCAGCGCCTGCTCGAGGAGTACGAGTCGCCGCCCCGTCCGGCCGTCCCGGTCCCACCGCGCGCGGGCATCGGCCACGCCGCCACGGAGGCACCGCGCGGGCTGCTCTACCACCGCTACGAACTCGGCTCCGACGGCACGATCGTCTCCGCGGACATCGTCCCGCCCACCTCCCAGAACCAGGCCGCGATCGAAGCGGACCTGCGTGACTTCGTCCAGCAGCGCCTGCACCTGGAGGACACGGAACTCACCCGCCAGTGCGAGCAGGCGATCCGCAACTACGACCCGTGCATCTCCTGCGCCACGCACTTCCTGGACCTGACCGTGGAGGGGAGGTGACCGCCGGATGAGCGGCACCGTCGTGATCGCCATCGGCAACGAGTACCGCCAGGACGACGGCGCGGCGCCCGCCGCGCTGCGGCTGCTGTGCGCCGAGGGCGCGACCGCCGACCGCTTCGACCACACCGACGGCGAGGCCACCCGGCTGCTGGGGCTGTGGCAGGGGCGGGACCTGGCGGTGGTCATCGACGCCGTCCACGCCCACCCGGGCGAACCGGGCCGGATCCACCGACTCGACCTGGCGCGTGCCGCGCTCCTGCGCGGCGGCGCGAACACCCACGGGCTGGGCCTCGGCGAGGCAGTGGAGCTCGGCCGGGTGCTGGGCCTGCTGCCCGGGCGCCTGGTCGTCGTCGGGATCGAGGGCGAGCGCTTCGACTGGGGCGACGAGCTCTCCCCGACCGTGGCCGAGGCCGTGCCGAGGGCGGCCGCCTTGGTCCGCGCGCTCCTGGCGGAGGCGGCGGGATCACCGGCGGGCGCCACCCCGGCCGATACCGCCGCCGACAGCACCGCGCACCCCAACGCCGCGACGGAACCTCGGGCCCGGTGGCGCGAGCCGGACCCGTCCTCACCCTCCCGCAGGCCCGAGCCCGGCGCCGGACAGCCGGAGCCGCTGCGGAGGTGGCCGTGATGGACGGCCGGGCCGCGCTCGGCGATGTCGCCACCTGCCGCCGGACCGCAGTTCCGTGTCGTACACGGCCAGGCAGTTGGGGGTCCCCCGGAAGACGCTGTCGCCCACTTCCGTGACAGTGGCGTCCTGGACGCCTGGTACCCCGCACGGCCCCGATCCTGCATCGTTGTCGCGTCCAATCGCCGCCCGGCCGGCCGACGGCGCGGCGTCGGCCCAGGGCCTTGGGGCCCTCAATCCATCGTGCACGCGGGCGGGAGACGTCGCCCGCGCAGGAGCGTCGGTGGCCTGCGGCTCGTGGCGCCGACGTCAGCGAACACCGTCCCACAGGGCGCGCAAGGCGCCGCGTGGATCGGACTCCACGGCCGAGGCGGCTCCGCGGCCCGCGCCGAAGCGCATCACGAGGCGGTCGGCTCCGTAGTCGGGCCAGCCGGGGTCGCCGGTGGCGGCGAAGGCGACCCAGGCCTCATGCATCGCACTCGCGAGCAGCTGGGGCGGTTCCGCGCCGAGCAGCGGCGTGAAGGAGGGGTCGGTCAGGTTGTCGAAGACGAAGGGAAGTTCGGAAGCGTGGCAGGCGCCGAGCTGCCCGTCGAAGGTGGGTGGCTGCCAGGCGAACTCGTAGACGTGGGTGCGTGCTCCGTGGCGGTTCCGGGCCTCGGCCAGGCGCAGCGCCGGAACGCGGTAGAACCAGTCGGTGGCGATCTCGGCGAGCAGCCGCCCGGGTGTGGCGTCGGGGAACGCGGTGCGGTAGCCGCGCACGCCGTCCCCGGGAGGCAGCCCGTAGCCGGTCGCGGCGAGCTCCACCATCTCCTCGGTGACCAGTCCGAACACACCGGTGGGGACCAGGAACAGTCGGAACTCATCGCGGTTGGCTCCCACCAGCACGTCCACACCCGCCGCCGCGCCCGTGTCGATGGCGTCGATCGGCGCCTGCGGCAGTGTGATCCCGTCCACCACGGGTTCGAACGGCATCAGGTTGCGTGCGGCCTGGCCCCACAGCGCGGGGTCGGGGCGGGCGGAGATCTCGGCGCGCAACTGCTGCTGCGCCGGCAGCAGACGTCCGGCCGGGACTGCCGCCAGCGCGGCGCGGGTCGGCTTGACCCCGAGGATGTCGGCCAGTCGGCCGCCGACCAGAGCCGCCGACTCGCGGTCGAGGGTGTGGTGGGCGGCGCCGCTCTGCAGGACGGCACGGTGGAACAGCCCGCGTGCGGCGGGCATGGCGAGCAGGGTGCCGATGCTCATCGCACCGGCGGACTCGCCGAACACGGTCACCCGGTCGGGATCGCCGCCGAAGGCGGTGATGTTGGCGCGCACCCACTCCAGCGCGGCGATCTGGTCCAGCAGACCGAGGTTGGCGGTGCCGGGATCGTGGTCGCTCTCGTCCCCGGCGGCTGGGGCCCCGCTCTGTCCATGGACGACACCGCCCAGGCCTACATCCCGCCGACCTGCGCCGCCGGCGCCGCCTGCAAGCTCGTCGTCGCCCTGCACGGCTGCCTCTCGGGCCAGTACCTGCTCGGTGACGAGTTCGCCGAGCAGGGCAACCTCGACACCTACGCCGACACCAACGACCTCGTCGTCCTCTACCCACAGGCGATCTCCAGCGCCCTGCCGTACAACCCCCAGGGTTGCTGGGACTGGTGGGGCTACGACGGCTCCAACTTCGCCGTCAAGAGCGCCCCGCAGATGAAGTCCATCATGAACATGATCCACGCCCTCGGCGGCTGACGAACCATCACCAGCGCCACCACTCTTCCTCCCTCGAATCACTGCCGGACGGCGGCCCTCAGCTTGCCCCTACCGTCCAGCAGTGGGTTCGGCACCCGGATGCGCCACTCCGGCGCCTCCCTCGGCGCCCAACTCGCCTCCCTCGTCGCCGGCTCGCCCGCCCCGCTGACGCTGCCTGCGTCGTCACGACGGTCACCCTCCTGCTGGCCAAGGAGACCAAGGGCCGCGACCTCGCCACCGTGCCCCCCAGCTCGGGTGCCGCGCCCGCACCGCTGCGCACGCCGGAACCCGCCCCTGAGGCCTGAGGCCGCTCGATCGCGCGCGTGAGTGTTGCTCCGATCGGAGTCCTCGCCTGGCGCTGTGGCCCACCACGGGGCAAGGGTGGTGCTCAGGGTGGTGATGTCTGATCGGCGGCACCGCCACGGGAGCCGAGGCGTCAGGGACGTGTCGCAGTGGAGAGGAACGCTCGTGCGGCGTGGCTGGATGACATCGGTGGCCGCGGTCGACCTGGGCACGTCCCGGATCCGCGTGTGGCATCCGACGCGCGGACCTGTCCTGGACGAGCCCTCCCTCGTCGCGCTCGACGAGGACCGAGGACACGCCTGCGCGATCGGGACGACGGCGAAGAACATGATTGGGCGGGTCCCGGACGGTGTGAGCGTCCGTCGTGCCGTGGAAGGCGGACGAGTCACCGATTTCGAAGCCGCGCGGATGCTGGCGCAGCACGCCATGGACCGCCTGGGCCTCTCGCGACGGGCACGGCACCCCACCGTGGTGACCGCCGTGCCGGTCGACTGCTCCAGGATGCAGATTCGGGCGCTGGAACAGGCGCTGTTGCAGGTGGGGGCGGCTCAGGTCGTCGTCGTCCCCACACCCGTGGCCGCGGTGGCCGGCGGCGCGCTGCCCGCCGGGGACGGGGCCGGAGGCCTGCTGGTGGACATCGGGGCCGGAACGGCCGACCTCGCCGTCTTCGCGCGCGGACGGATGGTCGACGCCCTGTCCGCGCCGATCGGCGGTGACGTGCTCGATCAGGCCGTGGCGGCCTGGATCCGCAGGGAACACCAGGTGGCGGTCGGCCCACGTGCGGCCGAGCAGTTGCGGATCGACGCCGGGACAGGCCTCGCGGCGGCCACGGCTTCACCGCTCCAGGCCAGGGGCCAGCACGTCGGCAGTGGCGCGAACCGGACCGTCTACGTGCCCGCGGAGGACCTGCGGCAAGCATGCCGACCCGTCCTGACGCAACTGACCGACGCGATCCGCAGGCTCCTCTCCCGCTGTCCGGGAGAACTCAGGTCGGCCATCGCGCTGCACGGCGTGATGCTCACCGGCGGGCTCGCCCACAGCACTTGGGTGCGCGAGCAGCTGCAGGCCGGGGTCGACGTGCTCGTACGCGTCGCGGACGCGCCGGACACCCGGACCGCCGAGGGTCTCGCGGTGCTGAGCCGTGCCCCCGATCGGGCCCTCGACGTCGCGATCCGGGCCTGAGCGCGGCCCGGCAGACGTCACAGGGTGCGTCTCACAGACCGCCCGGCCCGAAAACGCCGCCGCGCGCAGCGCCGCCGCACCCGGGCACGCACGACGCGACCGGCATCCGGCACAGCGAGACCGCGCACCCGCGTGGCCCAGGCACTGTCCGGACGCCGGCCCAGGGGGCCGGACGATCCCGGCGCCCCGACAGGGACGGGGGAACCCTGCACCGTCCATTCTCCCCACCGAACCCTCGGCGCCCATGGGCCTCACGGCCCTGGCCGCGCCGCCGGACGGCCCTGCGGGCCCGTCGGGACCGGCGTGCTCTCCGGAACCGGGAGACGTCGAGCACGCTCGCCGTCAGAACTGCGGTGACCCGGCCCGCGCCGGTCACAGCACGGCGCGGGCCTCCACCCATTGGGCGGGCGGCACGGTGCGCAGCCGGCCGACGGTCTCGGCGAGCGGCACCAGCTGGATCCGGGTGCGGCGCAGCGCCGTCAGATGCCCGAACGTACCCTCGTGGAGGGCCTCCACGGCATGCCAGCCGAACCGGGTCGCCAGGACCCGGTCCAGTGCCGTAGGGGTGCCGCCGCGCTGGACATGTCCGAGCACCACGGGCCTGGCCTCCTTGCCCAGCCAGTGCTCGATCTCGGCGGCCAGGCGAGGGCCGATCCCGCCGAAGCGCTGATGCCCGAAAGCGTCCTGGCCGCCGTGGTGGAACTCCATGGTGCCGGGAGCAGGCACCGCGCCCTGGCACTCCAGGGCGAACGCCTCGCGGTAGCCGGGGCCGTAGTAGCGGCTGGCTCCGCGCCAGCCGATCATCGGGTTGGCCTCCTCCGGTTCGAACGGGCGCCCGCCGAGCAGGCGCGCGTACTCGTTGGTCTTGAAGTCGCTGGCCCGCACCACGACCGGGTCCGGCCAGCGGGATGCGGCGATGCGCGCGACGCCGTGAGCGACATTGTCGGTGAAGTAGGCGCGGCGGTCGGTGTAACCGTCCGTCAGTTCGTCGACGACACGCCGGTCCTCCGCGTCGAGCCGCTCGGGGTGGAGCAGCGCCATGGGGTGGATCCGCACGTAGTGGGTGACCATGAACTCCATCCGTGCCAGCCCCACGCCGTCGGCCGGCAACCGCCACCACCGGAACGACCCGGCTGGCGCCGCCAGGTTGAGCATCACCTTGGTGCGGGTGCGCGGCAGCCCCTCGACGTCCACGTCGTTCTCCTCGAAGGCGAGCCTGCCGTCGTAGACGTGCCCGGTCTCGCCCTCGGCGCAGGAGACGGTGACCTCCTGATCGGCTTTCAGCCCGGGCCGTGGCGTCGCCCGCGCCGACGACGGCGGGAACGCCGAGTTCGCGGCTGACGATGGCCGCGTGGGAGGTGCGTCCACCGTGGTCGGTCACGATGGCGGCGGCCCGCTTCATGATCGGCTCCCAGTCCGGGTCGGTGATCCGGGTGACCAGCACTCCGCCCTGCGGGAAGCGCTCCAGATGCCGCGTCCCGGGCCTCCTCCACCAGAAGCGCCGCAGGATGGCCGGCCCCCACCAGGCTGACGATCCCGGTACCCGCCCCCGCTCGCACGTGCGCGAGCGCGCCGTCGGGGGAGCACCACTCCCGGTGGTCGGGCGCCACCGCCGCCACGCCCGGTACGGACTCCCGCCGGGACGGGTTCCTCATCGTGTCCTGCATCTGTCGGACCTGCCGGTGGCCGTCGTGCCCAACTGAGACTCAGGTGACCCGGGCCCGCTCAGTCGTGCGGCACGAGGGCGACGGGGCACAGCGCCTCGTGCAGGACCCGTTGAATCACCCGACCCAACGGAGGCGCGAGGCGTCCACGAGTGCGCTGCGCGCCGAGCACCACCAACCCGGCGTTCTCGGAGTCCCGGATGAAAGGGGACTCGGGAGCGTCCTCGTTGACTTGCGCCTGCACCGTCACCTCGGGGTGCTTCTCCCGTGCCGCCGCAAGCAGCGTGGCAAGGTCTGCGACCTCGGTGCGGTCACGCGTGGTCCGGTCCTCGACGGAGGCCGTGGCGAGGCCGGGATAAGCCTCGACCAGGCTCCAGGCCCGCACCGCGAGCAACGGCACACCACGGCGGCCGGCCTCGGCGAAGGCGAATTCCACCACCGCTGAAGGCTCGGCCGGTGCAGCGCCCAGCACGACCGGCGCCGTCGGGAGACCGGCGCCTCGATCGGGCACGACGACCACCGGGCAGGGCGCGTGGGCGGCCAGGCCCTGGCTGACGGACCCGATCATCAGTGAGGAGAGGCGGCCGTGTCCGCGGCTGCCGACCACCAGCAAGTCGTCCGGCGTGACCAGCTCGATCAGCCCCGGCAGGGGCGCGTCGTCGACGAGAGCGGTGCGGACCTCCAACCTGCCTTGCCGGTCCAGGGCACGCCGTTCCGTGTCGGCGGCCAAGTGCTTCGCGGCACGGTCGAGTTCCTCCCACGCATGCCGCGAGCCGAACTCCACCAGCCGGGAGGCCCCAGCGCCACGCGCATGCACGATCTCCAACGGCCATCCGCGCACCGCGGCCTCGTCCGCGGCCCAGTCGACTGCGACGGCGGCGTGCTCGGAGGGGTCCACGCCCACCACCACACGGGGGCTTGCTTGTGGGGTCATCCCTCAGCCTCCTTCGCCGCGCCCTGCACCGCAGGTCGTCACCCGCAGTTCGATGCTAGATCCGCCGGGGTCGCGCCGCCGTGAACGGCACGTGCAGCACCCACCTGCCCGGTGTGCGGGCACCCGGCGTCGCACAGCCGGGAACCTGTCCGCGAGTTGGAACCACCGACCGCACCGTCACCGGCACCCGGGCCTGGGCGTCAACCGCGAGGAGTGCGTGGTCGTGGCCTTGGCGGTGACGCCGGTACCGCACCAGATGCCCGACGCGGGCCGTACCGAGCGGCCCTGCGCCCTGGGCCGGTCGGCGGTCGATCCCCGACGCGCCCGTGGGGAGCGTGGAAGAGTCCGGGGACGCCGTGCACACCCGTGCAGCGGAGGCGGCGTGCGGGCAACGAACCCGAGATCAGGACCACGCCATGACTTCTGCTTCCACGCCCGCATCGATCAAGGCCGAGCGCTGGAACCTCAGCATCGACGTGTTCGAGGAGGGCGATGAGACCAAGGCCCACGCCGTGATGGAAACCCCCGGGCGCACCCTGGAGGGACGGGGCTCCGCCCACCGCAACCCCCATGACACCTCCGTCCCGGAGATCGGCGACGAATTTGCGGCGGGCCTCCGTCGTGGCAGACGCGGTGGCCCGCGCGGTGACCGACCGGTGCCCCCGCACTCGCTACGTCGTCGGCACGGGCGCGCGGCCCCTGATCCTGTTGCGGACGGCGCTGCCGGCCGCGCGTTCGACACGCTCATGCGCGTCGCCAACCGCCTGCCACGCTGAGGCTCATGGGGACTGGGCCTTCTCGTCGGGGGCCTGCCTGGTCGTCACGCCGATTGACAGTCGGGCGTCTCCCGCTGCACCCGATCCCGTGTCTGTCGCAGGTCTTGCCGTGCGCCAGTAGAGCCCGAGGCGGAAGCTGAAGGCATGACCCACGAAGCGCTGGACCATGCCTACCCGGTCGAGATCGCCGCGCTCACGCCGGGGGAACACGGCCGCCAAGTCCGCATCGAACGCCCCGGCACCACCCCGGTCGTGGTCGTCTGCTCCAGCCGACGACAGTTCGAGGAAGTCCTGGGCCGGGAGCGACCCGACATCGGCCCCGACGACGAACAACTGGTCCACTGGGCCGACCACCCGGGCCAGTGGACGGCCACCTGAATCACGCCCGTGGGCTCGCAACGGTCCACACGTGGCTGACCTGCGGTTCGAGGCCTGGTCGCCCCGCGTGACTTGCCCCGGGGCGCCGGGCCACCCTGCACCTGTTACGGGTGTGCTGGGACCGGCCGCCCCCGGTATCGGCGTCGGTTCGTCCACCACTGCGGACCGCGCTGGAGGGCCGTACCGGGAGACCGCAGGGCGCGTAGCGTGGGAACTGGTCGCGGTGCCCGGGCTGGATCGAGGAGGCGCGTGGTGGATCTCTCTTTCCTTCGGCCGCTCTACGCACGGCCTGGCCCGTTCGCGTGCGCCTACCTGGACGTCAGCGAGGACGGTGGGCGAAGCCGGTCGGGTCCGGCCGGATGGGAACAGGTCCGTGAGCGGCTGGTCGCGGAGGGCGCCGATGTGGCGACGGTCGGGGCGCTCGCGCATGCCGTGAGCCCGGGCGACGGGCCCATCGCGACCAGTCCGGGGCTGGCCGTGTTCGCCGCCCACGGGAGGCTGGCCCTGGCCGAGTCGTTGCACGAACGGCCCGAGCACGACCGGGCCACCGTCACGTTCGTGCCGGACGCCATGCCGCTCGCGCTCCAGCACGCGCCCGACATCGCGTTCGCGGCTGTCCAGGTGCGCCGCGTCCAGGAACCGGGTGGTGCGTCGCAACTGGTGGCCGAGGTCCAGATCGGTCGCTGGCCGGCCGCCCGTGTCACGCCGCCGGAGCCGCACATGCGGCAGGCCGCGGCAGGAGAGTGGCGGCAGGAGGCCGTCGCGCTGGCCGCGGAGCTGACAGCTGCGGAGGACCGCCACGGCATCGAGCTTGTGGTCCTCTCGGGCGACCGCTGGGGCTGCTCCGTTCTGCGTGCGGCGCTGCCCGGGCGGCTCGACGAGCGCGTCGTGGGCCTGGACATCGAACCCCGGGCCGTCGGGGCGGGAGGGCTCTTGTTCGAAGAGGAGCTCGGCTATCTGTTCGACGGTCGTCTGAGCGCGCGCGACAAGCACCACGTCGAGCGCTTCCTGACCGAGCGCGCCCGACAGGGTGAGGCCGTCGAGGGCCTCACGGCAACCGCCGGGGCCCTGCGTGAGGGTGCGGTGGCGGTGTTGCTCGTCGACACCCCGCAGGACCTGGACCGTGAACGGCTCTGGGTCGGCGCGGCCACGCGTCAGCTCGGTGTCTCCCAGGAGGTGCTCGCGCCACTGCAGGCCGAGGCGTCGTGGCAGGTCCCAGCGGGCGCGGCCGTCCTGCGTGCGCTGGTCGGAGAGGGCGGTGAGCTGGTCGCGGTGCCGCGCGAGGAGCTCCCACTCGCGGACGGCGTCGGGGCGCTGCTGCGCGAGCGTCCACGGGAACGGGCGGCATGACCGGACAGGACCGCGTGTCGGAACCCCGACGCTCCACCGCCCACCTCGACCTCTGACGCCGACGCCGTGGCACGGGGTCAACACACGCTCTACGACCGGCTCCTGACGGGAGAGCAGCCGCTCGACACCGCGGACGCGTCCGACGCGATGCTGCTGGCGTGCCGCCTGGTCCGGGCCGGGCAACTGCGGCCGATCACAACCGGCGGGTACGCGGTGCGCCCGGCGTGCTGCGGGCTCACCGACGCGAGGACCAGGTTCCCGACGCCGCCTCGCCTGAGTCTCGGCGCGACGCCTTCAGCCGTACCGGCTGCGGGGACCCACCACGTGGTTCAGGCCGACCGGCCCTGCGGAGCGGCCCGGTCAGCCCTGCGCGTGATGGGCGGTCGGTGCCAGTCTGGAGGTGACACCGTCGGCGAGGCCGCAGCGCCTCCCCGACACCCAGGCTGGAGGCACTGATGAACAGCTCTCCGACCGAGGCCGTGGTGGTGGGCCTCGACACTTCCGAGAACGCCCGGGTGGCCCTGGAATGGGCCGCCGACGAGGCGCTCCTGCGCGGCGTGGTGCTCCGCATCGGCCACGCGTGGAGCATGCAGGCCTACCGTCTGCCCGAGGCGTACAAGCCGGACATGGTCGACAGCGCCCGCAAGGCGGCATGGGACTTCATGGAGGGCGCCGCCGAGGACATGCGCAAGCGTCACCCCGGGCTCCAGGTGGAGCCGGAGCTGATCGAGGAGGGCGCGGTCGAGGGGCTGCTGCGGATGGCGTCGAACGGCACCAGCCTGCTGGTGACCGGCCGCCGGGGACTCAACCCCTTCATGACCTTCCTGCTGGGATCGGTCAGCGAGGGTGTCGCCGGGCACACCCCCGTCCCCGCCGTCCTGGTGCCCGTCGAGGGCGCCCCGGACCCGAACGGCCCAGTGGTCGTCGGCGTCGCCCCGGGCGAGGCCGAGCCGATCGAGTTCGCCTTCGCCGAGGCCGAACGTCGCGGCGTCCCGCTCAAGGTCGTCCGGACGTGGATGTACCCCCAGGCCTTCCCGGGCTTCATCTCGGTCCCGCCGCAGGACCAGGCCCAGCGCACGGCCGACGAGACGGCCGAACTGGAGGAGCTCCTGGCTGCCTCCCGCAGTGCGCACCCGGGCGTCCAGGTGAACGTCCAGGTCGAGCTCGGACTGGCCGAGGAGGCCATCGTGAACGCGTCGAAGGACGCCGCGCTGGTGGTCGTCGGCGCGCACCGCAAGCACGCCCAGCGCTTCAGCCTGCCGATCGGGCGCGTCCCGCACCGTGTCCTGCACCTCGCCCACGCACCGGTCGCGGTGGTGCCCCACTGAGTGGCAACCGGCCGCCGTCCCCGCCCCGTGGCGCGGACGGCGGCCGACTTGCGACTTGGTCCGCCAGGCTGTGATGCCGGCCTGGATCGACCTCGACGACGCGGACCGGCTTCGCCTCGCCGCCGACCGGGCGGGGGCGAGGCGAAGATCCGTTCCCCAAAAATCCGTTCCCCGGAGCCTGACCCCGGCGACGACGTCGCGGCGGGCCGCTCAGGCCGCGGGCACCGGGTCGACCATGACGTCCACGACGCCCGGGACTCCCTCGACCAGCCGGGTCAGCACGGCCGGCCCCGGCTCCGGCGGGATCCGGCCGGAAAGGTGCACGTGCCCGTCGGCCACGGACACGTCGATCCCGGCCTCCGTCCGCGCGTCGAGCGCGGTCAGCAGTTCGAAGCGGATGTGGCGTGCCACGTCGTCGTCGCCGCGGAGGAAGATCTTCAGCACGTCGGCGCGGCTCACGATGCCGCTCAGACGGTCTTCGGCGTCGACCACCGGGAGCCGCTTGACCTTGCGCTTCAGCATCGTGCTCGCGGCTTCGGCCAGCGAGGCCTCGGGATGCACGGTGACCGCCGGCGTGCTCATCAGCCGCCCTGCGGTCACTGCGGACGCCGTGGCGGGATCGGCGAGTTCGGCCGCGATGACGTCGGACTCGGACACCACTCCCACCACCCGGCCGTCGCCGGCCAGGACGGGCAGCGCACTGACGCGGCGGGCGTTCAGCGTCTCCACGATCTCGTCGATCCCCGCGTCGCGGCCGACGGCCGCGACGGCGTGGGTCATCACGTCGGCGACGGTGTCGCCGCTCCAGGGAATCTGCCTGGTCATGACGGCTCCCTCCGGGTTGAGGTCGCGCGACGTGGTCTCCCGGTCGCGTGGAACCAGTGTTCCGCGAGCATGGCCGGACGGCCTGAGTCGGACGGGCAGGACACACGGCCGGTCGGCCTGTGCCGTGTCTCGCGGTTAGCGCGATGAGGGGACCGTTCGGCCCTATCGAAGGTCCCGGGCCCGGCGGGAGGATCGTGTGGATCACCCGCGCAGCGAGCAGTCGGACCGGGACCGAGGCACCGCAGATCCGAGGACATGGGGTAGAGGATGACGGGCGACACCTCCGGGGCGCAGGCCGCCACCGGCGCGGGCGCAGGCACGATCAGGGTCTTCCTGCTGGACGACCACGAGGTGGTCCGCCGCGGGGTGCACGACATGCTGGACGCGGAGCCCGGTCTTGAGGTCGTCGGCGACGCGTCCACCTGCGCGCAGGCGCTGGCCCGGGTGCCGGCGCTCCGCCCCGACGTGGCCGTGCTGGACGTGCGCCTACCCGACGACGACGGCATCACCGTCTGCCGTGAACTACGCTCGCAGCTGCCCGACCTGGCCTGTCTGATGCTCACCTCGTTCGACGACGAGGACGCGCTGCTGGACGCCATCATGGCCGGGGCCTCGGGGTACGTGCTCAAGCAGATCAGCGGCACGGACCTGATCTCCGCCGTGCGCACGGTCGGCGCCGGCCAGTCGATGCTGGACCCGGGCGCCGCCACCCGCCTGATGGCCCGACTGCGCGGTGAGGCCACCCAGGCTCGGCAGCAGCCCGACGCCCTGGCGGAGCTGACGGACCGTGAGCGCGACATCCTGGTCCTCATCGGCGAGGGGCTGACCAACCGCGAGATCGGCCGGCGTCTCTACCTCGCGGAGAAAACCGTCAAGAACCACATCTCCCGCATGCTCGCCAAGCTCGGCGTGGAGCGCCGCGTCCAGGCCGCGGTGATCGCCTCCCAGGCGGCCGACCACGCCGCGGGGGGTACCGGTGGCATGCATGGAGGCGCCACGCGGCGATGACCGTTCCGTCCAATGGGGCCGGTCGGCGGGGGCGCTCGGGCCCTTGGCCCCTCCCCCGGCCCGCCTCCCGGCGGCGACGATCGAAGGCATGACGACGTTGCGAGCAGAGCACCTGGACCGCGGCAGCGCGCTGGACCTCCTGGCAGACGCGCGGACCGGCCGCGTCATCTACACGGTCGCCGCGATGCCCGCCGTCTGGCCCGCTCCGTTCCGCGTCGCCCCGGACGGCGGCGTGCTGCTGCGCACGGCCTCCGACTCGGGCCTGGCACAGGCCATCGGCGGCACATTGGTCGCCTTCGAGGCCGACGACCTCCACGACCACGACGGCACCGGCTGGTGCGTCACCCTCTTGGGCCGCGCGGTGGTCGGCGCCGAGGACCCGGCCAACGGCGCCGTGGAGATCCACATCCTCCCCGAGGCCGTCCACGGCCGCCGCTTCCACGAGCCGACCCAGCACTCCTGACGACGCCGTCGATCAGCTGTCGGGCTGTTCGAGCGGCCCCGGACCGCGTCGGCGCGGGGTGACGGGCGTGGCGGCGCTCTCGCGCAGGTCGGACCTGGTGGCGGCTCGTGCGTACCAGTGCCCGTAGCGAGTGGCCAGTGCCACCGACGACGCGCCGTGAAGCAGCACGCTGAGCCCCACGGTGACCGCGACCACTCCGCTGATCAGTTCGGCGCCACGGATGTGTTCCTCCGCGACCAGGAGCCCGAACACGACGGAGGCGAGTCCCCGAGGGCCGAACCAGCCGACGTACGCCACGGTCGGCCGCTTGAGCCCGCTGCCGAGCAGGGCCAGTGCGACCGGCAGCATTCTGATCACGGTGAGACTCAGCACCGCGTAGCCGACGATCCGCCAGCTCAGGTGCTGCAGGGCGGGACCAAGCAGCACGGCGCCGAAGAACAGCAGACTCAGCATCGCCAGCAGGCTGCCGAGGTATTCGGCCAGCTCGGTCGTGCGGGCCACGTCATGCGGAGGACGCTCGCTGCCGCGCTGGGCGAAGGCGAAAGCGAATCCCCCGACCCACGCCCCGATGAAGCCGCTGCCGTGGGTGATCACGGCCAGTCCGTACGCGCCGGCGGCCACGGCGAGCACATAGATCTGACGCCAGTCCCTGGTGACCCAGCGGCGGTCGCGGGACCAGGCGAGGAGCCGGCCTCCGATCCCTCCGACCGCGAGGCCGAGAACGGGACTGAGCAGCAGCGCGCGCCAGAACGTCCCGCCCTCCCCCTCCTGTGCGTAGGACGTGCCCGGGACGGCTGCCAGGATCAGCACGAAGAAGGGCAGTACGAGGCCGTCGTTCAGGCCGCTCTCGACGTTCAGCGTCTGCCGTACCAGGCTCGGCACGCGAGGGTCGGAGATGGCGCTCTTGCCCAGCGCCGCGTCGGTGGGTGCGAGGATCGCGGCCACCAGTGCCAACTCCCACACGGTCAGGCCCGGCAGGAGCGGCCAGGCCAGCAGCCACCCGGCCCCGAGCGTGAGGAGCAGCCCGACCGAGAGCAGCCGTCCGGACAGCGCGCCTTCGGTGCGCAGCTCGGCCGGGCGCACAGTGGTCGCGTCCGTGAACAGCACGAGGGTCAGCGCGCCCTCCACCAGGGTGCGCAGTTGCGCACTGTCCTGCTGCAGACTCACCAGGTCCAGTCCCACGGGGCCGATCAGGATCCCGAAGCCGACGAAGACGATCGGAGCGGTCACCGGTGTGACGGCAAGTCGCCGTGACGCGAGCGCATAGGCGGCCGCGATCCCCGCCACGGCCACTCCCGTCCAGGCGGTGTCGCTCACGAGGTGGCTCCCCTCACACGGCCGGGACGTCGTCGTCAGCCAACTCTGGGGCAGCGGGTGACGGGGAGCTGGAAGCGACGCGTGCACCGTTCGGGTGGTCTCCGCTCAGGCATCAGGACGTGGTCCTTGGCGCGCTCGGCGACACCCACCGCCCCGAAGCCATGGCGGGTTCGGCCGAACGTCCCTGAGCGCTGGGCCTCAGCCGACCGTAAGGCCCGCGAGGGCGCCGACGACGCCGATCGCTCCGGCGGCGAGCAGCGCGCTGACGACCCCGCGCCGAAGGGCGAGCAGCCAGAGCGCGGCTGCGGCGAGCACGGCGTACTGCCAGGCGTGGGTGAGCGCGAGGGCGAGCGGGATCGCCGAGCCGGCGATGGCGCCGTTGACGGCGGGGCCGGCGCCGGTGAGGAACGCCTGGACGTGCGTGCTGGCCCGGAGCCGGTCGAAGTGGCGGCCGCCGAACAGCACGAACAGGAACGACGGCGTGAAGGCGACGGCGGCGGCGAGCAGTCCGCCGCCGACCCCGGCGGCGGCGTAGCCGTCCACCGCGACGGTCCGGACGACGGGGCCCGCGGTGATCTGGCACCTTCGCGCGCTCGCGCGACGCCGCGCGGCCGCGGTCTCCACCGAACCCGCGCCCACCCCGGCACGGGCACCGGCACCGGCAGGCCCACGGCCCCGCGGGCACACGGTCACAGGACGGGGTGGCGGAGCCGGGGAAGCATCGACAGCTCGCCGGCGATCTGGTCGGCGTAGGCGTCGATCTGCGCGCGGTCGCGGAAGTCGCCGCCGTGGCCGCCCTCGACCATCGCGTGGGCGAGCCAGCCGCGCGAGTCCGGGGCCAGGCGGCCGCCGAAGGTGACGTGGTCACGGGCGAGGACGCGACGGGTGGCGCGGTCGGCGCTGTGCGTGATGAGCACCTCGTCCGTGGTCGCCGAGTCGTCCAACGGACCACTGCTGAAAGCCCAGACCCAGACGTGCTCCAGCTCGTGGCGGTGGCGTCGGGCGAAGCGGGAGGCGGATCGCATCCAGCGCCCCTCGTAGAGGGCGGAGCCGAGGATGACGGCGTCGTAGCCGCTGGGGTCGAGGTCGTCGGAGATCTCGGCGACGGTGACCTCGGGGGCGTCCTCCTCTCCGCGCAGCCGCTCGGCCAGCCACCGCGCGATCTCAGCGGTGGCGCCGCCGCGACTGGCGTAGGCGACCAGGACGTTTCTGGCGTGGTGAGGGGCGTCGGGGGTGCTGGGCATGCCGGGGGTGGTCATGGTGGGCTCACTTTCACGGATCAGGCCTTGGGGGCTCCGGGGCGCAGCGAGTCGTCGATCTCCCAGCGCACGGTCTCCGCGAGGTCGACGACGCCCTCGACGGTGCGGACCCGGGCGATCAGGCGCTCGGCCTGGGTGCGCAGCGAGGTCCGGGCGTCGAGCAGCACCCGGCCGCGCTCGCAGGTGACGTGGAGCGTCGCGGCCTTGACGCCGAACTCGTACCCGAGCGCGACGATCCGCACCTCGGCCTCGATCTCCGCGTCGGTGCGGCGCAGGGCTTCGAGCAGATCGGTCAGGGTCACCAGGCCGACCAGGCGGCGGTGTTCGTCGACGACGGGCAGGTGGTGGACCCGGTGGCGCAGCGCCAGCAGGGCGGCCTCCGCGGCCGTGTCCTGCGCCGTGATGGTGCAGACCGGGGTGGTCATCAGCTCGGAGACGGCGACCGCGCCGGCGCGGCGGCGGATCTCGCGGGTGCGGCGGGTCTCGAAGAGGGAGGCCTCGGGCAGCGCGGTCGCGGCAAGCTTGGCGAGCAGGTCGGGCGCGCAGACGATGCCCATCGGGCGGCCCTGCTTGTCGACGACCGGCAGGTCCTCGTGACCGGTCTCGCGCAGCGCCGCGAGCGCGGCCGTGAAGTCGGCGTCGGGTTCGATCGCGAACACCTGCTGGGTCATCAGCTCCCCGACCCGGCGGTGCCTCGGCACGGATGTCTGGGGCAGCGGCGCACCGTCGCCGGAGGGCCGGTTCACGGTCCTGGTCATGGCCTCGCTCCTCGTTCCTCGTTCCTCGTTCCGGGAGAGTTCCTGTCTTCACGGTGCACCGGGGCTGGCCGGTGCGTCGTGGGCCGCGAGGGTCCGTGCCCGTGGGCCGACCGGCCCCGAATGCTCCGCTGGGCGGTCCGAACCGGCCCAGGGGCCGCGTCGGGGATCGGTGCTCCCACCCTGGTCACGCGAGGACGCCCCGGCTTGGGCCGGGGCGTCCCTCCCGCGGGGCCGAACGGCCCTGCTCACGCGCGTCGCGACCACTGTGGCTCGTAGACCTGCCACTCGGCCCCCCACGCACGCTCGTCCTCGCGTTGCAAGCGGGAGCGGGCGTAGGCGCCGACGCTGACCACGACGCTCCAGGCGCCGATCACCGTCAGCAGGCCGGTGAGGACGGCGGTGCCGGCGACGTCCTGTGCCGAGGCGGGCGCGCTCGCCGGGCTGCCGCTGGCGTCCAGCCAGATCTGCGTCCGGTCGCCCACCTGGTCGGCCATCGGCACACCCGCGATGCCCTGGTGCGTCCTACCGTCGGTGGTGGTCCAGCTGACCTGGGCCATCTCGCCGCCCGCGCCCGTTCCGTAGGGTTGGGCGACGATGCGGGCCTGGACCGGGTGCAACTGCCGGGCCTGCTGGAGGGCGTGGGCGTGGCCCTGCTGGTAGACCGACATCCCGAGCAGCGCGCACAGCGCCGCAGCCGCGAGGGCGGCGAGCACCTGGAGCTGCACCACGACCGAGCGCCACCGGTCGGTCCGCCGCCGCAGCAGGCTGTGGTGACGGGCCCGGGCCAGCGCGAGACGGGAGCGTCTCGGGGCGGGGACGGACGGACGCGGCGCGGCTGCGGGGGTTGCCATGGGTCTCGCCTCCTCGTTGGTGCCTCGGTGGTTGTTCGACGGTCCTGTGCCTCGGAGCGCCCGGCCTCCTGGGTGGTGGCTGTGCCTTGTCGAGAGGCCGGGCCCGCTCGGGCTTGACGGTGGCCGCCGTGGTTCCAGACTTCCGCTCCCGCCCCGCGCCGGGCAGGACCGGCCGGGCCCCACCGACACGCCGAACGGCCCCTGCGCCGGGGACTGTGGGCCGGTCGGCCCTGTCCGACCGGCGCCGTGGCCCGCCACGGTGGACCGTGAAGAGGGAAGACGCCGTCGCCCGCACTCCCGGAGGGGGAGCCGACCATGAGCGCACCGCTGACCGACGCCCAACTGACCGAGGCCGAGCTGGCCGAGCTGGACGCCCACTGGCGTGCCGCCAACTACCTGGCCGTCGGACAGATCTACCTGATGGACAACCCGCTGCTGCGCGAGCCGCTGCGCCCGGAGCACATCAAGCCGCGGCTGCTGGGCCACTGGGGTACCTCCCCCGGCCTCAACCTGGTGCACACGCACCTCAACCGCGTGATCCGCGACCGGGACCTGGACGCGCTGTGCGTCTGGGGCCCAGGCCACGGGGGGCCGGCCGTGCTGGCCTGCTCCTGGCTGGACGGCAGCTACACCGACCACTACCCCAGCATCACCCGCGACGAGGCCGGGATGGCCCGGCTCTTCCGCCAGTTCTCCTTCCCCGGCGGGGTCCCGTCCCACGTAGCACCGGAGACTCCCGGCTCGATCCACGAGGGCGGCGAGCTCGGCTACGCCCTCGCCCACGCCTACGGCGCCGCCTTCGACAACCCGGACCTGGTGGTCGCCTGCGTCGTCGGCGACGGCGAGGCGGAGACCGGGCCCCTGGCCGCCTCCTGGCACAGCAACAAGTTCCTTGATCCCGTGCACGACGGCGCGGTGCTGCCGATCCTGCACCTGAACGGCTACAAGATCGCCAACCCGACCGTCCTGTCCCGCCTGCCCGAGCGTGAGCTGGACGAACTGCTGCGCGGCTACGGCTACACGCCGATCCACGTCACCGGCGACGAACCCGCCGCCGTGCACCGCGCGCTCGCCGCCGCCTTCGACACGGCTCTGGACGCGATCGCCGGCGCCCGGCACGCGGCCAGGGTCGACGGCTCGACGGAGCGGCCCCGCTGGCCCATGGTCGTGCTGCGCACGCCCAAGGGCTGGACCGGCCCCGCGGAGGTGGACGGCCTGCCGGTCGAGGGCACCTGGCGCGCCCACCAGGTCCCGCTGGACCAGGTCCGCGAGAACCCGGAGCACCTGCGGCAGTTGGAGGCGTGGCTGCGCTCCTACCGTCCGGAGGAGCTGTTCGACGCCGAGGGCCGTCCGGTCGCGGCGGTCCTCGCACGGATCCCGTCCGGCGCACGGCGTCTGGGCGCCAACCCGCACGCCAACGGCGGCCTGCTCCGACGTGACCTCCCGCTGCGCGAGCTGGAGCGGTTCGCCGTGCCGGTCGACAAGCCCGGCGCGACGCTGCACGAACCGACGCGGGTGCTGGGCGACTACCTCGCCCAGGTCATGGCCGACACGGCGCAGCGCCGCGACTTCCGCCTGGTCGGCCCGGACGAGACCGCTTCCAACCGGCTCCAGGCGGTCTACGCCGCCACCGGAAAGGCCTGGCAGGCCGAGGTCCTGCCGGTGGACGAGCACCTCGCCCGCGACGGCCGGGTCATGGAGGTGCTGTCCGAGCACCTGTGCCAGGGCTGGCTGGAGGGCTATCTGCTGACGGGCCGTCACGGCCTGTTCTCCTGCTACGAGGCGTTCGTCCACATCGTCGACTCCATGGTCAACCAGCACATCAAGTGGCTGCGCACCACCCGCACCATCCCTTGGCGGGCACCGATCGCCTCGCTCAACTACCTGCTCACCTCACACGTGTGGCGCCAGGACCACAACGGCTTCTCGCACCAGGACCCCGGCTTCGTCGACCACGTGCTCAACAAGAGCCCCGAGGCCGTCCGGGTCTACTTCCCGCCGGACGCCAACACGCTGTTGTCCGTGGCCGAGCATGTGCTGAGCAGCCGCGACTACGTCAACGTCGTGGTCGCGGGCAAGCAGCCCTGCTTCGACTGGCTGGGCCTGGAGGAGGCCCGCGCCCACTGCGCGCGGGGCCTCGGTATCTGGGAGTGGGCGGGCACCGAGCGCGGCGAGCGCGAGCCGGACGTGGTGCTCGCGTGCGCGGGCGACGTGCCGACCCAGGAGGTGCTGGCTGCCGCGCAGTTGCTGCGGCGGGAACTGCCGGAACTGGCCGTCCGGGTGGTCAACGTGGTCGACCTGGCACGGCTGCTGCCGGCCGAGGAGCATCCACACGGGCTGAAGGACGCCGAGTTCGACGCGGTCTTCACCCGCGACAAGCCGGTGATCTTCGGGTACCACGGCTACCCCTGGTTGATCCACCGCCTCGCCTACCGCCGCGCGGTCCACCCGCAGCTGCACGTGCGTGGCTACAAGGAGTCCGGGACGACGACCACGCCGTTCGACATGGTGGTCCGCAACGACCTGGACCGGTACCGCCTGGTCATGGACGTCATCGACCGCGTCCCGGGCCTGGCCGCCCGCGCGGCGACGGTCCGCCAGCGGATGGCGGACGTCCGCACCCGCCACGCCGCGTGGATCCGCGAGCACGGCACGGACCTCCCGGAGGTCGCGGACTGGTCCTGGACCGGCTGAGCCCGTTGCCCGACGGCCACTTGCACGACCGCAGGGGCGCGGGAGGGCTCTGCCGATGGACAGCTCCGCCGCGTGGGGGGCGGTTGTTCGCGCACGCGCCTTGACGGCTCCGCCACCGGAGATGGTGCAACGACAGGTAGGGCCGTTCGGCAGCCCCTGACGCCCCGAGCGGCCCTCCTGCGCTCCGAGCGTCCGCGCGCAGGCTCGGAGAAGGCGGCGTCCCCGCCGCCGCCCCGCTTTCGCAGGAGCGCGCCATGACCACCACCGCAGTCCTGGACGCCGCCGTCCTGGAGGAGCTCGTCTCCGCCGCCGTCGCCGCACCGTCCATGCACAACACCCAGCCGTGGCGCTTCCGGCTGGAGCCGCGCACGCGCACCGTCGAGATCCGCGCGGCCCTCGACCGCGAGCTGCGGGCCGAGGACCCCGAGGGGCGCGGACTGCACGTCTCCGTCGGCGCCGCCGCGTTCAATCTGCGGCTGGCCGTCGCGCACCGGGGCTGGGAGCCCGTGCTGCGGCTGCTGCCGGATCCGCACGAGCCGCAGCTGCTCGCCTCCGTCCGGCTGGCCGGGCGCTCGCGGAGCGCCGGGGACACCCGCGCGCCGGAGCTGTACGAGCAGATCTGGCGCCGGCACTCCAGCCGTCAGCCGTTCTCGCCCCAGCCGATACCCGCCACGCTCCGCGCCGAGCTGGTCGAGGCCGCCCTGGCCGAGGGCGCCGTCGTGCACCTCCCCGACGTCGACGAGGCCCGTCGTCTGCTCGCGCTCACCCGCGAGGCCGAGGTCCGCACCATGACGGACCAGGCTCGGCGCGACGAGAGCCGTGCCTGGATCCGGCCGCGCGCCGAGAACGATTTCGGCATCCCGCCCGAGGCCCTGGGGCCGCAGGACGCAGCGGGGCACCTCCCGATGCGGGACTTCACCAGCCTCCGACCCCCGATGCGCCTGCCGTCGCGCCCGTTCGAGCCGCACCCGCAGCTGGCCGTCCTCGCCACCCCGCACGACCTCCGCGCGGACTGGCTGCGGACCGGCCTCGCCCTGCAGCACCTGCTGCTGCTGGCCACCCGGGACCAGGTCCGGACCTCCTTGCTGCACCAGGCGATCGAGTGGCCCGATCTGCGCTGGATGCTGCGCGACCCGCGCAGCGGACCCGAGCACGTCCAGATGATCATCCGGCTGGGCTATGGGCCCGACGGCCCGCCCACCCCGAGAGCGGCCGCCACCAAGTCCCTCGACTGAGCCTGATCGGCCCCTCCCCCGGGGCCGAACGGCCCTCCAAGGCGGCGCTCGCCAGGAGCAGAGTGCTGTCGTGCCCGGGCCCGGCCCGGGTCTCCCGGCTGTCCCCCTCCCCAGAAGGCGGCGCACGATGGTCACTCAGTCCGAAGTCCCCCGCACCGCCGAGGCGTTGCTCGCCGACGGCACCGTGGTCACGATTCGCCCGCTCACGCCGGGCGACCACGACGCGATCGCCGACCTGCACGCACGCCGGATGTCGCCGGAGAACCAGCGGCTGCGCTTCTTCGGCATCAGCCGCCGCGCGCCGGAGCTCACCGCCGACCGGCTGTGCACCCCGCCGCGTCCGGGCTTCGTCGCCCTCGGCGCGTTCGAGCCGGACAGCGGGCAACTCGTGGGCGTCGTCGAGTGCGAGACGGAGGCCGACGACCCGAGCCGGGCCGAGCTGGCCGTCGCCGTCGCCGACGACTGGCACCACCGCGGGGTGGCCACCCTCCTCATCGAGCACCTGGTCCACGCCGCGCGCGCCCAGGACATCCATGTCCTGCTCGCCGACGCACTCGCCGACAACCATGCGATGCACAAGGTCTTCACCGACCTGGGTCTGGCCACGAACCGTCACTGGGCCGACGCGCAGGTCCGGATCGAGGCCGTCCTCGACGAGACCTCGACCCCGTATCTCGACGCGGTCGAGGCGCGCGGCAGCCGGGCCGACATCGCCAGCCTGCGGCCGCTGCTGCGGCCGCGGTCCGTCGCCGTCGTCGGCGTCTCCCGCCGGCCCGGAACGGTCGGGCACAGCCTGCTGCTGAAGATCCGTCACGGCGGCTTCACCGGTTCCCTCTGGCCGGTCAACCCGCATGCCGGGCAGATCGACGGGCTGCTCTGCTTCCCGTCGCTCGACGCCCTCCCCGGCACTCCCCAACTCGCGGTCCTGGCCGTCCCCGCGAACCAGGTGGCCGCGGTGGCCGAGGAGTGCGGGCAGCGCGGCGTGCGGGCTCTCGTGGTGCTCACCTCCGGCTTGTCCCGGACCCAGTCCACTCGTCTGCTCCGCGCCTGCCGCCGCCACAGCATGCGCCTGGTCGGCCCCAACTGCCTGGGCCTGGCCGTCACCGACCCCGAGGTGGGGCTGGACGCCGAGTTCGGCCGGACAGCGCCCAAGCCCGGCGCCGCCGGCGTCGCTGTCCAGTCCGGCGGCGTGGGGATCGCGCTGATGGAGCAGTTGGACGCGCTCGGCATCGGCGTCTCCGACTTCGTCTCGCTCGGCGACAAGTACGACGTCAGCGGGAACGACCTGCTGCAGTGGTGGGAGCAGGACGGCCGCACCAGGCTCGCTCTGCTGCACCTGGAGTCCTTCGGCAATCCGCGTGCCTTCTCCCGTACCGCACGTCGGGTGGCCCGCAGCATGCCGATCCTCACGGTGGACGCGGGCCGTTCCGTGGCCGGGCGTCGCGGCGCCGCCTCGCACACCGCGGCGGCCGCCACCCCGACCGTCACCCGGCAGGCGCTGTTCACCCAGGCCGGCATCACCGCGACCCACTCGATCGCGGAACTGGTCGAGACGGCCGCGCTCCTCGACTCCCAGCCGTTGCCCGGCATCACCGGCACCGTCGCCGTCGTCTCCAATGCGGGCGGCATCGGCGTGCTGGCGGCCGACGCGTGCACCGATCACGGCCTGACGGTGCCGGAACTGCCCGCGCCGCTGGCCCTGCGCCTGGCCGAGTTGCTGCCGGAGGGAGCCGCCACGGCCAACCCCGTCGACGCGACCGCCGCCGCGCCGGCCGAGACACTGGTGGCGGCCGTGGACGCGCTCGCGGAGAGCGGCGCCGTCGAGGCGGTGCTGCTCTGCCTGGCGCCGACCGCGCTCGGCGCGGCGAGGACCGCCGAGGAGGCCCTGGCTCCGCTGCTCGCCGGCCCCGGCCGCCGGACCCGACCGGTTGCCGCCGTCCTGCTGGACCAACGCGAACCGGTCCGGTTCCTCGACTGCGCCGACGGGTCGCGCATCCCCGCCTACGCCGACGCGCAGTCCGCCGCCCGCGCCCTCGCACAAGCGCTGCGCCGCTCCCGCTGGCTGGCCCAGCCGATGTCGTCGGAGCGCGAAACCCCCGGTTCCCGCCCGACCGAGGCCGCCGCACTCGTGGAGCGGTACCTCGGCCAGCACCCCGACGGCGGCTGGCTCGAACCCCCTTTGGTGGCCCGCCTGCTGGACTGCTACGGCCTGCCCCTGGTGGACGCGATCTGGTGCCAGGGCGAGGACTCCGTGGTCGAGGCGGCCCGCGTTCTCGCGCGCACGGGCGAGGGCGGTGAGGTGGTGCTCAAGGCCCACTGGCCCGGACAGATCCACAAGAGCGGCCTCGGCGCGCTGCGGGTCACCAGCGCCGAGGACGAGCAGGTGCGCGCCGCGTACCGGGCTTTCGCCGCACGCTTCGGCGAGCGGCTGGACGGCGTGCTGGTGCAGCCGCGCCAGGCGACCGGGACGGAACTGCTCGCAGGGGTGGCCCAGGATCCGGTCTTCGGCCCCCTCGTCGTCTTCGGCGCGGGCGGAACCACCGCCGACCTGCTCGACGACCGCACCGCCCGGCTGGCTCCGCTCACCGGCACCGACATCTCGGCGATGCTCACCTCACTGCGCACCACGCCGCTGCTGTTCGGCTACCGCGACCGCCCACCCGTCGATCTGGAACGCCTGGAGGACGTCCTGGCCCGGCTGGGCCGGATGGCCGCCGACCTCCCGCAGCTCGCCGAGGCCGACCTCAATCCGCTGATCTGCGGCCCCCACAGCATCGTCTGCGTGGACGCCCGCGTCCGCGTGGAGCCGCGTCGCATCCCCGACCCCTACCTGCGCCGTCTGCGTCGCCTTCCCGACGCACCCGGCGAGCCCGCCTGACCATCTCTTCCCCACGGAAAGGAAGCAACCGCCATGGCACTCCCCCTGATCGTCGGCTTCGACGGCTCCAAGCCGAGTCTGGCCGCCGCCGAATGGGCCGCCGGCGAGGCAATGCTCACCGGCTCCCCGGTGCGGCTGGTCCTCGCCCACTGGCCGCACCGCGAGGGCACGCCCGTACCGGACGCCTACGTCAGGCTTCAGTCCGAGGCCGTGGACCTGCTGGGCCGGACCGTCGAGGACCTGCGCGCCCGACACTTGGGTCTGCAGGTCGACTACGAGCTCCTGGCGGGTGAGGCCCCGACCCAGCTGCTGCACGCGGCCGAGCACGGCAGCACCCTCGTCCTCGGCTCACGCGGCACCGGCGGCTTCGCCGGGCTGCTCCTCGGATCGACGGCCCTGGAGACGGCCGGCCGTGCCGAGTACCCCGTCGTCCTGGTCCGCGACCACGCCGACCCGCGCCTGCCGCGCCACGACGTCGTCCTCGGCCTGGAGCTCGGCGAGGGCCGGGCCCCGGTGATCGAGTTCGCGCTCGCCGAGGCCGAACGGCGCAACAGCGCGCTGCGCGTGGTACACGCCTGGCTGCCGTCCATCTGGTGGGCCATCGGCACGCTCCCGCCCGGAGACGCCGAGCGCACCGCGATCCAGGAGGACGTGACCGAGAAGCTGCAAGCTCTCCTGCAGCCGCTGGCGGAGAAATACCCGCGCGTCCGGCTGCACATCGACGTGCGGACCGGAAGCGCCGCGCACATCCTCGTGGACGAGGCGAACCACGCCGGGCTGCTCGTCCTCGGCCGTCGCCGGCAGCGCGCGGTCTCGGCGCTCGGCCCCGCGGCCCACGCGGCCGTCCACTACGGCCACAGCGCCGTCGCGATCGTTCCGCACGCCTGACGCACGCCCTGGTTCCCGGAAAAGGTGACCCATGCTCCCCGTCCCGTCCCTTCCGGCACGGCTGCTCGCCGCGCCCATCGACCTGAACGGCCCCGGGCACTACCTGCACTGGGGCGTGATCCAGATCTCCGTCTGCCGTAGAGGGAGATCGCGTCGCGACCCTTGTTGGCGTCGTTCACGGCCGCTTTCACGGCGGTCGGGGTCTGGGCGTGGCTGAAGTCGGCGACGGGCAAAAGCAGCGCGAACGCGGCGCCGGGGATCCCAGTGATGGCCGGGGGCCAACCGCTTCCGGCGCGTACCCAAGGAGGACCTCGATCGGGTCTTCGGCCTGTTCCCCGTGCTCGCCGAACGCCGCCAACAGGAACAGGAACGCTCTCCGGCGGCGAGCAGCAGATGCTGGCCATCGGCCGCGAGTGACAAGCGAGGACGCGCGGTACCACGCCGGCGCCTGTGCCCTCAGCCGATCGAGGCGAACCCCGGTACCACGTCCTGCCCCACCCGCTCCACGAACTCGACCGGGTCCCGGTCCGGCATCACCTGCAGCTCCGTGACGCCGAGTCGCGCGCAGCGGCGCCAGCACCGTGCAGATCCCGCAAGCCCACGAACGGCTGACGCGGAGCGCCTGATCACGGATGCCAGGAAGGCACGAAGCCCCCGGTCATCTGGACCAGGGGCTTCTCGTGTGCCCGGAGCCTGTCCGCCCGGACTGTGCTCGCCGCGTGCGAATTCGACGAGCGTGCGGCACGTACCGCACAGCAAACGTCGCACACGGTCGATCACGGTGCACTTCGAGAGATCCGCATCACCCAAGCAGCCGTTGAGCTGATCGGTGTTCACCGGCACCGCCCGAAATCCCGGCACGCAGATGGCCGCCGGAACGGCGACGTTCACCGCCACGCCGCCCGCCGGCCAGGACATCTCCCGACAGATCGCGCTGCCGCAGGGCATGTACGTGGCCTTCGAGGACGACTGGGCGGGCCGCAAGACCAAGGGAGTTCAGTGGGGTCCGGGCCGCCGAACCCCACTGACCGCCGCCGACGGCTACTGCCCGCTGGGGTGGTCCTTGAACCAGGTCAGGAACGGCGGCGCGACCGTGCCCACGCCGGTCACGTCGTCGTAGCCCTGAGCCACCTTCAGCGAGGTGTCGGAGTCCATGGCGACCATGAACGGGTTGTGGTTCTGGTCCCAGGACTCCTCGCCCGGCTCGTGCCCGAGGCCGGTCGGCGGGCCCACGATGTCGTGCAGCTCGGGGCTGCCCACCAGCTTGTAGAGCACGGGGTTGACGAAGCCGACTGGGGTGCCGCCGGCCGCCTGCTGGGCCAGCGCCTCCATCCCGGAGAACAGCGGGGTGGCGAGGCTGGTGCCGCCGTCCTCGTAGTAGCCCCACTTGCCGCCGGTCTCACTGAACGTGACGCCGTTGCCCGAGCCGGGGTTGACGCTGACCGTGCCGTTCATGGTCTCGCCCTCGAGGATGCCGGTGGCGCCGTCGCCGTCGAGGGCGAGGTCGGGCACCTCGCGCTGCGCGGTCCCCGTCGTGCCGGTCGCCAGGGAGTCGGGGACGACGCCCTTCTGGTAGTCGGGCTGCGGGAACACCTTGCTGTTGCCGCCGCCGGCGCCGCCGCCGAAGTCCGTGGGGCTGCCCCAGCCGTTGCCGGACACCGGGCGGTCCACGTCGCCCCAGCCGCTCTCCCAGCCGTAGCTGCCGTCGGCGTTGACGCCGAGGCTGGTGCCGCCCACGCCGGTCGCGAACGGGTCGGAGGCGGGGAAGGCGACCGCGGGGGTCGGCGAGGTGTTGTGCGGGTCGGAGCTGCCGAGCGCGGGGGTGGTGTAGTCGCCGTTGTCCATGCTGGCGAAGTTGAACCCGATGCCCTCGACGGCGCCCTGCTGGAAGATCTGGGTGTCCGCCTGGTACTCCTCCTCCGGGTTCTGGGACTCCTGACCGCCCCAGGAGCAGCTGACGATGTCCGCGGAGTGCTTGGTGACGATGTCTTCCATCGCGTTGTCGAAGTCCGACTGGCTCGTCGAGCGAGCGCCGTAGTAGACGATCTTCGCGGCGGGGGCCATCATGTGGACGGCCTCGATGTCCATCGTCTCCTCGCCCGCCCAGCCCGAGACGTCGTCCGGGGTGGTGCTGGGGTCGTAGCCGCCGACCGGGTCCTTCTGCGTGAACTGGCCCGGGGCGAACTGGGGCAGGCCCATGTCCGCGTTGTAGCGCTGCATGTCCTGGACGATGGTCGGCGAGCTGTACGCGTCGACGACGGCGATGGTGACGCCCTTGCCGGTCAGGCCGCTGGCGGAGACCCCGTAGGCGTGCCGCATCTGGTTCGCCGTGTACCCGCACTCGGGCATCGGCAGCGGGGCGCCCCAGGGCGCGTCCGGCGCGTCGTTGTAGTGCTTCTGGCCCCAGTAGGTGCTGCACCACTGGGTGTCGATCCCGGTGACCTCTCCGGGTGCGAACTTGCCGGCGCCCGCCGAGACGGCCCTGCCCTTCTTCTTCGGGCTCACCGCGGCGGCCTTGGCGGCGAAGCTGGCGACCGGCGAGGAAGTCGTCAGGCCGGTGACGCTGGAGACGTAGTCGCCGACGTTCGAGGGGTACTGCGGCTGGCTGGTGGGCGCGATGTCGACCCGGCCGTCGTGCTTGAACCGGTCGATCTGCACCTTCAGCGTCGACTCGACCTTGGCCAGGGTCGTCTTGACGATGATGGACTGCGGGTCCGAGTTGACGATCGTCATGCCGTCCTGCTGCAGCCACTGGGTGACGGCGCTGCTGGCGTCCTGGACGTTGACGAAGGTGGAGTTGAACTGATCCGGGGTCAGATACTTGTGGTAGTCCGGGGTGCCCGGCATGCCGACCTGGGCGGCGTAGCTGGCCAGGTTCTGCGGGTGCTGCTTGGCGATCCAGACGGTGCCCTGGACGACGGTGCTGGGGCTGGCGGGGCCGACGTCGTTCGCCTTCGTCGCCCAGCTGGGCGGGGACCAACTGGTGCCGCCGTTCGACGAGGTGGTGCCGCCGTTGCCCCCGGCGGTGGTGTGGTGGCCGCCGCCGGCGGCGGCCACGGCGACGCCGCCGACCACGAGGACGAGGACGACACCGAGGGCGATCAGCAGGCCCTTCTTGGAGCCGCGCGGTCCGCCCGGTCCCCCCGGTCCGCCGGGACCGCCCGGCATGCCGGGGCCACCGGGTCCGCCCGGACCCCCGCCGAACGGCGGCCGGCCGCCACCGTAGGGCGGCATGCCCCCACCCTGTGGCGGCTGCGCGCCGTACGGAGGACGGCCCGCGCCGTAGGGCGGCTGCGGCTGACCGCCGCCGTACGGGGGCTGCCCGCCGTAGGGCGGCCGCGGCGCGGCCGGGCCGCCGCCGTACGGGCCGGGCTGCTGGGGCTGCGGCGGCTGCTGCGGGAACGGGCCGTTCTGGTACGGGTTGTTCGGCTGTGGCGGGTTGCCGCGGGGCCCGTTGTTGTAGGGCGGGTAGCTCACGGTGGGGCCGTCTCCTCGAAATCGTCCGGGAGCCATGACCGACCATCAGGCGCACGCAATCCCCCGGTTGCCATGCACATTCATCGCACGCCCGTGCGCATATTAGCGACACTTGACACCCCGCAGACACACGGGTCTCCTCCTGCGTACACGCACCGCGAACAGGTCTGGACCAGACATGCGAAGATCGGGGCATCGACCCGAGGAGAGCGTCAGCATGAACGATTCCCAGCTGCTCGTGACCGGCTGCTACACCCCGGAGATGGACGGCCGCGGTGCCGGGCTGGTCAGCTACCGCCGTGATCCGCGCGACGGATCCCTGACGCGCCTGGGCGAGCTCGCGCTGCCGTGCCCCTCCTATGTGGTTCAGCACCCGACGCTGCCCGTCCTCTACACCGCGAACGAGGCGAACGACGCGGACGGGTCCGGCTCGGTCAGCGTCGTCGCCGTCGCGGCCGACGGCACGCTGCGCGAGCTCGCGCGGGTGTCGAGCCGGGGCGGCTGGCCCTGCCACCTCGCCCTGGACGCGGAGGGGCGACGGCTGGCGGTCGCCAACTACGGCACCGGGTCGGCGCTGCTGCTCGACCTCGACGCGGACGGGCTCCCCGACGGCGGCGAGCGGCTGTGGCCCGGCGACCCGGCGGCGATCGGCCCGCGTGAGGACCGCCAGGACGGCCCGCACGCGCACATGGCCGTCCCCGGCCCGGACGGGCGCTGGGACGTCGTCGACCTCGGCACCGACCAGCTGCGCCGCTACCGCGCCGACGCGGCGGAGCGCAGCAAGCCCGAGTCGGTGACGGAGCTCCCGGCCGGCACCGGCCCGCGGCAACTGGTGCGTGGCGCCGACGGGCTGGCCTACGTGGCAGGTGAGCTGGACGCCCGGCTGCACGCGCTGCGCGAGACGGAGCCGGGCGGCTTCGACCACGTCGGCTCCGTGCCCGCGAGTACGGCGGCGGTCGCCGACAACTACCCGGCCCACCTGAGCGCGAGCGAGGACGGCACCCGCCTCTACCTCTCCAACCGCGGCGCGGACACGGTCGCGCTCTTCCGCACGACCCCGGACGGCGTCCCGGTGCTCGTCGGCGAGTACCCCTGCGGCGGCTCCTGGCCGCGGCACCTCGAACTGGTCGGCGCGCACCTCTACGTCTCCAACGAGCGCGCCGACACCCTCACCGTCCACGCGGTCGACCCGGCGACGGGCGTGCTCACGCTCACCCACCAGTACCCGACCGGCTCCCCGACCTGCGCTGTGGCCGTGCGCCTCCCGTGAGCGCGGGAATGCCCGGCCCGCCGACGACGTTGACGGGTGCATGAGGCTCGGGCACGTCGCCGGGCCCTCGGCACGAAAGGGGACACCCCATGAAGGTGCGCAACTCACTGCGTTCATTGAAGAAGCAGCCCGGCTCGCAGATCGTGCGGCGCCGCGGCCGCGTGTTCGTGATCAACCGCCGCGACCCGCGGGTCAAGGCCCGCCAGGGCTGAGTCCTGGCCCGCACTGCTGCGCTCCGGGACTCCTGGTTCTCAGGAGTCCCCGTGCAGCAGGGCGCAGGTGAAGTCCTCCTCGATCGCCCGCATCCTGTCGAACAGCGCCGCGTTGCCGCCCGGCGTGATCTGGGCGTTCACCGAGAACGTCATCGACCGGCGACCGTCCGCGGTCGCGAGGGCGAGCTGGGTGTAGCCGGCCGTGTTCCCGGTGTGCCCGTACACCACGCCGCAGCGGGTGGTGTACCGGAAGATCCCCAGCCCGGCCTCGTTCCGTCCCGGCCCGGGCGGCTGGGACCCGCCGTCCACGAAGCTCAGCTGCTGCCGCCGCACCGCCGGCGAGACCAGGCGTCCGCCCGCGTACGCGCCGATGAAGACGGACAGGTCCCGCGGCGTCGACACGACGCCGCCGGAGGCCCAGACGCCGGAGTTGCCGAACTGGGTGCTGACGTCCTGCGGACCGCTCGGCGTCACCAGGTAGCCGTGGAGGTACGGCGCGGGCAGGGTGAAGCCGCCCGGCAGGCTCGTGGCGTCGAGCTCCAGCGGGTCGTAGACGAGCTCGTCGAGGAGCTTCTCGTACCGCTGGTGCGTCACTGCCTCGGCCATCAGCGCGACGGCGATGTTGTCGGAGTTCGAGTAGGCGTAGCGCGTGCCGGGCGCGAAGGCGAGGGGCTGGTCGGCGACGAAGTGCAGCAGCCGCCGCGAGGCGAAGCGGTGGTGCGGGTCCTGCCTCAGGATCTGCCCGAAGGCGGGCGCCCGGCTGAAGTCGGGCAGTCCGCTGGTGTGCTGCAGCAGCTGGCGCAGCGTCACCCGGCCCCACTGGGCCGGGAGGTCCGGCAGCCGCTTCGCGAGGGTGTCGTCGAGGCCCAGCCGGCCGCGGCTGACCAGGCGGAGCGCCACCGCGCCGCTGAACGCCTTCGCCACGCTGGCGATCCGCATGTGGTCGTCGATGCGGGGCGGCCGCTCCTCCTCCAGGGCCCCGTGCCCGGCCCGCAGCACGACGGTCCGACCGTCGCCGCGCAGCACCACGATCACCCCGGGCGGCCCGCCCTTCGCGTGCACCAGGCCGTCCAACAGGCGCTGCAGTCCCCGTCCCCCGCCCGGACTCCCGGCCGGCGCGGGGGCGGCGGCGGCCGTCATGGCCACGGACAGCGCCGTCAGTGCGGCGATCGCGACGGAGCGCCTCCGAAGGATGGGCACAGTGGTCCTGCCTCCCACGAGCGTGATCGGGCTCTCAGCGTCACCCCGCCCGTCCGCGCCGAAACCTCCGCCGGGCCGCGTCACCCGCCTGCGGAGCTACTTCGGCAGCAGACGGCGCAGGCTCTCCAGGTGCGCGGCCAGGAAGTCCGCGAAGGCCTGCGGGGCGCGACCGGTCAGCGCTCGGACGGCGTCCGAGACCACGTCCATCTCCCCCGAGGCCACTGCCTCGTAGGAGCTGACCCAGCCCTCGACCTCCCAGGCGGGCGCGCCGTAGACGGCGCGGGAGGCGTAGGCCTCGGCACGCGTCTCCGGCTGGTAGGCGACGGGTCGCCCCGTGGCCTCGGCGATCGTCGCGGCGATCTCGTCGAAGCTGAGCGCCTCCGGTCCGGTCAGGTCGTAGGTCAGTCCGTCGTGGATCCCTTGTCCGGCGGTGAGCAGGACCGCTGACGTGGAGTCGGCGACGTCGTCGTGCGTGACCGCCGCGACCCGGCCGTCGCCCGCCGGGCCGCGCAGGATGCCGTCGTCGCCGGTCATGGCGACGAGGTCGGACTGGTAGCTGCTGTCACGCAGGAAGGTGAACGGCACGCCTGCGGCGCGGATGTGCTGCTCGGTGTACCAGTGGTCACGCGCGTAGGTGAAGGTGGCGTGGGGCGCCGCGCCGAGGTAGGACAGGTAGACGACCCGGCGCACACCGGCGGCGAGCGCGGCGTCCACGGCGGTCGTGTGCGTCCCCACCCGCCCCGGGCCCTCGTGTGCGGAGACCAGGAACAGCGTCGACGCCCCGGCGAGCGCGGCACGCATGGCGGCTGCGTCGTCGTAGGACGCCACGGCGTGCTCGGCGGCCGGCAGCTGAGCCAGCTTCCCTGCATCCCGCCCCATCGCGCGCACCGTCGCGCCCTCCGCCACGAGTCGGCGCACCACCCGCCCCCCGACCCGCCCGGTCGCGCCGGTGACCGCGATGACCTCGTCCATGTCCGTCCCTCCTGCGTGTCCCACGTGCTCGTCACTCTGCCCCGCCCGCCGGGCTCGCGCACGTCGATTTATTCATACCGAGTTTGTTTTTGAACTGAGTATGGATATCGTGGCCGTATGACCGGGCTTCGCGAACGCAAGAAGGACCAGACCAGGCAGCGGATCGCCGCGGTGGCGTTGCGACTGTTCACCGAGCGCGGCTTCGACGCGGTGACGGTCAACGAGATCGCGGAGGCCGCCGAGGTGGCCAAGGCGACGCTCTTCGCCTACTTCCCCAGCAAGGAGGCGCTCGCGCTGCACGGCGTGGCCGGCGACGATCTTGCTGGGATCGTCACCCAGCGCCCGGCCGAACAGACGTTCCTGGAGGCGCTGCGCGCGCACCATCACGCCTTGGCCACCGGGGAGATGCCGGCGGCCGGGCTTGACGCGCTGATCGCCCGGGTGCGGGTGATCCAGGACAGCCCGGCGCTGCAGCAGGCCGCCACCGGTCTGCTCTACCGACAACGCGAGGCCCTGGCGCACGTCCTGACCGAGGAGTACGGCCCCACCGCGGCCGCGCTGATGGCCGCCCAGATCGCCGCCTCCCTGCTCACCGTCCAGGAGACGTACTTCCATCGCCTTATTGGCGGCGCCTCCGCCAAGGCCGCCGGTCGCGCGCTCGCCAAGGACGTCGACCTGGCCTTCGACCTGCTGGAACACGGACTCCTCCACGCGGAAGGCAAGTAACGTGCGCGCACGGGGCATCACCTACGACACCGGGACGTTCCCCGGCCGGCTCCTCACCCGGAAGACGTTCGACCCCGAACAGGTCCGGCGAGACATGGCCGTGATTGCCGGTGACCTGCACTGCGACGCGGTGCGCGTCTCCGGCCGCGACGCCGAGCGGCTGGAGCTCGCCGCCCGGTGCGCCGCCGAGGCCGGTCTCGAGGTGTGGTTCTCGCCGTTCCCCGCCGATCTGCCGCCGAGCCAGATGCTGACGCTCTTCGCCGACTGCGCTCAGCGCGCCGAGGCCCTGCGGCGCGGCGGCGCCGAAGTGGTGTTCGTCGCCGGTTGCGAGCTCAGCGCGTTCGGTCACGGCTTCCTGCCCGGCGGCACCTACCTCGACCGCCTCCACGCGATGGCCACCGCCGACCTGCAGTGGTGGACCTCCCTCGGGCCGGTCCCCGAACGCCTCAACGCCTTCCTCGCCCAGACCGCGTCGACGGTCCGGGCCCGCTTCGGCGGCAGGGTCAGCTACGCCTCCGGCCCTTGGGAGCCGGTGGACTGGGCCCCGTTCGACCTGGTGGGCATCGACGCCTACCGCTCGGCGCAGAACGCCGCGACCTTCCGCGCCGACCTGCGCGAGGCCCTGTCCCACGGCAAGCCGGTCGCCGTCACCGAGTTCGGCACCTGCGCCTACCGCGGCGCGGGCGACCTCGGGGGCATGGCCTGGCGGCCGCCCCAGGGAGCGATCCCGGACGAGGCCGAGCAGGTGCGCTACCTCGGCGAGCTCCTCGACGTCTTCGAGGAGGAGGGCGTGGACACCGCCCTGTGGTTCTCCTTCGCCAACTACGACAAGCCCCGCGACCGCGACGTCGCCTCCTACGGAGTCGTGCGCGTGCTCGACGAGAACGTCTGGGAACCGAAGCAGGTCTTCCACACGATGGCCGCCAGGTACCAACGACCCTGACGGGCCTACTGGCCCTCCGCAGCCAACGACTCGCTCACTCCGATGCAGCACACGCACAGGCACATCGCGGCGAGCTCGAGGAGCCGGGACCTGTCCTTGATCTGACTCCCCCACGAGTTCGGGTTCGCGAAGTTCAGCGCATGGTCGAGCGACTCCTCCGCAATCAGTCGCTGTGCCCACAGGGTCGCCTGGTGCAGCTCCCTCTCCCGCTCCTCCCCGGCGTCGAACTCCAGGACACTCAGGAACGCGTTCGTGTGGAGAGGGCCGACGCAGCTCATGATCGGCAAGCTCGGCACCCCATCGCCGCCGCGCAGTTGCGGAGGGCAGTTGAGCCGGATGTAGTGGACGAAGATGACCGAGAGTGTGGCGTGGACGACACGTCCGTACCTGTCCTCCAGTCGACGGATGATCCGGCGGTCGGATCCGTCACCTGCCTGATGACCCATGATGATCTCGGGAGCGGCGGCAAAGAGCTCTTCCGTATAGGCGTCCTGGTCGATCTTCTTCTCACCCATGGAACACTCCAATCATCAACTGGACGGAATCCGCGTGCTCCTGCGTCGCAGCTTCGACCCGTCGCGGACGAAGAACAGCAGGGCCAGCAACGCCACCCCCAGGAGGACCGCGAGGCCGGTGCGGCCGAGGAAGTAGGTGCTGGCGCGGTCCCAGGCGCTGACGCTCGGCGCCTTGGCCGTGTCGCCCAGCCAGATCGAGCCGTCGGCGGCCGTCGCGGGGCTGGTCGTGGAGCCCGCGATCGTCTGTTGCAGGCCCGGCACCTCCCGGTTCATGTCTGCGCCGCTCAGCTGGGTCGAGTTGAGCTTGCTGAAGTCGACTCCGCCGGTGCGCATCACATAGGTGACCGTCGCGTTGCCGACGTGCTCGGTCTGGTGGTAGGTGAAGGTCCCGTTCTTGATGGAGGTCAGGTAGGCGTCGTACACCTGCTGCGGCCGCCAACTGCCGTGCAGCGCCGCCGGGCCGAGGTCTCCGGAGCCGATCAGCTTGTCGAAGGAGGTGGCGTGGCCGGCGGCGTGCCGGTCCAGGAGCCACTGCGCCACCACCCGCGCCAGGAACGCCTGGCGCAGCGCTGCGTACTCGGGCGCCGTGTTGACCTGCTTCTGGATCTCCGGCACCACCATCTGCTGCTCGACCTTCGCATCGCGCGCGGTCTGCTGGGGATCCTGGTTGCAGGAGGTCTGCCCGAGCCCGGAGACGACCTCCGGCTTGGCCTTCACGTCGAGGGTGGCCTTCAGGACGTAGAGCGAGTCCCCGTCCTGGCGCACTTCCACGTCACCCGGGACGATCCACATCCGCGAGGAGTAGCAGCTCTGGCCCCCCGAGACGCCGAGCGCGCGCCAGTACGCGGCGCCGAAGGAGGTGTTGGGGTCGAGGAGCTTCCCCTCCGTCTGCTTCATGTGCCAGTCCGCCTCCAGGAGCGCACGGCCGGCGGCCGTCTGTCCCAGGTCCTTGTCGATGATCCGGTCCGGCTCGCTCGGATTGAGGTTGACCCAGAACTTGTCCGGGCTCAGCGCCAGCCAGGTCCGCAGGTCCTCCATACTGCCCGCCAGGGCCGCGCCCGCGGCGTCGGGATCCTGGGTCAGTCCCTTCTCAGCGGCCTGGGAGGAGAAGGCGTACTTCACCCCGCCCCCGTCGTCGGAGAGGTAGCGCAGCTGGAGGTTGGTGAGGTCGACGCCGCCGTAGTTGGGCGTGCTGAGCGCCTTGGCCAGGGGGCTGCTGCTCGGGTCGCAGGGCTCGGACACGGACGCGGGGGCGGCGGCGAAGTCCATGCCGCCGGGGTTGTTCGCGTTCGCGTCCGGGCAGGGGGCGGTCAAGTCCAGACTCTGCATCCCCGCGTCGGCGATGCTGTCGACCCTCTGAATGTACGCGTTCTTCAGGGGGGTGATCAGACTCTTGAGGTTCGCCCTCGTGATGCTCTTGGTGTCTGGCTTGTCAGGATTTTCGTACACGCCCAAGAAGTACCCTTGCCTGAATTTGAAGCCGTTCGCAGGAACCGACTTCTGGCATTTCAGGCAGAGCGTCCGCGGGCCCGCAATGGCGCTTCCGGCCTCGCTCTTGATGGTGGAGATGACCTTCCCGATCTCCGCCGACTGCTCCGGATTCCTGGCCACCTGCGAGAGTACCTCGGTCAGGGTGCGGTTCACCCACTCGTTCATGCCGTCTTCGGAGTGTTCGTGGTTGGCGAGTCCGGTGGTCAGCGACAGCACCTGGTCGTTGCCGTAACCGTCCGTCGCCGGCTCCCCCAGAGTTTTGAAGAGGGGGTCCAGCCAGTAGTTCTCGCCGTCGAGCATGAAGGCGTTCCGTGGATACCACCAGGCAGGCCTGGTAGTGGGAGAGCGTACTTCCTGCTTCAATTCGTACATGAAGCGTTGGTAGTTGTCCCGCACCCAGACAGGAAGATCGGGGCTGGTCGCCATCCATCCGAAGGAGAACCACGCCACCTGAATGTTGCGCCACGAGCCGACGTCATACCCCAGGGCATTCGTCAGGGCCACGAGCTCTTCCCCCCGTGGGTCCTTGACGAACTTCTGGGCATAGTCGTTCCGCTCCTTTTGGTTCGTCAGCTCGATCCCTTCGGGAATCACGACGGTCGAGTTGTTGATCGTGGGATCCGGCGTGTCCGCGACCGACCGCGTCGCCGGCAGCCCCACCAGGGCGGCGAGCATCAGCAGCACCGCGATCAGCGCGAGCGGCCGCGAGCCGGCGCTGCTACGCATCGTCGCGCCTCGCCTCCGCGCGGACGACCCCGCTCGCTTCCAGGTAGCTACCCAGGTCCGGATGCGGGCCGGGCCGCTCGCCCCTGCGGTACGCGCCCCAGCCCGCCGCGACCAGCGCGCCCAGTGCCAGGACGGCGACCGTGCCCGCCCCGGCCAGCGAGGTACTGGTGGAGCACGTCTGATTCTGGTTCTGCATCAGGCTGTTGATGTTCACCGTGGGCTTGTAGCCGAGGCCCACCGGGCAGGCCGAGGCCGGCTGCGCCAGCAGCAGCACGCTCGTGCAGACCAGGACGGCCGCGGCCAGCGCCAGACGTCCGACAATCCTCAACCCCGTCATGCGGTCACCGCCCGAATCCCCTTCAACGTCATGACGTTCGCGCGCAGCACGGCCTGTTCCGCCTGCGCCGTGTCCGGCGGGTCCTCCTGCGCGCGGGACCCCGCCAGCTCCAACTGCGCGGACTGCAGGCGGTACAGCGCCAGTGCCGTCGCCCGGCCGTGTCGGCGCCAGGCGCCCACGAGCGTCCACAGCCGCAGTGCGGGCGCACCCAGGACGGACGTCTCCCCGGCGGTGACGGCCGGGCCCGCCTCGGCCTCCTGGGCCAGCGCCGCGCGCAGCACGCTCCCGCGCTCCCGCATTCCGCGCACCAGGAGCGCGACCGCCAGCGCGACGAACGGGAGTTGCGGCAACAGCCACAACAGCGGGGAGACCACCAGGGTGTCGACGGCGCCGCCGCTGCTGTGCTGCAACTGCCCGGCCAGCCAACCGGAGAGGACCTCGGCCGCCGTGCCGCCGCCGAACGCCGTCACCAGCGCTGCCACCGCGAGCAGCCTGCGCCGCTGCTGCGCCCGGGCGGCGAGGCAGAGGCCGGCCCCGAGCAGGGCGCCGAAGGTCACCTGTCCGCCGAGCAGGCCGACGGACTGTCGGATCCAGTACTCGAAGCCCCCGGTCGACCCCAGGATTCCGCCGAGCGACCCGTAGATCTTGATGTACATCAGGCTGTCCACGAAGGCGTAGCCGAGTCCCATGGAGGCGCCCAGGATCAGACCGGTGAGTGCGTCGGTGATCCGGTAGCGGAACAGCGCCAGCAGCAGGGCGACGCCGCCCGCCAGGCCGATCGTGTTCACCAGGGACAGGTGGACGGTGATCGCCATCAGCATCCGGTCCATGTTGTCCAGGAGGTGGGTGGGGTCGCTGCTCGCCGTCGGGCTGAAGTAGTCGAACATCGTGGCGGAGGCGAGGTTGGAGAAGACCCGGCCGAGGCTGAACACGATCAGCGCTCCCCAACCGAACGCCGCCAGCAGCGCCCCCAGCGGAACCCGGGCGAAGCGCACCGAGCCGCGCAGCAGGAGCAGCACGAATGCCGTTCCGGGCACGCAGGCGAGCGCGGCGGGGAAGAACTCGAAGACCACCACGACGGAGAGCAGCCCGAACGGCAGCAGCAGGCACCCGACGGTCAACCAGGTCAGCGCGACGGCCCGCCGGTCGTTGGGCTTGGTGATCGCGGCGAAGACCTGGACCAGCACGGCTGCCGCGATGCCTGCCAGCACGAGCCAGAAGACAACCGTGGGAACGGCCATGATCTTGCTGATCGAGTCCCCGAAGGAGAAATTCTTCATCAGCTTCGCGACGTCCGGCGGCGGCTTGTAGAAGATCGACAGAGCTCCCTCGCCGGGCTGGCGGTTCGGCCGGGTCAGGTTCACCAGCAGCTCGACGAAGTACAGGACGATCACGATGCGGGCGATCAGCAGGGCCCGTGCTCGGGCCACGGGCTCGTCCCGCAGTGCGAGTGAGAGTGAAGCGAGGCTCCTCACGAGCCACCTCCCGGCAGACTCGGCAGATCGGTGGGGAACGACGGCAGATCCGTGGGCAAGCCGGACGGCAGCTCCGTCGGCAGCCCGGACGGCAGGTCTGTCGGGAAGCCCGAGGGCAGCTCCGTCGGGAAGCCTGAGGGCATGGGGGGCAGCGAGGGCTGCGGCATGGTCATCGTGTTGCCACCGCTGAGGTCGACGACCAGCGAGGCCACCAGCAGCACCGCTCCGATCATCCCGCCGGCCAGGACGAGCCGGACTCCCCCACGCTCCCCCGCCTTCGCGTCGGCCGACTGCGCCGACACCTGGGCTCTGGTCACGTTCATTCCCCCGATCCGAGTTGGCTGTGCATAGTCACGGAGCCTGGCTTCGGCCGGCCCCGGGTCGCCAGGCCAGCGACCGGTCATCTGTGACCGGCCGCCTCACCAGCCACGACGCTTGCGGAATGGCCGATGATCGGGCTTTCCTACCGGGCGACCGCTCCGATTGGGTCGGTCAGGTTACTTCCGTGTGACGCGCGTAGCTGACGGCCCGTCCGTCAGGTACGGTGACCGCACCCGCGGCACGAGGGCGTGCTCGCGTCCTTCCTCCCACCCGAGGAGTTCGCCGCCATGAGACTGACCCCCCACGAGCAGGAACGACTGATGATCCACGTCGCCGCCGACGTCGCCCTGGCCCGCCGGGCGCGCGGGCTGCGCCTGAACCACCCCGAGGCGGTGGCGATCCTCACCGTCCACGTGCTGGAGGGCGCCCGCGACGGACGCACCGTCAGCGAGCTGATGGACTCGGGACGCGCGGTGCTCGGCCGTGAGGACGTCATGACGGGCGTGCCGGAGATGATCCGCGACGTCCAGGTCGAGGCGACGTTCCCGGACGGGACCAAGCTGGTCACCCTGCACGACCCCATCCACTGATCGGCGGCGAGACGTGATCCCAGGCGAACTGCTGCTCGACGACGGCGTGGTCGAGCTCAACGCGGGCCGACCGGTGACGGAGCTGACGGTGGTGAACACCGGCGACCGCCCCGTCCAGGTCGGCTCGCACTACCACTTCGCGGAGGCCAACCCCGGCCTGCGCTTCGACCGGGCCGCGGCGCGCGGCCTGCGGCTGAACATTCCCGCGGGGACGGCGGTGCGCTTCGAACCGGGCCTGCCCATGACGGTCGAGCTGGTGCCGCTGGGCGGGCGTCGCGAGGTCTGGGGGCTGCGCGGCGAGACGGCGGGGCGGGTGGACGCATGACCGGCCCCTCCCGCGACGCCGCTCGCCCGGCCGCCGCGCTGACGGTGACCCGGCGCCGCTACGCCGACCTCTACGGCCCCACCGCCGGCGACCGGATCCGGCTCGCCGACACCGACCTGCTGATCGAGGTCGAGCAGGACCTCTGCGGCGGCGGGGACGAGGCCGTCTTCGGCGGCGGCAAGGTGATCCGCGAGTCGATGGGCCAGAGCCGCGTCCCGCGCGCCGAGGGCGCACCGGACACCGTCATCACCGGCGCGGTGGTGCTGGACCACTGGGGCGTCGTCAAGGCGGACGTCGGCATCCGCGACGGGCGGATCACCGCGCTCGGCAAGGCCGGGAACCCCGAGACCATGGACGGCGTGCACCCCGATCTGGTGATCGGCCCGGAGACGGAGGTGATCGCGGGCAACGGCCGGATCCTGACCGCCGGGGCCGTCGACGCCCATGTGCACTTCATCTGCCCGCAGTTGTTCGAGGAGGCGCTGGCGAGCGGCGTCACGACGCTCGTCGGCGGGGGCACCGGTCCGGCCGAGGGCTCGAAGGCGACCACGATCACGCCCGGCTCCTGGCATCTGGCGCGGATGTTCGCGGCGGCCGAGCAGTACCCGGTCAACCTGGGCCTGCTCGGCAAGGGCAACACGGTCTCGGCCGAGGCGCTGCGCGCCCAACTGCGCGGCGGCGCCGCCGGATTCAAGATCCACGAGGACTGGGGCGCCACCCCGGCCGTGCTCGACGCCTGCCTGCGCGTCTGCGACGAGAGCGGCGCGCAGCTCGCCATCCACACGGACACCCTGAACGAGGCCGGCTTCGTGCAGGACACCCTGGCGGCGATCGCCGGTCGTGGCGTGCACGCCTACCACGCGGAGGGCGCGGGCGGCGGGCACGCGCCGGACATCATCACCGTCGTCTCCGAGCCCAACATCCTGCCCAGCTCCACGAACCCGACCCGCCCGCACACCCGCAACACGGTGGCCGAGCACCTGGACATGCTGATGGTCTGTCACCATCTGAGCGCCGACGTGCCGGAGGACCTGGCCTTCGCCGAGTCGCGCATCCGCCCGACCACGATCGCGGCCGAGGACGTGCTGCACGACCTCGGGGCCATCTCGATCATCAGCTCGGACTCCCAGGCGATGGGCCGGATCGGCGAGGTGGTGCTGCGCACCTGGCAGACCGCGCACGTGATGAAGCGCCGCCGCGGCGCGCTGCCCGGCGACGGACGCGCGGACAACCTGCGGGCGCGCCGCTACGTGGCCAAGTACACGATCAACCCGGCGATCGCGCAGGGCATGGACGCGGAGATCGGCTCCGTCGAGACCGGCAAGCTGGCGGACCTGGTGCTGTGGACGCCGGCGTTCTTCGGTGTGAAGCCGGACCTGGTGGTCAAGGGCGGACAGATCGCCTGGGCGCAGATGGGCGACGCGAACGCCTCGATCCCGACGCCGCAGCCGGTACTGCCGCGGCCGATGTTCGGCGCGACGGGACGGGCTCCGGCAGCGAACTCGCTGAACTTCGTGACGGAGTGGGCGCTGGAGGACGGCCTGCCGCAGCGCCTCGGCGAGCAGCTGGGCGTGGCCAAGGCCTTCGTGCCGATCCGCAACACGCGCGGCGTGCGGAAGGAGCACCTGCGCGAGAACGCGGCGCTCCCGCACGTCACCGTCGAGCCGGACACCTTCACCGTGCGGATCGACGGCGAGCTGGTGGAGCCGCACCCGGCGGAGGAACTGCCCATGACGCAGCGGTACTTCCTGTTCTGAGGCGGGGCGGTGGCAGTCTCCTTCGTTTCTCCCGCGCTGCTCGTCCTGGCCGACGGGCGCTTCCCGGCGGGCGGTCACGCCCATTCGGGAGGCGTGGAGGCGGCGGTGCGAGAAGGCCGGGTCGGCGACGCGGCGAGTCTGGAGGCGTTCTGCGCCGGACGCCTGCACACCGTCGGCCTGACCTCCGCCGCGCTGGCCGCGAGCGCGGCCTCGGGCGGCGACCCGCTCGCGCTCGACGAGGCGGCCGAGGCCCGCACGCCCTCGCCCGCGCTGCGGGCGGCGTCCCGGCGGCTCGGCCGCCAACTGCTGCGCGCCGCCCGCGCGGCGTGGCCGGACCCGGCGCTGGAGCAGCTGGCCCGCACCTTTCCGCGCGGAGCGCACCAGCCCGTCGTGCTCGGGGTGGTCGCCGCGGCGGCGGGTCTCGGCGCGGCGGACGCGGCGACGGCGGTGGCCTACGAGACGGTCTCCGGTCCGGTGACGGCGTGCGTACGGCTGCTGGGGCTCGACCCGTTCCAGGCGACGGCGGTGCTGGCCCGGCTCGCCGAACCGGTCGGCGAGATCGCCCGCGCCGCCGTCGCGGCGGCCGCGCTCGACGACGTCGACCTGTTGCCGACGCTCGGCGCACCCCTGCTCGACGTGGCCGCCGAGTCCCATGCGGCGTGGCCGGTCCGGCTGTTCGCGACGTGAGCCGGCGTCGCGCGCCGGCAACCCCGCGCGGAGGGGTCGCCACCTGCTCGCGCACCGCCACCCCCTGACCAAGCCCCCTGCTCAAGCCCGCAGCTCAAACCCCCTGCGGGCCCTTCGTCCCATCCCCCAGAGCGGAGCCCAAGATGCACCGTGACCCCGACCTCCCCGCCCACGACCACCACGCCGCCCCAGCCGCGACCCTGCCCGGCAGCGCCTCCCGGCGCGCCCTGCGGATCGGCCTCGGCGGGCCCGTCGGCTCCGGCAAGACCGCGACCGTCGCGGCGCTGTGCCGGGTCCTGCGCGACGAGCTCTCCCTCGCGGTCGTGACCAACGACATCTACACCACCGAGGACGCCGAGTTCCTGCTGCGCAACGCGGTGCTGCCGCCCGAGCGGATCACCGCCGTGGAGACCGGCTGCTGCCCGCACACCGCGATCCGCGACGACATCAGCGCCAACCTGGAGGCGGTGGAAGAGCTGGAAGCCGCCGTCGGGCCGCTCGACCTGGTCCTGGTCGAGAGCGGCGGCGACAACCTGACGGCGACGTTCAGCCGGGGGTTGGTCGACCACCAGATCTTCGTCATCGACGTCTCCGGCGGAGACAAGATCCCCCGCAAGGGCGGCCCCGGGGTGACCGGCTCCGACCTGCTCGTCGTCAACAAGACCGACCTCGCGCCGCTCGTCGGTGCGGACCTGACGGTGATGGCGCGCGACGCGGCCGCCCAGCGCGGCGAACTGCCGGTGGTGTTCTGCTCGCTGGTCGCGCCAAACGGCGTGGCGCCGGTCGCCGCCTGGGTGCGCGAGCGCCTGGCCCAGTGGCGGGACGCATGAGCGGAGTCAGCGCCACCGCCCGCATCCGGGCCGAGCCCGACGGGCGCGGCCGCACCGTCCTGCGCGAGCTGGCGGGTGACGGCCCGCTGGCCCTGCGCCGCAGCCGCCACCCGGACGACGACGGCGCGGCCCACGTCGTCCTCGTCGGGGCGATGGCCGCGCCGCTGGGCGGCGACCGCCTGCGGATCGACGTCCACGTCGCCCCGGGCGCGCGGCTGCTGGTGACCAGCGCCGCCGCGACCGTCAGCCTGCCGGGCCGGCAACCGGCTCCCGCGCACTACGAACTGCACCTGACGGTCGGCGCGGCGGCCGAGCTGCACTGGCGTCCGGAACCGGTGATCGCGGCGGCGGGCAGCGACCTGCGGCTGTGGACCCGGCTGCACCTCGCCCCCACCGCCCACGTGCTCCTGCGGGAGGAACAGATCCTGGGCCGCCACGCCGAACCCCCGGGCCGCCTCGCCTCCCGCCTGACGGTCCGCCAGAACGCCCGGCTGGTCCTCGACCAGTCCACGGACATCGGCACGGGCGCCCCACCGGGCTGGGACGGCCCGGCGGTCCTCGCCGGCCACCTCGCCCTCGGCCAGTTGCTGACGACCCGGCCCTGCGCCCCTGATGCGACGTCACGGACGGCGGCCTTCCCGGTCGGCGACGGCCTGACGCTGCTCACCGCCCTCGCCCCGGACGGCCGCGCCCTGCGCGCCGCGCTGGACGGTTGGGGCTCGCTCAGCCCAGCAGGCGTGCGGCCTCCGTCGCCCGCGGACCGACCGGCGCGGGCAGCGCTGCCAGCTCCGCCAGGTAGGGCCGCAGGTCCGTGATCACGGTGGCGGAGCGGGGAGCGGCCAACAAACCGGCCACCAGAGCGCCCGGGTCCGACTCCCCGGTCACCAGCCCGTGAACGAGCTTTCCAGCCACGGCCTCGGGAGCGTTCGCGGGATAGCCTTCACATGCCTCGAAGAACGCCTCCCAGACGGCCGTTGAGACGTCGCCGCCGTCCTCGACGAGGCAGAGCATCGCCCGGTCCAACAGCACGTCGGCATCCGCGGGATCCAGGCGGGACGCCTCGTCCAAGGCCGCCCGTGCCTCGGCGAACCGACCGTCCTGCCGGTAGGCGGCCGCGAGGACGCTACGTGTCCAGGCGCTCGCCGGCTCCAAGGCCGCGGCGGCGCTGAGGTCCATGATGGCCTCGTCCAGGCGACCCGCCTGCTGGTTCGCCTGACCACGGCAGGCGAGCGGCCAGGCGTCCGTGGGGTCGGCGTCGAGCGCGGCGCTGAGGTCGGCGATGGCTTCGTCGAACCGACCCGCCAGGCGGTGGGTCTCCCCGCGCTGCCCACGTACCCAGGGCTGGGTGGGGAGGACGTCGAGCGCGGCGTTGAAGTCCGCAACAGCCTCGTCGAACCGACCCACCTCCCGGAAGGCTCGGCCCCGACACGTCAACGCCCAGCCGAACGTGGGACCGTCCTCCACCTCCACCGCGGCCGTGAAGTCCTCGATGGCCTCGTCCAACCTGCGCGCCGCCCGAAGCGCCTGCCCCCGGCACGTCAACGCCCAGGCGTAAGCAGGGTCGATGTCCAGTGCGGCGGTGAAGTCGGCGATGGCTTCGTCCGACCGCCCCGCCTCCTCGTGAACCCGGCCCCGGGTGACGAGCGCCCAGGCGTAGTCGGGCTTGATGGCAAGCGCGGCCGAGAGGTCGGAGATGGCCTGGTCCAAGCGCCCCGCCCCCTGATGGGCCGTGGCCCGAGAACCCAGCGCCCAGGCGTAGCCGGGATCGATCGCGAGCGCGGCCGTGAAGTCGACGACCGCTTCGTCGAACCGGCCTGCAAGGCGGTGGTTCTCGCCCCGTTCGGCGAGGGCCCAGTCGTAACGGGGGTTGATGTCGAGGGCGGCGGTGAGGTCCGCGATGGCCTCGTCGAACCGGTCGGCCTGCCGGTGGGCCTGGGCCCGGGAGCCGAAGGCCCAGGCGTAGCTGGGGTCGATCGCGAGGGCGGCCGTCAGGTCGGTGACGGCCTCGTCCAACCGGCCCGCCTGACGGTGCGCTTGGCCGCGGGACCCGAGGGCCCAGGAGTCCGTGGGATCGATGGCGAGCGAGGCGGTGAAGTCGGCGACGGCCTCCTCGAACCGGCCCGCCAGCCGGTGGGTCTCCCCGCGGCGGGAGAGGGCCCAGGCATCGGCCGGGTCGATGGCGAGAGCGGCGGTGAGATCGGCCAGTCCCTCAGCGTGGCGCCCCTGCCAGCCGAGCAGCCATCCGCGGCGGGCCAGGGCCCTGGACAGCCGGGCGTCCAGGGCGACGGCCGCGTTGAGATCGGCGAGGGCCTCGGCGTCCTGGTCCTTGTCAACTTGACCCGGCCGTGAATGACCGGGTTTGTGGGTAGGGCGCGACTGGCTGTCGCGTGGCCTCCCACGTCTGAGCACCTATACGGGTGCTGGGACGCGTGACTGACGCCCCGTTGTCCACACGGTCTCGCCCTTGCGGGCGATGTTGTGGGACGCGTTGTCGTCCGCGTGCAGGGTCACGCCGCAGGCGCGGCACACGAACGTTGCTTGATCGACGCGGTTGCCCCGCTCGAGGTGACCGCACTGTGAGCATCGCTGGCTGGTGTACGCCGGGTCGACGTACACCAGCGGCACCCCAGCTCGGCGCGCCTTGTATTCGATGAAGGCGGCGAGTTGGTGGAAGCCCCACGAGTGCAGTTGTTGCCGCTGGTCCTTGCGGAGCCGTACCCGGTCGCGGAGCCCTGTGAGTTCTTCCAGGGCGATTCCTTGGCCGGTGCGTTCAGCGGTCGAAACGATGGTCTTGGAGACGATGTGGTTGATGTTGGCGGCGTGCCGGGCTTCGCGTCGGTTGCGCTTCTTCAACAGTCGCTTCGCCGCTTTGGTGCCCTTGCTCTGCAACTTCTTCCGGAGGTCGAGTTGCCGTTTGCGGTGCCGGTCAAGGCCGCGCCCGGCAGCCCGGTAGCCGGTGCTGGTGGTGGCGATGTTGACGATGCCGAGATCCACGCCGACGAAGGAGGCCGGGTTCTCGTTGCGCGGCTTCTCGGGAATCTCGCAGACCGCGATCAGATAGAACACGCCATCACGCTCGATCAGATCCGTCTCGCCCCGCCGGTGCTCACGGAGCATTATCAGAGCGTCGGCGGATCCCACGAAGCGGACATCCTTGAGTCGCCCGGCGATGGTCCAGATACTGACGGTCTGCTGGTCCAACTGCCAGGACAGGCAGCGATCGTCGTACGGCTGCGCGGCCTGGGGACGGAACACGATCGGCTTGGACTCCGCCTTGACGCGCCGTTTCGACCCCGGCTTGCCCAGGTTCCCCGCCCGGATATTCGCCGCGAGGGTGGTGTAGGCGTCGCGGGTCTTCTTGATGACGTGCTGCGCGGCCTGCGCCCCCAAACCGCGTGCCTTCAACTCGGCATAGGTGTGCTTGCGCAGTTCGTACTCACGCGGGACACCGCGCTCGAACGCCACCGCCGACACCCAGCACGCCGCCTCGTTGACCGTCCGCAGCGTGGAGCGCAGCACGGCGACCTGGCCGGCCTCCGGCAGCAACTTCACCTGCACAACGATCTTCACACAAGCGACCATATCTATCCATGTCACCACGATGGGAGCCAAACCCAAGCATTCGCAGGGGCCGCACAGTCATCCACACCCTCCACGCGCACTTGGTCTTCACACCCAAGTAC
>NZ_QKYN01000020.1:0-551 GCF_003258295.1 Streptacidiphilus pinicola | reverse complement strand
CGGACCGGCCTCCGGGTCCGGATCCTTCAGCAAGTTCTCGGCGAACAACGCCAGCTGAGCCCGACGACCGACGAACTGCGCCTCCGCCCGCCGCCGAACCGCCTCGTTCCGCGAAGGCCGCCTGCGCGCCTGTGCCATCCGATCCCCCAGGGTCCCCACGGGCGTTGGAGCCTTCCTCCGCACGCCCGAACGACCGTAGCGATCCGGGGCGCGCCCCGTCCCCCGTTCCGAGGCAACGGGGTTCGCCCACTGGCCGCAGGGCGGTCAGTGTTCGCGGAAGCCGCCGAGGAAGCGGCGGAAGACGCCGCCTTCGCGGGGGAGGGGGGTGGTCGGGGGTGGGGCGACGCGGCGTTCGGTGGCGATGGGCTGGTCGTAGTCGGCGCGGGCGATGTCGTCGCTTGTCTGGGAGTCGTCGAAGTCCTCTGAGCCCGCGATGGCGGGGACGAAGCCGACCAGCATGCCGTCCCGCACCACCTGCTCCTCCAGTCGTCTCGTGTCTCCGTTGTCCCCCTGGGCCTCCCGCCCGGCCAGCGACGCGCCACGGTCGCACA
>NZ_QKYN01000002.1 GCF_003258295.1 Streptacidiphilus pinicola | reverse complement strand
CGCTGGCCCCCTACGGCGTGGGCAGCATGGCCTGGATGACCGAGGCCCCGCGCTACGCCAGCCCCCGCAACCGGAACCCGGTCCCGGTGCCGGGCGCGAGTTGGGACATCCGCTGGACCGACACCCCCAGCGACCCCCCCCCCGCGCCGCCCCCGATCGCGGCGGCGGCCTGGTGGTGGTCCCAACTCGCCTGACACCGACTCCGCCCCGCCCCGGTCCCGCCCGCCCCCGGTGGACGGGACCGGGGCCGGTGGCGGACCGCTGACTGACGCCTACCGGCTGAGCAGCCGGATCAGGAAGGCTCGCAGGCGGCCTGGGCGGCGGGCCGGGCGGCCGTTGGGCTGGGGCGGGGTGTAGACCTGGGCATCGCCGGAGCCCACGGACGTGGTCGCCCGCGGTGCGGAACCCGTGCCCGCGTCGGTCGCGGGGGGCGCGTCCGGGTCCAGGCCGGCGACCCAGCCGGGCACGTGGCTGCCCGCGCGGGCGCGGGCCGCCGCGGTGGCCGAGAACTCGACCGGGAGTGCCAGCAGATGCCGGGACATCAGTGAGGAGCGCCAGCGCAGCTCCTCCTCGGGGACGGCGAGGCGGAGGTCCGGCAGGCGGGACATGAGGGTGTCGATCCCGGTCTCCGCGATGGCGCGGGCCATGTCCTGGCCCGGGCACTCGTGCGGGCCGCCGCCGAACGCCAGGTGCGAGCGGTTGCCGAGGACCGGGCGGGCGGCGTCGGGGCGCACCGCCGGGTCCATGTTGCCCGCCGCCAGGCCGAGCAGGAGCATGTCGCCCTCGGCGATCTGCTGCCCGCCCAGCTCGGTCGGGCCGGTGGCCCAGCGGCCCAGGATCGTGGTGAACGGGGGTTCGTCCCACAGCACCTGCTCCAGCGCGTCGGGCAGCGTCATCTGGCCGCCGGCCAGGCTCGCGCGGAAACGCTCGTCGGTCAGCGTCAGGCGCAGGGTGTTGGCGATCAGGTTGGCCGTGGTCTCGAACGCCGCGATGAGCACCAGGCGCAGATGCTGCACCAACTCGTCGTCGTCGAGGCCGGCGGGGTGGGCGATCAGCCACGAGGCGAAGTCCGCGCCCGGACTCTCCCGCTTGCGCGCGATCAACTGCTCCAGCGCGCCCGCGATGTACTGGTAGCTGGCCACCGCCGTCTCGGTGCCCTGGATCATGTCCCGCGCGGCGGTCACGATGCGCGGACCGAACTCGTCCGGCATTCCCAGCAGTTGGGTGAGCACCAGCATCGGCAGCGGCTCGGCGAACTCGTGGATCAGCTCAGCCGTGCCGCCGTCGCCGAACTCGTCGATCAGCCGGTCGGCGAAACGGGTGACGTGCCGGCGGATGCCGCGGCGGTCGAACCGGGCCAGGCTCTCGGTGACGGCGGAGCGCAGCCGCTTGTGCTCCGCGCCGTCCGCGAAGTTGCACAGCGGCTGCCAGGCGGCGATCGGCGTCAGCGGGTGCTCGGGGCCGAGCAGGCCGTCCTGGAAGGCGTGCCAGCGCCGCGAGTCGCGCGAGAAGCGCGACGGCGTCCGGGCCACGTCCAGGTTCTCGCGGTGGCCCAGCACCAGCCACGCGGGCAGCCCGTCGGCGACCAGCACCGGGGCGACGGTGCCGTGCTCGGCGCGCAGCTTCTCGTACAGGCCCATCGGGTCGGCCTCGGCCTCGGGGCCGAACAGGCGGCGCATGCTGTCGGGCGAGTACCCGGCGAAGGGGCAGCCGCCGGACGGCGCGGGCCCGGCGGAGGGGCCGGTCTGACCGGCCGGGTCGGCAGGGGGGAGAGTCACGTCAGCTCCAGGGCGGTCGTGAGCGATTGGAGGTAGTGCATGAGTGCGAGCAGCACGTCGCGGCCGGATTCGCGGGCGCGCGCGTCGCAGGTGACGATCGGGACGGCCGGGGGCAGGTCCAGCGCGGTGCGCAGGTCCTCGACGTCGTAGCTGGGCGATTCGGGGAAGGCGTTGACGGCGACCACGAACGGCACGCCGCGCTCCTCCAGCCGCCCGAGCACGTCGAAGCTGACCTCCAGGCGCCGGGTGTCGACCAGGACCACCGCGCCCAGCGCACCCTCGAACAGGCCGCCCCACAGGAACCAGAACCGTTCCTGGCCCGGCGTGCCGAACAGGTACAGCACCAGCTGGTCGTCGATGCTGATCCGGCCGAAGTCCATGGCCACGGTGGTCTCGGTCTTGGTGCGCACACCGCCGGGGTCGTCGACGCCGGCGCCGGCCTGCGTCATGGTCTCCTCGGTGGTCAGCGGCCGGATCTCGCTGACCGCCCCGACGAACGTGGTCTTGCCGACGCCGAAGCCGCCGACGACGACCACCTTCACGGCCGCCGTGGCCGTGTCCGGCAGCAGGTCGTTCTGGCCGGGCCCCGCAGGCCCGGGAGCACCCTCGTGCTCGAAGTCCCTGTGCTCAGAGCCTCTGTAGTCCATTGATCACTGCCTCGAGCAATTCACGGTCGGGTAGGACGGCGATCGGAACCGGTCCGCGCACCTGGACGCTGCCGCGGTCGAGCAGGTCCGCGAGCAGGACGTTGACGACGCTCACCGGCAGGCGCAGGTAGGCCGAGACCTCCGCGACCGACAGGGGGGAGCGGCACAGGCGCAGGATCGCCGCCTGTTCCGGCGGGGTCATCGGGTCCGGCCCGACCTGGGCGACGACGAGCGACACGAGGTCGATCGCGCTGCGTTTGGTCGACGCCGGCCGGCCGCCGGTGATCACGTAGAGCCGTTCCGGCGTCTCCTCGCCCCACGGGTCGGGGCCGGCCGGACCACCGTGCTGGTCACTCATCCAGTCGGCCCGTCGGCGCGCGCAGGGGTCGTCAGATGCTCTCCGATGCGGGCGACCAGGTCGCGCATCCGCTGGCCCATCAGACCGGCGTCCACACCCTCCTCCGCGAGCACCGCGAGGTAGGCGCGCGGACCGGCGGCCATCAGGTAGAAGAAGCCGCCGGCCATCTCGATGACCACCATCCTCATCCGCCCGTCGCCCTGCGGGAGCTCGTCCGCGACGGCGCGCGCCAGGCTCTGCAGTCCGGCGCAGGCGGCCGCGAGCCGGTCGGCGGTGTCGGTGTCCGTGCCGTGCTGGGCCATCCGCAGCCCGTCGGAGGAGAGCACCACCACCTGGCGGGTCTGCGGGACGCTCTCGGCGAGGTCGCGGAGCAACCAGTCCATGTTCGATCGCTGGGAAATCATCAGTCGCTTCCTCGCTCGCGTGCGCCTGCGTGGTCCTCACCGCCGCCTTCGTGGACGCCGGGCTCCCGTGCGGAGCCCGCGCCCTGCCCCGCACCCCGGGCGCCGCCCGGTGCCTTCGCCGAAGGGTCGCTGACGGCGCCCTGGAAGGCGGCCAGCCACAGGCCGGGCTGGACGCCCGCCTGCTCCCGGCCGGGCGCCGACGGGCCCGCGTCGGCGCCCTCTTCGGCCGGGTCCGTGGCGGTGACCTGCCGGTCAACGGCCCCCGTCGTGGGGGTCCGCCGATCGGCGAGATCGGTCCGCAGCGCGCGCCTGCGGCGCTGCGGCAGACCCTTGACGCCGCCCAGCAGTCCCCCCTCGTCGGACAGATCGGGCATGTCCGCGACGGCCGCGAGGTCCGCGCCGCGGGTGGTGTCCGCGGCGCGGGGAGCGGGAGCCGAGGCAACCGGGGCGAGGGAGCCCGCCCGCTCCGACGGGAGCGACCGGTGCCGGCCCCGCTGCGAGCCGTCGTCCCCGGCCCGCCGCGGACCGGAGACCGCGCCGATGCCGTGCGCCACGCCGGTGCTCGGAGTGCTGGTGAGCAGGTCCTGAGGGACGATCAGCACGGCCCGCACGCCGCCGTAGGCGGACGGGCGCAGCGACACCTGGAACCCGTTGGTCTGGGCGAGCCGGCCGACGACCGCCAGACCCAGGCGCGGTGTCTCGCCGAGGTCGTTCAGGTCGATGCCGGCCTGCGCCTCGCGGAGCATCCGCTCGGCGCGCGCCCGGCCCTCCTCGCTGAGGCTCAGCCCGCCGTCCTCGATCTCCACGGCGATGCCGCTCTGCACCTCGGCCGCCGTCAGGTGGACCCGGGTGTGCGGCGGCGAGTAGCGCGTCGCGTTGTCGAGCAGCTCGGCCAGCGCGTGGATCAGCGGCTCGACCGCCGGGCCGATCACGGCCACCTCGGACACCGGGTGGAGCTCGACCCGCTGGTAGTCCATGATCCGCGACATCGCCCCGCGCAGCACGCTGTACAGCGGCACCGAACGGCCCCACTGACGTCCCGGCCGGGCACCGCCGAGCACGGCGATGGAGTCCGCGAGCCGGCCCACCAGCGCGTTGCCGTGGTCCAGCCGCAGCAGGTCGTCGAAGACCCCGGGTTCCTCCCCGTGACGGTCCTCCATCGCCCGCAGGTCCTGCGCCTGCCGGTGCACGATGGCCTGAACCCGGCGCGCGATGTTGACGAAGGCCCGCTGCGCCGACTCGCGCAGGGCCTCCTCGGCGTCGACCGCCTCCAGCACGGCGCGCAGGGCCGCCTGCGACGCAGCCTGGAACTCCGGCGTGACCGTGCCCTCGGGCGCGACCGAGTCCTTGACGATGTCGTCGACGAAGTCGCCGCGTTGGATCCGGACGACGCCCTGGGGAAGCAACTCCTCTGCGAGATACAGCAGTTGGGCTTCCTGTGTGCCCAGTCGGCGGCGGAGGAACTCCTCGTCCGCCACCCGCTCGCGTCGCAGCTCGGCCAGGGCCCGTCCGCGTTTGACCACTTCGGCCGAGAGGGCGGCGACCATCACCGTCGCCACGAGCCCGCAGCCGGCGATCGCCCACCTCCCGTCGCTCGGCACGAAGACCAGGGCGCACAGTGAGGCGAGCGCCACGCTCGCGGTGGGCAGCAGCCAGGGGCGCTGCGCGGGGGCGGTGAATGAGCGTGCATCGCCGGGCGAGGAACCAGCACGAACCATGGGGGTCCTTGGGATCGGAACGCGGGTGGACAGGGCTTGGGTGCCAGCGATCCCCCCGTCGACACCGGGGCACGCGTCCGTGATCCGGTGGAGTCACCGATCGGGCTGACTCCGACTCGGCTTGCCCCGCAGCATAGTCACGGAATGCGCGGCATGTGCCAGATCAATATGCTTTCGACGTATTTGACATGACGCCCTGTCGGTTCCTCTAGGATGCTGAACAACCCTATGCCGAACGGGGGTTGTCGTGTCATGCCCTCGGTCGAACCACTCGGAAGAGTGCAATCGGGCCGGCGCGTTCGACGGCGCTCGAAGGGCGTCCGCGCGCCGCCCTTCGAGCGCCTGCCACCGGTGGCGGCTCAGCCCAGGGCCGCCAGGTGGGCCTTGTAGCCGGCGCCGAACCCGGTCGGCGTGCCGTCGTAGGAGCTGATCAGCGCCGGACCGCTGCCGCAGGGCCAGGTGTTCCAGGTCCAGGCGAGGTAGGAGACGCCGATGCTGTCCAGGTAGGGCAGCAGCGAGTCCAGGTAGCCGTGGGCGCAGTCGTTCTCGCCCAGCTCACCGGTGACCAGCGGCACCTTGGCCGCCACCGGCGCGATCTGCGAACTCCAGCAGGAGCTGGTGCTGCAGGTGTTGAAGTTGTACGAGTGCCAGGAGGCGACGATGTTCCCGGTCGGGTCGTAGGGCTCGTAGGACAGCCACTGCGTGAGGTCGTTGGCGTAGGCGAGGCCGCCCGCCATCACCACGTTGGTCGCGCCGGTGCCGCGCACCGCGTTGTCCATCGCCTGCATCCCGGCGACGCTGTAACCGATGCCGGGGCAGGTGCCGCCGTTGAGCCAGCAGTTCCAGCCGCTGCTCTCACTGCCCGTGGCGCGCTCGGGGTAGGGCTCGTTGAACAGGTCGAAGACCACGGCGTCGTCGCCCTTGAAGGTCTGGGCCACGGAGGTCCAGAACGGAACCGCCCCCGCGGCGTCCGGCATCGGCTTCTGGCACACCGCCGTCGCGCCGGAACAGCCGGAGGAGTTGCCGGTGTAGACGCCGTCCGTCCAGTGCAGGTCCAGAATGACGTCCAGACCGTTCTGCTCCAGCAGTGCCACGTAGGACTTGATGGCGGCGATGTAGTTGGCGCCCGCGTAGGCGGAGGCGACCCCGTTGGTGCCGAGCCAGCAGTCCTCGTTGAGCGGCACCCGGACGGCGTTGATCTTCCAGGAGGTCATCGCGGTGACGGAGGCCTGGTCGACGGGGCCGTCGAAGATGCCCGTGCCCTGGATACAGGCAAACTCGGGGCCGGAGCGGTCCACGCCGTGCAGGGTGACGACCCGTCCGTTCGGGTCGGCCAGGTGGTTGCCGGCGACATGCAGCGCCGGCGCGGGACCGGCCGTGCTGGGGCTGGGACTCGGGCTCGTGGTCGGGCTCGCCGAGGCGCTCGGGCTCGCCGAAGCACTGGCGCTCGGCGAGGGCGAGCCGCTGCCGCCGCAGGCGATGCCGTTGACGGTGAACACCGCCGGCGCGGTGTTCGTGCCCGAGTAACCGAAGTTGGCGTCCGTGGTGTACGAGCCGCCGGCGGCGATCGTCCCGGCCCAGCTGGGGGCGGTGACGGTCACGGCGCTGCCGGACTGGCTCCAGGTGCCGTTCCAGCCGGACTGCAGCGTCTGGTTGCCGGTGTAGTCGTAGCCGAGGGACCACGAGGTCAGCGGCGCGCTGCCGGTGTCGGTGATGGTGACGGCGGCGGTGAAGCCGCTGCCCCAGTCGTTGCTGACGGAGTAACTCACGCTGCACGCCGCAGCGGGAGTCGCGGAGGTGGCGGCGGTCGCGGTGAGCGGGACGACGGCGGCGGCGAAGCCGCCCAGCGCGGCGGCGACGGCCGCGAATCGGGCACGGGGGCGCATGGAAGGCACACTCCTTGACGACGGGTTCCGGAGTGCTCCCTCGCTGCCCGGCCGTCACCGTAGCGGAGCGGAGGCCACGGTGGCAGCCCTGTGCGCCACTCGCCATGGAAATTTCCTGAACACCGACAAGACTCTTGACGGGGTATCAGTCGCTGTCAACGATTGGGAGCGCTCCCAATCGTTGTCCCTGCCCACTTCCTGGCTCGGCGAGCACGGGCCTGCACCTCACCGACTCCCGCAGCTGGAACCGCTCCCAGCACAGAAAGGCATCCACCGTGGCGCATCCACCCCTGCGCAGACGCCGTCGGATCGCGGCCGTGGCCGCGACGCTCGGCATGGCCTGGCTCGTCGTGCCGCTGGCCACCGCGCCCGCCGCCCACGCGGCCGTCACCCATGTGGCCAACCCGTTCGTCGGCGCCACGCCCTACCTCAACCCCGACTACGTGAGCGAGGTCGGGGCCCAGGCCACCGCCGACGGCGGCACCTTGGGCACCGCCGAGAGCAAGGTCGCCGGCTACCAGACCGCGATCTGGATGGACCACATCGGCGCCATCGCCGGCGACAGTACCCACCTCGGCCTGCAGGCCCAGCTGGACGACGCCGTGGCCGCCGGGGACAACCTCTTCGAGGTCGTCATCTACGACCTGCCGGGGCGCGACTGCGCCGCGCTCGCCTCCAACGGCGAGATCCCGGCCACCGCCGCCGGGCTGACCGAGTACGAGTCGCAGTACATCGACCCGATCACCGCGATCCTGGGCAACAGCAAGTACAGCAACATCCGCATTGCCGCGGTCATCGAGCCGGACTCGCTGCCGAACGCCGTCACCAACCAGAGCAAGCCCGCCTGCCAGACGGCCACGCCCTACTACGAGACGGGCGTCGAGTACGCCCTCAACAAACTGCACGCGATCCCGAACGTCTACGACTACCTGGACATCGGCCACTCCGGCTGGCTCGGCTGGTCCAGCAACATGAACCCGGCCGCGCAGGAGTTCGCCAAGGTCGCCAAGGCCACCACGGCCGGCGCCGCGAGCGTCGACGGCTTCGTCAGCGACACCGCCAACACCACCCCGCTGGACGAGCCGTTCCTTCCCAACTCCACGCTCCAGGTGGGCGGCAACCCGCTCGACTCGGCCAAGTTCTACCAGTACAACCCGGAGTTCGACGAGCACCACTACGACGAGGACATGCATGCCGCGCTGGTCGCCCAGGGCTTCCCCAGCAGCATCGGCATGATCGTCGACACCTCGCGCAACGGCTGGGGCGGCTCGGCCCGGCCGACCGCGCTCAACTCCACGCCGACCACGGTCGACGCGTACGTGGCCGCCAACAAGGTCGACCAGCGGCCGTTCCGCGGCGACTGGTGCAACGTCAACGGCGCCGGGATCGGCGCGCGGCCGCAGGCCCAGCCGTACGGCAGCAGCGACCCGATCATCGCGTTCATCTGGGTCAAGCCGCCGGGCGAGTCCGACGGTGACTACCCGACCGCCACCCACACTCACGGCGACCCGCACTGCGACCCGAACGGCACGCAGACCGACGGCAACGGCGGCACCTACCCGACCGACGCCATCCCCGGCTACGACATCCCGGCGGGGCAGTGGTTCGCCGCGCAGTTCCAGCAGCTGGTGACCAACGCCTACCCGACGCTCGGCGCCTCGACCGGCGGCGGCGACACCACCCCGCCGAGCGTCCCGACCGGCCTGACCGTCACCGGGACCACCGCCACCAGCGTCTCGCTCTCCTGGACCGCCTCCACCGACAACGTGGGCGTCACCGCCTACAACGTCTACCGGGGCAGCACCAAGGTCGCGACGGTGACGAGCGGTACCACGTACACCGACACCGGCCTGACCGCCTCCACCAGCTACAGCTACACCGTCACCGCCCAGGACGCGGCGGGCAACGTCTCGGCGGCCTCCAGCGCCGTCACCGCGACCACCTCCGCCTCCGGCGGCGGAGGCGGGAGCAGCGGCTGCACGGCGACGTACACGGTCAGCAGCGACTGGGGCAGCGGCTTCAACGCCAACGTCACGGTCACCAACACCGGGACCGCCGCGACCACCGGCTGGAAGGTCAGCTGGACCTTCGGCGGCAACCAGACGGTCTCCAACATGTGGAACGCCACCGACACCCAGAGCGGCGCGAGCGTGACGGCGACCAACCAGTCCTACGACGGCGCGATCGCGGCCGGAGGCAACACCAGCTTCGGCTTCGGGGCGACCTACAGCGGCGGCAACGCCGTGCCGACGCTCACGTGCACGGCCTCCTGACCGACTGAGGCCACGTCACGTCACGGGACCCGCCACGTGGGTGGCGGGTCCTGTGGCTGCGTCATCCCATACTGATCGGCCGCTTGCAGGAGCGGGTCACAGGGGAGCGTGGAGCTTCTCGATCCGTTCGAAGAAGAACTCGTGCTTGAGGAAGGAGACGTCGTACTCGTGGCCCGGATAGGGCGGGACGAGTGGGGCGGCCTGGATCAGCCGCCAGCCGTCCTTGAGGGCGCCGAGGCCGGTCGGGTAGGGCGGCTCCGCGCCGTCTCCCGTGGTCGGCGAGGTACGGCCGGTGCCGTCGTACCGTGACCATCCGACCACGTCCGAGTCCAGCGCGGAGTTGAGCAGGTACAGCACGAGCACCTGCTGGCGGAGCACGGACGCAGGGGTGGTCGGCGTGGGTGTCGGTGAGTCGGTCGTCATGCCGTTGCCTCCTGGGGGCGGTTGGAGACCCTGGTCACCCAGTGGTCGAGGTCGAAGTGGGGATCGCCGGTCATCTCCCGCCACAGCAGGGTGCGGTTGTAGCGCTCGAGGCGCCCGGTGGCCTGTTCGTACCAGGGGAATTCGGCGTCCAGCTCGGAGGCCACGCGCGGGTCGTGCAGGTCCGAGGTGTCCCACAGGAGTCGTTGGCGGACCGTCGGATTGAAGCGGATCTTGAACATGTAGCGGGTCGTGTCGCTGTCGTTGCGGCGACCGCCGTGCCAGAGCCCGTGGTGCACGAACACCACCGTCCCGGCCGGGCAGACCAGCCGGTTCTGGCCGCGGAGGTTCTGGTAGCGGCCGGTGTCCGATTCGTTGATCCGGCGCAGGTGGCTGCCGGGGACGCTGAGGGTGCCGCCCATCTCGAGCGTCACCGGCTGCGGGTAGTACATGAGTTGCACGTCGAAGGCGTCCGGCCGGACGTCGATGATGGCGTCCGCGTGCAGCGCCTGCGCCTCTCCGCCATGGGGTTCGCGGACGTGCACGGCGTGGTGGTCCACGAGTGGCTCGGGGCCGACCAGGCTGCGCAGCGCGCCTTCGACCTGCGGGACCGCCAGCAGCCGGGCGGGGAAGGAGTCCGGGGCGTAGGCCTTCGGCAGGGGCGTCCCGTAGGGGACCGGCGGCACCCCCCGCGCCAGCACCCCCATCGCCTCGGCGTTCATGTCCGCGGGCACGACCGCGTCCAGCCGCAGAGATCCATGGGCCACGAAGCGGGCCATCCGGACCGAGTTGAGCAGCATCCGTTGGTTGTCCATGACGAAAGACGCTAGAGCCGCGAGCCCGCTCTCCGGGTGGGCCCGGTTCGCCGTCCACTGGTCAGTTTTCACCACCCGTCGGAGCGTCGGGGGCCGTGATAGAACTCGGGCATGGACACGGCCCGCGCCCATCTCGACGAGCCTCCCGCCGTGGCCGCTGTCGGCATCGGTGTGCACGGCTGCGCCAGCCGTGCGGAAGTGTTCCTGCTGCCGAACCTGTGGCAGCTGCATCTCTACGGCTACGACGCCGACCTGACGGTGGGCGACACCGCGCATGCCATCCGGCCCGGCCGGGTCAGCCTCATTCCGCCCGGGACCACGGTGCGCTACCGCTACCGGGGCCGGTCCGAGCATCTCTACGTGCACCTGCGCCTCGGCGCAACCGGCTCACCGCTGAGCATCCCGGTGATCCAGGATGCCGGAACCGAACTCGTGCCGCTCGCCGCGCAGTTGCACGGTGCGCTGGCGTCCTGGCCGCACGCGGCGGCGCGGGCGACGGCCGAGGTCTGGGCCGCGCTGTGGCGGGTGGCGCACCTGACCCCGCCTCGCACGGCCGGTGTCCCCGCGACCCATCCGGCGGTTGCCGCCGCCCTGGCGATGATCGAGGCGAGGTTGGCCGAGCCGCTGAGCGTGGCGGAGATCGCGAAGGCAGCGGGCGTCTCACACAACCACCTGACCAGGCTCTTCCGCGCTGCCACCGGCGAGTCGGTCGTCGGCTACCTCCGGGCTCGACGGATGGAGCGGGCCCGCCACTTCCTGCGGGCCACCACCCTGTCCATCCCCGCGATCGCGGCGTCGGTCGGCATCCCCGACCTCCAGGCGTTCAACAAGGCCTGCCGTCGCGAGCTCGGAGCCTCCCCGCGTGGCATCCGCGCGGGCCTGAACGGCCAACGCGTGGTGCAGCCGCCGGGATGGCCGTAGGCCCCGGGCTTCACGGCTGTGCCACGGCCTCAGCGGGGCGGGGGAGGTGGCGGCGGCAGGGCCGTCACGCCCGGGGCGGGCTTTGGCCAGACCAGGAGGA
>NZ_QKYN01000152.1 GCF_003258295.1 Streptacidiphilus pinicola | reverse complement strand
CACCCGACGCGCCCGCCCCCGTCCCGAGCCGACGATGGGCTCACCGCCCGACGTCGAGCCGCTCCGCCGACCCGACGTCCACGGACCCGCCCGTCCACCGTCCTCGCATCCACCGTCCACTGTCCGGCCAAGGAGGGCCCGTCATGGAAGCCGCTTCCCGACCACCACGCCGGCCCGCCCGCACCGCGATCGGCCGGTCCCGCGGGCGACATCGCACGCTGCTCGTCGCCACCTGCGCGGCACTCGTCGCGGCCGCGATCGCCGACGAGGCCACCGGCTACGACGGCCCGGGGCCGTTCATCTACCCCGCGTTCGCGCTGGTGGTGGCGCTCGCCCCCGGGCGGTACACGCCGCTGCTCGCCGCCGCGATGAGCGCCTTCTTCACCGTCGGCGGGCTCGCCTCCCGCGCCTTCGTGCACGGGCTGGTCACCCCGAGCCAGGTCCTCGAGTTCACCGCGGGCTGGGCCCAGATGCTCAGCTTCGCGGCCGCCGCCGTCCTCGCGACGGCCGCGGTCGTCCGCGCCCCGCGCGTCCTGCGCCCTGACCATCCGTCCTGAACACTCGTCAAGGAGTTCCCATGTTCCGCCTGCCCTCTCTCAGCCGCAGCACGCTCGTCACCTTCGGCGGGCTCTTCGTCGGCATCGTGGGCCTGGTCGTCCAGTGGATCGCCCAGCCCGCGAAGTTCGCCGACGCCGAGGGCACCTTCGGCGTCTCGTTCCCGCCCGGTATCGCCTTCATCCTCGCCTTCGCCCTGTTGACGCTGCTCACCTGCCGCTGGTGGTGGCACGCCGCCTTCGGGGCGCTCATCGCCTTCTGGATCGTCGGCGTCGGTTCGCTCGCCGGCCAACTCGAACCCAATCTGACGTCGCACAACCCCGGTACCGTCACCGGCAACGTCGTCATGTCCCTGGGCCTCGCCGGCGCCTTCGTCGCCGGGCTGGTCAGTATGAGGACGGCACGCCGCGCCACCCGGCAGGGGTTCTGAACCGACGTCTGCTGAGGCTTCGTCGGCATCGGTCGTCGACGAAGGTTGCGGGACCCTCCGCGCTCGTCCCCCCGTCCCCGATATGCTCCATGGCCGCACTATTGTGCGAGCCCGTGTCGTCGACCGGTATTCGGGGGCGCGGGACCGGGGAGGCGGACGGCTCTGCTCGTCCGGCAGAACGGCCGGGTCACCGGTGAGAGGCGAGCCAGGAGTGTCGATACCCATCACCGGTGCCGGCGGACGTCGAGCGGAGAGTTTCTTCCGGCGACCACCCCGGGACGGAGGGAGCGCGGCGGACCGCGCGACCGACCGTCCCTCAGCCCGGACCGGGGTCCCGCGGGGGGCCATCAGCCTGTCGGTGACGGGCGTGCTGTTGATCGCCGTGGTGGCCGCCGGCGCGCCCAACGACCACACCATCGACGCGGCGATCCCGTTGCTGCACCTGCCCGCACTGGCCGGGCCCGCGTCGACGTACCTGACCCTGGCCGCGTACGGCGCCCAGGGACTCGGCCTGATCGGGATGCTCGCCGCCCTCAGGCGCGGCTGGCGGCCTCGGCCGAGGGTGATGTTCGCCGCCGGGACGGCGGCGGCCTGCCTGCTGACCCTGGCCACGCCGGTCGGCTCGGCCGACATGGCCAGCTACGCCGCCTACGGTCGCATCGCCTCCCTCGGGCTGGACCCCTACCAGGTCGTCCCGGCCCAGATCGGCGGGCACTACGCCCACCTGGTCAGCAGCATCTGGGTGCGGACCGCCTCCGTCTACGGCCCGGTCGCCACCTTCGTGCAGCGACTGGCGGCCGGGATCGGCGGCGACCGCGTGATGGTGACGATCGGCCTGCTCATGGCCGCCAACGCGGCCGCGTACGTGGCCACCGGCGTCATCCTGGTGAAGGCGGCGGGCGACCGCAGCCGGGCGGCGCTGCTGTGGGCGGCCAATCCGCTGCTGCTCGCCCTGCTGGTCGGCGGCGGCCACCTGGACACCTACGTGGCCTTCTTCGGGGTCTGCGCGGTCGTCCTCGCCTCGCGTCCCCAGGACTGGCAGGGCGAGGCGCTGATCGGCGCGCTGCTCGGGCTGGCCTGTGGCGTCAAGATCAGCGCGGCGCTGCTGGTGCTCGGCCTGTCCCTGCCGCTGCTGCGCGCCCGCTGCTGGAACCGGCTGCTGACGCGCTCTCTGGTCTGCCTGGCCGTGCTGGTCCTGCTCTACGCGCCCGTCGGCTTCCACGCCTTCGCCCCGCTGGGCGGCGCCTCGCACCTGGTGTCCACGCCGTCGTTCTGGCAGCTCGTGCAGATCATCGGCCACGCCCTGATCGGCCCCTCGGCCACGGCGTCGCTGATCAGCGCCGCGTGGCCGCTGGTGATGGTGGCGGCGGCGCTGCTGTTGCTGCGTCACCGCTCCAATCCGGAGCCGCTGCCGCGCCTCGACCGGCCCCGCTGGGAGACCCCGCGCTGGGAGCAGTCCCGCTACGCGCACGCGCTCTCGCTGGGCTGGAACCTGGCCGCGCCCTGGTGCATGCCCTGGTACACCGCGATGACCTGGCCCCTGACGGCGCTCCTGCCCCGCTCCCGCACCGACTACCTGCTCGTGGTCCTCACCACGACCCTCGCTCTGATGCACAACACCGGCGGTCACGGCTGGAGCTGGTGAGCCGTCGCCTCACGGCTCGCCGGGCAGCCCCTGCGCGGCGAGCCACGTCTGCGCCCGTCGGTGCGACGCACGGGAGAGCCACGCCTCCTGGACGAGTTCCGTGAGCTCCCTCAGGTCCAGCTCGCCGACCCGGCTCGCCCGCAGCAGCACCGAGGGGTGGCCGTCGAAGTGCGGCGTGGTGAAGAACGGCGTCGCCGGGTCCTGAACCAGTGCCAGCTTCTCGGCCTCGGAGGCGACCCAGAACATGATCACGTCCGGGTAGGGCTCCCCGGAGTCCGGGTCGACGGCGTCGGGGCGCGGCGTCCGGAAGAAGACAAAGGACCTGCCCCCGACCTGGTACACGGGATTGCTGCGCGGCCCCTGCTCGACCGTCACGTGCGGCATCCCCTGTGCCAGCGCGTGCACGTCGGCCACCGTGGCCCGCCGGGCCCGTGCCACCCCTCGCGCCCGTGCCGCTTCCCGCGCCATGCCGACCGCCCCGCCTCCGTGCCGCCCGCGGGCAGCTGACCTCACCAGGAGACACGGTCGCCGGTCGCTCGTGAATCAGGCGTACCGGACCGCCCCTCGATCTCACCCGAAGGGCCGCGACCCCTGCTGCCCGTCCCTCGGTTCGGCCGCGCTCAGCGGCCGACAGCGTAGCCCTGGGCGCCGCGCGGGTTGGCCGCGGCGGAGAGGACGCCGGTGCGCGGGTCGCGGGCGACCGCGCAGAGGCGGCCCTCCGACCACGGGTCGGCGAGGGTGACGTCGTGGCCCCGGGCGCGCAGCTCCGCGGCCACCTCGCCGCCGATGCGGTCCTCGACGACGAGGCTGCCGGGGCGTATGCCGCGCGGGAAGAAGGAGCTGGGAAAGGCGTCCGTGTGCCAGTTCGGGGCGTCGATCGCACCCTGGAGGTCGAGCCCGCCGCGGACCGACGGCCGCAGCGCGACCGCGAGGAAGAAGTGCAGGCTCCACTGGTCCTGCTGGTCGCCGCCGGGGGTGCCGAAGGCCAGGACCGGTTCGCCGTCACGCAGCGCCAGCGAAGGGGTGAGAGTGGTGCGCGGGCGGCGGCCCGGGGTGAGCGAATTGGGCAGTCCGGGTTCGAGCCAGGCCATCTGCAGGCGGGTGCCGAGCGGGAAGCCGAGCTCGGGGACCACCGGATTGGACTGCAGCCAGCCGCCGCTGGGCGTGGCGGAGACCAGGTTGCCCCAGCGGTCGACCACGTCGAGGTGGCAGGTGTCGCCGCGGGTGAGGCCGTCGTGCGCGACGGTCGGCTCGCCCGCGCCGGCGGGCAGCGTGCCGAGCGGGTCGAAGGCGTCGACACCGTCCACGGCGGACGGCCGGACGGCCGGCTGCCGGACGTGGACGGGCAGGCGCGGCGGTCGGCCGTCCGGGGAGCCGGGGCGCAGCTCCAGGCTCGCCCGCTCGCCGATCAGCGACCGGCGGGCGGCGTTGTAGTCGGCGGAGAGCAGCGCCTTGACCGGTACCTCGGCCGCGTCGCCGTACCAGGCCTCGCGGTCGGCCATGGCCAGCTTGGTGCCCTCGACCAGGGTGTGGACGTAGCCGGCCGAGCCGTAGGCGGTGTCGCCGGTGCCGAAGCCGTCGGGCAGGAGCGCGAGTTGCTGCAGCAGGGCCGGGCCCTGGCTCCACGGGCCGGCCTTGCAGACCGTCCAGCCGTTCCAGTCCGCGGTGACCGGCTCCTCGTACCCGGCCCGGAACGAGGCGAGGTCGTCGCCGGTCAGGGTGCCGGTGTGGCGTTCGCCGGAGGTGTCCATGGTCGGCCGGCCGGCGGCCTCGACCAGCGCCTCGGCGACGAAGCCCGAGCGCCAGACCCGGCGGGCCGCCTCGATCTGGCTCTCACGGTCCGTCCCGACGGCCTCCGCCTCGGCGATGACGCGCCGCCAGGTGGCGGCGAGCGCGGGATTGCGCAGCAGTTCGCCGCCGCGCGGTGCACGCCCGCCGGGCAGGTACAGCTCGGCCGAGCTGGTCCACTCCCGCTCGAAGAGCTCCCGCACGCTCTCGACGGTGGCGCCGATCCGCTCCACCGCCGGGTGGCCGGACTTGGCGTAGTGGATGGCGTAGCGGAGCACCTCGCGCAGCCGCCGGGTGCCGTGGTCGCGCAGCAGCAGCATCCAGGCGTCGAAGGCTCCGGGCACCGCTGCCGCGAGCGGACCGGTGCCCGGGACCAGCTCCAGGCCGAGCCCGGTGTAGTGGTCCACCGTGGCCCCGGCCGGGGCCGGTCCCTGGCCGCACAGCACGGTGGGCCGGCCGCCGGCCGGCGCGAGCACCATCGGCACCTCGCCGGCCGGTCCGTTCAGGTGCGGCTCGACGACATGCAGCACGAACCCGGCCGCGACGGCGGCGTCGAAGGCGTTGCCGCCGTCCTCCAGAACCGCCATCGCGCACTGGGACGCGAGCCAGTGCGTGGAGGAGACCATGCCGAACGTGCCCTGGAGCGTGGGCCGGGTGGTGAACACGCGGGTGCCTCCGACTGTCCTGCGCCGCGCGGCCGCGACGTCGTCCTGGTCCCCCGTACCCGGAACCGGACACCTGACGCCGGGGCACGGGCCGGCCGAGTGGTGTCCCGTCTCCCGCACAAGTCCACACAGGCGGGTGACCCGCGTCGGAAACACCCCCTGCCACCTGCGTAGAGTGACGACTCATCCAGAACATCTGGCGTCCCCTGTCCATGACATGAGCGGAGATAAGTGTGGGGCGAATAAAGCGCAGCGTCGGGGTGGCACTCGTGGCGGGTGCGCTGCTCACCGCTGCCGGGCTCACCGGCAGTGCCATGGCGGCGGCGAACTCGGGCTCGAGCGCCCGGGTCACCGCCCCTCCGATGCTGCTGAACTCGATCACCCCGGCGAACGGGGCGACCGTCGGGGTCGCCATGCCGATCTCGGTGGTCTTCACCGACCCGGTCGCCGCCTCGGCGCGGGCCGGGATCGAGCGGCACCTGAAGGTGACCACCTCGGTTCCGGTGACCGGTGCCTGGCACTGGTTCAGCGACCGGCGCGTCGACTGGCGCCCCGAGCGCTACTGGCCGGTCGGCACGAAGGTCACGCTGAACGCGCAGCTGACGGGCGTCGCTGACGGCTTCGGCCGCAAGGGCACGCACGCGTACACGCACAGTTTCACCATCGGCGCGGACTTCGAGGCGTTCGTCTCGGTGCCCGGCCACACCATGAAGGTCACGCACAACGGCAAGGTGGTCCGCACCATGCCGATCGACGCGGGCAGCCGGACCTTCCCCAGCTGGGACGGCACGATGGCCGTGATCGACAAGGAGAAGTCGGTCCGGATGACCTCGTGCAGCGTGAAGATCACCTGCAACCCGCACGATCCGAACTTCTACGACCTCACCCTCCCGTGGGACGCCCACCTGACCTTCTCGGGCACCTACGTGCACTACTCCACGGGCGACCCGCGCCCGGGCCACGGCCAGGGCTCGCACGGCTGCGTGCACCTGTCGTACGCGAACGCCGAGTGGTTCTACGACTACGTCAAGCAGGGCGACCCGGTGACCATCACCGGCTCCCCGCGCGGCAAGGCGGCCGGGGACAACGGCTACGCCGACTTCGACCTCTCCTGGTCGCAGTGGCTGGCCGGCAGCGCGACGGGCGCGCAGACGGCCTGACCGTCAGCAGGACCCCAGCACGACCGAGCACGACCCGAGGGCGGCCGCGGAGCGAAACAGCTCCGCGGCCGCTCGCGTCTCACTCCGTCCGGCCGCCGCACGCCGCGCTGGCGTAGGCCACCGCGGCGGCGGCCACGTCGAGCGCGGCGTGGCCCGTCGACTTGAAGACCGTCAGTTCCGCCTCGTCCCGGCGGCCCGGGTGGTCCCCCGCCAGCACGGAGCCGAGCTGCGTGACCCGCTCGGCGGACACGCCCTGCAGTTCGTGCGCCCCGGCGGGCGGGGCCTCGGCGACGGCCCCGGACCACTCGGCGAAGAGCGCGGCGTCACGGATCGTCCCGGAGTCCAGCTCCGGCCCCTCCGAGCCGCCGACGGAGCCGACGTGCGTGCCCGGTGCGAGCCACTCCCGGCGGACCACCGGGCGGTCGGCGCCGGTGCAGCACAGCACCGCGTCCGCGCCGCGCACCGCCGCCTCGACGGACGGTGCCGCGCGCACGCCGAACCGCTGGGCCACCGCGGCCACCTGAGCCGGCGTGCGGCCCGCGACGACGAGCTCCGCCCCCGCCCCGAAACCCGAACCGCGCGTCAGCGACACCAACTGGGCGAGCTGGGCGGCGGCCTGAGCGCCCGTGCCGATCACGGCGATCCGACGGGTGTCGGTGCGGGCAAGAGTACGGAGCGCCAGTGTGGCGGTGGCGGCGGTACGCACCGCGGTCAGCGGCTCCGCGTCGAGTATCGCGAGCAGCCGGCCGTCGCGTTCGTCGAAGTGGGCGACCAGACCGCGATGGCTGCTGCGTCCGGGGCGCTCCGGGTCGGGGAAGACGGTGATCAGCTTGGCGGCCAGGCCCAGGCCCGGGACGTGGCCGGGCATCGCGCCGAGCAGCCCGTGGGGCGTCCGGGCGGCGATCCGCGGTGGGGTGGACGCCTCGCCGCGCGCGACGGCGATCAGGGCGCGGGTGAGCGCGGCGCCGAGGGTGTCGGCGTCGGTGAGGGCGGCGCCTGTCCGCGCCTCGTCCAGCACCAGGAACGGCTCGGTGGTCACGGCTGCTTCCCCTCCTCTTGGTCGGTCGTGCTCGGCTCGGCCGCCCCGCCCGGGCGGGAACCGTCACCGGAGCCGCGGCGGCCCGCGCCGGGTGCCGTCAGGCGCGCCAGCTCGCCGCCGAGACGGTCGGTGGCCTCGCGCAGGCGGCGTTCCAGCGCGGTCAGATGCTCGTCGTCGAACTCGCCGACCGGCCCGACCAGGGTGAGCGCGCAGACGGGCGGGGCGTCGGGCGTGGGCGTGACGGCCCGGCTGAGCGACCCGATCAGCCGCTCGGCGCGGCCGCGTTGGACGGCGAAGCCGGTGCGCGCGGCCCGCTCCAGTGCGTCGAGCAGGCCCTCGGGCCCCTCCATACGGTGGCCTTCCGCCTCGGCCGGGCCGAGGAACGGCTCGCGCGCTGGCGGCGGCAGCGCCGCGACCAGGGCCAGCGGCCCGGCGAAGCGGTGCACCGGGAGCAGCTCGTCGCGCAGGTCGCTGATCATCTCCAGCCGGTCCGGACGGACCACGTCCACGACCCGGGCCCGGTCGTCGGCCAGCACCTGAAGGTTGACCATCATCCCCGTCTGCTCGGCGAGTTCCTCCAGGACCGGGCGCGAGACACCCGCCAGCGACGTCGCCGCGGCGGAGCGGGAGAGCCGCAGCACGGCCGTGCCGGGCAGGTAGTGGTCGCCCACCCGCATCACCCAGCCGCGGCGGACCAGGTCGACCAGCACGCGGTAGGCCGTGCCGCGGTGCAGACCCACCTGCTCGGCGATCTCGGCGAGCCGCAGCGGCCGGTCGGAGCCCGCGACGGCCTCGATCAGGTCGAGCGCCTTGTCGACGGCGGAGCTCGATGACGCGGGCACGGGGCGCTCCTTTCACCCGATCCGGGGGCTGTCCGGTTGTCGGAGGGGTCGGCTAGGGTGTGCTTCCAGATGGTGTTGCAAGCATTGAACCAGATGTTTCAGCTGTTGCAACACCTGCTCCCGAACATCAACCGAAAGGGGCGGGTCATGGAGGTCGCGTACCGCGGGGCCACGCTGCTGGACGGCACGGGCGCGCCCGCGCGGGCCGGGGTGACGATCCTCGTCACCGAGGGGCGGATCCGGCGGGTGGCGGCCGACGCGGAGTTCTCCACCGCCGAGCTGTCCGGCGTCGAGGTCGTCGAGCTGGGCGGACGCCATGTCATCCCCGGTCTGATCGACGCCCACCAGCACATCGCCACCCCGCCCGACCGGCCGCTGGCCGAGGCGACGCTGCGGCGCGACTTCTTCGGCGGCGTCACCGCCACCCGCGACATGGCCGACGACCTGCGCCAGGTCGCGGACATCGCCCGCGCCGCCCTGGTCGGCGAGCTCGTCGCGCCCGACATCCACTACGCGGCGCTGATGGCCGGCCCCACCTTCTTCGACGATCCGCGCACCTGGCAGGTCTCCCAGGGCGCCACCCCCGGCCAGGTGCCGTGGATGCAGGCGATCACGGCCGGGACGGACCTCCCGCTCGCCGTCGCCATGGCCCGTGGCACCTACGCGACGGCGGTCAAGATCTACGCCAACCTCCCCGGCGAGCTCGTCGCCGCCATCACCGCCGAGGCGCACCGACAGGGCATCGCGGTCTGGGCGCACGCCGCGGTCTTCCCGGCCACGCCCGGCCAGGTCGTCTCCGCCGGCGTCGACTCGGTCTCGCACGCCCACCTGCTCGTCCACGAGGCCGCCGACCGGCCGCTGACGACGTACCAGGACAAGCCGCCCGTCGACTACGCCCGCTTCGCCGGGGGCGACGACGCGCAACTCGGGGCGCTCTTCGCCGAGATGCGGCGCCGCGGCACGGTCCTGGACGCCACCGCGAGCCTGTGGGCGACCATCTCCCGCGAGACCGAGGATCCGGAGCAGCGCGCCCGCGCCCTGGCCAACGACGGCCTGAGCGCCGCGCTCACCGGCCAGGCCCTGCGCGCCGGCGTCACGGTCTGCGTCGGCACGGACCGGGATCCCGACCCGGCCGAGCCGTGGCCGCCGCTCTTCGACGAGCTGGCCTACCTGGTCGACCGCTGCGGTCTCGCCCCGGCGGAGGCGCTGCGCTGCGCGAGCCACGGCGGCGCGCTCAGCCTGGGCGCCGCGGACCGCCTCGGCACCCTCGAACCGGGCAAGCAGGCCGACTTCGTCGTCCTCGACGAGGATCCGGCCGCCTCGCTCACCGCCCTGCGCAGCGTGGTCCACGTGGTCAAGCGCGGCCGTCGCCACGACCGGGCCACGTTCGACGCCGAACGCGCCGCCCTGACCGACCGCACCCCGACCGAGAACGGAGCCGAGCAGGCATGAGTACCGCGACCGACCCCCACCGCCCCGGCTTCCCGATCGTCAACGCACTGGGCGGCCTGGAGAACCCGAACGCCGAGCCCGAGGCCGCGTCCCAGCTGCAGCAGACCAGCGAGGAGCTCGTGATCGACGCGCGCGCCCTGGCCGAGGCGAAGGCCTCCGGCCTGACCGCCGTCAACATCACCCTCGGCTACACGCTGGGCGAGCTGCCGCCCTACCCGCACACCCTGCACGAGCTGGACGTCTGGGACGAGATCATCGCCGCCCGCCCCGAGCACCTGCTCAAGGTGCTCCGCGCGCAGGACATCCGGCGCGCCCACGCCGAGGGCCGGATCGGAGTCGTCTACGGCTTCCAGAACGCCGTGGCCGTCGGCGAGGAGCGGGCCGGGATCGCCGAGCGGGTGGCGCTCTTCGCCCGCCGCGGCGTCCGTGTCGTCCAGCTGACGTACAACCAGGCCAACCACCTGGGCGACGGCTCGATGGCCCCGGAGAACCGCGGCCTCACCGAGCTCGGCCACGAGACCGTGGCCGCGCTCAACGAGCACCGCCTGATGGTCGACCTCTCCCACAGCGGCGAACGCACCTGCCTCGACGCCGCGCGCACCTCCGTATCGCCGGTCTCGATCAACCACACCGGCTGTCGCGCCCTGGCCGACCTGCCGCGCAACAAGACCGACGAGGAGCTGCGCCTGGTCGCGGAGCGCGGCGGCTTCGTCGGCATCTACTTCATGCCGTTCCTCACCCTGAGCGGCCACGCGAGCGCCGCCGACGTGGTCGACCACATCGTCCACGCGGTCGACGTCTGCGGCGAGGACGCGGTCGGCATCGGCACGGACGGCCCGGTCACGGCCGTCGACGATCTCGACGCCTACCGCGCGCGCCTGGCGGCCCACGTCGCCGAACGCGCCCGGGCGGGCGTCGGCGCGGCGGGCGAACGCAGCGACACCCTGCCCTTCGTCGAGGACCTGCGCGGCGTCGACCAGTTCCGCACCCTGATACGCCTGCTGGAACAGCGCGGGTACCGCGAGGAGCGGATCGCCAAGATCATGGGCGGCAACTTCCTCGCCTATGCGGACCGCGTCTGGGCGCCCTGACCGTCAGCCCGGCCGGGTAGTCGGGCCGCCGGGTCAGTCGGGCCGCCGAGTCGGGGTCAGGCGTCGGCCGAGCTTCTGGGCCGGGAGTTCGACCAGCTGATGGACCAGGTGACTGACGCCGAGCAGCACCGCGAGGAACACGGCCGAGCAGAGCAGCTCCTGGTACGGACTGTCAGGCTGCCACCGCCCCGCCGCGAACGCCCACCGGAAGCAGCTGACCAGCGGCACATGCAGCAGGTAGACGGCATAGCTGACGGCCCCGAGCCAGACGAGGGAGCGCGGGAAGGTACGGCGTCGCAGCAGCCAGCCCAGGCCGAAGAGTGCCCAGGCCACGGCGAAGCCGGCGCACCAGCTGCCGGCGGAGTCGGTCCACAGCAGGCCGAGGTAGCGGCCGCCCTGCTGCGCGCCCGCGACCAGGCTGCCGACGAAGACCAGCCCGCAGCAGAGCAGCACCTGCGTCCGGCTGATCTGGCCCTGTTCCGCCCGGTAGATCGCGGTGCCGGAGAACATGGTCGCGAGGATCGCCATCGTCTCGAAGCCGGCGGTGCGGCCGTTGAGGAAGACCAGGGTCAGCGCCAGTCCGCCGAGCAGGCCGGCGCCGATCCGGGTCGCCGTGCGGTTGCCGCTGAGGCAGCAGGCCAGCGCGGCGAGCACGACCAGCGCGGCCGCGGCGGCGAGCAGGCGCACGTCACCGGCCTGTGCCAGGAGGAACCCGAGCGGCAGCGAGCTGCCGGCGAGAACACCGACGGCCGTGAGTGCCACGGCGATCGGTCCGCTGGCCCGGTGCAGGCGGAGCGCGAACAGCGCGGTGACCAGGTAGTAGAAGACCATCTCGTAGGTGAGCGTCCAGGCCACCCGCAGCGCGCCGTGCAGCCCGAGCAGGTCGGGCAGCATCAGTAGGCCGCCCACCCCGTCCTGCCACTGCCGGTACACGTGGGAGTCCACGGCCGCGGACGCGACGGGCAGCAGCGCCGCCACGGCGACGACCACCAGGAAGGGCGGGTAGAGGCGGAAGATCCGCCCGACCCAGAACGCCCGGATGTCGCCCCGTCGTTCGAGCGAGGCCGGCACGATGTAACCGCTGATCAGGAAGAAGAGGAAGACGCCCAGCATGCCGAGATCGAGGCGCGGGTGCTCCAGGCGGTAGGGCTGCCACAGCATCACCGGGGCGACGTGCTGGAACACCACGCAGAGGGCGGCGATCCCGCGCAGGGCGTCCAGCCATCCGAGTCTGGGCGGGGACGCCGCGGAGCTCGCGTGGACGGAGGACTTCTGCTCTGCCTTCACCGGCGTGCGTGCCTCGTTCACAGCGTCCACAGCACGACGCTAACAGTGATCCTTGTACGTACCGCTCACACACGACCCGCCTGTCAACGTCGCTTCGCGACTCTCACTCGACCGGGGCGGCGGCCTGCGCGGCCTGCCAGTCCTCCTTCAAGCCGGGCAGGTGGCGGCGCAGATGACCGGAGCTCAGCGCCTCGCCGGTGCGCCCGGTGACGCCGTACTGCTCGAAGAGCCACTTGGCGAGCTGGTCCGCGTCGGGGTGGTCGCCGTGGTGGTGGGTGTAGTCCATGAACGCGGCGCGGTACCGGTCCAGAGCGGTTCCCTGGGCGGGCAGCGCCGGTCGGGCCCGCTCCACGGTCGCCGGCGCCGTCACCCGCATGGGGGACGCGGGCACCACGGCCGGCGCGGGGGCGATGACCGCGTGCTCCCCCGGGTCGACGGCGCCTTCCTGCGGCGCGGGCTGCTGCGCACGCGTGGCGTCAGCGTCCTCCCCCTCCGCCCCCTCGCCCGGGACCGCCTGGGTGGCCTCGTCGGGCGTGGCGTCCTCGGCCGGCTCAGCGGGACCGATGGCGCCGGCAACGGTGGGCTCCGCAGGCGCGGCCGCCCCGTCGGGCGTGACCGCCGTGGGCTGGAGCGGCTGCGCCGTCGTCGTGGCGTCAGCGGCGGGGCCTGGCAGGGCGACCGGCGTGGTCTCAGCGGCTGCGGGCAGGGCGAGCCCGGGCAGGACGGGCACCGCGTCCAGCTTGAACTCGGGCAGCGGTTCGCCGAGGTTGGCCAGCTTCAGCAGCAGGATGAAGTCAACAGGCGCCTTGAAGCGCCACAGCCGCCCGTACACCGAGCGCAGCCGGGCGCGGTAGACGAGGCGACGGCGCTCGTGCTCCAGTGCCTCCTCGTAGGAGCGCAGCTCCCACAGCACGCGACGGCGGAACAGCCGCATCGTCGCGACGGGCGCGAAGATCCAACGGCCCAGCCGCGTGCGTTCGAAGAGCTGGTTGGCCTCGATCTGTGCGAGGCGTCCCACCGTGTGCCGGGCGGCCTCGATCGCGGCGACGAAGAGCAGCGGCACGACACCGTGCATGCCGCTGGAGAGCGGGTTGGGCCAGGCCGACGCGGCGTTGAAGACGATGGTCGCGCCGGTCAGCACCCAGGCCAGCTGTCGCAGGATCGGCAGGGGGATGCGCATCCAGGTCAGCAGCAGGTCCAGCGCGAGGAAGACGGTGATGCCGACGTCGATGCCGACCGGCAGCAGGTAGGAGAACCAGCCGAAGCCGTTGCGCTGGGCCAGGCGCAGCACCGCGTCGTAGGAGCCGACGAAGCCGATCAGTGAGATGGCCACGGTCCCCGCGACCACGATCACCGCCAGCGCCTGCTGACCGCGGCTCAACTGGCGCGGATTCATCCCGTCCCCTTTGCTCGCATCTTTGTTCTCATCCTGCCGACTCGAGCCCATAGCTTCACACACACCCCTGTCGCCCCCGCACTCCGTCCAGGCATGGCAGGATTTCGCCGCACCACGGCATACCTGCCACTGTTGCCGGAGACGCGCAGGTCGAAGACTTGTCCCTATGAAGGACACACAACGCACCGAACTCTCCCCGCTCGTCCGGCCGTCCCGGGTCGTGGTCGGCGTGACGGGTTCCGCGAGCAGCGCCGCCGCGGTCCGACTGGCCGCAGCCGAGGCCCGGCGCAGCGGGCGGGCGCTGGTGGCCGTGCTGGCCTGGGAGCCGCCGGGCGGCGAGGCCGGCTATCGGGCGGCGCCCGATCCGGAGCTGGTCCGGATCTGGGAGCGCGCGGCCATGGAACGGCTCGACGCGGCCCTCGTCTCCGCGTTCTCCGAGCCCGGTGACGGCAGCACGCCGCCGCAGGGCCCGTGCATCGAACGCCTCGTGGTGCGCGGCCCGGCCGCGCTCGCGCTGACCTGGCTGGCCGACCGCCCGGACGACCTGCTCGTCCTCGGCGCGGGCACCCGCCACCGCCTCGCCCGACTGCTGCGCGGTCGGGTGCGCCGCCAGGCGCTGGCCCGGACGCACACTCCGGTGATGCTCGTCGCCCCGCCGGCCCAGCCGCCCGCGCTCCCGCGCTCGGTCCGGCGCGAGCTGCGCCGGATCACGCCCGAGGACTTCCTGCGCCCCTCCGGCCTGGGCACGGCCCGCTGACGGCTCCCGAACACCCCCTCCCGACCCGCAAAGCCCCGCCTGGCCTGCGCCTTCGCACCGCACGCAGACACGGCACAGCCGCACGGCATCCGCCAGCGCGCGACTACAATCCGGGGCATGATCGAAGAGGTCCAGGTCATCGGTGGCTGGGCGATCCGCTGTGTCTGGTCGGACGAGTCGCACCTGCCGGTGGAGATCCACGTCACCCCCGCCGAGGGCGCGGAGAACCTGACCAACGCCCGCGGCCAGCGCGTCCACCAGCAGGGCATCTCCTCGACCGTGCTGCGCGAGGTCAAGCTGGCCCGGCCCCAGTCGAGCGGCCGCGCCGTCGGTGACGCCATCCGGGAGCTGAACGAGGCCGTCGAGGCGCTGCAGGCCTTCACCGCCGGTGGCCGCGGCAGCATCACCGAGGACTACCTGCGCGCCCTCGCCCGTGCCTACAAGGCCTGCGGCCCCGCGCACACCACCACCTCGGTGAAGATGCTGGCCGAGGCGACCGGCCGCAACGGCAAGACCGTGATGAACCACCTCACCAAGGCCCGCAAGCTCGGCTACCTGGGCTGATCCGGCGGGGCCGGCCGGCCCCGCCGATCCGGCCGATCGCGCCGATACTGCTGATACTGGGGGTGCAGGCTCGCCCCGCGGCGCTGAGGAGACGGTGATGACCAACCACGAAGGCAGCTTCGAGCTCGTCTTCTCCAGCGAGGACGCGGGCGGCGGCACCGACGACGTCGTGATCGTTCACCCGACCGGAGCCATCGGCCCCAGCGGCAATCCGGTCTACCGCGACGACACCGGGATCATCCAGGTCGAGATCAACGACCGGCTGGAGGCCCGGATGCTCCCCACCAGCAGCCACCAGCACCCGCGCCGGCCGATCGCCTGCCGCCCGCTGACGAACGGCTGAGCCCACGCGGTAGTGTCCTCATCCGACGTGCCGACCGTCAGGAGGACCGCCGCCGTGCGAGTCGCCTTGTTCGCCACCTGCGTCAACGACGCCGTGCTGCCGCGTGCCGCGATCGCGACGGTGCGGCTGCTGGAACGGCTGGGCGTGCGGGTGGACTTCCCCGAGCAGCAGAGCTGCTGCGGACAGCCGCAGTTCAACACCGGCTACCGGCACCTGACGGAGCCCCTGGTGCGGCGGATGGAGCGGGTCTTCGACGGCTACGACCACGTGGTCACCCCCTCGGGCTCCTGCGCGGCGATGGTCAGGGACAACTACCCGCGCATCGGCGCGAAGGCGCAGGCGGAGGGCCGCGGCGACGAACTCGCCCGGGCCGCACAGGCGGTGACGCCGCGCCTGCTGGAGCTCACCGAGTTCCTGGTCGACGTGCTGGGCGTGACGGACGTGGGCGCCTACTTCCCGCACAAGGTGACGTACCACCCCTCCTGCCACGGCCTGCGGATGCTGGGTCTCGGCACCAGGCCCCTCGGGCTGCTGCGCGCGGTCAAGGGGCTGGAGCTGGCAGAACTGCCCGGCGCGGAGGAGTGCTGCGGCTTCGGCGGCACCTTCGCCGTGAAGAACCCGGACGTGTCGGCGGCTATGGGCGCGGACAAGATCGCCAACGCGCGCTCCACCGGAGCGGAGGTGCTCTGCGGAGCGGACAACTCCTGCCTGTTGCACCTGCAGGGCATGCTGCGACGACAGAACTCGGGGCGCCAGGATGCCCCGTTGCGGGCGGTGCACCTCGCCGAGATCCTCGCCGCGACCGAGACGACCCCTTGGAGTCCCGCATGAGCGGCACCTATCTGGGCATGCCCGCGTTCCCGCAGGCCGCCAAGGCGGCGACGAGGGACACGCGGCTGCGTGCGAACCTGCGCCACGCCACCCACACGATTCGCGACAAGCGCGCCCGCGCCGTCGGCGAGCTCGACGACTGGGCGGTGCTGCGCGAGGCCGGCAAGCGCATCAAGGACCGGACGCTGCGCCATCTCGACACCTACCTCCTCCAGTTGGAGGAGCACGTCACCGCCGCAGGCGGCACCGTCCACTGGGCGGCGGACGCCGCGGAGGCCAACCGGATCGTCGCCGACCTCGTGCAGGCCACCGGGGAGACGGAGGTCGTCAAGGTCAAGTCGATGGCCACACAGGAGATCGGGCTCAACGAGGCGCTGGCCGCGGAGGGCATCACCGCCTACGAGACCGACCTGGCGGAGCTGATCGTCCAGCTCGGCGACGACCTGCCCTCGCACATCCTGGTGCCCGCGATCCACCGCAATCGCGGCGAGATCCGGGACATCTTCGCCGAGAAGATGGCCCGTTGGGGCCGGCCCGCGCCCGAGGGGCTGACCGACCGGCCGGCCGATCTCGCCGAGGCGGCGCGCCTGCACCTGCGGGAGAAGTTCCTGCGCGCGAAGGTCGGTGTCTCCGGAGCGAACTTCATGATCGCCGAGACGGGGACGCTCGTCGTGGTGGAGTCCGAGGGAAACGGCCGGATGTGCCTGACGCTGCCGGAGACGCTGATCTCCGTCGTCGGCATCGAGAAGGTCCTGCCCACCTGGCAGGACCTGGAGGTCTTCCTGCAGCTCCTCCCCCGCTCCTCCACCGCCGAGCGGATGAACCCCTACACCACCATGTGGACCGGAACGAGCGAGGGCGACGGCCCGCGGGACTTCCACCTGGTGCTGCTGGACAACGGCCGCACCGACACGCTGGCGGACGAGGTGGGGCGGCAGGTCCTGCGTTGCATCCGCTGCTCCGCGTGCCTCAACGTCTGTCCCGTCTACGAGCGCGCGGGCGGGCACGCCTACGGCTCCCCCTACCCGGGCCCGATCGGCGCCGTGCTGACACCCCAACTCCGGGGCACCACCAGCGCGGTGGACGCGTCGCTGCCGTTCGCCTCGTCGCTCTGCGGGGCCTGCTACGAGGTCTGCCCCGTCGCGATCGACATTCCGGAGGTGCTGGTCCACCTGCGCGAGCAGGTCGCCGGCCAGCCGGGCCACCGCGCCGAGCGCGCCGCCATGCAGGCCGCCACCTGGCTGTTCGAGCACCCGGCCGCGCTGGCCGCGGCGGAGCGCGCGGCCAGCGCCACCCGCGCACTCCACCCGCGCAGGCTCCCGCTCGGCCCGGCGAAGGCGTGGACGGAGACCCGGGACCTGCCGCAGCTCCCGGCCGAGTCCTTCCGCTCCTGGTGGCAGCACCACCACACCGAACCGCCGACCCCTCCGGAGCCGACCTCGTGAGCAGCCGCGACGCCATCCTCGCCCGCATCCGCGCCGCGGTCGCCGACGCACCCGAGCCGCCGCCGGTCACCCGCGACTACCGCACCGCGCACGTCGACGACGACCATGCCGCCGTCGTCGACTTGCTGGCGGAGAACCTCGCCGACTACCGCGCCCGCGTCCACCGCTGCACGGAGGCCGAACTGCCAGCGCTGCTGGCCCGCCTGCTCACCGACCACGGCTCGCGCAGCGTCGCCGTGCCACCGGGGCTGCCCACCGCGTGGCTGGCCGCGGCCGAGGGAGCCGAGCAGCACCTCGACGATCCTGAACAGCCGCTGACGGCACGTCAACTCGACGCGATCGACAGCGTGGTCACCGGCTGTCGGATCGCCATCGCGGAGACCGGCACCCTCGTCCTCGACGCCGGCCCGGGGCAGGGCCGCCGGGCGCTCACCCTGGTGCCGGACCACCACGTCTGCGTCGTCGGCAGCGCCGACCAGGTGGTGGCCTCGCTCCCGCAGGCCGTCCCGCTGCTCGACGCCACCCGCCCGCTCACCTGGATCTCCGGTCCGTCCGCCACCAGCGACATCGAGTTGGATCGCGTCGAGGGCGTCCACGGCCCGCGCACGCTCGAGGTCGTGCTGGTGGGCTGACGGTCAGGCGGCCCCACCCGGCGGGGGCAGCCGCGACAGGAAGACCTCGAACGCCGTCGGATGCACCTGGTAGAGCCCCATCGCTTGAGGCGCTCTTGCGGAGCAGAACCCTCCGGTCATCCGATCGCCATGGGGCATACAGGAAATTGCCAGGTGAACCGGACAGACTGCCCCCGTAGAGTGCTCGGGGCTGCGCCCCCGCAGCCTGTCCGCGCAAGGAGGCTCCGCCATCGCTGCCACGTCCACGCCCGCCCCGACGGCGTCCGGCGCGGCGCCGCTGCGCGCGCTGCGTTCCCGGCTGGCGTCCCGGTTGCCGGGAGGCGGATCGGTGTTCTGGATCGCGCTGGTCGCAGGCCTGTACGCGATCTCGCAGCTGGTGTTCGTCACGCCGTCGATGGGGCTGGGCTGGGACGAGACGGTGTACGTCAGCCAGGTCTCCCCGCACCTGCCCGCCGAGTTCTTCAGCGCCCCGAGGTCGCGCGGGATCACGCTGGTGGTGGCGCCTCTGGCCGCCGTCACCCATTCGACGGTGGCGCTGCGGGTCTACCTCTCCTTGCTGTCGGCGCTGGGGCTGTTCCTCGCGTTGCTCGCCTGGCGACGGGTGCGGGACACCCGCGTGCTGGCGCTGGCCGGGGCGCTGTTCGCGAGCCTGTGGGTCGCCGAGTACTACGGGCCGCAGGCGATGCCGAACCTCTGGATAGCCCTGGCCGGGCTCGCCGCCGTCGGCTGCTTCCTCGACGCGCTGCGCCGCCCGGCTGCCCGCCCCCCGCTGCTGGGGCTGGCCGCGGCCCTGGCCGTGGCCGCGCTGATGCGTCCGAGCGATGCCGCCTTTCTGGGGCTGCCGCTGTTCTGCCTCGCCCTGCTGCGACGCCGGCTGCTGCCGCTGCTGGCGGTCTGCGGAGGGCTGCTCGCCGGGACGGCGGAGTGGATCGCCGAGGCGTACGCGCGCTTCGGCGGCATCGGCGAGCGCCTGCACCTGTCCAGCCTCAACGAGGGCGGTCTGGGCCTGCATTGGGCCGTGGGCGACGCGCTGCGCTCCATCGACGGACCGATCCTGTGCCGGCCGTGCGACGTGAGCTGGAACCACAAGCCGCTGGAACTGGCCGTCTGGTGGCTGCTGCTGCCGCTGCTCGTCGTCGGCGGGGTACTGGTGGAACGCCGGGCCGGGCGGCTCGGCGCGGCGCTCGTGCCCGCGCTGTGCGGGCTCTCGGTGGCCGTGCCCTACCTGTTCCTGATCGACTACTCGGCGCCGCGTTTCCTGCTCCCCGCCTACGCGTTGCTGCTGGTCCCGGCGGCGAGCCTGCTCGCCTGGCTGGTCACCACGGGCTCGCGACGGCGCCGCCGTGCGCTGACAGCCGTGGCGGGCCTCGCGCTGGCCGGGCAACTGACCGGTCAGTACCTGCAGTTGACCCAAGAGGTCGCCTACACCGTGGCCTCCCGCGCCGATCAGCCCTACGTGGTGCCGCGGTTCGCACGGCTCGGGCTGACCGGCAACTGCCTGCTGACCGGCGAGGACGCGGAGCCGCTCGGCTACTACACGGGCTGCCGCGCGGTGGAGACCAGCGGCAACGACACCAACATCACCGCGGCCCGACTGCTGCGCGAGGCACCGCACCAACCCACCGCGCTGCTGCTCTACCCGGGCGACGGCGTCCCCGCCTACGCGCGCGCCTGGAGCCGGCACACGGTCGTCGGGCGCGACGGCGGGACCGACTACGTCGTCTACCTGGCACCGCGCGGATAGCGGCGGCCAGAACGGTCAAGAGGTCCGGCCGCCTCAGGGCGAGTGGTTCCAGACCAGCAGCAGATAGCCGCCGCAGTAGGCCGAGACGAGGGTCAGGAACACCAGGACCGAGACGACCGTGCCACGGCGTGCGTGGGCGAGCGCCACCGCCGGCTTGAGCAGCAGCGGGAAGGCGACGACCAGGAAGCGGGCCTTGGCGTTGTAGTAGCCGGACCCGCCCAGGGTGACGGCCAGCAGCAGCCCGCTGTAGACCAGCAGCGGCCAGGGCTGCCGGTCCAGCACGGAGAGCACGAAGAGCAGCACGGCCACCGCGAGCACCAGGGTGACCAGGTAGAGGTCGAGCGGCATCTCCCGGCCCAGGACCGTCCGCCCCTCACGCAGGGTGTAGACGCCGCCGTCGAAGCCCGATCCCCAGCCCAGCTTCTGGATGCGGAACCAGCCGTCCAGGTGGTGCGTGCGGTGCGCGACGAAGGCGAGGTAGCCGAGCCAGCCGAGCGGAGCCAGCACGATCGCGGCGGCGGCCCGCAGGCCCGCGCGCCGCCGGACCAGCGCGATCAGCGCGGCCAGGCAGACGGCGGGAATGAGGGCCACGGCGGTGGGCCGGGTGAGCCCGGCGAGCAGGCAGAGCGTCCCGGCCGCGAGCCAGCGCTCGGTGAGGACGTAGTACAGCGTCCAGGCGGCCAGCGCGGTGAAGAGACCCTCGCTGTAGCCCATCGACTCGGTGACGGCGTGCGGCAGAGCGCCCCACAGCATCGCGAGCACGATCCCGGTGCGCCGGTCGTGGAGCAGGTTCCCGACCGCATAGAGCCCCCAGGCCGCCACCGCGCCGGCGATCCAGGCGACCGCGATCGCCGCGTCCGGCGCGCTCAGTGGGGAGACGAGCGTCAAGCCCCGCGCGGCGTAGGGGAAGAGCGGGAAGAACGCCATGTTGCTGAAGAGCGGCGTGCCGCTGTCGTAGCCGTGCTGGATGATGCCGACGTACCAGACCGTGTCCCAGGTCCGGCCGAGCAGGTAGCCGAGGGTCTTGTGGTGGCTGGCGGCCCAGGACCAGAGCACGAGCAGGCCGACGAGCCGGACGAGCAGGTACGCGCCGACCGCGAACGCCGCGGGTCGGCCGGAGGCACGCAGACGGGACCGCGACGGGGAGGCGGGCTCCGCCGCGGCGGCACGTATCAGGCTGGACAGGGTGCCGGTCCTCTCTCTTCCCTTGCTTCCCTTTGCTGGCTTTTCTTCGCTTTCGTCACGCTACGTACCTGACGTGCGGTCCGCGCGGCGAGGGGTCGGTCGGCTGTAAAGAAATCATTGACAAGCGGGTGGGGTGTAAAGGCATCCTTGACACATGGGAAATTCCCCACGAACCCTCGTGGACCTGAGCAACCTGCTGGCCGAGCAGGCCTCGGCGCTGTCCGGCGCGGTGGCCGGCCCCCTGGCCGCCCCGGCCTATCTCGACCTGGTCCGGCTGGCCAGGGACGTCGACGGCCTGGCCGAACAGGTGCTGCGCCTGTGCGTGCAGCAGTCCCGGGACGCCGGCCACACCTGGCAGGAGCTCGGCGACCTGCTCGGAGTCACCCGCCAGGCCGCCTTCCAGCGGTTCGGCAAACCCATCGATCCCCGGACGGGAGAACCCATGGACAAGACGGTGCGCATGACGGACGCCGCCGAGCGCGCGATCACGATCGTGACGGCCGTGCTGGACGGCCGGATGGACGAGGCCCGCCCGTCCTTCGACGCCCAGGTCCTCGCCGCCTTCACCGACGAGGTGCGCGGCGACGCCCTGGCCGCGGTCGCCGGCCTGGTCGGCGCGTACGAGGGCTTCGGCGACGGCGAGCCGTTCGTCCGCCGGATCGGCGACCACACGGTCGTCGACATCCCGCTGCGCTACGAGGCCGGCGACATGAAGGCCCGCGTCGCCTTCGACGCCGACGAGAAGGTCGCCGGGCTGTTCATCCTCGCCCCCGAGACCCCCTGAGAGAGCGTCACCATGACCGATTACGACGACGGCGGCGTGGTCTGCGACGAGCAGGGCCTCGCCATCCACCGGTACTATCCGTGGGGCTCCAAGCGGATCCCCTACACCGCGATCCGCGGCGTCGAGACGCTCCCGCTCAGCGACGCGAACAGCGTGCGCCGGTGGCGCATCTGGGGCTCGGGCGACTTCGTGCACTGGTGGAACCTCGACACCCGGCGCCCCCACAAGGACACCGCGCTCGTGCTCGACGTCGGCCGCCGGATCCGCCCCACGATCACCCCCGACGACCCGGCCGCCGTGGCCCGCCTCCTCGCGGAGCGGACCGGCCGCGCGCGGTAGGGCCGGGTGTGCGGGCGTCGTCCCTCCTCCGGGGGGAGGAGGGACGACGCCCGGGTCTACGGTGAAAGGGAGACCCCGAGGAAACGCCCTCCCCTCGCCCGAAGGACACCACGATGCGGATCACCGTGCTGACCGTTCCCGACTGCCCGAACGGGCCGCTGGTCCGCGCGCGGCTCGCCGAGGCGCTGGCGGGCCCGGAAGCCGAGGTCGCGGCGGAGATCGAGCAGATCGAGGTGACCGAGCTCGCGCAGGCCGAGCGGCTCGGCATGACGGGCTCCCCCACCGTCCTGGTCGACGGCACGGACCCGTTCGCGACACCGGGCGCCGAGCCGAGCGTCTCCTGCCGCCTGTACCGCGCCGCGGACGGCTCGGTCGGCGGCGCGCCGACCGTCACCGAACTCCGCGCCGCGCTCACCCGCTGAGGCGCGGGGGCTGCACCGCTGACAAGCGTGGCGTCCGCGCCCGGCGGCGGCGCCGTTGCACCCTGGGGGGACGTCCGTCCTCCCGCCGAGGGGATCCATGTCTCCGTCCTTCTCCACCCGCACGGCCCGACGGGACGCGGCCGTGCGGGCCGCCGTCGTGCGAGGGTTGCTCGACCCGGTGGCCTCGCCCGTCGCCGCCTTCGTCGACCTGACCGGGATCGGCGAGAGCGCGCAGGCGCTGCGCGCGGCCTGGCCGGCCGGGCTGGACGTACTGCACGCGTTCGCCGCGAAGGCGAATCCGCTGGTGCCGGTGCTGGCGGCGCTGCGCTCGCACGGTCTCGGCTGCGAGGTCAGCAGCCCCGGCGAGCTCGCCCAGGCGCGCGCGGCCGGGTTCGCCCCGGCGCGCATCGTGCTCGACTCTCCCGTCAAGACGCGCGCCGAGCTGGCCTCGGCGCTCGCCGAGGGCATCGCCGTCAACGTCGACAACCTCGAGGAGCTGGCTCGCGTCGACGACCTCGTCGCGGAGCTGGGGACGCGGATGCCCGAGCCGCGGATCGGTCTGCGCCTCAACCCGCAGGTGGGCCTCGGCGGGATCGAGGCGGTCTCCACGGCGGGCCGCACCACCAAGTTCGGGATCGCGCTCGCGGACCCCGGCAACCGGGAACGGCTGCTGACGGCCTATCGGGCCAGGCCGTGGCTGCGCTGGGTGCACGTGCACGTCGGCTCGCAGGGCGTGCCGCTGGAGCTGAACGCCGGTGGGGTCGGCGCGGCGGTCTCGTTCGCCCGGGAGGTGAACCGGAGCCGGCCGGGCCAGGTGGTCGGGATCGACCTCGGCGGCGGGCTCGCGGTCCTCGGCGACGACGACGCCGACGGCGACCACCGCGACCATGGGCCGTCCTTCGCCGATCACGTCGCCGTGTTGCGCCGTGCGGTGCCGGAGCTCCTCGACGGCTCGTTCCGGCTGGTCACCGAGTACGGGCGGGCGGTGATGGCCCGCAACGGCTTCGTCGCCGCGCGCGTGGAGTACACCAAGACCTCCGGCGGTCGCCGGATCGCGCTCACCCACGCGGGTGCGCAGCTCGCGGCGCGCTCCGCCTACGCGCCCGAGGCGTGGCCGCTGCGCGTGCTGGCCCACGACTCCGAGGGCCGGCCGAGCGGCGCCGCACCGGAAGTACAGGACGTGGCCGGGCCGTGCTGCTTCTCGGGAGACCTGCTGGCCCGGGAGCGGCTGCTGCCGCGCCTGTCGGCGGGCGACCTGGTCGTGGTGCCGGACACCGGCGCGTACTACTTCTCCGCCCCGTACCACTACAACAGCCTGCCGATGCCGCCGGTGTACGGCTTCGTGCCGGAGGCCGAGGGCGCGGTGCGTTTCACGATCCTGCGCGACGCCGAGACGCTGGACGAGGTGGTGGTCCGGAGTGGAGGAGGGCACCGGGACCCCGGCCGGGGCGCCTCGCCGGGAAATCCATGATCCCGGCTCGTATCGTGACTATCGACGCGGGTGTTCGAGTCGGCGCGTTCCAGCACGCCGGCGCGGTCGAGGGCGGCTGATCATGACCGATACGGGGATCGACTACCGGGAGGTCTTCCAGGCGCAGCCCGGCCTGGTCGCGCTGCTGACCCCGGACCTGGTCTACGCGGACGCGAACGAGGAGTTCTGCCGGTCCTCGGGCCGTTCCCGCGAGCAGCTGCTCGGCCGCCACCTGTTCGACGTCTTCCCCGACAACCCCGACGATCCGGACGCGACGGGCGTACACAACCTGCGGGCCTCGCTGCTGCGGGTGCTGGAGACGGGCGAGCGGGACGCGATGGCGCTGCAACGCTATGACGTGGAGTCGGCCGAGCACCCGGGCGAGTGGCAGGAACGCTACTGGAGTCCGTTGAACGCACCCGTCATGGGCCCGGACGGCACGGTCGCGCTGCTGCTGCACCGCGCCGAGGACGTGACCGCCCTGGTCCGGGCGGGCGGACCGGGTAGCGGGGCCCACCGACACCTGGAGGCCGAGCTCTACGCCCGGGCCCGGGAGCTGCAGCAGGTCAACGAACGGCTGCGCCAGGCCAACGCGAAGGAGCGCGAGATCGCGCTGGCACTCCAGCGCGCCATGCTCCCGGCGCCGCAGCCGTTGGGCGCCCACCGCGCGGCCGTGCGGTACCGGCCGGCGACAGGAGCGCTCAACGTGTGCGGCGACTGGTACGACCTGGTGCCGCTGCCCGAGGGCGACCGGATGGTGGTCTCCGTCGGCGACGTCGTCGGGCACGGCCTGGACGCGGCCTGCGTCATGGGCCAGCTGCGCAGCGCGCTCAGCGCCGCCTCCCGCGTCGCACTCGGGCCCGCGGAGGCGCTGCAGGTGCTCGACCGGTACGCGCGCTTCGTGGAAGGCGCGGGCTCGACCACGGCGGTGACCGCCTTCCTGGACTGGGACCGGCACACCGTCACCTACAGCAGCGCCGGGCATCCGCCGCCGGCGCTGCTGCGCGGCGACGGCTCCGTCGAGTTCCTCGACGGGGCCACCGACCCGCCACTGGACGCCCGACCCGAACCGATCGTCCGCCCCCGGGCGCGGACGCCGTTCGCGGACGGGGAGGCGCTCGTCCTCTACACCGACGGCCTGGTCGAGCGCCGCGACCGGGACATCGACGCGGGGCTGCGGCTGCTCGCCGACTCGCTGAGCCGCCATCAGGGCGCCGATCCGGAGGCGCTGGCGGACGCGGTCCTGCTGGATCTGCTGCCGACGGGCGGCGTCACGGACGACACCGCGCTGGTCGTGGTCGCGCTCTGACCCGGACGGCACTCCCGACTCCTCCACATCAGGCGCACGACTCGCCCCAGGCGTGAAAGTCCCTTGCAGAACAGAACACATGAGCGCTTATCGGACCTACGTACTGCTTACCAAGGGGTAAGGTCGCCACGCAGTTCCCTCCTCTGCCTGTTCGCGCGCGCGTGAGCGCGGCGCTCTTTGGCATGCCCCTGCACCGAAGGATCCGCCCGCTCGTGAACGCCGCACAGCCCTCTCCGGGACACCCCCTGCGCACGGACGAGATCGCCCTGCTGCGCTCGAGCATCGAACGCGTCCGCCCGCTCGCGGACGAGATGACGGTCTACTTCTACGCCATCCTGTTCCAGCGTCACCCCGAGGTCCGCCAGCTCTTCCCGGCCAACCTGGACATCCAGCGGGACCGCCTGCTGCGCGGCCTGCTGCACCTGGTCGAGCTCGTCGACGACCCGGCGAACCTGGCCCACTTCTGCCGCCGGCTCGGTCGCGACCACCGCAAGTTCGGCGCGGTCACCGCCCACTACCCCGCCGTCGGCGCCGCACTGCTCGACTCGCTGGCCCGCTTCGCCCACGACGCCTGGACCCCGCGCCTGGCCGACATCTGGTCCCGCGCCTACGGCCTGGTGGCGCAGATGATGACGGACGCCGCCGACGACGACGCGGCCGTCAACCCCGCCTTCTGGAACGCCCGGATCGTCGACCACCGGCTGCGCGGCCCGGGGATCGCGGAGATCACCGTCCTGCCCGACATGCCCTACCCGTTCGTGCCCGGCCAGTTCGCGAGCATGGAGACGCCCTGGCAGCCGCGCACCTGGCGCTACTACTCGATGGCCCACCGGCCACGCCCGGACGGCACCCTGACCTTCCATGTGAAGGCCGCCACCGACGGCCAGGTCAGCCCTGCCCTGGTCAACCACGCCCGCGCCGGCGACTGGGTCCGGCTCGGCGCCGCCCAGGGCGAGCTGGTGCTCAACCCGCACATGGAGCGCGACCTGGTCCTGGTCGCGGGCGGCACCGGTCTCGCGCCGATCCAGGCCCTGGTCGAGCAGGCTATCGACCTCTCGGAGGGCCGGCGGTACGTGGACGTCTTCGTCGGCGCCCGCACCGCCGACGAGCTCTACGGGTTCGAGGACCTGCTCCGGCTGGCCCAGCGCAACCACTGGCTGAACGTCCGCGCCGCCGTCTCACACGAACGGATCCCCGGCCTGACCGGCACGCTGCCCGAGGTGCTGCGCAGGTTCGGGCCCTTCTACCGCCACGACGCCTTCGTCGCCGGCCCGCCCGGCATGGTGACCAGCGTCGTGCAGGTGCTGCTGGACCAGGGCGTGCCGCACAGCCGGCTGCGCCACGACCCGTTCGACGTCCCCGCCCTGGAGGCGTCGCTGCCCGGCCGGCTGGACCGCATTCCGGCCCAGGGGGTCCGCGCGTGACCACGGCGCGCTCGCGTGCCTCGCTCCTGTGGGCGGCCGAGTCCTTCGTCCGCCAGTTCGCCCAGGAAGACCCGGGCGCCCGCGACCCCGACGAGCGCGTGCGGGAGATCGCGGCCTCGGTGGCGGCGTTCGGCACCTACACGCACACCTCCGAAGAGCTCACCTACGGCGCCCGGATCGCCTGGCGCAACTCCGCCCGCTGCATCGGCCGCCTCTACTGGCAGAGCCTGATCGTGCGGGACCTGCGGGACCTCACCCACCCCGACGACATCGCCTACGAGTGCTTCGAGCACCTGCGGATGGCCACCAACGGCGGCAAAATCCGCCCGGTGATCAGCATCTTCGCTCCCGACCGGCCGAACCGCCCCGCCGCGCGGCTGCTCAACGAGCAGCTGGTGCGCTACGCCGACGACCCGCGCAGCGCCCGGCACACCGCGTTGCTGCAGGAGATGGGCTGGAAGGGCGGCCACGGCCGGTTCGAGGTGCTGCCGCTGATGGTGCAGGTGGCGCCGCACCGGCCGCCCGAGTGCTACGAGCTGCCCGAGGACGCCGTCTGGGAGGTGCCGCTGGTCCACCCCCACCACCCCGGCTTCGCCGCGCTCGCCCTGCGCTGGCACGCCGTGCCCGCCGTCAGCGACATGACGCTGGAGATCGGCGGCATCCACTACCCCGCCGCACCCTTCAACGGCTGGTACATGGGCACCGAGATCGGCTCCCGCAACCTGGCCGACGCCGACCGCTACGACCTGCTGCCGGTCGTCGCCCAGCTCTTCGGCCTGGACGCCCGCGACGAGCGCACCCTGTGGCGCGACCGGGCCCTGGTCGAGCTGAACCTGGCGGTGCTGCACTCCTTCGAGCGGGTCGGCGTCACCATCGCGGACCACCACACCGAGTCGCGGCGGTTCCTGTCCCACATCCAGCGGGAGGAGCGCCACGGCCGCAAGGTCCCGGCGGACTGGAGCTGGATCGTCCCGCCGCTGTCCAGCGGGTCGACGGCGGTCTTCCACCGCTACTACGACCCGCCGGACCCGCTGGCCACCCCGGCCTTCCGGCACCGCCCGATGCCCTGGGCCCCGGCTCGCCCCGACACCTGCCCGTTCCTGGACGGCGGCGGGAGCGGCGGGGAAGGAGACGGCGCGGCCTGACCTCCGGTTACCTGAGGTAACCGAGCAGACCCATCATCCCGGCCTCGCCGTGATAGGCGTTGTGACAGTGGATCAGCCACTGACCGGGGTTGTCGGCGTCGAAGTCGCAGGCCACCGTCCGCCCCGGGAGCACGATCGCGGTGTCCTTGCGCGGTCCGTCCGCGCCGAGCTGGAACGTGTGCCCGTGCAGGTGCATCGGGTGCCACATGTCGGTGCCGTTGCTCAACTCCAGCCGCACCCGCTGTCCGGCGCGGACGGTGAACGGATGGGCGGCCGGGTCGTTCATGTCGAACTTCCGCCCATTCAGGGCCCAGTCGTAGGCGCCCATGCCGCCGGTGAGCCGGATCCGGTGCACGACGTCGGGCGTGCGCGGGGCGAGCCGCGCCGCCTCGCCGGCCCGGAACCGGGACGCGGTCAGCAACCGGCCGTCCAGCTCCCTGGGCCGCACCCCCGTGGCCGGCGCGGCGCCGGAGCCGGTCCGGACCAGGGCGCGGGCGGACCTGCCCTTGCCCTCCGCGAGCGCGGCGAGCGGGAAGACGCCGTCGCCGAGGGTGACCAGCACGTCGTAGCGCTCCCCCGGCCCGAGCATCAGGGCGTCCACCTGCGTCGCAGCGACGGGGTAGCCGTCGGTGTGGGTCACCGTCAGCCGGTGGCCGCCGAGGGCGACGCGGAACGCGGTGTCGGCCCCGGCGTTGACCAGCCGGATCCGCAGCCGTGTGCCGGGCTTGGCGCGCCGGACCTCGGGATCGTCCGGCACCCGACCGTTGACCAGGTGGAGCGGGTAGTCCACGTCGCCGGCGTCCCCGCCGAGCAGTGGGCTGGTCGCCCCCATCAGCATGAACGATCCGCCGGAACCGCCGCCTGCCGTGCCGGAAACCCCGGTGGTCGCGGACCCGCCGGACATGTCCATCCCGCTCATGCCTCCCATGCCTCCCATTCCGCCCGAGCCGGAGCCGGAGGAGCCCGTCCCGCCCATGCCCTTGCCCAGTTCGGCGAGGACCTGGTCCGGGGTGCCGGTGACGCCGTCGAGCCAGTCGTCGAGGACGACCACCCACTCGTCGTCGTAGCGCAGCGGCTCGTGCGGGTCCTCGACGATCAGCGGCGCGTACAGGCCGCGGTCGAGTTGGACGCCGACATGGGGGTGCAGCCAGTAGGTGCCGGGCGTGTCGGCGACGAAGCGGTAGTCGAGGCCGGCGCCCGGCGCCACGGCACGCTGCGTCACCGGCGGCACACCGTCCATGTCGTTGCGCAGCGCAAGGCCGTGCCAGTGCACCGAGGTGGGCGCGGGCAGGTGGTTGGCCAGCCGGGCGGCGAGCGTGTCCCCGGCGGTGAGCCGGATCTCGGGGCCGGGCAGCCGCCCGTTGAAGGTCCAGGTGGTGACGGTCCGTCCACCGCCGAGGTCCACCGGACCGGCCGTCGCGGTCAGGGCGACGGCCTGCGTCCGCCCGTCGGCGCGACGCCTGGCGTCGGCGGCGCGCACCTGCGGGCCGCCCGGGCTGACGAGCGTGCCCGCGTCGGGCTGCCGTCCGTTCGCGCCGGAGGAGCTGGCGCCGGGGTCACCGCCGCCGCAGGCGGCGAGCAGTCCGGTTCCGGCCACGGCGAGGCCCGCGCCGAGAACGGCGCGGCGAGAGGGTGTGTTCATAGGGAGTCAGTCCTTGCGTCGTCGGTCGGGATCGTCTCCGACCGCGCCCGCGCGGGGGCGAGGCCGGCGGGACCCCGGCCTATATGCGCAGGACTGACGAGCTGTCACCCGGCTCCGGCGGGCCCGTCCCCGGCGGCAGCGGGTGCAGGTGCGGACGCGCCGGCGCGGGCGCACCGAGGATCGCCGGCGTGGGCG
>NZ_QKYN01000151.1 GCF_003258295.1 Streptacidiphilus pinicola | reverse complement strand
AGGGTATCCCCCGGCCCGGCGCCCCGTCCTCCGACCGGCGTCGGTGAGCTGCGCCACATTCAGGTGCGCCGGGCCGGGGGATACCCTCCCGACCATGACCATCTTCGCCACCCTTGAAGACCTGGCCGCGGCCGTCGGCACCGAGCTCGGCAGCAGCGACTGGCACGTCGTCGACCAGAAGCGCGTCGACCTGTTCGCCGAGGCCACCGGCGACCACCAGTGGATCCACGTGGACCCGGAGCGCGCCAAGAGCGGGCCGTTCGGCACCACCATCGCGCACGGCTACCTGACCCTGTCGCTGATCCCGGTGCTCGCCAAGGAGTGCTACGGCGTCGAGGGCATCCGGATGGCCGTCAACTACGGCTCGGACAAGGTGCGCTTCCCCGCACCCGTCCCGGTCGGCTCGTCCGTCCGGGCGACGGCCGAACTGGTCTCCGCCGACGAGGTGCCGGGCGGCCTGCAGGTCGTGGTCCGCTTCACTATCACGGGCAAGGACGGTGGCAAGCCGCACTGCGTCGCGGACACGATCACCCGCTTCTACGCCTGACCCGACCGGGCACGGCCCCTCCTGCCGCCCGGCGACACGGGTGTCCCGCGGGTACGCTGCGAAAGATCGTCACGCAGTCCACCCCGTCTCCTGGAGGTGCTGTGCCCGGCCGTGCCCGTCCCGAGGGGTCCTCGCTGCCCGCGGAACCGTCCTCTCCGTCCCTGCTGCTGGATCCGCAGACCTCCCTTCCCTCGCTCTCCGTGCCCCTGCCCGAGCGGGTCGCCCGGTTCGGGCGCATCCGGCAGCTGCGCCCCGAGGGCTTCGGTGACGCCACCGAGCCGAGCGGCGAGCGGCTCGCCCGGATCCTGCGCTCGCCGCAGTTCGTCGACGGCGCCTTCCGCAACCCCGTGCGCACTCGGCGGCTGCTGCCCGGCACGACGCTCGCCGCGCTCCAGGCCGGCCTGACCGAGCACCGGGCGCGCCGCCGCCCCGCCCAGGCCGTCCCGGTGCACCGGCTCACCGCCGAGCAGCTCGCCGTCCCGCCGGCGAGCGGCCTGCGGCTGACCTGGCTGGGCCACGCGGGCGTGCTGGCCGAGATCGGCGGACGGCGGGTGCTGTTCGACCCCGTCTTCGGCGAGCGCTGCTCCCCGCTGCCCGGCTTCGGCCCGCGCCGGCTGCACCCGGGCCCGATCCCGCCCGACGAGCTGGGCCCGGTCGACGTCGTGGTGATCTCCCACGACCACTACGACCACCTCGACCTGCCGGCCGTCCGCGCGCTGGGCGCGAGCGGCGCGGTGTTCGCGGTGCCGCTGGGCGTGGGCGCGCACCTGGAGTTCTGGGGTGTCCCGCCGGAGCGGATCGTCGAGCTGGACTGGCACGAGTCCGCCCGCGTCGCCGGGCTCACGCTGACCGCCGCGCCGGCGCGCCACTACTGCTCGCGCGGGCCGCGCACCAGCCGCTACCAGCTGTGGGCCTCCTGGATCGTGGCGGGCGGCGGCCACCGGATCTACCACAGCGGCGACACCGGCTACTTCCACGGCTTCGCCGAGACCGGCGCCCAGCACGGGCCGTTCGACGCGGCGATGATCCAGGTCGGCGCCTACAGCCGCTTCTGGCCGGAGGTCCACATGACGCCCGAGGAGGGCGTGCGCGCCCACCTCGACCTCGGCGGCGGCGTACTGCTGCCGATCCACTGGTGCACCTTCGATCTCGCCCCGCACCCGTGGGACGAGCCGATCGAACGCACGCTTGCCGCCGGGCTCGCCCACGACGTCCCCGTCGCCACCCCGCGCCCGGGCGAGCCCTTCGAACCCGCCGAACCGCTCCCCCAGCGCGCCTGGTGGCGCCCGATCGCCGCCCCGGGCGCCCACGAGGACGCCGACGCCGACACCCAGTCGCTCATCCGCGTGCCACCGGACCTGCAGCCCCCCGCCTCCCACCCGGACGAAGACGACTCCGTCACGGCCCGCACCTGACGGGCACGCAGCTGCGCGGGCACGCCGGCTGATCTCGCACAGCCACGCGACGCCCCGGCCGGAGGCCACGGGCGGGCGCGGCGGCCCCCGCGGTCAGACTCGCCGGAGGGCGAGGAGGCGGAAGCTCGGGTCCGGGCGGCGACGGTCCTGGCCCGGGAGCACGGCGAGGTCCGCGAGGATGCGCTCGCGGTCCGCCGGGGCGAGGCGGCGGGCCCAGAACTGGTAGCGGTCGGTGCGGATCAGGTCCGCGAGGGTGGCGGGTGTGGTGCCCCGCAGGTGCGCGGTGAAGGCCGCCTCGCCGACGGGCTCCAGGCCGAACTCCGCTCCGTGCGCGACGATCCGCTCCGTCGCGTCCTGCTCGGCCGCGCCCACGGCGTTGCCCCGGCGTGGCCGCAGTTCGCCCAGCACCTCGTCGATGTCGCTGCCGACGTCGTGGCAGGCGTCCTTGTCGACGGTGCAGACGAGCACGCCGCCGGGCCGCAGCACCCGGGCGAACTCCGCGAGGACCGGCCGGGAGTCCGGCAGCAGGTGCAGTAGCCAGACGCTCGTCACCGCGTCCAACGTCGCGTCACCCAACGGCAGCGCGTCCGCGCTCGCGCGGACGGCGTGTCCGGGCAGCCGGGCCTCGGCGAGCCGCAGCATCGCGTGGGTCAGGTCGAGGACGAAGACCTCGCGGTCCGGCCGCACGAGCCGCCGGCCGATGATCCCGGTGCCGCCCCCGACGTCGGCGAGCCGGCGGACACCGGTCGGCAGCAGCGACTCCAGCGCCTCCGCCGCCGCCTGGGCCCGCGCCTCGCCCCCGCGTGACTCGTCGTAACGCGCGGCTTCCGTCTCCCAGGAGAACTTCGTCGTCGTCATGCGCCGCAGCCTACGCACCCGGCGATCATCCGTCAGGAGACCTCATCGAAGCCGCCACGGCGTCCGCGCGCCGGAGGCGAAGGACGCCTGGCCCTCCGCCAGGGACTGCGGGTCGTTGCCGACCTGGACGAGCGTCTTGGCCACCTCCAGCGCCTGCCGGTAACCGAGCTCCTGCGCGTACCAGACGGCCCGCAGCGTCGCCTGGACGGCGAGCGGCGGCTGCGAGGCGATGGTCGCGGCCACGCGCCCGGCGGCCTCGCGCAGCTCGCTCGCCGGGACGACCTCCTGCACCAGGCCGATCTCGTGGGCGCGCCGCGCGCTCAGCCGCTCGTGAGCGCCCATCAGCTGCATCCGCATCACTTCGCCGAGGGGCATGCGCTGCAGCATCGCCATGGACTCGAACACCGCCGCCATGCCGTAGCTGGTGTGCGGGTCGAAGAAGGTCGCGTGCTCGGCGGCGATGATGAACTCGACCTGGCCGAGCAGGTAGAACGCGCCGCCGCAGGCCATCCCGTTGACCGCGGCGACGACCGGCTTCCACAGGTCGCCGGCCGTCTTGGGGCTGATCCAGTCCCCGGGGTCGTCGAAATGCAGCGGCGTACCGCCGCGGGTGCCGATGCGCAGCTCGGGATCGCCGAGGGCGCCGCGGTCGACGCCGGTGCAGAAGGCGCGCTCGCCCGCGCCGGTGAGGACGACGACGCGGACGGCGTCGTCCTCGCGCAGTTCGCGCCAGAGCGTGCGCAGTTCGCGCATCATCCGGGCGTCGAAGGCGTTGTGCACCTCCGGGCGGTCGAGCGTCACCCAGGCCACGCCGTCCTCGCCGGCCTCGTAGTCCAGGGTCTCGAAGCGGCCCATCCGGATCCTCCCACCCTCTGGCACATAGAACGAGAACACGTTCTACTGGAGCCCTCATCGTCCGCCATGACGGCGGGAGGGGGAAGGCCATGCGCGCACAACGGCACGGACGCCGGATCATGATGACCCCCGAGCAACGCGACGCGTTCCTCAGCGCACAGCGCACCTGCCGGGTCGCGACCGTCTCCGCCGACGGGCGCCCGCACGTGACACCGCTCTGGTTCGCCTGGGACGGCTCCGCACTCTGGCTGTACTCGATCGTGCGCAGCCGCCGGTGGACGGAGCTGCGGGCCGACCCGCGGATCGCCGTCGTGGTGGACGCGGGCGAGGAGTACGGGGAGCTGTGCGGGGTGGAGATCACCGGCTCCGTCGAGCCCGTCGGCGAGGCGCCACGGACCGGCGCCGGGCCGGTGCCCGAACTGGAGCCGGTGGAGAAGATCTTCGCGCTCAAGTACGGCTTCGGGGAGACGATGTTCCACGACGGCCGCCACGCCTGGCTCAGGATCGCCCCGGAGACGCTGACCTCCTGGGACTTCCGCAAGCTGGGTGGTGAGTTCCGACGCTGAGCGGGCAAGGTTGTACACATCACACCGATCACCCAGTTGCGGTCTGAAACGATAGGGCGGTGACAGCCGCGACACCGCCCAAGCCCGACACCCCCGACGCCTTCGTCTCGCCCGCCGAGCCGACCGAGATCAGGGGCTTCGTCGACCTGCTCCGCCTCGACGAGATCGACCAGGGCCTGTTCCGCGGCTGGTGCCACGCCGGCGCGCCGCTGCGCGCCTTCGGCGGGCAGGTCGCCGCGCAGGCGCTGGTCGCGGCCGGACGGACGGTCAGCACCGGACGCCTGGTCCACTCGCTGCACGGGTACTTCATGCGCCCCGGCGACCCGCGCCGCCCGCTGGTCTACGAGGTCGACGCACTGCGCGACGGCGGCTCCTACACCACCCGCCGGGTCACCGCCATCCAGGGCGGCGAGGCCGTCTTCACCCTCTCCGCCTCCTTCAAGACCCCGGAGGAGAGCCCGGACCGCCAGCGCGAGATACCCGACCTGCCCGGCCCGGAGGGCCTGCCCGACCCGTACGCCGCCTGGGCGGCCGGCGGCCCGGAGAACTACTGGGGCACCACCGGCAAGCTCACCCTGGACATGCGCATCATCCCGCGCGACCGCCCCGGCCTGCCCGTCGAACTGCCGGGCGTGGTGCAGCAGTTCGTCTGGCTGAAGTCGGCGCAGCCGCTGCCGGACGACGAGCCGCTGATGCACGTGTGCGCGCTCGCCTACCTCTCCGACCTGACCCTCGCCTCGACCGCGGCCCTGCACCTGCAGGTGCCGCGCGCCGAGCGCACCGAGCCCTCCCAGATCAACCTGGCCTCGCTCGACCACGCGATGTGGTTCCACCGCCCGTTCCGCGCGGACGAGTGGCTGCTCTTCGCCCAGCGCAGCCCCTCCTCCTCGGACGGCCGGGGCCTGGCCCAGGGCGAGTTCTACACCCGCGACGGCCGCCTGGTCGCCTCGGTGGTCCAGGAGGCCCTGATCCGCGAGCGCAGACCCAAGGCCCAGGGCTGAGAAATCCCGGTGCCGGCCGCTCCTGCCGAAAGCTAGGGTCGGCCGCGTCGACCGAGACTCCGGGGAGCCGCGCATGGAACCGACCTTCGACGCACCGGCGCTGGAGGGCACGCTGGTGCGCCTCGAACCGCTGGAGCACCACCACGCGGCCGACCTCGCGGAGGCGGGCGCGCAGAACCGGGACTCCTACGGCTTCACGGTCGTCCCCGGCCCCGACGAGGTGGCCGCCTACATCGACCGCCACCACGCCCTGCGGGCGGCGGGCCGGCTCGTGCCCTACGCGCAGGTCTCGCGGGCGAGCGGCAGGGCGGTGGGCTGCACCGCCTTCTGGGACCCGCGCTGGACCGACTGGACCGCGCCGCCCGCGCTCTACGCCGTGGAGATCGGCTGGACCTGGCTCGCCGCCTCGGCCCAGGGCACCGGCCTGAACGCCGAGGCCAAGCTGCTGTTGTTCCGGCACGCCTTCGAGCGCTTCGGCGTGGCCCGGGTCGACCTCAAGACGGACGCGCGCAACGCCCGCTCCCGCGCCGCGATCGCGGCCACCGGCGCGACCCTGGAGGGCGTCCTGCGCCAGTCGGCCCGCTCCTGGGTCCCCGGCGAGGAGGGCCACCTGCGCGACGCGGCGGTCTTCTCGATCGTCGCCGAGGAGTGGCCCGAGCGCCGCAAGGCACTGGAGGCCCGCGTGGCCACGTACGCGGCCCGTTCCACGGCGCCCTGAGCCGAGGGCCCAGGGCCTGTCATGGGGGTACCCCGGCCTCCGGCCGGGAGGTGTCCCCATGACAGGCCCTAAGCTTGCCGCCATGAAGATCGACGACGTGACCGGGATCCTGCGTGAGGCGGCCGAGGCCGTGATCCTGCCGCGGTTCGGGTCGCTCGCCGCCGGTGAGGTGAGCGAGAAGAGCCAGGGCGAGCTCGTCACCGTCGCCGACCGCGAGGCCGAGGCGCTGATCAGCCGTCGGCTGCGGGAGCTGCTGGACGCGCCCGTGGTCGGTGAGGAGGCGACCGCCGCCGATCCGACGCTGCCGCGGGCGCTCACCGAGTCGCCCGCCGCGTGGGTCGTCGACCCGATCGACGGCACGGGCAACTTCGTCGCCGGCCGCCCCGGGTTCGCCGTGATGGCGGCGCTGGTCCGCGACGGCGAGACCGTGGCCGGCTGGATCCTGCGGCCCGTGGAGGGCACGGCCTACGTCGCCGAGCGCGGCTCCGGCGCATGGCGGGACGGTCTCCGGCTGCGCCGGGACCCGGCGCCCGCCGGCGCCGCGGGGCTCCACGGCGACGTGATGACCCGGTTCCTCGACGCGCCGGACCGCGCCCGCGTCGCCGCCGCCGCGTCCCGCTTCGCCTCGCTCGGGCGCGGGGCGAGCTGCGCGGGCGTCGACTACCCGCGCGTGGTCGAGGGCGAGCGGGACTTCGTGCTGTACCGGCGCATCCTGCCGTGGGACCACGCGCCCGGCACGCTGCTGCTGGAGGAGGCGGGCGGCCACGCCCGCCGTCTGGACGGCTCCCGCTACCTCCCGGGCGAGGACCGGACCGGCCTGCTCGCCGCGGCCGACCCGGAGTCGTGGCAGCAGGCACGGTCGCTGCTCACCTGAACACATCCGAGCCCGGTTGAACCGCAGCGGCCCTTCGTGCGTAATCCCTCCCCGACGGTCCCTCACACCTCGGGAGTACCTATGACGACCACCCCGGAGCACACCGACCCGGTCACCGCCCAGCCCACCGCCCGCCGCACGGTTCTCGCCGGCGCGGGCGTCGCGGGCGCGGCGGCGCTGCTCGCGGCCTGCTCCAGCGGCGGCGCCTCCGCGCCGTCCGCCGCGCCCTCCTCCGCGCCTTCGGCGAACGCGGGCGGCGGGGGCGGCACGCCCGGCGGCGGCACGGGCACCGTGCTCGGCCCGACCTCTGACATACCGGTGGGCGGCGGCAAGGTCTACGCGACACAGCAGGTCGTGGTGACCCAGCCCAGCCCCGGCAGCTTCAAGTGCTTCACCGCCGTCTGCACCCACGCGGGCTGCACGGTGGGGAGCGTCTCCGGTGGCACCATCAACTGCCCCTGCCACGGCAGCCAGTACCACATCACCGACGGCACCGTGGCGAACGGCCCGGCGCCGCGACCGCTGGCCGAGGAGAAGATCGACGTCAGCGGCGGCCAGATCACCCTGACCTGACCGCCGGACGAGAACGCCGTTCCTGTTCCGGGGGGCGCCCAGGCGTCCCCCGGCGCCTCGCGCCACGTGCCTGGGACGTGTCACGGGCCCGGGTGGTCCGGAACCGGTTGACGAGGCGTCATACACGTGCAACGGGGTTCCCGGTACCATGGCGTCGTGTCCAAGGTAGACCTGTCACCGAGGCCGATCGAGACCATGTCTCCCCGCCAGCTGGAACGCCGGAAGCACCTGATCGACGCGGCCCTCACCCTGGTCTCGGAGACCGGCGTGGAACGCCTGCAGATGAAGCAGGTCAGTGAACGCTCGGGGGTGGCCCTCGGGACGACGTACCGCTACTTCTCCTCGAAGGACCATCTGCTGGCCGCGGCGGCGTCGGACTGGCGCGGCAAGCTGATGGACGACCTCGCCGCGGAGCTGCGCGGCTCCGTCCCGGCCGCGCGCGGCAGCGACCGCGTGGTCCGCTTCGTCCGCCGCGGCATGCGGGCGTTCCAGCGCCAGCCCAACCTCGCCCGCCTGCTGGTCACGGTCTCGGTCTCCACCGACCCGTTCGCCAGCGAGGTCGTCGACGCGATGGCGGCGACCGGCCGGGCCTCCCTGCTGGCCCTGATGCCCGACGTCCCACCCGCCGCACGGGAGGTGGTCCCCCACCTCATCGACGCGGCGTGGCAGGGCGAGCTCGTCGCCTGGGTCACCGGCCGCAGCACCCTGGCGGACGCGTTCGCCCGGCTCGAGGAGGTCATCCGCCTCGTGCTCGCCCCCTACGGCGCGGGCTCGGTCGCGGTCTGACGGTGCCGGCCGCCGGTGGGCGCGCCTCGTCCCGGACGGGCCCCGGTCGGCGGTGGTGCGGCTCTGCCCGGGCGCCGGACTCGCCCCCCGGCAGGGCCGGCGCTCCCCACACCTGACGCCCGGCCCGTCGTCACGACGCTGCCGACGGCAACGGTGGGCGGGTTCTCCTCTGACCAGACCGTCCGCCTGAGCCCCGCTCAGCCCGCCTGGACCGCCGTCGCGTAGACGCGCTGCGCGTGCCTGAGCGCGGAGCGCAGGCGCTTCGGGTCGGTCAGGTAGCCGCTGCCGTCCGGCGGGATGAGCCAGTGGTAGGGGCCGTGGCAGACACGCGGCACCGGGACGCGCAGCGGGTGGCCGCGGCCGGCGGTGGTGACGCCGGCGATGGCCGGGGACCAGGAGTCCGCCGTGCCGACGGGCACCAGGACGGAGACCAGGCGTTCGGCGACGGCGCAGAGCGCGGGGCCGGCGAGGCCGGCCAGTCGCAGCCGGTCGAGAGCCTCGAGGCCGAGCTCCAGCTCGGCCCGCACCACATCCCAGATGACGCCGACGGCCAGCTCCGCGCTGCCGTCCGGGCGGCCGTTCCATTCGGCCAGGGTCGAGCCGGGAACGGGCGCCGCACGCAGCAGCCAGCTGATCGCCCGTGAGCTGTCCGCCATGGCAGGAGGGTAGGGCCTGGCCCACCCGCGGCGCATTCCGATTGCGCGTTATTGCGAATCTCGCCCCGATTGTGGGGGGACTGAGGCATCAATACCTTCATCATCCTGCTCGGCGGTCAGGCACTGCGCCAGCACCGCCGCGACGATCGCCCGCGCCGCCGAGCCGTACCGCGCGACGCTGACGTAGCGGTCGAAGACCCGGCGGTAGAGCGCGATCTCGCTCGCCTCGGTCACGTTGACCTCGGCGGTCCAGGTCTCCACCTGCACCAGCCGGTCGTCGAACATCCAGAACGAGTGCAGCGGCGCCAGCGGCAGCGGCGCGGCGTCGGGGATGACGCCGAGCCGCACGCCGGGCAGTGAGGCGACGGCCAGCAGCCGGTCCAGCTGCCCGCGGTGGGCCTCCGGTGGGCAGAGCCGGGACCGCAGCGCGGCCTCGGTCAGTACGAAGTGGAACTCGTGGCCCGCCTGGTAGAGCACCCGCTGGCGCTCCATCCGCGCCTCGACGGCCTGTGGGACGTCGTCGGGCGTCCCCTGCAGCGCGACGAGCGCGGTGAAGAGCGAACGCGCGTACTCGGCGGTCTGCAACAGGCCTGGGATCATGCCGGGTTCGAAGACGCGCAGCACCGTCGTGGCCCGGTCCAGCTCCATGCCCACGCGCTGGCGCGGGGCGTGGCCGGCGCGCAGTGAACGGCGCCAGGTGACGTAGTGGCTGTCCAGCGCCTGCAGCCGGGCGGTGAGTTCGGCGGCGGCGTGGGGCTGGCCGCAGGCCCGGGACCAGGCGTCGAGGTCGGCGGGGGTCGGGGTCTGGCGGCCGTGCTCGATCCGGGAGACCTTGGACGGCGCCCAGCCGAGCCGCTCGGCGAGCTCCTTGCCGTTGAGGCCGGCGTCCCGGCGCAGTCGGTGCAGCCAGGCGCCCAGCGCCTCGCGTTCGCGCTGAAAGTCAGTCATGGCGGCCGCCCCTCCCGAACGCCCTCCCCGAGGCCTCGGCGCGCTCGGCCCAGGCCCGCCTCAGCGGAGATGCTGCAGCAGCTCCCGGGGGATCTCCACCGCGTCCTCCCCTGGCAACAGGTCCCGCAGCTGCTCGCGGGCGAGCGGGTCGGTGACCGCGTACCCCTGGACCACCAAGGTGCCCCGGTCGGTCGCGTACAGGGTGGGGCAGTTGCCGTTGTTCGAAGTGGTCCCGAGAAAGGTGAGCCGCATGGTCAGGGGGATCCCTTGGCAGGTGCGTTCAGTGACAATTGCTAGCACTCACATGACAGAGCGCGCAAGCAGAGTGACACACCGTAAGGTGCATGCAGGGCAATCCGGGCGCGCGCCACCACGAAAGCGCCCCTCACCCTCCGTTCAGCCCAGGGAGTCCACGCCGTCCAGCGCGAAAGCCGCGTTGACCAGGGCGACATGGGTGAACGCCTGGGGCGCGTTGCCGAGCTGACGCCGGGCGAACGGGTCCCACTGCTCGCTCAGCAGCCCGAGCTCGCCGCCGACCGCGACGGTGCGGTCGAAGAACTCCACCGCCTCCTCGTGGCGGCCACCGAGCGCCAGCGCCTCGGCCAGCCAGAAGCTGCAGGCGAGGAACGCGCCCTCGCCGCCGGACAGGCCGTCGCCGGTCGTGCCGGGGTCGTAGCGGCGGACGAAGCCGTCGAGGTCGAGCCCGTCCCGGACGGCGTCGACGGTGCGCACCACGCGAGGGTCGTCGGCGGGCAGGAAGCCGCACTGCGCGAGCAGCAACGTGGCGGCGTCCAGGCCGGTGTCCCCGTAGGCCTGGACGAAGACGCCGCGCGCGGGATCGTAGCCGTGGGCGCAGACGTCGGCATGGACGGCGTCGCGCAGGGCGCGCCACTCGGCGAGCGGCGCGGGCAGGCCGGTGCGTTCGGCCATCCGCACGGCCCGGTCGGCGGCGACCCAGCACATGACCTTGGAGTGGGTGAAGTGCCGCCGCCCGCCCCGCATCTCCCACAGGCCCTCGTCGGGTTCGCGCCAGCGCGCCGCGACGGTCGCCATCAGGGACCGGAACAGGCTCCAGACCTGGCGCTCCATGGGGATCCCCGCGTCCAGCGCCCGGTGCAGCATGTCGGCGACCTCGCCCCGGACGTCGAGCTGCATCTGTCCGGCGGCGGCGTTGCCGATCCGCACGGGACGCGAACCGTCGTAGCCGGGCAGCCAGTCGGCGACCGTCTCGGGCATGGCCCGCTCCCCCGCGACGCCGTAGAGGGCCTGGAGGCCGGAGCGCTCGCCGGCGATGGCCCGCAGCAGCCAGCGCCGCCAGGAGACGGCCTCCTCGCGATAGCCGGTGCGCAGCAGCGCGGCGAGGGTCAGACTGGCGTCGCGCAGCCAGCAGTAGCGGTAGTCCCAGTTGCGCGGGCCCCCGAGCCACTCGGGCAGTGAGGTGGTGGGGGCGGCGACGATGCCCCCGGTCGGCGCGTAGCTCAGCGCCTTGAGCGTCAGCAGCGAGCGCAGCACCGGGGCGCGCCAGGGCCCCTGGTACCGGCACAGGGCGGACCAGTTCTCCCAGCCGTCCAGGGTCTCCCGCAGGCTGCGCTCCGGGTCGAAGCGGCGGGCGGTGGTCAGGTGCGAGGGCTGCCAGGTGAGAGTGAAGGCGACCCGTTCACCCTCGGTGACGGTGAAGTCGGAACGGGTGCAGCCGTCCGCGCCCTCACCCGCGCCGTAGGTGTGGACGCCGGGCGGGACGGAGAGCCAGGCGGCGTCCGGCCCGGCGACGGCGACCCGGTGGTGGCCGGTGCGCCGCACCCACGGCACCACCCGGCCGTAGTGGAACCGCACCCGCAGCCGGCCGCGCATGGCCACGCTGCCCGCCAGCCCCTCCACCAGGCGCACCAGCCGCGGCGGCTCGCCGGCCCGGTCGGCCGGGCGCTGCGGCATGAAGTCGAGCACCCGCGCCTCGCCGGTGGCGGTGCGCCACCGGGTCTCCAGGACGAGGGTGTCGCCGAGGTAGCGCCGGCTGACGGGGCGTGTGCCGTCGGCGTCGGCGGGTGCGAGGGCCCAATGCCCGTGGCGTTCCTCGCCGAGGAGCGCGGCGAAGCAGGAGGGGGAGTCGAAGCGCGGCAGGCACAGCCAGTCGACTGAGCCGTCCGCGCCGACCAGCGCGGCCGTTCCCAGGTCGCCCAGGAGCGCGTAGTCCTCGATTCGTCCCGCCATGCGTCTCCCGCCGGGGTCGTCGCCCCATGCCAAGCCCCGGGGCCGCCTGGCCGAATTCAAGCCGTTTTTGCGGCATTTGTCATAACATGGTGCCTCGTAGTGTTGACGTGGCGCTACCGACGCCGCTCCCTACCGGGAAGGAGCGCACCGTGGCCCGTCGCACCTGGCAGACCTGGTCCCCCAGCTGGGTGGACCTGGAGACACCCAACGCCGCCCGGGTCTACGACTACTACCTCGGCGGCAGTCACAACTTCGAGGCCGACCGGCGGATGGCCCGGCAGGCCATGGAGCAGTGGCCGGACCTCCCCAAGATCATGCGCGCCAACCGGGCCTTCCTGCGCCGCTCGGTGCAGTTCCTGGCGGGCGCGGGCTTCACCCGCTTCCTGGACATCGGCTCCGGCATCCCGACGCTCGGCCCAGTGCACGAGGTGGCCCGGGAACGGCAACCGCAGGCGCAGGTCGTCTACGTGGACCGTGATCCGGTGGCGGTCGCCCACAGCGAGCTGATGCTGGCCGAGGACCCGCTCAGCCGCGTCGTCCAGGCGGACCTCACCGACCCGGAGGAGTTGCTCTCGCACCCGGACGTGACGGCCCTTCTGGAGGCCGGCGAACCCGTGGCGCTGCTGCTCGTCGCGGTGCTGCACTTCGTCCCGGACGAGGGCCACCCGCACGACCTGGTCGCGCGGCTGCGCGACGCGCTGCCGCCGGGCAGCGCGCTGGTGCTGTGCCATGCGGACCGCGAAGGCCGCCCGGACCAGGTCCGCCCGCACCAGGACATCTACGCCCGCACCCGGACGCCGCTGACCATGCGCGGCCACGAGGAGATCGCCCGCTTCTTCGACGGCTTCACGCTCGTCGACCCGGGCCTGGTCTACCTCACGCAGTGGCGCCCCGACAGCCCCGAGGCGGTCGGCCCGCACCCGGAGCGGCTCCCGGGCCTGGTCGGCGTGGGGCTGCTGCCGTGACCACCGACCGGCCACCGGCCCAGGCGGGAGCCCCGAGGGGGCGGGGCGGCCAGGACCCGGCCGCCCCGCCCGGTCCCGCCACGGCCTCCGCTCGGGACGCCCCCGCGACGCCCGGGAGCGAGGCCCGGCCGCCCGACTTCCTGGCACGTTGGACGGGCCTGCTGCGGCATTACGGCTCGGCGCTCGACCCCGCCAAGGTGCAGGCGCTCGGCACCCGGACGGCGGGGATGATCTGCGAGGGCCGGCCCGGCGCCGCCGCGACCGCCCTGGTCGGCGCGCACTTCACCGACCCGGATCTGCTGGTGGAGGCCGTGGAACTGCTGCGCCAGGTGCCGTCGCGGACGGACAACCCGGCCGGCGCCTTCGCCGCGGCCTGGGCCAGCGCGCTGCGCGAGCGGACCCTGCGGCAGCAGGAGGCCATCCGCACCGCGGCCGACGTGGCGCGGCGCGAGGCCGAGCAGGCGCTGCACGCCTCCGAGGCCCGCTTCCGGGCCCTGTTCGAGCACGCGGCGGTCGGCATCGGGGTCGGCAGCGTCGAGGGCGAGATCCTCACCGCCAACCGCTCGCTGCTGGAGATGTTCGGCGCCACCATGGAGGACCTGCACGGTCGGCAGGTCACCGATCTGGTGCACCCGGAGGACACCCCCGAGGTGTGGAACGCCTACGAGGAGCTGATCGCCGGCAAGCGGGAGAGCTTCCAGTGCGACAAGCCGTACTACCGCCAGGACGGCGAGGTCGTCTGGACGCACCTGACGGTCTCGCTGATCCGCGACGAGGACGGCGCGCCCCGCTACCAGGTGGCCATGCTGGAGGACATCACCGACCGCTACCGGCTCCAGGAGCGGCTGCGCCACCAGGCCACGCACGACCCGCTGACCGGCCTGCCGAACCGCGCGGCGTTCTTCGAACGCCTGGAGGAGCTGTTCGCGACCGCTCCCCCCGGCGCCCACTTCGGGCTCTGCTACATCGACCTGGACCGGTTCAAGATCGTCAACGACTCGCTGGGGCACGCCACCGGTGACCAGCTGCTGGTCGAGGTCGCTGGACGGCTCGCGGCAGCGCTCGGCCCGCTGGGACACCTGCTGGCCCGGCTGGGCGGGGACGAGTTCGTGGTGCTGCTGGAGCACTGCGAGGGCGAGCACGACGCGGTGGCGGCCGCGCACAGCGTGCTGAACTCCCTGCACGAGCCGATCCTGATCGACGGCCATCTGCTGGCGATCGGCGCCAGCGTCGGCGTGCTGGAACGGGCCGTCGGCACCATCACCCCGGGCGCGGCCGTGCGCGCCGCCGACCTGACGCTCTACCGGGCCAAGGAGGCGGGCGGGGCGCGGTGGACCCTCTACGACGCCCGCACCAACGCCGAGGCGGTCAACCGCTACACGGTCTCCGTGCGGATGCCCAAGGCGCTGGACCGCGGCGAGTTCTTCCTGGAGTACCAGCCGATCTGCTCGCTGGTGGACCGCTCGCTCACCGCCGTCGAGGCGCTGGTGCGCTGGCGACACCCACTGCTGGGCGTGCTGGGACCGGACGAGTTCGTCCCGGCCGCGGAGGAGACCGGACTGATCCTGCCGCTGGGCCGGTGGATCCTGCGCGAGGCCTGCGCGCAGGGCGCGGCCTGGCAGCGCCGCTACGGCTCGCGGGCGCCGCAGGTGAACGTCAACATCACCGCCCGCCAGGCCCGCAACAAGGGGCTGGTCGCGGACGTGGGCCGGGCCCTCGCCGACTCCGGGCTGGAACCGGCCATGCTGCAACTGGAGATCACCGAGGGCACCGCGCTGGGCCCGCACGACGAGTCGCTGCGCGTCCTGGACGCCCTGGTGGACAAGGGCGTCACGCTCACCGTGGACGACTTCGGAACCGGCTGGTCCAACCTGGCCTACCTGCGCGACCTGCCCCTGGCCGGTCTGAAGCTGCCCAGCTCCTTCATCACCGAGCCCGACCCCGGGCGGAGCGCGGACGAGGACGTGGGCTGGCGCATCGTCGGCGGGCTCACCACACTGGCCCGCACCCTCGGACTGACGCTGACGGCGGAGGGCGTCGAGACGGCCGAGATCGCGGACCGGCTGCGCGAAATGGGCTGCGACTGGGGTCAGGGCTGGTACTTCGGGCGGCCCACCTCCCCGCGCGACCTGGAGGAACTCCTGCTGCGCCGCCCCCCGTGGTGAGCCGCCCGGAGCCGACGGGCGCCGTTCCGGCGGATCTGCACGCCAACGTCGACGAGCTCATCGCCCGGCTGCTCACCGCGGCCGACGGCGGTCAGTGGCTCGACGCCTACCTGCTCGCGGCGGGGATCGTCCAGGTGGTCGAGGACCGGCTCCAGGGCACCTCCTGGCCGGTCCGCCGGCTGGTGAAGCATCTCGGCGCGGGGGGTGGCGGGCGGCGCTCCGGGACGGCGGTCCGCTGGGCCGGCCGCTCGCTCGACGCGGCCACCGAGGCTTTCCTGAGCGCTCCGCCGATGCGCGGGCTGCACGCCTGGGGGCGCGGGATGGCGGAGCTCACCGACGCGCTGGCAGCGCTGGTCCTCAACCCGCGGAGACCGGACAACGAGAACGTCCCGCGCCGCGCCCACCGGGCGGCCCGGCAGCTCGCCGAGGCCACCGCCGGCGCCCGCCTGCTGGAGGGCTCACTGCTGCGGCCGCCGGCCTCCTTCTGCAGCTTCGACCAGCACCCGGAGGACCTCGCGGCACTCGCCCGACGCTTCGGCGCCGAGCATCCCACGCGCGAACGCCCGCTGCTGGTGATCGGCGTGCGCACCTCCGGGAGCTATCTGGCCCCGCTCCTCGGCGCGGCGCTGCGGCAGTCGGGCCGTCGCACGGTCTTGGTCGGCACGACCCGTCCCGGGCTGGCGCTGCTCCCCGGCCGGGCGGCGGAGGTCGCCGCGGTGCGCCGCGAGGGCGGCACGGTCCTGGTGATCGACGATCCGCCCGCGAGCGGCGCCTCCCTGGCCGCTGTGGCGGCCAGGGCCGAACGCGAGGGCTTCCCTGCCGAGGCCGTCGTCCCCGTCTTCGCCGTCTTCGACGCGGGCGGGACGCTGCCGCCGGCCCTGGACCGGTACCGCAGCGTGGTCCTGCCCGGGGCCGCCTGGCAGGTCCACCAGCGGCTGGGCGCCGAGGCGCTACGCGGTCTGCTGCCGGGCCTGCTGCCGCCCGGGGTCGAGCTCACCGGGGTCGAGGTCGGCGCGCCGGGCCCGCTCTCCCGCCAGGCCCACCTCGCGGTGCCGCTGACCGCGCTGGTCGTGTCGCCCTCGACGGGGAGGCGTGCGCTGCCGCTGGTCGCCCAGTGGTCGGGGCTGGGCTACCTCGGCCGCCACCCGGTCGCCCTCGCCACGGCCCTGACCGACCTCGTCCCGGCGGTGTACGGCTTCGCCGACGGCGTGCTGGTCCGGGAACGGCTGCCCGGGGAGGACGACGGGGCCGTCGTGGCGCCCGGTGTGCCCACGGCGGAGGTCGCCCGGTATGTGGCGGCCCGTCAGGAACGCCTCGCGGTGCCCGAGGACCGGAGCCTGCGGCTCGCCGGGTGCGAACCGGTCTGGGAGGTGGCCGCGCGGGTGGTGGCCCCGGTGTTCGGCCGCGCCCACGTCGTCCTGCGCCCGGCGCTGGTCCATCCGCTGGTCACCTCGCTGCTCGCGGCCGAGCGGCCGTGCCTGGTGGACGGCCGGACCGCGCCCCGGCTCTGGGCGGCCGACACGGCCGGAGGCTGGGCCAAGACGGACTTCGCGGAGGGCGGCTTCAGCAACCTCAACCTCGCCAGCTACGACGCCGCGTACGACCTCGCCGGCGCGGCGGACCTCGGCGACGGAGGCGTCGACTGCGAGGAGCGGCTCCTGGCGGACTACCGGGAGCTGACCGGCCGTCGGATCTCCGCCTCCCGCTGGTGCCTGCTCCGGATCGTGCAGGCCCGCACCCTCGGGAGCCCCACGGACACGCGGCGGGCCCAGGCCCGCGCGGTGCAGCGTTTTCTCGCCGGAGCGTTCCTCGCCGACCTGGAGGACGAACCGCGGGGACCGTGGTGCGTGCTCGACGTCGACGGCGTGCTGGAGTCGGACGTCATGGGCTTTCCGGCGTCCTCGCCGCAGGGCATGCTGGCGCTGCGCGCGTTGCGGGCCCACGGCTTCCGGACCGCGGTGGCCACCGGCCGCTCCCTGCCCGAGGTCCAGGACCGCTGCGCCGCCTACCGGTTGGCCGGTGGCGTGGCCGAGTACGGCGCGCTCTGCTTCGACCCCGCGAGCGGCGCCTCCGACGTGGTCCTGCCGTCCGAGCGGCAGCGGGCCGACGACGGCGGACTGCGCGCGCGGCTCGCCGAGCTGCCCTCGGTCCGGCTGGACCCGCTCTCCCGCTGGTGCGTCCGCGCCTCCGTCCAGAACGGCACCCGGCGTACCGGGCTGCCCCCGCGGACGGTCGCGGCGCTGCTCGACGAGCAGGGCCTCGGCGCGCTCTTCGAGGTTGTTCCGGGCGACGCGCAGACGGACTTCGTACCGCGGGGCGCCGACAAGACGGCCGGTGTGCGGGCCCTGCTCGCCCGCCTCGGCGAGGAGGCGTCGGCTCCCCTGCTCGCGGTGGGCGACGGCGTCGCCGACATCGCGCTGCTGCGCTGGGCCCGGCACGGCGTCGCCCCGGGCAACGCCGCGCCGGAGGTCGTGGCCGCGGGGCTACCGGTGGCCCGCCACGCGTACCAGGCCGGGCTCGCCGAGGTGGTGGGCCGGCTGATCGGCCACCGCCCCGGCGACTGCCCGCGCTGCCGCCCGCCGCGGCACTCCCCCGACACCCGGGCGCTGCTGGCCCTGCTCGCGGTCCCAGAGGCCGGCCGAACCGGCCTACCCACACGGATCGCCCGCCTGGCGGCCGCGGACCTGGCGCTCTTGCGACACGACCGCTGACACGGTGCGGCCGGAGGCCGGCCGGGCCGCCCAATCCGCACACATCGCCCGACCGTCGACCGCCGACCTGGCGCTCCTGCGACCCGACCTCTGACGTCCGCCACCGGAGCCCCGGCCCGCTGGACGGCTCCCGCCGGGCCGCC
>NZ_QKYN01000150.1 GCF_003258295.1 Streptacidiphilus pinicola | reverse complement strand
TCAAGCTCACGACCTGTCTCCTGTACTGGTGTACTGGTCACCTTTGTTACCGAAGGGTAGCTTACGCCTGGCGCCCTCGGAGCCATACTCCCCCACCCACCCTGAGGCGCAATAAGAGGCCCGCTCACCGTACGTGTGAGATCGACCCTATTGACGGGTCGGACGTGACACGGAGTGCCGTTTGCGGGCACCATCTGCTGTCGGCAACTTACGCTGACGTAACCGTAGGCTCGGGCACCGGCCCGCTGAGCATTGGGCTGACTGTGGCAGATCTCGTGTACCCGCCGATCATCGGTGCGGCCCTGACCGCCTTCCGCGGCCTGGACCTCAAGATCGAGATCGAAGGTGCCGAGAACGTACCGCGCAGCGGCGGTGCGGTGCTGGTCAGCAACCACATCAGCTACCTGGACTTCCTCTTCGCCGGCCTGGGTGCCTACAAGTCCGCCAAGCGCAAGACGCGGTTCATGGCCAAGGACGAGGTCTTCAAGCACCCGGTCTCCGGGCCGCTGATGCGCGGCATGCACCACATCCCCGTGGACCGCTCCGACGGCCAGCCCGCCTACGACGCGGCGGTGGCCGCGCTGCGCGCCGGCGAGGTGGTCGGCGTCTTCCCCGAGGCGACGATCAGCCGCTCGTTCATGCTGAAGAAGTTCAAGACCGGCGCGGCCCGGATGGCGGCGGACGCGGACGTGCCGCTGCTGCCGGTCATCCTCTGGGGCACGCAGAGACTGTGGACCAAGGGCCGGCCGAAGAACCTGACCCGGCGCCACACGCCCGTCAGCATCCGGATCGGTGAACCGATTCTGCTGACCCCGCAGGACCGCCCCGTCATGGTCACCCGCCGCCTGCGCGAGGCCATGAACGCTCTGCTGGAGCGCGCACAGAGCGAGTACCCGGACCAGCCGGCCGGCCCCGAGGACCGCTGGTGGCTCCCGGAGCAGCTGGGCGGCACCGCGCCGACCCCGCAGCAGGCCGAGGACGAGGACAACCGCGCCGCCGAGGAGAAGGCCGCGCGCAAGGACTGAGCCGGCCTGCGTCGACCGCGTGATCAGCGGAAACGCTGGACGTGGACACGACCGGGAACCGGTTGGCGGGCTTCCGCGTCGGATCGGCAACCGATCCAGGAGGACCGATGCACACCACCCTCACCACGCGTTCTCTCGCTGCGGCCGGCGCCCTCTCCGCCGTGCTGCTGCTCAGCGGCTGCTCGTCCACCACGACGACAGGCTCCGGCGTGGCCTCCAGCTCCTCTGCCGCGGCTTCCGCCTCCGCGTCCGCCTCCGCCTCGGCGACGCCCGGCGGCGGGACCTCGGGCACGCCGGGCGGTACCACCTCGGCCACCGGTGCGACCGTCGTCGTGCACAACGCGGACAAGGGCCACACCGTGACCCTGCACCCCGGCCAGACGCTCCAGGTCGTGCTGACGGGCGGCTACTGGCCCGCGCCGACCAGCAGCTCCGCGGCCGTGCTGAAGCAGTCCGGCGCCCCGACGCTCGCCTCCCCCAGCCCCGGCCACGGCTGTCCGCCCGGCGTGGGCTGCCGTGCGCAGCAGACGGAGTTCGTCGCGGTCGCGGCCGGCACCGCGACGGTGAGCGCGACCCGCACCAACTGCGGTGAGGCGATGCGCTGCACCGACGCGAACGGCAAGTTCGACATCACCGTCGTCGTGGCGGCCTCCTGACGGTCGCTCAGGCGAGCATGCGGGCGGCGTGCAGCCGGCTCGCATGCTCGACCAGGGCGATCAGCACCTTCTTCCCCGAGTCGCGCTCGCGCGCGTCGCAGAGGATGACGGGCGTCTCCGCCTCCAGGTCGAGCGCCCGGCCGATCCGCTCCACGGCGTGCGTGCGCGCGCCGGTGAAGCAGTTGACCGCGACGACGAACGGGATGCCGCGGCGCTCGAAGTAGTCCACGGACGGGAAGCAGTCCTGCAGCCTGCGGGTGTCGGCCAGCACCACGGCGCCGAGGGCGCCGTGGGCCAACTCGTCCCACAGGAACCAGAACCGGTCCTGGCCCGGGGTGCCGAAGAGGTAGAGCGAGAGCCCGTCCCGGATGGTGATCCGGCCGAAGTCCATGGCCACCGTCGTGGTGGTCTTCTGCTCCACCCCGCCGAGGTCGTCGACGCCGCGGCTCGCCTCGGTCAGCTGCTCCTCAGTACGCAGCGGGCGGATCTCGCTGACCGCGCCGACCAGGGTGGTCTTGCCCACCCCGAAGCCGCCGGCGACCAGGATCTTCAGGGCGAGTGCGGGTTCGTCGGCGGGCGTCGCGGTCGGGTTGGCGGAGGTGGCGTCAGAGTGCACGGAGGCCATTGATCACTTCTCGGAGGATGCGCTCGTCGGGGAGCATGGCGGGCGGGACGGGACGGCTGACGCGGATCAGTCCCGCGTCCAGGAGGTCGCCGAGGAGCACGCGGACGACGCCGACCGGCAGGTCCAGCTCGGCGGCGATCTCGGCGACGGACTGGGGCTGGTAGCGGCAGAGGTTCAGGATCGAGGCGGACTCGGGCGAGAGCCCGAGCTCCTCCCCGTACGGGCTCTCCGGCCCGTACGGGGTGTCCGCGACAACCATGGCGATCAGGTCGAACGCCTCGCTGGCGGGCCTGGTCCGGCCCCTGGTCAGGGCGTAGAGGCGGACCATGGGGCCCGCCTCCTCGTCGAACCAGTTCGGTTCCATGTCGCTCAGCCCTCAGCCCGCGGATGGAGCGTCGACCGCGCCGCGGGGCGGGGTGTAGAGGTGCTCGCCCACCCGGCGGACCAGGCGGGCCATCTCGTAGGCGATCAGGCCGATGTCCGCGTCCGCGCCGGCGAAGACCGCGAGGCAGGTGCCGTCGCCGGCGGCGACGACGAAGAGGAACCCGCCGTCGAGTTCCACCATCGTCTGCCGCACCTCGCCCGCGTTGAAGTGACGGCCGGTGCCCTTGGCGAGGCTGTGGAAGCCGGACGCCACGGCGGCGAGGTGCTCCCCGTCCTCCCGGCCCAGCCCGGCGGAGACGCCGAGGGCGAGTCCGTCGCGGGAGAGCACGACGGCGTGCCGCACCTGGGCGACCCGGGAGACCAGCTCGTCCAACAGCCAGTTCAGCTCACCGGTGTGATTCATCGTCGCGGCCATCCGCGGCGCTCCTCTCGAAATCCTCGAAGTCCTGGTGCAGTCGCAGATGCCGTCCGGCGGCGCCCCCGCCGTTGCGTCCGCGGTTCCAGCCGTCGCGCAGCGCGGCCATGGTCGCCCTGGCCTGTTCGGGGCTGCGCTCGTCCGCTGCCGCGGCGGCGCGCCCGACGCGTGGCGTCTCGGGCGGCGGGGCCTCGCGCAGTTGCACGGCGATGCTCGCCTGCCGCACACGGCGCGGCAACTCCTCCCCCTCCTGCGCGTTCACCGGCCCGGCCGGCGGGTTCGCCCCGCCGCCCTGACCGACCCCGCCCGCCGCGGGAGCCGCCGCGGCGGGCGGGGTCGGTCA
>NZ_QKYN01000149.1:361-25351 GCF_003258295.1 Streptacidiphilus pinicola | reverse complement strand
GTGTAGGTTCCCAAGCTGGGTCAGAGCGTGGGAAGGGGACCCGGTGAGCAGGTCGGAGCAGGTGGCAGGGCTGGTGCAGGAGCCGGCGGCGGGGGCGGGGACGGCCTCGCGGAGGGCGTCGCGGGACGGGCGCGGGACGGGCCGGACGACGACCGTCCGGGTCGCGGTCGCCGCGTCGGTCGCGGCTGTCGTGGCACTCGGCACGGCCGCCTGCGGCGGCAGCGACGACACGGCCAAGCTGGACTCGTGGGCCAAGAGCGTGTGCGGCGGCATCTCCGCTCCGATCAACGCGCTGGCCGCCGCCAAGGCGGACACCGGCCGGATCGTCCAGGGCGAGAGCCCGGCCGATCTGCAGAAGCGGATGGCCGACGACATGGGCAAGATGGCCGCCGGGAATCAGCAGATAGCGCAGGCGGTCCAGGCCGCGGGCGCGCCGTCGACCAGCGACGGCGCGCAGACCCAGGCCGACGCGGTCAGCGAGCTGAATCAGGCCGCCGGTGGCTACACCAAGGTCCAGCAGACCGTGAAGGCGCTGCCGGTCAACGACCAGGCCCGTTTCGCGGCCGGCCTGCGCGGCGTCTCGGACCAGATCGGCCAGCTCTCCACACAGTCTTCCGCGGCGCTGCAGAAGCTCCAGAGTGGCGACCTCGGCGCGGCGCTCGGCCGCCAGCCGGGATGCGCGGCACCGAGCGACACCGCGACGGCGGGCGGCGCGGACAGCTCCACGGCCACCCCGAACGCTTCCGGCTCCGCCGCGGCGGCCCCGTCCGCATCGTCCTCGGACCACCGCTCCACCAAGCCGACCAGCAAGTCCACCCCGAAGGCCTCCGGTTCGGCCTCCCCCTGACCCGCCGCCTCCCTGGCCCGTTTGCGTGGCCCGTTCGCGCGGCGCGCGGAGAGAGCGCAGCGGGGATGGGGCGGGGAGTCGGGAAGAATGGCTGGCGTGACGAAAAGTTCTTCCCCTGAGAGCCCCGCCGGGACCCCGGCAGAGTCCGATGTGAGCGGCGCGGCCGCAGGATCGGGGGCGGCGCGTGGCGCCGCGCTGCCGGTTGTGGACCGGGCGCGGATCGCGCGGCTGCGGGAGGCGTTCGTCGCCGCCGGGTACACCGCCGACGGCTGCCTGGAGCTGCTCGGCGGTGCGGCCTACGCCGCGCTCGCGCGCAGCGAGAGCGTGCCCGCGCTGCGGGCCACGGCCGGGGCGGGGACGCTGCCGACGCTGGTGCGCCTGTTCCTGCTGCAGCGCGAGGTGTCCTACCCGCAGGCCGTCCTCGCGCTGCCCGTCGAGGAGGCGCTGGCCGACGGCTGGCTGACCCGCACCCCCGAGGGCGGGGTCCGGGCCACGGTCGACGTCCGGCCGTACGCCAACGACATCGCGGGGGAGACCGGGACCGCCGACGCGTGGATCGTCTCCGACCTCGGGTGCGCCGTCGGCGGGGCGGGCGGCATCGGCTCCGGCGCCGCGACCGACCAGGGCGTGCCGCGCAGCGAGCTGGTGCTCGGGGTCGGCGGGGCGTCCACGACGCTGGCCAACATCACCGTGCGGCGTCCGGTGCGCCGCGCACTCGACCTCGGGACGGGCTCCGGCATCCAGGCCCTGCACGCCGCCCGCCACGCCGGTCACGTCGTGGCCACGGACGTGAACCCGCGCGCGCTGCACTTCGCGCGGCTCTCCGCCGAGCTGTCGGCCCTGGGGGAGCGCGTCGAGGTCCGCGAGGGGAGCCTGTTCGAGCCGGTCGCGGCCGACCCGGCGGACGGGGATGCCGGGCGCTTCGACCTGATCGTCTCGAACCCGCCCTTCGTGATCTCGCCGGGTGGACGCTTCACCTACCGCGACGGCGGGATGGCCGGCGACGACCTCTGCCGCAGCCTGGTCGCCCGGGCCGGCGAGCATCTGGCTCCCGGCGGCTACTGCCAGCTGCTGGCCAACTGGCAGCACGTGCGCGGCCAGGACTGGCGCGACCGGGTGGCCTCCTGGGTCGCGGGGACCGGCTGCGACGCCTGGATCGTGCAGCGCGACGTGCAGGACCCGACCACCTACGCGGAGCTCTGGCTGCGCGACGGCGGCGATCACCGCGGCCCCCGCGAGGAGTACGAGCGGCGGTACGCGGAGTGGCTGGACGCCTTCGAGGCGGCCAAGGTCGAGGGCGTCGGATTCGGCTGGATCACGCTGCGCCGCGCGCCCGAGGGCGCGGAGCCGGTCGTGGTCGCCGAGGAGTGGCCGCATCCCGTCGAGCAGCCGCTCGGGCCGGTCATCGAGCAGTGGTTCGCCCGGCAGGACTTCCTGCGCGCCCACGACGACGCGGGGCTGCTGGACGAGCGCTACCGGCTGGCCGAGGAGGTCGTCCAGGAGCAGGTGGGCGTCCCCGGCGCGGAGGATCCCGAGCACGTGATCCTGCGTCAGAACCGGGGCATGCGACGGGCGACGAAGGTCGACACCGTCGGCGCGGGCTTCGCGGGTGCCTGCGAGGGCACGCTGCGTGCCGGGGACATCCTGGACGCGATCGCCCGCCTGCTGGAGGAGGACCCGGTGATCCTGCGCGACCGCGCGCCCGAGCAGATCCGCCTGCTGGTGGAGCAGGGATTCCTGCTGCCCGCCTGACCCCGCGCCGCCCCGCGCCTGACCCCGCGACGCTCCCGCCGACCCCTGATGAACCGCTCGTTCATCGGGGGTTTGCCTTGCCTTCGCCGTCCATAGGTCCGACGTTGCCGACGCGCTGACAACCTGCTGCCGCGACCGATCACGTGATCGACCATCAGACGACAGAGCATGGGGGGTGAGCGAACATGGGGACGCCACTGAGTCTGTTCACGGGGGCGTGGTTCACCCTGTTCGGCGGCGCTGTCATCTGGTGGTGCGCCGTGGAGGTGCGCCTGCGACGCACCCTACGGCGCGTCGGCGTCAACGGCATGGCGCGGGTGGTGCCGGCCTCCGCACTTGAACGGGTGGCCGAGCCGGTCGGCGTCGCGACCGCCGGGCCGGCGCCGTCCGCCGCGGTCGACCGTGCCGCCGGCCATGATCACGTCGCCGTCGACCGGGCCGCCGACGACCAGGCCACTGACGTGGACCAGACCGCCGACGTCGACCACGCCGACAACGCGCCGCTGCTCAGCTTCGAGGTCGAGGGCCACGGCGAGGTGGTGACCCGCCCACGCGGCTGGACCTCGATCCGGCGCTCCGCCGCGCTGCCCGTGGACGCGCTGGTGCCGGTCCGCTACGACCCGCAGGAGCCGACGCGGGTGGCGCTGGAGGGCGTGCCGCAGAGCCGCAGCGATCTGTTCTGGCTGCTGCTGGGCCTGCTCTTCGCCGTCTGCGGTGTGACGCTGCTCGCAACCGCGTTCTGAGCCGCGAGGCTCGTGTGGCTCGTGCGGCTCGTGCGGGCCGGCAACACCGTCCACCGACCGGTGGTCTTATCAGGCGGGTGCATGCCCATGCGCCCGGATGGGCAGAGACACGCCGAACGGGTTGGATTGCGCGCCGGAAATCCGACGGCCGGTCCTATGATCCGGCTGTCCGGTTCGGGCCTGTTCGGCGGGTCCGCGTCCCCGCCGGGCGCCCTCCGGCCTGCTCGTGGCCTGTTCGTGGCGTGTTCGCAGTTTTGCTCGCGTGTTCGTGTGACCACGTACGACTTTGCTCCGACATACCGTACGACCCCGCCCGAACAGCGGGAACCGGCCCACTCGGGTTACCGTTCGAGAGGCAGCGGGGGGTTCCCGTCGCAGAGATGTCGGGATCCGTCCGTTTGACAAGGGGCACCGGGGTGCGGTCACACTCCGCATTCAGGACCGTGTCGCCGCGAGTCGCGGCGGCCACCCCTCAGACCGGGAGAGAAGAGCGAAGGTGTCCCCGACCAGCGAGACCGCACGCGACGGACGTCGACTCGTCATCGTCGAGTCGCCGGCCAAGGCGAAGACGATCAAGGGTTACCTGGGCCCTGGATACGTGGTCGAGGCGAGTGTCGGGCATATCCGCGACCTTCCCGGCACCGCGGCCGAGGTTCCCGAGGGCTACACCGGCGACGTCCGACGCCTCGGCATCGACGTGGACCACGATTTCGAGCCGATCTACGTCGTCAATCCGGACAAGAAGGCTCAGGTCTCCAAGCTCAAGTCGCTGCTGAAGGAAGCCGACGAACTCTTCCTCGCCACCGATGAGGACCGCGAGGGCGAGGCCATCGCCTGGCACCTGCAGGAAGTGCTGCGTCCCAAGGTGCCGGTGCACCGGATGGTCTTCCACGAGATCACCAAGGACGCCATCCAGGAGGCCGTGCGCAACCCGCGCGAGCTGAACAAGCGACTGGTCGACGCGCAGGAGACCCGCCGCATCCTCGACCGCCTCTACGGCTACGAGGTCTCCCCGGTGCTGTGGAAGAAGGTCATGCCGCGGCTGTCGGCGGGCCGCGTCCAGTCCGTGGCGACCCGCCTCGTGGTCGAGCGCGAGCGTGAGCGCATGGCGTTCCGCTCCGCCTCCTACTGGGACCTGACCGCTGTCTTCGCCACCGCCGACGCCGGCCGCGCCGCGGCCGCCGGCGAGCCGGGCACCTTCGGCGCGCGCCTGTCCGCCGTCGACGGCCGCCGGGTCGCGACCGGCCGTGACTTCGACTCGCTCGGGCAGCTCAAGGGCTCGTCCGGCGCCGCCGCCGGCCAGGTGCTGCACCTGGACGAGGAGGCCGCGCGCGGCCTGGCCGCCGCGCTGGCCGCGACCGACTTCAACGTCCGCAGCGTCGAGTCCAAGCCGTACCGCCGCTCGCCCTACGCGCCGTTCCGCACCACCACGCTCCAGCAGGAGGCCAGCCGCAAGCTGGGCTTCGGCGCCAAGCGCACCATGGACGTGGCGCAGAAGCTGTACGAGAACGGCTTCATCACCTATATGCGTACCGACTCGACCACGCTCTCGGACACGGCCGTGAACGCCGCCCGCGCGCAGGTCGAGCAGCTCTACGGCCGCGAGTACCTGCCGGACGCGCCGCGCACCTACCAGGGCAAGGTCAAGAACGCCCAGGAGGCGCACGAGGCGATCCGCCCCTCCGGCGACCGCTTCCGCACCCCGGCCGAGACCCGGCTGACCGGCGACGAGTACAAGCTGTACGAGCTGATCTGGATGCGGACCGTCGCCTCCCAGATGAAGGACGCCGTCGGCCAGTCCGTCAGCGTCAAGGTCGCGGGCCGCGCCGCCGACGGCCGGGACGTCGAGTTCTCCGCCTCCGGCAAGATCATCACCTTCCACGGCTTCCTCAAGGCCTACGTCGAGGGCCGCGACGACCCGGACGCCGAGCTCGACGACCGCGAGCGCCGGCTGCCGCCGATGGCCGAGGGCGACGGCGTCACCGCCGATGAGATCACCCCCGACGGCCACGCCACCAAGCCCCCGGCGCGCTACACCGAGGCCTCGCTGGTCAAGGAGCTGGAAGACCGCGAGATCGGTCGCCCGTCCACCTACGCGGCGATCATCGACACGATCATCCGGCGCGGCTACGTCTTCAAGAAGGGCACGGCGCTCGTCCCGTCCTTCATCGCGCTGGCCGCGGTCCGGTTGCTGGAGGAGCACTTCGGCCGCCTGGTCGACTACGACTTCACCGCCAAGATGGAGGACGACCTCGACGCCATCGCGCGCGGCGAGGCCGAGTCGGTGCCGTGGCTGCGCCGCTTCTACTTCGGCGAGGGCGGCGTGGAGGGCGCGGCGTCGTCCGCGGCCGACGCCGGCAACGGCGACGGCGACCACCTCGGCGGCCTCAAGGAGCTCGTCACCGACCTCGGCGCCATCGACGCCCGCGAGATCAGCTCCTTCCCGCTGGGCGACTCCGGCATCACGCTGCGCGTCGGCCGCTACGGCCCGTACGTCGAGCGCGGCGAGCAGCGCAAGGACGTGCCGGACGACCTGGCTCCCGAGGAGCTGACGGTCGAGCTGGCCGAGGAGCTGCTGGCGCAGCCCAGCGGCGAGCGGATGCTCGGCAACGACCCCGCGACCGGTCACCAGATCGTGGCGAAGGACGGCCGTTACGGCGCGTACTTCACCGAGATCCTCCCCGAGGGCACGCCGAAGACCGGCAAGAACGCGGTCAAGCCGCGGACCGGTTCGCTGCTGAAGTCCATGACGCTGGACACGGTGACGCTGGAGGACGCGCTCAAGATCTTTGGTCTGCCGCGGGTCGTCGGCGTCGACGCGGAGGGCGTCGAGATCACCGCGCAGAACGGCCGCTACGGGCCGTACCTGAAGAAGGGCACGGACTCGCGCTCCCTGGAGACCGAGGAGCAGATGTTCACGGTCACCCTGGAGGAGGCGCTGGCGATCTACGCCCAGCCGAAGGCGCGCGGCCGCGCGGCGGCGAAGCCTCCGCTGAAGGAACTCGGCGTGGACCCGGTCAGCGAGAAGCCGGTCGTGGTGAAGGACGGGCGCTTCGGCCCGTACGTCACCGACGGCGAGACCAACGCCACCCTGCGGCGCGACGACTCCGTCGAGGAGATCACGCCGGAGCGCGGCTTCGAGCTGCTCGCGGAGAAGCGCGCGAAGGGCCCGGCCAAGAAGACGGCGAAGAAGGCTCCCGCGAAGAAGGCGGCGGCCAAGAAGACGACGGCGGCCGCGAAGAAGGCCCCCGCGAAGAAGGCCGCGGCCAAGAAGACCGCCAGCGCGTAGCGCTCAGGGGCGCGGTGCGCGAGCAACCAACCGGGGCGGATGGCCCTGCTCACTGAGGACCATCCGCATGTCGGTGGCTTGTCGCGCAGTTCCCCGCGCCCCTGGGTGTTGCACGTGGCCGGAGGCGCACAGGTGGGGCCTCGCGCCTCTGGGTGTTGCCTGGCGGGCGCTCTGCAAAAGTGCACCAGCTCCGGTACCGGAAGGTAACCGTCTGCCAACAGGGGGACGGGGTGTCGTGGGCGACAGTTAGGCTGGCCGTATGAGCGCCGAGTCGCAGGAGCCCACCAGCGAGGCCCCGGAGAGCCCCCGCCCAGAGGAACGCAGCAGCGGGCCGTTCGTCGGCGTCAGTCCGACGGATCGTGCCCGTGCGCTGCTGCGTGGTCGTGCCTACGGGCGCGCCTGGCGAGCCCAGGTGGTGGGGACGTTGGGCGACCGCCTCGCCCTGCTGACGCTGCTCGCGCTGACGGTGCGCGCCGTCATAGGGGCGCAGGCCCTGGGCGGTGGATACTCCGCGACCCTGTTCGCGCTCGCCGCGGCCTTCGGTGCGCGGATCCTCGGGACGGTCCTCTTCGGCGCCGTACTGCTGGCGCCGCTCGCGCAGTTGACGCGGCGTCTGGACCGGCGGCAGCTGCTCGTCGGGGCTGAGGCGCTGCGCGCCGCCCTGCTGGCCTGCGCGCTGTTCTGGGTGAGCTGGGTCGGCGTCAAGGCGTGGATCTGGCTGCTGGTCACCGTCTTCCTGACGGCGGCGCTGGAGCGGGTGGTGACGGTCACGCGCGAGTCCTTCGCCGAGGCGCTGCTGCCGAATGCCGCGCCGGGCCACCCGGCCGTGGACCAGCGGCCGGTGCTGCGGCACATCGACCTGTGGACGGGCTACGCCGCGATCCCGCTCGCCGCGCTCGGCTTCGTCGTGCTGATGCTGCTGAACCAGGGCGTCGGGCAGGGCGTCGCGTGGCTGTCGGCGCACCCGCTGGCGCTCGCCGGGTTCGGCGCGGCCGCGCTGTTCGTGGCGGCCGGGGTACTGCACTTCCGGCAGGAGCTGCCGGACTCCGAGGCGGAGGGGGGCCGGTCGTTCGAGCCGCGTTCGCCGCTCACCAACCTGCGCGCCCCGGCGGACGTCACCCCGGGTCTGGTGGCGCGCGGACGCACCGGCTCCTCGCTGACCTTCTCCTTCGCGGCCTGCTCGACCGCCGCCGCGGTCGCGGCCGCCGGGGCCGTCGCGTACGTGCACGCCTTCGACCTGCTGGCCGGTGAGATCGGCTACGCGCTGCTGGTGCTCGCGCTGACCGCGGGGCTGCTGCTGGGCCTGCGGGTCAGCCGCAGCGTGCTGCCGCCGCTGAGCCGGCGCCGAATGCTGCCGCTGGCCATGGTCGTCTCCGGGCTCGGGCTGGTCCTGGGTGGCCTGGTCCGCGACTACGTGCTGGCGCTGGTCCTCTTCTCACTCGCCGGGATCGCGGGCGGCGTCGCCTTCCGCGGTGCGCGGGACCTGCTGGCGCAGGAGACCGAGGAGGCCCGTCGGCCGCGCGTCGACGAGCACCTGCACGCGATGCTTCGGGTCGCCGTCGCACTCGCGCTCGTCGCCTCCCCGCTGATCGGCGCGGCCTTCGGGCCGGAGCAGTTCGGCGGCACGACGCTGACCTTCGACCACGGCGGGGCGGGCCTCTCGGTCGCGCTCGCCGGCCTGCTGCTGGTGATCGCGGGCGTCGTGGTGCTGCTGCGCGCCGACGACCGCAAGGGCGTCGCCCCGCTGCCGCGTGACGTGTGGGACGCGCTGACCGCCGGCGCCGAGCCGCCCGCCTACCGGGCTGGCACCGGCTTCTTCGTCGCCCTGGAGGGCGGCGACGGCGCGGGCAAGTCCACTCAGGCCCAGGCGCTGGCGGAGTGGATCCGCAGCAAGGGCCACGAGGTGGTGCTGACCCGCGAGCCGGGCGGCAGTGCGATCGGCCAGCGGCTGCGCGCGATGCTGCTCGACGTCGCCAACACTGGCATCTCGCACCGCGCCGAGGCACTGATCTTCGCGGCCGACCGCGCCGAGCACGTCGACTCCGTGATCCTGCCCGCGCTGGAACGCGGCGCCGTCGTGATCACGGACCGGTACATGGACTCGTCCATCGCCTACCAGGGCGCCGGCCGCGATCTGGAGGCCGACGACGTCGCCCGGATCAACCGCTGGGCCACCGGTGGCCTCGTCCCGGACCTGACGGTCGTGCTGGACGTGGCGCCGTCGGCGGCGCGCGAGCGTTTCTCCGAGGCGCCGGACCGGATGGAGTCCGAGCCGGAGGTCTTCCACCAGCGGGTCCGCGCAGCCTTCCTGGCGCTGGCCGCGGCCGACCCTGGCCGCTACCTGATCGTCGACGCGGGCCAGCCCCCGCACGCCGTCACCACGGCCATCCGGCACCGGCTCGACCGCGAGCTGCCGCTCTCCGAGCAGGAGAAGGCGGCTCTCGCCGAGCGGGAGCGGCTGGCCCGTGAGGCCGAGGCGCGCCGTCTGGCGGAGGAGGCCCGCCGCAAGGCCGAGGAGGAGCGCGCCGAGCGCGAGCGCCAGGCCACACTGGAGCGGCTCCGGCTGGAGGCAGAGGAGGCCGAGAAGGCCCGCCAGGCCGAGGAGGACCGCAAGGCGGCCGAGGCCGCGCGCCAGGCGGCGGAGGCCGCCCGCGCCGCAGCCGAGGCCGAGGCGGCGCGTCGCGCCGCGGAGGAGGCGGAGCGCCGCCGGGCCGAGGAGGCCGCGCATGCGGCGGCCCTCGCCGAGGCGGAGCGGCTCGCCGAGCTGGAGCGCCAGCGCGCCGAGAAGCGCGCGGAGGAGCGCCGTCGGGCGGAGGAGGCCCTCCGCCGAGCCGAGGAGTCCCGCCTGGCGGCGGAGGCGGCGGCCGTCGCGACCGCGGCCGCTGCCGCTGCGGAGCGGGAGGCGCGGGCCGGTGTCCGGGGCGCCGAGCACGACTCCGCCGGTGCGGACCGCCCCATAGCCGGTGGCGATGACGAGACGGCCGTGCTCCCGCGTGTTCCGGCGGACGCCGAGCACCCGAAGGGCGCCTCGGGCGCCTCGGGCGCGTCTGACGCTTCTTCCGACGCCGAGGACGCGACCGCCGAGCTGCCGCAGGTCGACCGCGCGTCGACGTCCTCGGGCTCTGCCACTGCCTCCGCCTCCGCCGCCTTCGACTCCGCGATGGACGAAACGACCGTGATGCCGCGTGTGGTGGCGGACGCCGTCGACCGGAGCGAGAGCGAGGTCGAGTCCACCGCCGTGCTGCCCGTCGTGGGCGGCAAGGACGAGGGCACGACGGGCTCGGCCCGGGGCACCGGCGCCGCTGACGCCGCGTCGGCCGCGCCCAGGCCCGCCGCACCTGCTGCACCCACCGCTCCCGCTGCTCCGGGTGGGGCCTCGGACGAGACCATGGTGATGCCGCCGATGCCGGCGCAGCCGCCCGTCGTCGGGGTGGCCGGGCCGGCCGAGGAGGACGCGCCGAAGAAGACCCGTCGCTCGCGGTTCTCCCGGAAGGGCTCGGCGCAGGACGCGGGGCAGGAGGCGCCGCGGCCGCAGGCCTCGGCCGCTGACGCCGCGTCGGCCGCCGAGGAGACGACGGTGATGCCCGTCGTGGACCCGCGGGCGGAGCGGTCGCTGCCGCGCGCGTGGCGGGAGGCGGCGCCGCGCAGCGGTGAGAGCGTCCAGGACAAGGTGCCCGACTGGCTCTTCCGGCCCGAGCCGGGCCCGGCGGGCTCGGAGGCGCCCACGGCGCAGATCCCCGCGGTCGGTCCGAAGCCGGGCGCCGACGCCCGGGGGGCGGGTGCGCGAGGCGGCCGCTACGACTGGGCGGAGGAGACCCCGCTGGACGACCTGCCGTCGCTCACCGACCAGCTCCTCGGCACCAAGGAGGAGTGGGCGCAGTGGCACGCCGAGCACCCGGGCGAGGAGCCCGGCCCGGACGCCGGTTCCCAGCGCCACTGAGGCCGGTTGTCGGTGGTGGCGGCTAGGCTGCCAGCAGTGAAGAGAGAGCCGTCGGGCCTCGGCCGACAGCCGAGAAAGCACAGCACAGACGGCCGGTCAAGCAGAGACGGTAGAGCGGCGGCGTGACGTGAGCGTGTGGGACGACCTGGTCGGGCAGGACCAGGTGGTGGAGCAGTTGGTCTCCGCCGCCCGTGCGGCACGCGCGGTCGTGGCGGGCGAGACGCCCGCCGCCGGTGCGACGGGGATGACGCACGCGTGGCTGTTCACCGGTCCGCCCGGCTCCGGGATGGGGGCGGCCGCGCGTGCCTTCGCGGCCGCGCTGCAGTGCACCTCGCCCGACCTGGATCTGGGCGGGGTGCCGGGCTGCGGCTTCTGCGAGGGCTGCCACACGGCGCTGGTGGGCAGCCACGCGGATGTCGAGACGGTGCGTACGGACATGCTCAGCATCGGCGTCAAGGAGACGCGGGAGCTGGTCCGCAACGCCTCGATGTCGCCGGCGAACGGCCGCTGGCAGGTCATCATCCTGGAGGACTCGGACCGGCTCACCGAGGGCGCAGCCAACGTCCTGTTGAAGGCGATCGAGGAGCCGGCGCCGCGCACGGTGTGGCTGCTGTGCGCGCCCAGCGTCGAGGACGCGCTGCCGACGATCCGTTCGCGCTGCCGCCTGCTGGTGCTGCGCACGCCCCCTGCCGGCGCGGTCGCGGACGTGCTGGTGCGGCGCGACGGAGTGGAGCCGCAGCTCGCCGCGTTCGCGGCGCGGGCCGCGCACGGGCACATCGACCGGGCCAGGCGGCTGGCCCTGGACGAGTCGGCGCGCTCCCGCCGCGCCGAGGTGCTGCGCCTGCCGATGGTCGTCGGGGATCTCGGCAAGTGCCTGGCCGGCGCCCAAGCGCTGGTCGACGCGGCCGGGGCGGAGGCCAAGCAGGTCGCGGACGAGGTGGACGTCAAGGAGACCGAGGAGCTGCGCGCCGCGCTCGGCGCGGCGGCCGGTGTCGGCGGGCGCATGCCGCGCGGCACCGCGGGCGCGATGAAGGAGCTGGAGGACCGGCAGAAGCGCCGTGCCACCCGCATCCAGCGCGACAGCCTCGACCTGGCCCTGATCGACCTCGCCGGTTTCTACCGGGATGTCCTTTCGGTGCAGTTCGGGGCGGCCGGGGAGCTGGCCAACGAGGACCTGCGGGCGAACGTCGAGCGCGTCGCCGCGCAGTCGTCCCAGGAGACGACGCTGCGCCGCATCGAGGCCGTCCTGGCCTGCCGCGACGCGATCGAGCGCAATGTCGCGCCGCTGCTCGCGGTCGAGGCCATGGCGGTCACCCTCCGCGCGGGCTGACGCTCCGTCCGGCCTGCTCACCGGCTCCGTCCGCCCTGTACCACGGCTCGGTTCCGCCTGAGCGTTCCCTCCTTCGGGTGGCAATGGGAGGGGAATTGATCACCTGCCCCCGGACGGGGGATCCGGACAGGATGACCTTGTGGTGGAGCGCAGCGCTGATCGCTGCCGGGGCGACGCTCGGTGTCGGGTTGGCCGGCAGCGCGTTCGGGGCCTGGCGGGAGGAACGGGCCGGGCGGGTGTACGAGCTGACGCCCCGGTACGTCCGGGTGGCCGGGCGGGGCCTCGCCGCGGCCGTCGCGCTCCTGGCGGCGGTGGTCGGCGCGGTCATGTCCGCGGTCGGTGGCCCGGGGAGCAACGGCTCGGGGGAGGGCATGGGGAACGGCGCGGCGCCGGCGGAGCAGCCGGTGGCGGCCGTCGCCCCGGTGCGCCCCTCCTCGCCGCAGCCGGACTCGGACCGGGCGCACGCGAGCGCCTCCGCCGCGCCGGCCGTGCTCGCCGTCGTCGGACAGCCCTCCGGCGGGCGGCTCTACCTCGGCACACTGCCGGGAGTCCCGGGGCGGGTGCGGGTCTGGGTTCCGGCCCAGTACGGGGCCCACGACGGCACCCACCCGGGATCCGCCGCCCTGCAGGGGATCGTGGTCCGCGCGCCGCAGGGGGAGCTGGCCGAGGTCTGGGAGGGGCTCGCGGGCGCCGTCACCGCCGGGCACGCGAACCCCTTCGTCGCCGTCGCCCCGGAGGATCCGTGCGCGCTGGCCGCAGACGACACGGCGCTGCGCGGCGCGGTCGCCGGACGGTTCCGGGTGGCCTCGCGGTCACGCTCCTGGGCCGAGCTGGGCGTGGACGGTGGGTCCTCGTGCGCGGTCGCGGCCGAGCTGACCCACCCGGACGCGTACGCGGGCGCCGCGGCTCTCGGCGGCGCGCTGCCCCGCCCGGCGGCGTCCGGGGGCGGCGCGTCCTCGCTGCCGCCGGGCATCCGGCTGGCGCTGGCCCAGGCGCACCGGGACACCGCGGGGCAGGCCGAGGCGAACCGGCTCCGGTCGGCGCTGCAGGGAGCCCCGGACGCGGCGGTCCGACTCTCCTCGGTGGTTCGCGACGCGACCACGGGACGGGAACGCTTTCGACTGGTCAGAATGGCGGCAGACTATGTAACCGAGGAGTTCGCCGCCGCGGCCCACCACTGACCGGCCGGCCGCAGCACCCTCCACCCGAAGCCGGCTACCACCCGACAGCACCGACCACCGACAGCACCGACCACCCGACCGCCCTCACCTCACCAACGCCCGACCACCCTCACCACTCGCTTCACCCGCACCGCAGCGGGAGTCGCCGCGGCGCGGCCCACCCTGGGGAGAGCATGAAGAGAACCCGCATGCCCAGCGTCGTCCCGTCCAAGCGGCCCAAGCCGGCTGCGTCCAGGGCCGTCGCGGCGCTGGCCGTCCTCGGGCTGACGGCGGTCGGAGTCGTCGGCTGCAGTTCCTCCGGATCCTCCCCGGGTGCCTCGACCGACGGGTCGAGCGCCTCCGCGGCCGGCGGGCCGTCCTCGACCGACACCGCGTCGAACGGCTCGGCCACCACGCTGGAGCCGCTGCCGACGGCGGTCCCGGCGGACCTGCAGTCGTACTACAGCCAGCAGCTGTCCTGGCACCCCTGCGACTCCGGCTTCGAGTGCGCGACGTTCAAGGTCCCGCTCGACTACGCCCACCCGGGCGCGGCCGGCGGCGGCGACCTCACGCTCTCCGCGGTGCGCAAGCAGGCGACGGGACAGGGCGCGCCGCACCTCGGGTCGCTGCTGGTCAACCCGGGCGGTCCCGGGGGCTCGGCGGTGGACTACGCCGAGTACGCGGCCCTGACCTACCCGGCGGTGGTGCGGGCCGCCTACGACATCGTCGGCGTTGACCCGCGCGGCGTCGCCCGCAGCGCGCCGGTGCAGTGCCTGACGGACTCCCAGATGGACGCCTACACCCAGGTGAACACCACCCCGACCGACCAGGCGGGCGTGGACGCGCTGGTGGCGGCGGACAAGAGCTTCGCCCAGGCCTGCGAGAAGCAGTCCGGCAAGCTGCTGAACCACGTCAGCACGGTGGAGTCGGCGCGGGACATGGACGTGCTGCGCGCCCTCCTCGGCGACGCGAAGCTGCACTATGTGGGCAAGTCCTACGGCACCTTCCTGGGCGCCACCTACGCCGGGCTGTTCCCGTCCAAGGTCGGGACGATGGTGCTGGACGGGGCGATGAACCCGTCGCTGACCGCGCAGCAGCTCAACTCCCAGCAGGCGGGCGGGTTCGAGGTGGCCTTCAACGCCTTCGCGGCCGACTGCGTGAAGCGCCCGAGCTGCCCGCTCGGCAGCGGCACGGTCGACCAGGCGGACCAGAAGCTCGACGCCTTCTTCAAGTCGCTGAACGCCGACCCGCTGCCCACCGGTGACCCGCGCCGGCTGAACGAGGCGCTCGGCATGACCGGTGTGATCTCCGCCATGTACGACCCGGCGCAGTGGTCGGACCTGCGCCTCGCCCTCGCGGACGCGATGAACAACGGCAACGGCAAGGAGCTGCTGGCGCTCTCGGACGCGTACTACGAGCGCGACACGAGCGGCCACTACAGCAACCTGATGTACGCGAACGCGGCGGTGAACTGCCTGGACCTGCCGCCCGCGGCGACCAGCCCCGACCAGGTGCGCCAGCAGCTGCCCGCGTACCTGAAGTCCTCCCCGCAGTTCGGTGCGAGCCTCGCCTGGGGCGGCCTGACCTGCGCGTACTGGCCGGTCCAGGCCACCGGCTCGCCGCACGTCGTCCCGGCCAAGGGGGCGGCGCCGATCCTGGTGGTCGGCACCACCCGCGACCCGGCCACCCCGTACGCGTGGGCGCAGGGCCTGGCCCAGCAGCTCGACACCGGCACGCTGCTGACCTACGACGGCGACGGCCACACCGCGTACGCCCGCAACCCCGGCGGCAGCCCCTGTATCGACGAGGCGGTCAACCTCTACCTGCTGCAGGGCAAGGTCCCGGCCAAGGGCACGGTCTGCCAGTGAAAGCGTGATCACACGGAGGGCAGTTGTCAGGAGCGACTGCCCTCCACGATCCTTTCATCGGGCGGGTTCCCCCGCCGCGGTCTCCGATGAAAGGCAGGCGCCGTGCTCGGCGTGATCCACTACCCCACATACGCCCTCGGCGCCCTGCTGATCGTCCTGCTCCCGGGGCCGAACTCGCTCTACGTGCTCTCCACCGCCGCCCGCGCCGGCATATCCACCGGCTACCGCGCGGCGGCCGGCGTCTTCCTCGGCGACACCACGCTGATCACCCTCACCTCGCTCGGCGCGGCCTCGCTGCTGCGCACCACGCCGGTGATCTTCGACGCGGTGAAGCTGATCGGCGCGGTCTACCTGCTGGTCATCGGCTACGGCATGCTCAAGGCCGCCCGCGACCTCTGGCGCGAGCGCCACGCGACGCCGGCCGCTCCCGCTGGACCCGAGGGGTCCGCGCAGCCCGCCCCGTCGGGCCAGCCCGAGGCCGCCCAGACCTCGCCCTTCCGCCGCGCCCTGCTGATCAGCCTGCTGAACCCGAAGGCGATCCTCTTCCTGCTCTCCTTCTTCGTGCAGTTCGTGGACCCGTCCTACGCCAGCCCGGGCTTCTCCTTCGCGGTCCTCGGCGGCACGGTTCAGCTCTTCAGCTTCCTCTACCTCTCGACGCTGATCCTGGCGGGCCACCGCCTCGCCGCCGTCTTCCGAGTCCGCCGCCGTCTCTCGGCCACCCTCACCACGGGTGTCGCCGCACTCTTCATCGGCTTCGCCGCCAAGCTCGCCACGGCGTCGGCGGCGGGGTGATCATGTCGTGATCGAAAGGCGTGCAGGAGCACCCCTCCGACCTGTGTAGACTAATCCCCGTTCGCCGCCTTAGCTCAGTTGGCCAGAGCAACGCACTCGTAATGCGTAGGTCTCGGGTTCGAATCCCGAAGGCGGCTCCTTCGAGGCCCCGGTCGCAGTCCGCTGCGACCGGGGCCTTTGGGTTTCCGTACGTGCTACGCCGCGACTGGGAGGGACGCGAAGCTCTGGGCCGGGACGGTCGGGAGGGTGCGGCGGGCGAGGCTCGCCAGGGTGCGGCCGGGGCCGATGTCGGTGAGGTCGGTGACGCCCAGCTCGGTGTGGAGGGTGATCAGGGACGTGCACCAGTGGACGGGGCTGGTGAGCTGGCGGGCGCTCAGCTCGCGCCAGTGCGGACCGCCGTGGTGGGGGCGGGCGTCGACGTTGGCGATCACCGGGACGGTGCCGGCCCGGAACTCTGCCCGGTTGAGGGCGGCGCGCAGCGCCGGCTCGGCGTCGGCCAGGTAGGGGCTGTGGCAGGCGGCGGTCACCGGGAGCAGGCTGCAGCGCAGTTCGGCGGAGGCCGCGCGGGCGGCCAGCACGACGACGGAGGCGCGGCTGCCGGCGACCACGGTCTGCTGCGGACTGTTGTAGTTGGCGGCCCAGATGTCCTCGCCCTCCTCCCGGAGGGCGGAGACCAGCCGCTCGACGGTCTCCGGGCCTCCGCCCATCACCGCGGCCATCGCGCCCGGGCGCCTGCGGGCGGCCTCGGCCATTGCCCGGCCGCGCTCGCCGACCAGCCGGGCGCCGTCGGTGAGGCTGAGCACGCCCGCGGCCACCAGGGCCGTGTACTCGCCGAGGCTGTGGCCCGCCAGCGCGACCACCGAGTCGGCCCGGCCCTGCTCGCGGAACTCCTGCCAGGCGAGCAGTGAGGCGGTGAAGACCGCGATCTGTGCGCGGTCGGTGCGAGCGAGCGCGGCCTCGTCGGATGTCAGCAGCAGCTCGGCCACGTCGTGGCCGGAGGCCTGCGAGACGGTTTCGACGAGCTGCCAGACGTCGCTGCCGCGCCAGGGGTCGCCCATCCCGGGGCGCTGCACGCCCTGGCCGGGGAACAGCACGGCGGAGCTCGGTGGTGTGGTCATGGGGCTTCCCTCCGGGGACGGTTGAGGCAGGTCACATCGTGCCGACCGGTCGCTCAAGCCCCGGAAAGGGCGCGGAAAGGGCGTGGAAAGGGCGCGGCAAGGGCGGAGCAACGGCCAGGAAAGGCCCCGCAAAAGGGCCGGAGGCCTTTTCCGCGCCTTGAGCGGCGCATTGTCGAGTGGGTCGAATCCTTGTTCCCGGCGGCGCAGTCACGTGCCGACCGATGGGAGGACAAGGCATGACCACGATGGTCGAAACACCCGTCAGGGAAAGCCCGGTCTCCTACGGGGGAGCGGAGGAGCAGGAGCCGACCGACACCCTGTCGGCCCGGGTCAGGGAACTGCACGCGATGCACGCCGAGGCGCATGCCGGGCCGGACCCGAAGGCGACCGCGGCGCAGCACGCCAGGGGCAAGCTGACCGCCCGGGAGCGGATCGAACTCCTGCTGGACGAAGGCTCGTTCACCGAGGTCGAGCCGCTGCGCCGACACCGCGCGAGCGGATTCGGCCTGGAGCACCGCAAGCCCTACACCGATGGCGTGGTCACCGGCTGGGGCACCGTCGAGGGCCGGCAGGTCTTCGTCTACGCACACGACTTCCGGATCTTCGGCGGGGCGCTCGGCGAGTCGCACGCCGCGAAGATCCACAAGCTGATGGACCTCGCCGAGGCGGCCGGCGCTCCGCTGGTCAGCCTCTGCGACGGCGCGGGCGCCCGGATCCAGGAGGGGGTCACCGCGCTGGCCGGCTACGGCGGCATCTTCCAGCGCAACGCCCGTTCCTCCGGCGTGATTCCGCAGATCAGCGTGATCCTCGGGCCGTGTGCGGGCGGCGCCGCGTACTCGCCGGCGCTGACCGACTTCACGTTCATGGTGCGCGGCGTGGCGCAGATGTTCATCACCGGCCCGGACGTCGTCCAGGCGGTCACCGGTGAGCAGGTGAGCATGGACGGTCTGGGCGGCGCCGACGTCCACTCCGGCGTCTCCGGGGTGTGCGCGTTCGCGTACGACGACGAGGCGAGCTGCCTGGAGGACGTGCGTCATCTCCTCTCCTACCTCCCCGCCAACAACCGGCAGGCCCCGCCGGTGGTGCCCACCGACGACCCCGCCGACCGGCGTTGCGAGCGGCTCGCCGAGCTGGTCCCGGTCGACCCGGCGCGGGGGTACGACGTGCGGGCGGTCATCGCGGAGATCGTGGACGACGGCGAGTTCTTCGAGGTGCAGCCCACCTGGGCCACCAACGTGGTCTGCGCGCTGACCCGGATCGACGGCCACACCGCCGGCATCGTCGCCAACCAACCGCTGTCGCTGGCCGGGGTGCTGGACATCAACGCCTCGGAGAAGGCCGCACGCTTCGTGTCCTTCTGCGACGCCTTCAACATCCCGCTGGTGACCATGCTGGACGTGCCCGGCTTCCTGCCGGGCGTCGACCAGGAGCACAAGGGGATCATCCGGCACGGCGCCAAGCTGCTGTACGCGTACTGCAACGCCACCGTGCCGCGGATCCAGCTGATCATGCGCAAGGCCTACGGCGGCGCCTACATCGTGATGGACTCCCGCTCGGTCGGCACCGACCTGTCGTTCGCCTGGCCCACCAACGAGATCGCGGTCATGGGCGCGGAGGGCGCCGCCAACGTGATCTTCCGCCGGCAGATCGCCGCGGCCGACGATCCCGAGGCGACCCGGGCCCAGATGGTCAAGGAGTACCGGGCCGAGCTGATGCACCCGTACTACGCGGCCGAGCGCGGGCTGGTGGACGACGTGATCGACCCCGCCGAGACCCGCGCGACGCTGGCGAGTTCGCTGGCCATGCTCCGCACCAAGCACCGCGCGCTGCCGCAGCGCAAGCACGGGATCACACCGCTGTGAGCGCCGACCCGGACCGTCCTTCCCTCCGCGTGCTCCGTGGCGTCCCCACCGCCGAGGAACTCGCCGTGCTGACCGCCGTACTGACCGCCGTGCTGCCGGCCGCCCGCCCCACCGGAACGCCGCAGCCCGCCCCCGCGCCGACACCGGTCCGGGTGCGGTGGGACCGCTCGGACGTCGACTACCGCAGCCCCCTCGCCTGGGTCGCGTGAGTCCCGCCCCGCTGACGCCCGCTGAAGCCGAATCAGGAGACCGAGAGATGACCGACCGAGAGATGACCGACGAGGAAGAGAAGAAGGGCTGCCCGCCACTCGCTGCCAACCTCGAGTTCATGAGCACGGTGAACCGCTCCGTGCTGCACCGCTGGGCGCTGGCCGAGGTGTTCCTGACGGACGCCCGCCAGGTGAGCGAGGACGAGTACGTGGCCGCCGCCCAGCTGCCGCCCTCGCACGCCTACTACACCGAGCACACCTCGCGGCTGGGCGCCCCCGACCCGATGCTGCTGCTGGAGTGCTGCCGGCAGGCCGAGACCTACGGCGGCCACGAGTTCGCCGGGGTGTCCAACAGCAGCAAGTTCCTGCTCCGTTCCTGGTCTATGGCGCTGCCGGGGCTGCTGACCATCCCGGTGGAGGAAACCCCTGGCGAGATGCGGATCACGGTCCGCACCAGCAACCGGCGTGGCGCGCCCGGCGACGTCCGGGGCCTGACCTTCGGCGTCGACATGAAGCTGGCCAAGCGCTGCCTGGGCTTCGTCAGCATGGACGTCGGCTACATCCCGGCCGAGGTGTACGAGACGGTACGGCTCCAGGGCCGCAGCAAACCGCTGATCCCGTTCCGGGACATACCGCGGGAGACCGCCTACGTGCCGCCGCACCTGGTCGGGCGCAACTCGCCCTCCAACGTGGTGCTCTCGACCGCGGCGATGGGCACCGACAGCGGCTACGCCACGGTCCGCATCCCGCTCGACAACCGGAGCATGTTCGACCACGGCCAGGACCACGTCCCGGGCATGGTGCTGATGGAGGCCGCACGGCAGATCAGCCTGCTCGGCCTGTCGGACCTGTGGGGCGCCTCGGTCAACCGCAGCACGGTGGCCGGGTTCGAGTTCTCCTTCATGCGCTACGCCGAGCTGGACCTGCCCACCACGGTGCACATCCGCAAGACCGAGCCGTACGCCCACGACGACAACCTGAGTCTGATGCTGCCGGATCTGCGCACGTTCTGGATCGACTTCGAGCAGCAGGGCGACGTGATCGCCTCGGGTCGGATGCACACCACGACCTCGGCCTCGGTCAACCCGCTGCCCGAAGGCGAGGAGTGCGCATGATCCCCGACCACCTCTGGCTGGCCCCCGCCGAGTGGCTGCCGAACGAGGCCGAGAAGACCGCGGACGCGCTCGCCGCCGACCGGATCACCGCCGAGGAGGCGGAGTCCATGGGCTACGAGCAACTCCCGGTCGCGGGTGAGGAGTCCGCCCCGGAGCTCGCGGTGCGGGCGGCCCGGCGCGCCCTGCGGAAGTCCGGCACCCGGGCGGGTGAGCTGTCCGCCGTGCTGCACGCGAGCACCTACTACCAGGGACACGACTTCTGGTCGCCGGCCCACTTCGTCGCCGCCGAACTCGGGGCCGAGCAGGCCGTGCCGATGGGCGTGCAGCAGATGTGCAACGGCGCCGCGGCGGCCCTGCAGGCCGCCGTGCACCGCCTCGACGAGATCGGGGTGGGGCCGGTGCTGGCCACCACGGCGGATCGTTTCGCCGCCCCCGGCTTCGACCGCTGGGGCGGCGACTACGGGGTCTGGTACGGCGACGGGGCCACCGCCGCCGTGATCGGACGGGGCGGCACCCCCGCCCACGTCCCGCCCGGGGCGCTGGTGCTCCGCGCGCTGGTCACCCAGGCGGCACCGGCGCTGGAGTCGGCCCACCGCGACCTGGAGGCCTTCCACCCGGCCCCGCACACGCGCAGCGACGTGGTGGACGTGCGCCGCACCAAGAAGGCGTTCCTCGCCCGGTACGGGCGCACGGAGTTCCTGGACCACCTGCGGCGACGGACCAGCGAGGTGCTGGCGGAGGCGCTGACCGCGGCAGGCCCGGGGACGGGACCGCTGCGCGCGGTCCTGCTGCCCCGGCTGGGCCGGACCACCGCGCGGGAGGTCTACGGGCCCGCGGTCGCCGAGGTGACCGACGCGCCCGTGCTCGACCTGGGCGAGCGCACCGGGCATCTCGGCGCGGGTGACCTGTTCGCCAACCTGACCGCGCTCTGCGCCGAGGACGGCCCCGCCCAGCTGGCGCCCGGCGAGTCCGCCGCGGTGCTGAGCGCGGGCGCCGGCTTCACCTGGACCGCCGCCGTGGTGCGTCGGCGATGACCACCACCGACCGATCCGAGAAGGGCACACAGCGATGACCATCCCCTTGCGCGAGGGCGGGCGACGCCCGGTCCTCGTCGTGGGTGCCGGCCCGGTGGGGCTGGTGCTCGCCACCGAACTGCTCAGCCAGGGCGTGCCGGTCCGTCTGATCGACAACTCGGCCGGCGGGCCGGTGCAGCACTCCCGTGCCAGCGTGGTCTGGCCGCGCAGCCTGGAGCTGCTGGGCCGGATCGGCGCCGCGAGCCCGCTCGTGGAGGCGGGCAACCGGCTGGACGCGGTCCGCTACTACTCCCGCAAGCGGCACCTCGGCTCGGTCGAGATGAGCCGGCTGACGGGCACCCCGTACCCGTTCGGCGTGGTCATCCCGCAGAACACCACCGAGGAGCTGATCCGGGCCCGACTGGCCCACCACGGCGGGGAGATCGAGTTCGGCACGCTGACCGGACTGGACACCGCCGCGCCGCGTCCCGTCGCCACCGTCGAGCGGGCGGACGGGCGGAGCGAGCAGATCGAGGCGGACTGGGTGATCGGCGCGGACGGGGCGCACAGTGCCGTGCGCCGCCTCGCCGGCATCGAGTTCCTCGGCAGCGGCAACGACGTGCTGTTCGCGATCGGCGACGGCCCCGTCGAGGGCGAGCTGGACCCGCACGCGATGCACTACTGCTACTCCCGGACCGGAGCGCTGGGCCTGGCGCCCTTCGGCGACGGCACCTTCCGGGTGGCGATCAGCGTGCCGGACTGGGACCGCCCCGAGGGCCCGCCGCGCGAGCTGTTCCAGCACTTCCTCGACGAACGCTCGCCGACCCCCGGCCTGGTCGGCCGGCTGGAGTGGTCCACCATCTTCCGGGCCCGCCGCCGGGTGGCCGAGACCATGCGGGCCGGCCGGGTCTTCCTCGCCGGCGACGCGGCCCACGTGTTCAGCGCCGCCGGGGCGCAGGGCATGAACACCGGCATCCAGGACGCGGTCAACCTGGCCTGGAAGCTGGCCGGGGTCGTGGGCGGCACGTTCGACGCGGGCATCCTGGACGGCTACGACACCGAGCGCCGGATCGCTGCCGAGCGGATCGTGCTGACCACGGCCAAGCAGACCAGCTGGGGGCTGTTCAAGCGCCCGCACGAGATCGCCGCCCGCGACGCCGCGGTCCGGGTCGCCGAGCACACCGGTGTGCTGCAGCGCTTCGCGGCCCCGCTGATGGCCCAGCACGACGTCAGTTACCGCCCGGCCGAGACGCTGTGGGACACCCTGCCCGGGCTGACCCGCAAGGCCCGCGTCGGTGACCGGCTGCCGGTCTTCGCCGCGCACGGCGAGCCGCAGCCGGGCGCGGAGCGGTGGCCCGCGATCGACCCGGCGCGGCTGACCCTGCTGCTCTGGGCCGGCGACCGGCAGGACGCCGACTGGACCGACCGCCGCGACCAGCTCGCGCGGACCACACCGGAGGGCCTGGTGGTCCAGGACATCTCGGGCTGGCCGGGGCTGCGGCCGCTGCTGGGCCGTGAGCCGCGGGCCGTGCTGGTTCGCCCTGACGGCCATGTGGCGGCGCTGACGGCGCCCGATCCGACGGAGGTCCGCCTCGCCCTGCGCCGCGCCCGGCACGCCTTCCCCGCCCCGGCCCCCGACGCGACGGCCGCCGTCCCCGCCGTCCAGGCACCGGCGACGACGGTCTCGACCGGGACGACGGCAACGACCGGGAAGACGGCGACGACCGGGACGAGCGAACCGGCGGTGGCGGCATGACCAGGGCAGCCGTGCTGTGCGGGGTGGGCGGGGCGCTGCCCACGATCGCGGTCAGCAACGAGGAGCTGGCCTCCCGCTTCGACACCTCCGACCAGTGGATCCGCACCCGCACCGGGATCGGCAACCGCCACGTGATCGAACCGGGCCGGGCCACTTCGGACCTCGCGGTCGAGGCCGCGACCGAGGCCCTGGCCGTCGCGGGCCGGACGGCCGGCCCCGCCCCGGTGGACCTGGTGGTGCTGGCCACCAGCACCCCGGACCGTCCCTGCCCGGCCACGGCTCCCGTCGTGGCGCACCGGCTGGGGCTGGGCACCGTACCGGCCTTCGACGTGGCGGCGGTCTGCACCGGGTTCCTCTACGCGCTGGCCACCGCCGTCTCGATGGTCACCGCGGGCCTGGCCGACCGGGCCCTGGTGATCGGCGCGGACACCTTCTCCACCATCCTCGACCCCGCCGACCGGACCACAGCGGCCATCTTCGGCGACGGCGCCGGAGCCGTCGTGCTGCGGGCCGGGGAGGCCGACGAACCCGGCGCGCTGCTCGGCTTCGACCTGGGTGCCGACGGCGCCGGCGAGGACCTGATCACCGTGCGGGCCGGTGGCTCGCGGCAGCGGGCCTCGGGCGAGGCCGCCGCCGAGGGCGACCAGTGGTTCGCGATGCAGGGCGGTCCCGTCTTCACCGAGGCCGTGCTGCGGATGAGCGAGTCCAGCCGGACCCTGCTGGAGCGGCTCGGCTGGACGGGCGGGGAGCCCGCCAAGGTGGTCGCACACCAGGCCAACATCCGCATCCTGCGCGCCGTCGGCGAGCAACTGGGGCTGGACGAGAAGCAGTTCGTGGTGAACCTCGACCGGGTCGGCAACACCGTGGCGGGTTCGATCCCGCTCGCGCTCCGCGACGCCGTCGCGGACGGCGACCTGGCGTCGGGACAGCGGGTGCTGCTCACCGCCTTCGGCGGCGGGCTCACCTGGGGCTCCGCCGCCCTGGTCTGGCCTGATCTGGGCCGGCCCGCCCCGACCCCACCGGAGCTTCCGTGACCACCGCACAGCGCATCAGCACCTCCCACACAACCGACAAGGAGTCCGTCATGACCGTTTCGATCGCCCAGGAGTCCCTCAAGCACCGTCTGGCCGCCCTGATCGGGGAGAAGTTCGGCCTCGACGAGGCGGAGCTGCTCTCCGGCGCCACCTTCGACGAGTTGGAGATCGACTCGCTGATCCTGGTCGAGCTCGGCCTGATCCTGCGCAAGGAGATGGACATCATCCTCGCCGAGGGCGAGCTCAAGTCCTCGTTCACCCTCGACGAGGCGGTCGACGTCATCCGCGCGAAGGCGGAGCAGGCATGAGCAGGTACGCGGGCGGACGGGGCGTCGCCATCACCGGTATCGGGCTGGTGACCCCCGCCGGCATCGGCGTGGCGGAGAACTGGCAGCGGCTGCTCTCCGGGGTGTCCGCCGCCACCACCGACCCCGAGCTGGCCGGCGAGAGGGTCGACATCTCCTGCCGCGTCCCGGACTTCGACCCGGTGGCCGAACTCGGCCGGCGCAACGCCTGGAAGCTGGACCGTTTCACCCAGCTCGCCGTCGTGGGCGCCCGGCAGGCGGTCGCCGACTCGGGGCTGGACTGCGGCTCCTGGGACTGCACCCGCGTCGGCGTGGTGATCGGCAATTCGCTCGGCGGTGCCGCCACCCTGGAGAAGCAGTTGCGCACCTACTTCCAGGGGGCTCCTGAGGACGTGTCAGCACTGATGATCCCGATGGGGATGGTCAACATGGTCGCCGGCTACGTGGCCATGGACCAGCACATCCAGGGCCCGAGCCTGGTGACCGCGACCGCCTGCGCCTCCGGTGCCTCGGCGATCGGCACCGCCCGCGAGTGGCTGCTCTCCGGCCTGTGCGACGTGGTGCTGGCCGGCGGGACCGAGTCGGCGATCAGCCCGGGAACGCTCAACGGCCTGGCCCGGATGGGCGCGCTGTCGGCCCGGACCGACGACCCGGCGGCGGCCTCCCGGCCGTTCGCGCCGGACCGGGACGGATTCGTGGCCGGCGAGGGCGCGGCGATCCTGGTGCTGGAGCGCAGCAAGGACGCGGCGGCCCGGGGCGCCCGGCGGTACGCCGACATCGCGGGCTTCGCGGCCTCCTCGGACGCCCACCACGCCACCGCCCCGCACCCGCGGGGCGCCGGGCTGGCGCGGGCGCTG
>NZ_QKYN01000149.1:0-331 GCF_003258295.1 Streptacidiphilus pinicola | reverse complement strand
GAACGACCTCACCGAGGCCCGGGCGCTGCACTCGGTGCTCGGCGACCGGCCCGCGATCACCTCCACCAAGGGCGTCACCGGGCACACCCTGGCGGCGGCCGGAGCGGTGGAGGCCGCTTACACGGCTCTGGCGCTGCACCACGGCGCGATCCCTCCCACCGCCAACGTGCAGTCGGTGGATCCGGCGATCGACGTCGACATCGACGTGGTCACCGGGAGCGCGCGGTCCTGCCGGATGAGCGTCGCGGCCAGCACCTCGCTGGGCTTCGGGGGGCACAACGCCGCGCTGGTGCTCACCGCCGCGTGACCGGTGGGGTCGGGACGCCGCCGC
>NZ_QKYN01000148.1 GCF_003258295.1 Streptacidiphilus pinicola | reverse complement strand
TGCCAGCGTCAGGGGCGCTCGCTCTCGTAGGGGAAGCGGGCGAGCGGGGCCTCGGTCGCGAAGAAGGTCTTGGCGCGCTTCAGGGCCTGTTCGTCGTCCAGCACCTGGCCCGGGCGCGAGCCGTTGCCCAGCAGGACGCCGCCGAAGCGCATGCCCATGAACGCGGCGGTGTGGTGGAGCGTCAGCTCCAGGGGCCGGGCGACCTCCTCCTCGGGGTGGGCCATCGCCGTGACGCCCCACAGGGTACGGCTGGCCATCTTCGACCGGAATTCGGGGTCGGGCGTGCGCAGCCACTTGGACCAGTAGTCCAGGTAGCGCTTGGCGTAGGAGGAGAGCGAGTACCAGTACAGCGGCGAGGCGATCACGATGTCCGAGGCCGCGAGGGTCGCCTCGTGCAGCAGTGCCTCGTTCTCCTGCTCGGGCCAGGGCTCGGCGCTGTGCCGGGAGTCCTGGTAGTCCGGCAAGCGGTGCTCGGTGAGGTCCAGCCAACGCTGCTCGAAGCCGGACGGCAACTGCTCCGCCGCCGCCCGGGCGAGCAGCTCGGTGTTGCCGTCCGGACGGGCGCCGGCGAGGAGGAAGAGGAAGGATCGCGTGGTCACGGGGGCGGCAACCGCCGCCGGGGGAGTGCTATTCCGCCGGCGAACGTGAGCTGCGCTGGGCGGCGAGGGCGCGCCCGCGGTCGAACTCCGCGATCGGGTCCGCGGCGTCCGTCCACGGGTAGGCGCCGCACCAGCGGCCGAGGAGCTGGAACTGTTCCAGCGCCGCGTCGTACTGCTCGGCCCGGAGCAGGAAGTGCGCCAGCAGGTGGCGCAGCGCGGGCAGCCGCTCGTCGTCGGCCGGCAGGGCGAGCAGGCAGACGCGGACCCGGTCGAGGAGCTGCACGGCGCGTGGGCCGGACGGCAGGGCGGCCTTGCGGCCCTCCAGTTCGTGCAGCGCGTGCAGGTAGGTGCCGGCCAGTGCGCTGCCCTCGGGTGAGGCGGCGAGGGCGGCCTCGGCGAACTGCATCATCGCCTCGTTGGAGCCGTGCCACTTGGCGCACCAGTACTGCATGGCCTGCCAGTGCCCGTCGACGTGCAGTGGGGTGCGAGCCTGGAGGCCGGCCCAGAGCGGCTGGAACTGCTCGTGGGAGTAACGCAGTCCGCGCGCGGCGGTGATCATCACGACCCAGGGGCCGGGGTTCTCGGGCGCCAGCTCGGCGGCGGCGCGGGCGGCCTCCATGGACGCGGGCAGCATCTGCTTGAACTTCGCCATCCGCTCCGGCGGCACCTGGTTGGCGAAGCCGCCGCCGCGCACCTTCCAGGCGTTGTGCAGCAGCAGGCTCGCGTGGAGGGTGGCGGCGTCGGCGTTGTCCGGCTGGTCGGCGCGCCACTTGGCGAGCCAGGTCTCGTCCTCGCCCGCCAGGTACTGCAGCAGCTCCAGCCGGGACCAGCGCTCGTCCCAATCGTTCCCCGCCTCGGCGACGTACGCGGCGGCGGGCTGGAAGTCACCGGCCCAGGCCGCGTCGGCGATGCCCTGCCTGCGGGCGGTCAGCTCCGCCGACGGCGGCGGAGCCGCACGGCTCGCGTCCAGCTCCGCGCGTGGGACCAGGCCGAAGGCCTCCGGCCGGAAGCTGTCGATGAGCTTGAGGTTGCGACGACCGCGCAGGGCCTGTCCCAGCTGGCGGCGCAGGGCGAAGAGCGTCGCGAGGGCCGCGATCGCGATGACGAGTGAGGGCACGGCGGGGATCATCCACGGCGTGCCCCGCCCTTGTCCAGACCTTTCCGCGCGCTCCCGCGGTGCCGCTGCCCGCCCCCCCGAGCTCGGGAGCGGGCAGCGGGTGCGGCTACTCCTCCCAGCGCGCCGCGAAGGAGGCGCGGACGCGGGACTGGGCGGCCGGGCCGCCGCCGAGGTGGGCGGTGGCGAGGTGGTCGAGGCCCAGCAGCGCGGCGCCGACCACCGGTGGGGTGGTGACGACGCGGGGGACGGCGAGCGGGGCGGTCGCCGCGAGACGGGTGAACACGGCGTCCATCAGCAGCGGCTGACGCGCCGCCAGTACGCCGCCGCCAAGCACCACGTCGGCCCGGGCGTCGAGAAGACCCAGGCGACGCAGCGCCACCGTGGCCAGCGCGACGATCTCGTCGGCCTGGCGCTCCACCAGCTGCGCCGCCGTCGGGTCGCCCTGCTCCGCGCAGCGGAAGAGGACGGGGACGAGCTCGTGCAGCCGGCCCTCCGCCACCTCGCCGAGGTGGACCGCCTCGGCGACCGCGCTCGCGCTCGGCAGGCCGAAGTGCTCGGCGACCGCCGCCGCCAGCGCGGTGGGCTCGCCGCGGCCGTCCTCGGCGCGAGTGGAGGACCACATGACCTCCAACGCGATGCCGCCGCCGCCACCCCAGTCGCCGGTGATCTGGCCGAGCGCGGGGAACCGCGCCGTGCGGCCGTCCGGCAGCAGGCCGACGCAGTTGATGCCGGCGCCGCAGACCACCGCGACGCCGCGCGGCGCGTCCGTGCCGGCTCGCAGCAGCGCGAAGGTGTCGTTGGCCACGACCGTGGTGCGCGACCAGCCGCGCGCCGCGATGGCCTGCTGGAACTCCCGTTCCTCGACGGGCAGGTCCGCATTGGCCAGGCACGCCGAGACGTGGGTGACCAGCGGCCCCTGGCCGCCGCTGACGTCCAGCCCGGCCTCCGCCGCGGCCGCGACGACGAGCGCGGCCAGGCCGTCGATCGCGCCGTCGGCGCCGCTGAGGTACGGGCGGAAGCCGCCGCCGCGCGCGGTGCCGAGGACGGTTCCGTCCGCGGTCACCAGCGCCACGTCGGTCTTGCTGTTGCCGGCGTCGATCGCGAGCACACCCGGGACCAGTTCGGTCCCGACCGCTCCCACGGTCCCCGCGCCGATGGGATTCCCGACCTCGTCGTCCTCGGACTCGTTCGACTCGTTCGGTGTGTCAGTGATCAAGGTCGTCACGCCCACGCCAGGTGCTCGTGGTTGTGGGCGATCAGACGGTCCGTCAACTGCTCGGCCAGGTCCAGCTGTCCCACCAGCGGGTGGGCCAGCAGGGCCTGGAAGACCCGGTCCCGGCCGCCGCGCAGGGCGGCGTCCAGGGCGAGCTGCTCGTAGCCGGTGACGTGCGCGATCAGACCCGCATACAGCGGCTCGACGGTCGGAACCGGGAGCGGCCGCGCGCCCGAGCCGTCGACCAGTGCCGGAACCTCGATCACCGCGTCGTCCGGCAGGAACGGCAGCGTGCCGGCGTTCAGGACGTTGACCACCTGCTCGGACGGCTCCCCACCCTGCGTGCCGAGAAGAGAGGCGACCAGCTGAACCGCGGCCTCGCTGTAAAAGGCGCCGCCGCGCTGCGCCAGCAGCTCCGGCTTCTCGTCCAGCGTCGGGTCCGCGTACATGGCCAGCAGTTCCTTCTCGATCGCCGCCACCTTCGAGGCACGCGAACCCTGCTGCTTCAACTCCGCGACGACGTTGTCGTGCTCGTAGAAGTAGCGCAGGTAGTAGGAGGGGACCACGCCCAACTGCCGCACCAGCGACAGCGGCAGTTCCAGGTCCTCGGCGATCGACTCGCCGTGCGCGGAGATCAGCTCCGGCAGCACGTCCTTGCCGTCGAGGCGGACGCCGCGCTCCCAGGTGAGGTGGTTCAGGCCCACGTGGTCCAGCTGGATCCGCTCCGGCGCGACGCCGAGCAGGCCCGCGAACTTGCGCTGGAAGCCGATCGCCACGTTGCAGAGCCCGACCGCCTTGTGACCATGCGTCAGCAGCGCCCGCGTCACGATGCCGACCGGGTTGGTGAAATCGACGATCCAGGCGTCCGGGTTGGCCCGGCGCACCCGCTCGGCGATGTCGAGGACGACCGGGACGGTGCGCAGCGCCTTCGCCAACCCGCCGGCGCCGGTGGTCTCCTGGCCGACGCAGCCGCACTCCAGCGGCCACGTCTCGTCCTGGTTGCGGGCTGCCTGCCCGCCGACGCGCAGCTGCAGCAGCACCGCGTCGGCGCCCTGGACGGACGCGTCGAGGTCGGTGGAGGTGGTGATGACGCCGGGGTGGCCCTGCTTGGCGAAGATCCGCCGGGCCAGGCCGCCGACCAGCTCCAGCCGCTCCGCGGCCGGGTCGACCAGCACCAACTCGCCGATGGGCAGAGTGTCGCGGAGTCTGGCGAAGCCGTCGATCAGCTCCGGCGTGTACGTCGAGCCGCCCCCGACGACAACCAGCTTGAGGCTCATCAGCCCTTGACTCCTGTCAGTGTCACGCCCTCGATGAAGGCCTTCTGGGCGAAGAAGAACACGATGATCACGGGCGCCATCACCAGCAGGGTGGCGGCCATGGTCAGGTTCCAGTCCGTGTGGTGCGCGCTGTGGAAGGTCTGCAGACCGTAGGAGACGGTCCACGCGTTGGGGTTCTGCGCGAGGTAGATCTGCGGGCCGAAGAAGTCGTTCCAGCAGTAGAAGAACTGGAACAGGGCGACCGCGGAGACGGCCGGCTTGATCATCGGCAGCACGACCCGGCGCAGCGTGGTCCACTCGCCGCAGCCGTCGACCTTGGCCGCGTCCAGGTACTCCTTGGGGATGGTCAGCAGGAACTGACGCAGCAGGAAGATGGAGAACGCGTCACCGAAGGCCATCGGGATGACCAGCGGCCAGATGGTGCCGGTCAGGTGCAGTTGGTTGGTCCACAGCAGGTACATCGGCACGATGATCACCTGCGGCGGCAGCATCATCATCGAGATGACCGCCATCATCGCCGCCCGGCGGCCGGGGAAGCGGAACTTCGCCAGCGCGTAGGCGGCCGGGACGGAGGAGACCACCGTCAGCACGGTCCCGATCACCGAGTACTCGATGCTGTTCTTCCACCAGTCGGTGAAGCCCGGCACCTTGAAGACGTTGACGTAGTTGCTCCACACCCAGTGCTGTGGCCAGACGTTGGCGCTGAGCGTCTGGTTGTCGCTCATCAGCGAGGTGAGGAAGAGGAAGACGAACGGCAGCAGGAAGAACAGCGCCGCGGCGATGCCGAGCGAGTGCACGGCGATCCAGTTGAGGCGCCGCTGCCGCACCGCGCGACGGTGCGCGGCGGACTTCGGCCCGGTGGCGGAGGCGCTGCGCGCCGGGTTCAGGGTCAGGGTGTCGCTCATGGTTGCTCGGTCCCTTCCGGCCTAGTCGTCGCCCATGAGGCCGGCACGCCGGCGCATCAGCAGGGAGGTGAAGGCCATCGCGAGTACGAACAGGACCAGCGAGACCACGCAGGCCGAGCCGATGTCGTCGTTGCTCTGGAAGCCGAGGTTGTAGACGAGTTGGGGCACGGTCCAGGTGGATCCGCCCGGGTAGCCGGGGAAGTAGTTCTGGCCGGAGCCCGACAGCGTCCCGGAGGCGACCTGTCCGGCCACCATCGCCTGCGTGTAGTACTGCAGCGTCTGGATCACGCCGGTGACCACGGCGAACATGATGATCGGCATGATGTTCGGCAGCGTCACGTAGCGGAACCGCTGGAAGGGCCCTGCGCCGTCGAGGGACGCGGCCTCGTACTGCTCGGTGGGCACGTCGAGCAGGGCGGCCATGAAGATGACCATCAGGTCGCCGATGCCCCACAGGGCCAGCAGCACCAGCGACGGCTTGGACCAGTTCGGGTCGTTGAACCAGCCGGGCTGGGGCAGGCCGAGCTGCCCGAGCAGGTGGTTGACCGGGCCGGTACCGGGGTTGAGCAGGAAGGCGAAGCCGATGGTCGCCGCCACCGGCGGGGCCAGGTACGGCAGGTAGAACGCGGTGCGGAAGAAGCCGGCCCCGGTCTTGATCTTGGTGATCAGCATGCCGATGCCGAGCCCGAAGATCACCCGCAGCGTGACCATCACCACGACCAGCCACAGCGTGTTGCGCATGGCGGTCCAGAAGTACGGGTTCTGGGTCAGGACGTAGGTCCAGTTCTTCCCGCCCACGAAGTTCGGCGGGTTGTACCCGTCGTAGTGCATGAAGGAGAAGTAGACGGTGGAGATCAGCGGGTAGGCGAAGAAGATCGCGAAGCCGATCAGCCAGGGAGAGAGGAAGGCCAGGGCCGTTCGCAGTTCACGACGGTGCTTGCGCCTGAGCGCGGGAGCGACCGGGGTCTTGCCTGCGCGGGCCCGAGGCGGGGTGGGGGACAGGCCGGTCTCGGCTGTCGTGCTGCTCATGGACGGTCACCACCGGGCGAGGAGCGAGGAGGGGCGAAGAAGGGGGCCGGACCGGCCGGGCCAGGGCGTTGGAGATCCCGGCCGGCCCGGGGCTCTGGGTTCTGAGCTCTGGGTTCGGAGGTCTGGGTTCTGAACTCTGGGCTCTGGCTCTAGTGGGAGCTGGCCTGGGCGAGGGAGCTGTTGATGTCCGTGTCGGCCTTCTGCAGAGCCGCCGTCACGTCCGTCTGCTTGCCCGACTGGAGGTCCAGGCCGAGGTTCTGCAGGATCGTCACGTAGGCGTCGCCGTCCGGCGTCGCGGGCTGGGTGACCGAGCCGGGGTTCGAGGCGACGTTCAGGAAGGTCTGGAACTGCGTCGGCAGCTTCAGGTTCGGCGACTTGAGCGCGGCGATGGTGCTCGGCACGTTGTCGATCGCGTTGGCGAAGGTGGTCAGCGCGTCGGTGTTCGTGGTCATGTACTTCACGAACTCCCAGGCCGCGGCCTGGTTCTGGCTGTTGCGGTTGATGCCGATGACCGTGCCGGTCTGGAAGCCCATGCCGTAGGTCGAGGCCTTGTCGTCCGGCACCGGGAACGGCGCGGTGGCCCAGTTGAACTTCACGTTGTCCTGCTGCAGGTTGGAGACGCGCCACTCGCCGTCCATTTGCATGGCGACCTTGCCCTTGTCGAAGGCGTTGGCGGCGAACTCGTCGCCGTAGCCGGTGCGCAGCTTCTCCAGGTGCGCGTAGCCGCCGAGCTTGTTGATCAGGTCCTTCTGCCAGGAGAACAGGGCCGGCCAGGTCGGGTCGGCGGCCAGGTTCGACTTGCCGTCGGAGGTGAAGTAGGTCGGACCGTACTGCCCGCCGACGTAGCCGGTGTTCTGCTCGTAGTAGTCCCACACCGGCATGTAGCCGAGCTGCTGGGAGCCGTCGCCCTTGGTCAGCTTGACCGCGTCGGCGGCCAGCTCGGAGAAGGTCTTCGGCGGGGAGGAGATGCCGGCGGCCTTGAACATGTCGACGTTGTAGTAGAGGCCGTACGCGTCGCCCAGCAGGGGGAGCGAACACTGGTCGCCCTTGTACTGCGTGTAGTTGAGCATCGCCGGCGAGAAGGTGGTCTTCGGGTCGATCCCGTCCTTCTGCAGCAGCGGGTTGAGGTCGATCCACGCGCCGGTGGAGCAGAACTTGCCCACGTCGGTGGTGGAGAAGTCGGAGACCACGTCGGGCGCGTTGGCGCCGGTCGCGCGCATGCCCTGGGTGATGGTGTCGGCGGAGACCGCCTTGACCGCCTTGATCTTGATGTTCGGGTGCAGCTTCTCGAAGCCCGCGATGTTGGCGTTGATGGCGGTGAGCTCGTTCGGCTGGCTCCAGCCGTGCCAGAACGTGATGGTCACCGGCTTGTCGCTGGAACCGGTGTTGCCCTGGGAGCCGGAGTTGGGCTGACCGGTGCAGGCGGCGGCGGTCTGCGCGAGGGATGCGGCGACAGCGAGAGCGGCTGCGGTTCGGCGTCCTCTACGGACGCCGGGCTGAACGATCGACACGGGATCTCCAGTGGGGTCGGACCGGTTGAGAGTGCACTGAGCTACGGGCGCGGCAGGTGCGTGGCCGGTCCGTGGTCTCTTGGGGGTGGTGCGTGTACCGAAGGTGGTGCGGTCGGTGGTGCGGTCAGTGGGTGGAGAAGACCTGCTCCCGTGCTGTCGCCAGCGCGGTCTGCAGCGCGCCGACGACTACGGGCGGGCCGGACAGCTCGCTCAGCAGCAGCCGGGGTCTGGGGATGGCCAGACCGCTCAGCTCCTCCTGGACCAGCGAGCGCAGTCGCTCCCCGCCGGCCCGCGGGACCTGGCCGCTCAGCACGACCAGCTCCGGGTCGACGACCGCGACCAGGGCCGCGAGGCCGGTGGCCATCCGTTCGGCCAGGGTCCGCAGGAACCCCTCCTCGTCGCGGGTGAGGGCCTCGGCCACGACCTCCTGCGCGGTCGCGCCGCTGAGCCCGTGCTCGGCGGCCAGGGTCAGCACCGCCGGCGCACCGGCCAACTCCTGGAAACCGCCGGAGTTCTCGGTCTCCAGATCCACGTTCTTGATCAGTGGCGCGCCCGGCATCGGCATGTAGCCGATCTCGCCCGCGCCGCCGGTGTGACCGCGGTGCATCCGGCCGCCCAGGACCAGGGCGGCACCGATGCCCGCCTCGACCCAGAGCAGCACGAAGTCCTGGACGCCCTGCGCCAGCCCGACCCGCTGCTCGGCGACGGCGGCCAGGTTGACGTCGTTCTCCAGCGCGACCGGCACGCCCAGAGCCTCCGTCAGTTCGGCCACCAGGTGCGCGGACTGCCAGCCGATCAGGTGCGGCGCGTAACGCAGCAGCCCGGTCGTCGGGTCGAGCGCGCCCGGGGTGCCGATGACGACCTGCTTCAGCAGTGAACGCTCCAGGCCGGCCGCCGCGGTAGCGGTGTCCAGCGCCGTGGTGACCTGGGCCAGCGCGTCTCCGGGCGCGACGTGGGACTGGAGCGGCAGCCGGTGCTCGGTGACGATCGCGCCGGTGATGTCCGCGATCGCGATGCGGATCCGCTCCGACGACACGTCGAGCCCGGCCACGTACGCGGCCCGCGGGTTGATCTCGTACAGCTGCGCGCCGGGCCCGGGCCGACCGGCGGTCGTGCCCACGGGGACGACCAGCCCCGCGGACTCCAGCCGTGCCAACAGCTGGGACGCGGTGGGCTTGGACAGACCGGTCAGCTGGCCGAGCTGGGTGCGGGAGAGGGGCCCCTGCTCCAGCAGCAGCTCGAGCGCCGCCCGGTCGTTGATCGCGCGCAGCAGGCGGGGAGTGCCGGGCTGCGAGGGGTTGCCGGTGCCGCTGGACATGGCGTTGAATCACCCTCCTCGTTCGTGCCCAGCACCCTAACGGGTGTGAACTATTAGGAAACTTTCCTATTGGTCGAGGAAGGTACGGCGGCCGTGGGGGGATGTCAATGCCCCGGGAACCCTCCGATCTCGTTGGAGACCGAAGCGTTACCCGGGGCACTGCTCGTGGTGCTCAGGCCGCGACCGCGGCCTCCTCGCGCTCCTCGGCCCGGTCGGCCGCCGTCTCCGCGGCGAGCAGCGCCGGGGTCGGCCGGCCCTTCCGCTCGAACAGGCCGGTCAGGGCGAGGGCGGCGGCGCCGACGGCGGCCCAGATCACCAGGATCCAGACGTCGCTCGCGAACCCGGCCCGGCCGTCGAAGTAGAGCAGGCTGCGGGAACCCTCGACGAAGCCCGAGCCGATCCAGAACGCGTGCAGCGAGGCGAAGAAGCCGTTCTGCAGCTCCGGCCGGAAGACGCCGCCGGAGGAGGTGAAGTTGAGCATCACGAAGAGCAGCATCGTGCCGAGCGTGGTCCACCGGCCGAGGAAGCGGTGCAGGGCGGTGCCGATCGCCACGACGGCGAAGGAGTAGACCCAGGCCAGCCCGAAGAGTCCGAACAGGTCGTGCTGCACGAAGTGGAACACCGGCCCGGCGAGCACGGTGCCGATCACGGCGACCGCGAAGGAGACGCCGAGGCAGAGCGCGGCCCGCGTCCGCATCCGCAGCACGGCGCCCGCGCCGCCGAGGACCGCGACGCTGCCGTAGGAGCCGATGCTGATCGCGACGAGCAGGAAGAAGAGCGCCTGGTTGGTCGGGTCCTGGCTGGGCATCGGCGTCAGGTCGTCGACGGTGAGCGGCTGGTGCTGCGCCGCGGCGACCTGGGTGAAGATCTTCTGTGCGACCTCGACGTCGGTGGCGGAGTTGGCGGTGGCGACCGTCAGCGTCGGCGCGGTCGCGGCGTTCGCGGCCGGGGTGTAGGCGGCGATCAGGGTGCGGTCCATGATCTGGGCCTGGGCGGCGGCCGGGGTGGCGATGGTACTGACGTCGAGGGCGTCGCCGGCTGTGTCCTTGAGGGTCTGGGCCAGCACGTCGGCCTGCGGTCCGCTGCCGACGACGGCGACCTTCATGTGGTGCGGGGAGGGTGCGTGGAACGCGCTCTCGTACGCGAGGCCCATGCCGATGCACATGAGTATCGGCAGCAGCAGGTGCGTGAGCACCTTGCGGAGTGCGGCGCGCTCGGACATCTCGATCCCATCCAAAGGTTGTAAAGTACAACTGATGCTAAGTTGTACTTTACAACGGATTCGAGATTGATGCCAGTTACAACTACTTCTGCTGCGCCGGGTCGTCCAGGCCCGGGATCGGGGCGGTCGCCCGGGACTGCGCGCTGTTCGGGTCCCCGAGCGCCGAGGGCGCGCCGATGTCCGACGGCGTCGCCCGCTGCGCCGGTACGGCGTCGGCCGGCGGGGGCACGACGCCGAGTCGGATGTCGGCCGCCTCCAGGGCCTCCTTGATCCGGCGCCGCAGCTCACGGCTGACGCCGAGCGACTTGCCCGGCATCACCTTGGCCTGCACGTGCATGATCATCGCGGTCGCGTCGAGCGAGTCGACGCCGAGGACCTTGACCGGCTCCCACAGCGCCTCGGCCCACTCCTCCTCCTGGCCCATGTTCTCGGTCGCAGCCACGATGATCTTCTCGACCTTGTCCAGGTCCTCGTGGTAGCCGAGCGGGATCTCCACGTTCGCCGTGGCCCAGCCCTGACTCAGGTTGGCGATCCGCTTCACCTCGCCGTTGCGGATGTACCAGATCTCCCCGCCCGCCCCGCGCAGCTTGGTCACCCGCAGGCCCACCTCCAGCACGGTGCCGGTGGCCACGCCGGTGTCGATCTGGTCGCCGACGCCGTACTGGTCCTCGATGATCATGAAGACGCCGGACAGGAAGTCCGTCACCAGGTTGCGCGCGCCGAAGCCGATCGCGACGCCCGCGACACCCGCACTGGCCAGCAGCGGTGCCAGGTTGATGCCCAGCACCGGCAGGATCGTGATCGCCGCCGTGCCCAGGATCACGAAGGACGCGACGCTGCGCAGCACCGAGCCCATCGCCTGGGACCGTTGCCGGCGTCGCTCGGCGTTCGCCAGCAGCCCGTTGAGCAGGGCGTTGTGGGCCGCGTGGTGGTGGCTCGCCACCATCCGCTCGACCAGCTTGTCGATCAGTCGCACCACGACGGCGCGCACCACGATCGCGATGACCGCGATGAACAGGATCCGCAGGCCGTCGGTGACCCAGCCCGTCCAGTGGCTGCTCACGTAGCTGACGGCCTGGTCGGCCTGCTGCAGGGTCGCGTGCACGTTCGTCGGCCCGCTGGAGGGGCTCGTCGCGGCGGTCGGAGGTTTCTGGCTGGACATCCGCCCAGACTACCGAGCCCCGCGGAACCCGCCGTGCCGCTCCCGCGGCGCACTTTGCGCACGTCTTCCGGGCTGACCCTGTGTGACCGGGCTTGACCTGCGGTGACTGTGGGCATAGAGCCCCTGTGGGCTTCCGGTGTGGGGGAGCACACACCCGGACGGATCTCCGGTGATGCTGGCGCCCCGGCCACTTCGGCGGCGACACTGTCAGGAGATCACCACGCCTGGGTGATCGGTCGTCCCGGCGCGAGCCACGCGCCGTCGGCGGAAAGGGAGGCCCTCGTGCCGCATGTTCTGGTCCTGAACGCGTCCTACGAGCCATTGGGCGTCGTCTCGCTACGACGCGCCCTGGTGCTTGTCCTCGACAAGAAGGCGGTGAGCCTCGAGGACACCGGGGTACTGATGCACAGCGCGACCACAGCCATATCCGCTCCATCCGTCGTCCGGCTCACCCGGTTCGTGCGGATCCCCTTTCGCGGGCCCGTCCCGCTCACGCGTCGCGCGCTCTTCGCCCGCGACGGTGGGCGTTGCGTGTACTGCGGTGGCGTCGCAACCAGCGTCGACCACGTGGTGCCGCGCAGCAGGGGCGGCCAGCACGCGTGGGACAACGTGGTGGCAGCCTGCCGCCGCTGCAACCACGTGAAGGCGGACCGCCACCTCGCCGACCTCGGGTGGCGCATGAAGCGCCAGCCGGCTCCGCCCACGGGCCTGGCCTGGCGCATCATCGGCACGGGACACCGCGACCCGCGGTGGCGCCCTTACCTCGAGCCCTACGGCACGGCGGAGGAGCTCGCCCACTTGGCGTCTGGGCGCGCCATGTCACACCACCATCCCGACTTCCCCCCACCGGCCCCGGCCGAGCTCACCGCGTAACACGCGGAACGCTCACCGGGGCTTTTGCTTTCGGTGCGCTCCCGCAGGTCGTTGCACTATCCAGAGCCTCGCGCCGCTGGACAGTGCAACGACCTGCGGGAGCG
>NZ_QKYN01000147.1 GCF_003258295.1 Streptacidiphilus pinicola | reverse complement strand
GACGCGGTTTCTAATGGCTCGCTGACCGGGGCGGGTCTGTTCAGCGGACCATGAAGCGGCTCAGCTCGTGGGACTCAGCCCGGAGCCGGTCCGGTCGTGCTCCTGCGCTGGCGGTGTCCGATGCAGGACCCGGCACCTGAACGTCCTTGTTGGTGTCCCAGGTCGCTGGGTCGCCAACTGGCCAGGCGAGTTCGATGCCGGCCCGTTCGGCCAATACCAGCATGGTCGCAACGAAGCCTTCCGAGAGGGCGATCATGACCGCATGGCTCGTTCGCAGGTGCTGCTCCAACAGAGCCTCAACGAACGCCTTCAGCGCCGCGGGGTCGATCTGGCACTCGTCTTCGCGCATCTCACCGAGACCGGACGGCCAGCCGAGTTCCGCCTCGAAGACAGAGACCTGCCGCAGGAACAGCCTGGCCGCCCCGTTGGATGGGTTCCAGAGGGTCTGCTCGCCCAGGTCGAAGTACTGGCTCACCGCTGCGTCTCCCTGTTGTCGATGACGGAAGCGTAGTCAGGTTGCGGCGAGACGACGGAAACAAATGAACGCGGCGGCGATCCCGACGAAACCGAGGAAGTGCTCGGCCTTGCGTTCGTAGCGGCGGTGGAGCCGCCGGCATCCAGCCAGCCAGGACACGGTTCGCTCCACCACCCAACGATGACGTCCAAGTCTCTGGGAGGACTCGACCCCCTTCCGGGCGATTCGCGGCATGATGCCACGGCTGCGAAGCCACCGCCGAAGGCCTTCGTAGTCGTATCCCTTGTCGGCGTGGAGCTTGCCGGGGCGTCGACGTCGCGGTCCGCGGCGGGAGCGGATCGGCGGAATGCCTCGGACCAACGGCTCCAGGGCCTGGCTGTCGTGCAGATTCGCGCCGGAGATGCCCAGCGACAAGGGCAGACCGTTTCTGTCTGTGACGAGGTGGATCTTCGATCCCAACTTTCCCCGGTCGGTCGGATTCGGTCCCGTCAGCTGCCCCCTTTTGCTGCCCGGAGGCTCACGGAGTCGATCGCGCATCTCGACCAGTCCAGCTGACCGCGGGCACCCAGCTCGTCGAGGATCACCCTGTGGAGGCGAGCCCACACCCGGTCTCGGCTCCACAGGGCGAAGCGCCGATAGACCGTCTGCCAGCACGGACCGAACACCGGCGGCAGCTGCCGCCAGGTGCACCCGGACGTGGCCACGAAGATGATCGCGGTCAGTACCTCGCGGTCACCCGCACGACGTCGGCCGCCACCCTGCGGGCGCACCACTTCCGTCGGTGGAACCACCCGGCGGAACAGTTCCCACAATTCGTCAGGCACCAGACGCTCAGCAAGGCTCGCCATGTCCTCTGAACGAGCGCCACGACCAACAGAAACGATGTCT
>NZ_QKYN01000146.1:3447-3914 GCF_003258295.1 Streptacidiphilus pinicola | reverse complement strand
TCCGACCGGGCGGGCGGTCTTCGGGATCGCGTGCTCCCAGGTCCGCTGGCACGAGCCGCCCATGACGATCAGGTCGCCGTGCCCGAGCTGCTGCCGGATGGTGGTGCCGGACATCCCGGCCTCCGGGCGCGGTCGGAGCAGCAGCGCCCGAGGTTCTCCGATGGAGAGGATGGCCACCATGGTGTCCTCGGTCTTCCCGCGGCCGATGGTGTCGCCGTGCCAGGCGACGCTGTCGCGTCCGTCGCGGTAGAAGCAGAGCCCGAGTGTCGCGAAGTGCTCGCCCAGCTCTCCCTGGTAGTGGTCGCTGAGCATCTCGCGGGCCTCGGTGAGGAGAGGATCGGGCAGCCGGTCGTCCTCGTCGTAGAACGCCAGCAGCCGGGGTACGTCGACGACGCGGTCGTACATCTTGCGGCGCTCGGCATGCCACGGCACCTGCTCCGCCAGTCGCTCGAAGAGCGCGTCGGCGC
>NZ_QKYN01000146.1:0-3351 GCF_003258295.1 Streptacidiphilus pinicola | reverse complement strand
CAGCGGCCGGAGACGCGTCTCCTCGACCTCGTCGAAGAGAGAAGCCTGGAGCGATGTGGAGAGGCCCATGGAACGAGAGTACTCCCCTGAATCGAACATGCGAGCGAACACGCCAGGGGTCGCCCGGTCACCTGACTTCTGTCTCGGTGTGACTGGTCGCGATGTCTGTCACCACCCCCTTCCCGGAACCCTCCCCCAGGATGAGCCGGGGCACGAAAGGAGGAACCTGGCCGCGCAAGTTGGACCTACTGGAGACGTGTCGCGGTCCGGACGAGGTCGGCAACGGCTCTGGACCGGCTGTGCGGCGGCCAGGCGATCACGGTGGTGACTGTCGGCGCGTCCAGCACGGGCACGGCCGCGAGGTCACTGGGCAGTTGGGCTCGGCACGACTCCGGTGAGACCGCGCAAGCACGGCCGAGTGCGACGAGCTGCAACAACTGCGCGTGGTCGCGGACTTGCGGGCCGGGGCCGGGCGGGTAGGTGCCGTCGGGGTCGGGCCAGCGTGGCAGGGGCAGGCCCGGCAGCCCGGTGATATCGGCCATGTGCACATGGGTCCGGGCAGTGAGCGGATGCCCGGCCGGCAGGACCGCAACCTGGCCCTCCGTGCTCAGCTCCTCGGTGTGGAACCCGGCCGTCGAGTCGAACGGCCGGTGCAGCAGCGCCACATCGGCCCGGCCCTCGCGCAGGAGCCGTCCCTGCTCCCCCGGCCCGCACAGGATGACCTCGACGGGGACCGTGCCGGGCTCGGCGGCGTAAGCGTCGAGAAGTCTCGCCAGCAGTTCGCGGGCCGCGCTGGCCTTCGTGACCAGAGCCAGGCCAGGACGGCCGGTCACGGACAGGGCGGCGCGGCGGGTCCGGCGCTCAGCGGCGTCGACCGCCTCCAGGGCCGCCCGGCCCTCGATCCACAGCACCGAGCCGGCCTCGGTCAGCTTGACGGTGCGGCTGGTCCGATCCAGCAGCACGGCCCCGAGCCGGCGTTCGAGCTGTTGGATTGCTCGTGACAGCGGTGGTTGCGCGATCCCGAGGCGCTGTGCGGCGCGCCCGAAGTGCAGCTCTTCGGCGACGGCGACGAAATACCGCAGTTCCCGGGTCTCCATGCGGCCACGCTATCCCGGATCAATACCCGGAGGGTATCGGTACCCACCCGATCGGTCTTGGACCTCAGCCGGGAGCCGAGGGCAGCATGATCCCCATGAGCGAACGAACGATTGCGCTGGTCACCGGCGCGAACAAGGGAATCGGCTACGAGATCGCCGCGGGCCTGGGCGCCCTCGGGTGGAGCGTCGGCGTCGGCGCTCGCGACCACCAGCGCCGTGGGGCCGCGGTGGAGAGGCTGCGCGCGGCCGGCGTCGACGCATTCGGCGTACCACTGGACGTGACCGACGACGCGAGCGCGACTGCCGCCGCACGGCTCATCGAGGAACAGGCCGGGCGCCTCGACGTGCTCGTCAACAACGCCGCCATCACCGGCGGCATGCCGCAGGAGCCCACTCAGGTCGATCCCACCACCATCCGGACGGTCGTGGAGACCAACGTGATCGGCGTCATCCGCGTCACCAACGCCATGATGCCGCTGCTGCGCCGCTCTGCCTCGCCGCGGATCGTGAACATGTCCAGCAGTGTCGGCTCCCTCACCCGCCAATCAGGACCCGCTGAAGAGCAGACGGCGGGTCCGGTGGCCGTGGCGTACGCGCCGTCGAAGACGTTCCTGAACGCCGTCACCCTCCAGTACGCCCGGGAGCTGAGCGGCACGAACATCCTGATCAACGCCGGCTGCCCCGGCTACGTCGCGACCGACCTCAACGGCTTCCGCGGCGTGCGCACCCCCGAACAGGGCGCGGCGATCGCCATCAAACTCGCGACCCTGCCCGACGACGGCCCGACCGGCCAGTTCTTCGACGACGCCGGCGTGGTGCCCTGGTGATACGCACGGCGGCCATCACCCGCCAGGTGAAGCGCCGGCCTTGAGCAGCCGGTTGGTTGCCCGAGTTTTGTTGGCCCGAGTGGTGACAACAGCCGTGACCGAGCGAGGCAGGTGACGCCTCCCTCGACCAGTCAGACTCAGGGCGCGCCCGACTCCTCGTCCGACCGGGTCACGGCGATCACGGCCGTGTCGTCCTGCACGGGGCCGCCCAGGTGCTGCTGGAGGTCGTCCATGAGCCGCCGCAGCAGCTCCGCCGGCGAGGCCGGTCGGCCCGTGCTGCCGTTCGCGGCCACCAGTGCTTCGACCCGTTCCTGGAGCGGATAGAACCTGCCGTACCCGTCCCGAGCCTCGATCAGGCCGTCGGTGTAGAGCAGCAGCACGTCCCCGCGTTCGAACTGGAACTCGGTGACGGGGTAGGCCGCGTCCTGCGGCCCGAGCCCCAGGCCCATCGGCGGACACTGGTCGTCGACCTCCAGCAGAGCTGCCGTTCCCTGGTGCAACAGCAGGGGAGGCGGGTGCCCGCAGTTGATCAGATTCAGCAGCGGCCCGTCGTCCAGGATGTCCACGATCGCGGCGGTCACGAACCGCTCGCCGATGTCCGCCCCCACCGCCTCGTCGCTGGCAGCGACCTCGGCCAGCCCCCAACTGACGCTGTCCTCGAGCGACGCCGCGAGCTCGGGCAGCGGTGCCTGCCGGTGCGCCGCGGCGTGAAAGGCACCGAGCAGCAGGGCGGCGTCCCCGAGGGTCTCCAGTCCCTTGCCCCGCACGTCGCCGATGACGAGCCGCGTTCCCAGCTGCGTCCGCGCGGCGGCGTACAGGTCCCCACCGATGTGTGCGCCGACCGTCGCCGCGTGGTACTCGGACGCGATCAGCAGCGGCCCGGCCCGTGTCGGCAGCGGTCGCAGCAGCACGCGTTGCGTCGCCTCGGACACCGTCCTGGCCCGTTCGAGTTCGAGGCCGCGGCGTTCCTGCAGGGCTGCGAAGACGACGATGAAGACCCCGATGATGAGGAGTGAGGCGATCTGCACTTCGAGGTTCTCGGTCGTCAGCACGCCTCTGGCGGCCCCGATGCTGACGAGGGTGATGACGGCCAGGGCGCCGATGGCCGCCGTGGCGCGCGCCCCGGCGAACGACGCGGTGATGGCGGGCGCGACCACCAGGAGCGGCCCGAGGTGGATGTCCGCCGGGGCGAGGATGTCCGTGGTGGCGATGAGCGCCATCAGCGCGACAGGCAGCAGGAGCAGCAGCCGACCAGCCCTCGCCCTCAGCCGCGCGGGCCGGGACGGAGCACGGTCCCCCATCTCTCGGCTCCTCTCCCACACACCGCCAGGTGCGGACCACCAGGCTTCCATGCCACGCCACCCCCGCATGATCCGCAACCGCGCTCACCCCACCCCCTTCTTCCTCCGCCGCCACATCCACCAACC
>NZ_QKYN01000019.1:5106-5471 GCF_003258295.1 Streptacidiphilus pinicola | reverse complement strand
GGGTGGAGCCGGCGGTGGTCGCGTTGGTGGTGGCGGGGGATCCCGTCGCGTTGCGGGTGCTGGCCGAGCTCCGTGGCGCGCAGCCGGAGCTGGTGCTGCCGCGGGCGCGGACGGTGGGTCGGGCGGAGTTGCTCGGGGCGCGGCTGGATCTCGCCTGCCTGCGGATCGCCGAGCGGCTCTGCGCGCAGGTGCCGCCGGTGCAGTCGGCCGCGGTGGCTTCCGGGCCGCGGAGTCCGATCGCGGGAGATTCCGCGCGGGGGCTCGGGATTCTGTGGTGGCGGTCGGTGCCGCGTCAGGACGCGGCGCCGACGGTGTCGCCCGGTGTGCGGGCCGGCGGGCGGGAGTGGGGGCACGGCCCCGGCGCC
>NZ_QKYN01000019.1:0-5039 GCF_003258295.1 Streptacidiphilus pinicola | reverse complement strand
GGGGCCGGCGGGCGGGAGTGGGGGCACGGCCCCGGCGCCCTGCGGCGCTCGGCCGCGACCGTGGGCGGGCGCTGTCACGAGGCCGCGCGGCGGATGCTGGGCGCGGCCGACGGCGGGTTGACGGCGCGCGAGTTCGACGAGCTGTTCCCGTGGGCCGAGGGGTGGGCCCAGGCCGCCCTCGGCGAGGGACTGTTCGTCGCGGCGGGAGCCGGGTACCGGTTCGCCTCCGGCGCGCTGGCGGACTGGTTGCAGGGCTTCCACCTCGACCTGCCGGTCGCGCTCACGATGATCCTCGCCGACACCGCGCCGCCCCCGGTGGGGGAGGAGAGCCTGCCGCGCCCGGTCGGCGCGCATCGCCGGGGCGGCCCGGTGGGCTGGGCGCCGCCGGTGCCGGTTCCCGGGCAGCCCACCGGCGGGGGCGTGCCGCGCTGGCGTCTCGCGGTGGTCCGGCAGGCGCTGCTCGGGCTCGGCGAGACCGACCCGCAGGCGTTGGAGTCGCTGCTCAGCCGTCTCGTCCTGTGCCTGGATGGCCCGGACGCGGCCGCGCCGGGCTCGGAGGCACGCTGGTGGGCGGAGCGGTTGCTCTCCGGCACCCTCCAGCGCCTTCCCGACGCCGGCACCTACGCCCCGCTCCTCCGCGCCCTGGCCGCCCGCGTCGTCTACACGGCCGGCACTGCCTCGCCCGCCGCCGGGGACGCCGAACCGTTCCTGCCGTGGGACTTCTGGCGGGCGCTGCCGCTCACCGTCGAGGCGCGCCTCGACGTGTTGCGGGTGCTGGTGCGCAGCGGAGCGGAGGAGGCCGCCCGGCTGCTCGCGGGGGTCCTGGTCCAGGACCCGGGGGCGGCGCTGCCGCTGCTGTGCGGCTGGCTGGCCGACGAGCGGGTGAGTGGGATCGCCGCCGAGACGCTGTTCGAGCAGCGGCACGTCGCACTGGACGAGCTCACCGACGCGCTCGTCGACGCCGCGCACTCCCGCGCCGACGCGCTGCTGCGGGGGCTCGCGCAGGCCGAGCCGTCCGCGCTGGGACGGGCCGTGGACCGGTGGGCGCACGATCCGCGCCCGGAGCGGCACGTCGCCGCAGCGACGCTGCTGCCGCTGCTGGCGCGGCACGCCGCCGAGGGCGCCGCCGCGGAGCGGACGCTGGTGCGGCTGGCCGCCGAGGCGCTGCTGGCGCGCGCGGACGAGGAGGCCCTGCACGGGGCCGCGTACGCCGCGCTGGTGTGCGACCCGCAGGCCCGGCCGCGACATCTGGTCGGGGCGGTGACCCGCTATCTCGCCGGGGATCCGCTGCTCGGCGCGGCCGCCCTCGTACCCGCGCTGGACAGCGATCCCGCACTGGTGCTCGCCGGCTACGCCGGGCGGATGCGCGAGCCGGGGGAGGAGGCCGCGGCCGTGCTCCGCGCACTCGGCGCCACGGCCGCGCCGCGCGCCAGGGCCGCCGCCGCCAGGCTGGTCCGGGAGCACCTCCAGCGCCGCCCGGAGACGGCCGCGCAGGTCGGCGGTTGGGTGCGGGCGCGGCTCGCCCACGGGCCGGCCGAGCGGGAGACGCTGCTCGCCTTCGCCCGCGACGCGGCCGCCGAGCAGCCCGAGCCCGTCCGGTGGCGGATCGCCGAGGCGCTGGCCGACGACGGGAGCGCCCTCGCCCGGGAGTTGCGGGGGGTGTTGAACCCGGCTGTGACGAGTCCGATGCGGATCGAACCCCAGGCCCATGGCAAGGTATAGGGGGTTGGAACCACTGGGGCCTGCGGCGACGCGCAGGACGGACGAGGAGCGGTCAAGGTGCAGCGCTGGCGGGGCCTGACGGATGTGCCGGAGGACTGGGGACGCAGTGTCGTCACCATCGGGTCCTTCGACGGGGTGCACCAGGGCCACCAACTGATCATCGGGCGCGCCGTGGCCCGTGCTCGCGAGCTCGGGGCCCGCTCCGTCGTGGTCACCTTCGACCCGCACCCGAGCGAGGTCGTCCGGCCGGGCAGTCACCCGCCGCTGCTCGCTCCGCACCACCGCCGCGCCGAGCTGATGGGCGCGCTGGGCGTCGACGCCGTCCTGGTGCTGCCGTTCACGGCCGAGTTCTCGCAGCTGTCCGCGGAGGAGTTCGTCCGGCAGGTGCTGGTCGAGGCCCTGCACGCACAGGTGGTCGTCGAGGGCCCCAACTTCCGCTTCGGACACCGCGCCGCGGGCAACGTCGAGCTGCTGGCCGAGCTGGGGGAGAGGCACGACTTCGTCGTCGAGGTGCTCGACCTGCGGATCAGCGGCACGGCGGGCGACGGTGCGCCGTTCTCCTCCACGCTGGCCCGCCGTCTGATCGCCGAGGGCGACGTCGCCGGGGTGGCCGAGGTGCTCGGCCGCCCGCACCAGGTCGAGGGCGTCGTCGTGCGCGGCGCGCAGCGCGGCCGCGAGCTCGGCTACCCGACCGCGAACGTGGAGACCCTGCCGCACACCGCGATCCCCGCCGACGGCGTCTACGCGGGCTGGTTGACGGTCGATCAGGAGCGGATGCCGGCCGCGATCTCGGTGGGCACCAACCCCACCTTCGACGGCACCGAGCGCACCGTCGAGGCCTACGCGATCGACCGCGTCGGCCTGGACCTGTACGGGCTGCACGTGGCGGTGGACTTCCTGGCCTACCTGCGCGGCATGGAGAAGTTCGACACGATCGAGGCGCTGCTCGACCGGATGGCCGACGACGTCAAGCGGGCGCGCGAGCTGACCGACGTGGACTGACGCTGACTGACGCCGCGTGAGGAACCGGAAACGCCCGAGGGGCGGACCGCCACGGCGGTCCGCCCCTCGTCGCATGTCGCGGCCTACTGCTGCGGCGGCGGGTAGCCGTAACCCCACTGCTGGCGCGGGTCGTAAGGCTGCTGACCCGGCTGACCCGGCTGGCCGGGCTGCGGCTGCTGCGGGTACGCCGGGGGCGCCTGCGGGTACGGCTGGCGCGGGTCGTACTGCTGCTGCTCGTACGGCGGCTGACCGGGCTGCGGCTGGCCCTGCTGCGGCGGCATGCCGGGCTGCTGCTGCCAGCCCATGCCCTGCTGGGTCCGGGAGAAGTCGGAGGCGACCATCGCGGCCAGGTTGAAGTACGCCTCGCGGGTCTTCGGCTTCATCCGGGTCAGCTCGACCTCGGCGCCGGCGGCCAGGTGCTCGTCGAAGGGCACCACCACGACGCCGCGGCAACGGGTCTGGAAGTGCGCCACGATGTCGTCGATCTTGATCATCTTCGAGGTCTCGCGGACCCCGGAGACGACCGTGATGCTGCGCTGGACCAGGTCCGCGTAGCCGTGCGCGGTCAGCCAGTCCAACGTGGTGCTGGCGCTGCTGGCACCGTCGACGCTGGGCGTGGAGACGACGATCAGCTGGTCGGCCAGGTCGAGCACGCCGCGCATGGCGCTGTAGAGCAGGCCGGTGCCCGAGTCGGTGAGGATGATCGGGTACTGCTCGCCGAGGAAGCCGATGACGCGGCGGTAGTCCTCGTCGTTGAAGGTCGTCGAGACGGCCGGGTCGACGTCGTTGGCCAGGATCTCCAGACCGCTGCTGGCCTGCGAGGTGTACCGGCGCACGTCCATGTAGCTGCGCAGGTGCGGGATCGCGGTGACCAGGTCGCGGATGGTCGCGCTGGTCTCGCGCCGCACGCGGCGGCCCAGCGTGCCGGCGTCCGGGTTGGCGTCGATCGCGATGACCTTGTCCTGCCGCTCGCTCGCCAGCGTGGAGCCGAGCGCGGTGGTGGTGGTCGTCTTGCCGACGCCGCCCTTGAGGCTGATGACGGCGATCTTGTAACTGGTCATCACCGGCGTGCGCAGCACGGCCAGCTTCTGCGCCCGGTCCGCCTCGGCGGCCTTGCCGCCCAGCCGGAACCGCGGCGGACCCTGACGGCGCTCGGGCGCCTGGTTCTTCAGCAGCCGGTCCGAGGAGAGCTCGACCGCGGCGGTGTAGCCCAGCGGCGCGCCTGCCGCGACGGGACCGGCGGGAGCCCCGCCCCAGCCCTGCTGCTGCGGCGGCGCGGCCCACGGGTTCGGCCCGGCCTGACCGGGCGCGCCGGCGGCGGGATCGCCCTGCGGCGCGGCGGGCGGCGTGGCCGGCCGGTAGGCCTGCTCGCCGGGCATGCCCGGGGCACCCGGCGCGCCGGGGTAGCCGGGCATCCCCTGCGCATTCGGATCGCCGTACGGAGTGGGCTGGCCGGGGTAGGGCGCGGGCGCGCCGGGGTACTGCGGCGCGGCGCCCTCCCCGGGCACGCCGGGCACCGGCGGCGCGGGGAACGGCGCCGCGGGGTCGACCGGGGCGCCGGGCATCGGGTACCCGGGCTGGCCGGGGAACTGCGGCGCGCCACCGTCGCCGGGGGCGGCGAAGGGAGCGGCGGGGGCACCGCCGTTGGCCGGGGCGCCAGGGGCACCCGGCATGCCGGGGACCGGCGGAGCCTCGGGCCCGCCGAACGGCGCGGGAGCTGCGGCCGCGGCCGGCGCTCCGGGCATTCCGGGGACGCCGGGGGCTTCGGGCGTGCCGAAGGGCGCAGCGGCGCTGGGCGCACCCGGCGCCGCCGAACCGTCAGGAGCGCCGAACGGCGCGGGAGCTGCGGCCGCGGCCGGCGCTCCGGGCATTCCGGGGACGCCGGGGACGCCGGGGGCTTCGGGCGTGCCGAACGGTGCCGCTGCGCCAAGGGCGCCCGGAGCCGCCGGGCCGTCAGGAGCGCCGAACGGCGCGGGAGCTACGGCCGCGGCCGGCGCTCCGGGCATTCCGGGGACGCCGGGGACGCCGGGGGCTTCGGGCGTGCCGAAGGGCGCAGCGGCGCCGGGCGCACCCGGAGCCGCCGAACCGTCAGGAGCGCCGAACGGCGCGGCAGCCGGTGCCGGTGCGCCGGGCATGCCTGGAGCGCCCGGAACCGCCGAGCCGTCAGGAGCGCCGAAGGGTGCGGGAGTGGCGGGCACGCCGGGTGTGCCGGGGCCGGCAGGCGCCTCGGCGATGCCGAAGGGTGCGGGAGCCGGTGCCGGTGCGCCGGGCATGCCCGGAACCGCCGGGCCGTCAGGAGCGCCGAAGGGTGCGGG
>NZ_QKYN01000145.1 GCF_003258295.1 Streptacidiphilus pinicola | reverse complement strand
TGGCACACCCGGCGCCGGCGCGCCCGCGCCGGCGCCGGGTGTGCCAACGGTCGGTCCCGGCTACATGGCCGTGCTCCGCTACCGCGGCCCGGACGGCTCCGAGCAGCAGGTGATCCAGCGCTCCGCGCTGGGGCAGCCGCACCCGGAGTGGCAGATCCTGCAGGAGGTGCGCCGACTGAACGTGCCGCCGGAGCAGGTGCTGGAGCTGCACACCGAGCTGGAGTGCTGCGACCTGCCCGCTGGCTACTGCGCGCGCATGGTCAAGGAGGCCTGGCCGAACGTGCGGATCACGCACACCGCCCCCTACGGGCGGGAGGCCGCCGCGCGTCGGCGCGGGGTCGACCACCTGCTGGACCACCTGCGCGAGCTGCACACCCACGCCGCGGGTCCCGCGCCGATCGCCTCGTCGCGGGCGCCGCTCGCGCCCGCCGCGCCGCCGGCCCCGGTGCCGCCGCCGCAGGCGCTGGCACAGGAGCTGGGGACCGCGTTCGGGGACCAGAGCCTGTTCCGCTTCGACCAGCAGGCGGTCTCCCGGGCGGGCGTGCCGCCGGAGGTCCAGTCGACGCTGACCTGGGCGGGCCTGCCGCGCGAGTTCGGTCCGTTCTTCTGGGCTCAGGCCCAGCCCGGCCGGCCGATCCCGACGCTGGCGGAGCTCGCCGCTGAGCGCGGCCTGCAGGCCGGTCCGGACGCGGGCACCTACCTCGTGGTCGGCAACGACTACGGGCGGCAGCTGTGCGTCCAGTACGGCACGAACGCGATCGTCGCGGTCGACCTGGGGACGCAGGGCCAGCCGGCCGGACCGGAGGGGGCGCAGCCGCGCTTCGTCAACACCGGCCTGCCGCAGTTCGTCCGCTGCCTCGCGGCACTGGGCCGGCTGTGGCGGTTCCGCTTCGGTCTGACGCAGGAGCAGGCGGGCCGCTGGACCAGCGACTTCCAGAACGAGATCAACGCGATCGACCCGGCCGCGCTGTCCTCGCCGGAGAACTGGTGGGCTGTGATCCTGGAGCAGTTCTGGGACGGCCTGCTGTAGCGCTGATCGTGTGAAACGCCCAAGAAGGGGACCGGCCCGGTGGCCGGTCCCCTTCTCTGTGTCGGTACCGTCGTAAGAAGAACTAATCTGCTCAAAATAGGACGAGCACCGACCATGTCCGGCAAGGCGGAGGACGGCAGCAGAGATGAGCGATCCGAGCACTCCTGGCGCGGCGGACTTCCCCCTGACCCGTAAGGGCTACGACGTCGACCAGGTCGACCAGTCCCTCGCCCAGCTCACCGACGCCCGTGACCAGGCGTGGCAGCGGCTGTCCGGGCTCGGCGACGAGATGCGCGCGCTCGAGCGCCGGCTGATGGACGTCCAGGCCGCGCAGGTCGTGGCGGAGGCGGCGGTCCCGGACTTCGAGACGCTGAGCCCGCGCGCCGCCGGACTGCTGGTGACGGCCGAGGAGGAGGCCGAGACCGTCCGCTCGGACGCGGTCGCGGAGTCCACCCGGATCGAAGGCGAGGCCCGGACCGAGGCCCGCCGCAGGCGCACCGTCGCCGCCCAGTACGCCGACCAGATGCGCGCCGCGGCGGACGAGTCCCACCGCCGCGAGCTCGACCGCGCCCGCAACCAGGCCGAGGCGCTGCGCGGCGAAGCCGATCGGGACGCCCGGGGCGTCCTCGACGCCGCCACCGGTCACGCGGAGGAGGTCCGCGTCCGCGCCGACCAGGCCTCCCGCGAGGCCCACTCCTGGCTGTCGGGCCAGCAGCGCACGGTCGAGCAGGAGTTCGCCGCGCACGAGGCGAAGGTCGTCGCCTGGGAGGACGAGGTCATCGCGATCGGCGAACGCAAGGTCTCCGAGAGCGAGCGCCACCTCAAGGCCATGCAGGCCAAGTCCGACGAGATCGACGCCGACGCGTCGACACAGTCGGAACGCCTCGTCGAGGCGGCCCGCCGCGAGGCCGTGCGCATCGCGGAGCAGTCGGACCGCGAGCTGGCCACGTTCACGCAGACGCGCGAGCACATCCAGGCCCAGCTGGACCACATCCGCGAAACCCTCGTCGCCCTCACCGGCTCCGCCGCGGCCACCGCCGACCCGGCCTCCCCTCCGGACGCCGAGCCCGCCACGGAACCCGCTCCCGAACCGGACCCCGCCCCGGCCCCGGCGAGCGAGGCGGACACCTCCGAGCTCCCGACTCTTCCCCAGCCTGTGGACAACAATCCCGACAACCGTTAGTTGCACCTGCCTCAGGGGTGCGAGGCTCTGCCGACGTGCGGCTTTCTCCCAGCCTTCGGCCGGGAGGTGCCCCCAGCGCGGGCGCGACAAGGCATCCAGCGAGGTAGAGCCCCGAACGCACAGGGCCGTCGACTCATCAGTGGTTGCCCGAACCGTTCCTGTCGAGCGGAAGTCCGGGCGCGCGGCGTACGCTGGAGACCCCCGGGTTGCCTCGCAGTCCGGGTGTTTCGCGTTGCCTCTGGCTGAGAGAAGTAGATGAGCCTGACCGGCCTGCTCGACATCGTCGTCTCCGACCCGGCGCTCGCCGAGGCCGGGGAAGCCGCACTCGCCGGGGATCGGCGGCACCTGGACCTGGTGGGGCCGCCCGCCGCCCGGCCGTTCGCGATCGCCGCGCTCGCGCGCGCCCTCGCGGGGAAGGCGAAGGGGGAGCGCGGGCGTCCCGTGCTCGCCGTGACGGCCACCGGCCGTGAGGCGGAGGATCTGGCCGCCGCGCTCGCGTCCCTGCTGCCGCCCGACAGCGTCGCGGAGTTCCCGGCGTGGGAGACGCTCCCGCACGAGCGGCTCTCGCCGCGCTCGGACACCGTCGGCCGCCGCCTCGCCGTGCTGCGCCGCATCGCGCACCCGTCCGCCGACGACCCGGCGGCCGGGCCGCTGCAGGTGATCGTCGCGCCGGTGCGCAGCGTGCTGCAGCCGCAGGTCAAGGGCCTGGCCGAGCTGGAGCCGGTGAGCCTGAAGCAGCGGCAGGAGGTCGACCTCGACGACATCGTCGCGCGCCTCGCCGCCGCCGCGTACCAGCGCGTGGAGCTGGTGGAGAAGCGCGGCGAGTTCGCCGTGCGCGGCGGGATCCTGGACGTCTTCCCACCCACCGAGGAGCACCCGCTGCGGGTGGAGTTCTGGGGCGACGAGGTCGAGGAGATCCGGTACTTCAAGGTCGCCGACCAGCGCTCGCTGGAGATCGCGCAGCACGGCCTGTGGGCCCCTCCCTGCCGTGAGCTGCTGCTGACCGACGAGGTGCGCGCCCGCGCCGCCGAGCTGGCGGAGGAGCACCCGGAGCTGAGCGAGATCCTGGACAAGATCGCCCAGGGCATCGCCGTCGAGGGCATGGAGTCCCTCGCGCCGGTCCTGGTCGACGACATGGAACTGCTGATGGACGTGCTGCCGCTGGGCAGCGTCGCCGTCGTCTGCGACCCGGAGCGCGTACGCACCCGCGCCGCCGACCTGGTCGCCACCAGCGCCGAGTTCCTGCAGGCCTCCTGGGTCGCGGCAGCCTCCGGCGGCCAGGCGCCGCTGGACGTCGGCGCGGCCTCGCTCTGGTCGATCGCCGACATCCGCGAGCACGCCGCCGAGATCAGCCTGCCCTGGTGGTCCGTCAGCCCGTTCGCCGCCGACGAGGAGGAGGCGACCGGCCCGGACGTGCTGCACCTGGGCATGCACCCGGTCGAGGCCTACCGCGGCGACACGGCCCGCGCCATCGCCGACGCCAAGGGCCGCCTCGCCGAGGGCTGGCGCGTCGTGCTGGTGACGGAGGGCCAGGGCCCCGCCGCGCGCATCGCCGAGATGCTCGGCGGCGAGGGCATCGGTGCGCGGCTCACCCCGGACCTCACCACCGCCCCCGACGCCGACGTCATCCACGTCGCCTGCGGAGCGATCGAGAACGGGCTCGTCCACGAGGGCCTCAAGCTCTGCGTGATCACCGAGACCGACCTCTCCGGCCAGAAGTCCTCCACCAAGGACATGCGCCGGATGCCCTCGCGCCGTCGCAACGCCATCGACCCGCTCGCGCTCAAGGCCGGCGACTTCGTCGTGCACGAGGCCCACGGCGTCGGCCGCTACATCGAGATGGTGCAGCGCACCGTCCAGGGCGCGACCCGTGAGTACCTGGTGCTGGAGTACGCGCCCGCCAAGCGCGGCCAGCCCGGCGACCGGCTCTTCGTGCCGACCGACCAGTTGGAGCAGGTCACCAAGTACGTCGGCGGCGAGGCCCCGACGCTGCACCGGCTCGGCGGCGCCGACTGGACCAAGACCAAGGCGCGCGCCAAGAAGGCGGTCAAGGAGATCGCCGCCGACCTGATCAAGCTCTACTCCGCACGCATGGCCTCGCCCGGCCACGCCTTCGGCACGGACACCCCGTGGCAGCGCGAGCTGGAGGACGCCTTCCCCTACGCGGAGACGCCCGACCAGCTCTCCACCATCGCCGAGGTCAAGGAGGACATGGAGAAGTCGGTCCCGATGGACCGTCTGATCTGCGGCGACGTCGGCTACGGCAAGACCGAGATCGCGGTGCGGGCGGCCTTCAAGGCCGTGCAGGACGGCAAGCAGGTGGCCGTGCTGGTCCCGACGACGCTGCTGGTGCAGCAGCACTTCTCCACCTTCGCCGAGCGGTACGCCAACTTCCCGGTGGTCGTGAAGCCGCTGTCCCGGTTCCAGACCGACAGCGAGGCGAAGGCCGTGCTGGAGGGCCTGCGCGAGGGCGGCATCGACGTCGTCATCGGCACGCACCGGCTCTTCTCCAACGAGACCAAGTTCAAGGACCTGGGTCTCGTCATCGTCGACGAGGAGCAGCGCTTCGGCGTCGAGCACAAGGAGCAGCTGAAGAAGCTGCGCGCCAACGTCGACGTGCTGACCATGTCAGCCACCCCGATCCCGCGCACCCTGGAGATGGCGGTCACCGGCATCCGCGAGATGTCGACGATCACCACCCCGCCGGAGGAGCGCCACCCGGTGCTGACCTTCGTCGGCCCCTACGAGGAGAAGCAGATCGCCGCCGCGATCCGGCGTGAGCTGCTGCGCGAGGGCCAGGTCTTCTACATCCACAACCGGGTCGAGTCGATCGACAAGGCGGCGGCGAGGCTGAAGGAGCTCGTCCCCGAGGCCCGGGTCGCCACCGCGCACGGGCAGATGGGCGAGCAGCAGCTGGAGAAGGTCGTCGTCGACTTCTGGGAGAAGGAGTTCGACGTCCTGGTCTCCACGACGATCGTGGAGTCCGGCATCGACATCTCCAACGCGAACACGCTGATCGTCGAGCGTGGCGACACCTTCGGCCTGTCGCAGCTGCACCAGCTGCGCGGACGTGTCGGACGTGGGCGGGAGCGCGGCTACGCGTACATGCTCTACCCGCCGGAGAAGCCGCTGACCGAGACCGCGCACGAGCGGCTCGCGACCATCGCCCAGCACACCGAGATGGGCGCGGGCATGTACGTCGCGATGAAGGACCTGGAGATCCGCGGCGCGGGCAACCTGCTGGGTGGCGAGCAGTCCGGCCACATCGCGGGCGTCGGCTTCGACCTCTACATGCGCATGGTCGGCGAGGCGGTCGCGGAGTTCCGCGAGATGCTGGAGAGCGGCGGAGCCGCTCCGGAGGAGGAGCCGCTCGAGGTCAAGATCGAGCTCCCCGTCGACGCGCACGTCCCGCACGACTACGCCCCCGGCGAGCGGCTCAGGCTGCAGGCGTACCGGTCGATCGCGGCGGTCAACTCCGAGGACGACATCGCCCAGGTGCGGGCCGAGCTCACCGACCGCTACGGCAAGCTGCCGGAGCCGGTGGAGAACCTGCTGCTGGTCGCAGGCCTGCGGTTGTTCGCGCGGCGGTGCGGGATCTCGGACATCACGCTCCAGGGCCAGTTCATCCGCTTCGGCCCGATCGAGCTGCGGGAGTCGCAGGAGCTCCGCCTGGCGCGGTTGTACCCGCGCAGCCAGGTGAAGTCGACGACGAAGCTGGTCCTCGTCCCCAGGCCGGCGACGGCGCGCATCGGCGGCAAGCCCGTCGTGGGACGGGAGCTTCTCAGTTGGTGCGTGGAGTTCCTCTCCGCCATGTTCAGTTAGTTGCACTGACCTCAGGGGCGCGGTTCCCCGCGCCCCTGGGACTGCATGGTGCCCGCCGCCCAAATCGGACCGATAGGCTCGGAGTATGTTGTTCGGACTCGTCATGGCGCTCGCCGCCGCGCTCTGTTTCGGTTCGGCCATGGTGCTGCAGGCGCTCGGCGCCCAGGCGCACTCGCCGGCCGGGGAGGGCGGTGGGCTGCTGGGGACGGTCCGGGCGATGGTGAACGTCCCGTTCGTCTGCGGGCTCGGACTGGACCTGCTGGGCTTCGTGGCGCAGCTGATCGCGTTGCGGTCCCTGCCGCTGTACGTCGTGCAGGCCGCGCTCGCGGGCGCGCTCGCGGTGACGGCGGTGCTCGGCGCGGCCGTGCTGCATCTGCGGCTCGGGAGGGCCGAGTGGGCCGGCGTGGCCGGCGTCTGTGCCGGCCTCGCGCTGCTCGGGGCGACCGCGGGCAAGGAGGGCGACAAGCACCCGGGCATGGCGCTGCACTGGACCATGGTCGCCGCCGTCGTGGTGATCGCCGTGGGTGGCGCGGTCGCGTGGCGGCTGAAGGAGCCGGCGCGGGCGGCCGTGATGGGGACGCTGTGCGGGCTGGGCTTCGGCGTGGTCGGACTCTCGGTCCGGCTGCTGCCGGCCGTGCACGGCACGGACCTGGTGCCGCTGCTGAAGGAGCCGGCGACCTACGCGCTGCTCGGTGGAGGCGCGGTCGCGTTCATCTTCATGACGGAGGGCGTGCGCGGCGGCAAGGTGACCACGGCGACCGCGGCGATGGTGCTGGGCGAGACCGCGCTGCCCGCACTGCTGGGCGTCATCCTGCTCGGTGACCGGACGCGTCCGGGGCTGCTCTGGTTGGCGCTGCTCGGTTTCGCCGTCGCCGTGGCCGGCGCGCTGGCGCTGGCCCGCTTCGGCGAGGTCGCGCCGCCGGAGGCGCACGGCGCCCCGGCTCCGGAGGGCGATCCCGCGACAGCGGACGCGCGGGAGCGCCAAGCGCACTGAACCGCCCGCCCGGGGGACTAAACGGGCGTGCTTCGCGTGCCCTCTGGTGCGGGCGACGCCTGCGTGGGACCGTGATCTGCGGCACACGCACCGGACGCATCGGACGGACCGTCAGTCGCAGGAGGCCCCGTGAACCGCACCCGCACCGCCCTGTTGGCGCTGCTCGCCACGATCACCCTGCCCGGCCTCGCGGCCTGCTCGGGGAGCGGGACCGCGGGCACCGCGCACACCGGCTCGGCTGCGGTCGTCGGCGCCCAGCGGATCAGCGTCGCCACCGTCGAGGACCAGGTCTCCGCGTTCCGCGCGGCCGCGCCCGCACAGGGCGGCGGACCCGGCTCCAGCCAGCCCTTCGGGCAGGACTCGGCCGGGTTGCCCAGCAACGTGCTGGCGTTCCTCATCCAGGCGCAGCTGGTCCAGACGGCCCTCGACCAGAAGGGCCTGCAGGTCTCCGCCACCGACGTGGAGGCGCAGGAGGCGCCGTACCTGCGGAGCGCGGGCGGGGAGCAGCAGCTGGCGGCGCAGTTCGTCAGCCAGCTGGGGCTGCCGCCGCAGGACCTCGAGCCCTACTTCCGCTGGCGTGCCGGCCGGGACGCCCTGCTGCAGAACGCCGGCGGGGCGAGCCTCACGGACCCGAACGCGCAGATCGCCAAGCTGGACGACCTGCTCCGGCCGGTCGCGGCGAGCCTCGGGATCTCGGTGAACCCGCGCTACGGCAGCTGGGACGCGACCAGCCTGAGCCTGGGCAACGCCTCCCAGCCGTGGATCAAGCAGGTGTCCCAGGACGGCGCGGGGCAGGGGTAGGTTTCCCTGTGTGGCCCCCAGCGATATTCAGCACAGCGATGCACTGACCGAAGCCCCGTCGAGCCCCGGACGGCTGGTGCTGCTGAGCACCACCCACCGGGTCGCACCCGGCCTGCTCTCCGGCTCCGCCTGGCAGACCCTGCACGCGGCCGACCGCGTGCTGGCCGGGGACCCGGCCCACCCGCTGCTCGGGCCGCTGGCGCAGAGCGGGGTCGCGGTGGAGGTGCTGGACGTGCCGGCCTACGCCCGTGCCCGCACGCTCGCCGAGGCCGCCGCGGCCGCCGTCGTGGTCTGGCTGGTCGCCCCCGACGGCGACCCGGGGCTGACGGACGCCCTGGCCCGCTTCGCGGTCGAGGGCGCGGAGACGCCGGGCGTGGTCGTGCCGGAGCTGGAGCTGTTGCCCGGCTCCTACGACCTGCCGGGCGCCCGGCTGCTGGACCTGGTCACCGTGATGGACCGGCTGCGCTCGCCCGGCGGCTGCCCCTGGGACGCCGAGCAGACCCACGAGTCGTTGGTGAAGTACCTGGTCGAGGAGGCCTTCGAGCTGGTCGAGGCGATCGAGGAGGGGGACCGGGCGACGCTGCGCGAGGAGCTCGGCGACGTGCTGCTGCAGGTCTTCTTCCACTCCCGCATCGCGCAGGAGCACGCCACCGACCCGTTCTCGATCGACGAGGTGGCCGGGGACATCGTCGACAAGCTGATCTACCGTCACCCGCACGTCTTCGCCGACCGCAGCGCGGACACCGCCGAGCAGGTCGAGGCCAACTGGGAGGAGCTGAAGGCGGCGGAGAAGCAGCGCGCGTCCGCCACGGACGGCATCCCGTTGGGCCAGCCCGCCCTCGCCCTCGCGGCCAAGCTGCACTCCCGCGCCACCAAGGCGACGGTCCCGGTCGAGCTGCCCGAGGCGGCCGAGTCCGACTTCGGCGCGCGGCTGCTGCGGCTGGCCGCCGAGGCCCAGGACGCGGGTGTGGACCCGGAGGCGGCGCTGCGTGCCGCCGCCCGTGGCTACCGGGACGCGATCCGCGCGGCCGAGGCCGGCCAGGAGAACTGATGCGGCTTCAGCGCGAGCACCCCTGGCCGGCCACGGAGGCCGAGGCGCTGGCCGTGCAGGCGGAGCTGCGTCCGCTGGTCCGGGCCGTTCCGCTGCCGCGTCCGCCACGGCTGATCGCCGGGCTCGACGTCGCGTACGTCGGCGCGCACGGCTCGGCGGACGACGAGGTCGCGGCGGCGGTCGTGGTCCTGGACGCGGCGACGCTGGAGCCCGTGGAGCGGGCCACGGCGGTCGGCACGGCCGGATTCCCGTACGTCCCCGGGCTGTTCGCGTTCCGCGAGCTGCCGGTGCTGATCCGCGCGCTGGAGCGGCTGACCACCGCGCCGGACGTGCTGCTCTGCGACGGCCAGGGGCTGGCGCATCCGCGCCGCTTCGGCCTGGCCTGTCACCTCGGCGTGCTGACCGGCGTCCCCACCCTCGGGGTGGCCAAGACGCCGCTGCTGGGGGAGTGGACCGAGCCGGGCCCCGAACGCGGCGCGACCGCCGACGTCCGCGACTCCGGCGAGCTCGTCGCCCGCGTGCTGCGCACGCAGACCGGCGTCAAGCCGGTGACGGTCTCGGTCGGGCACCTGATCGACCTGGACGGCGCGACGGAGCTGGTGCTGGCTGCCGCGCCGCGCTACCGCCTGCCGGAGACGATCCGGCTGGCCGACCGCCTCTGCCGCGACGCCGTCGCAGCCGTCGCGGGCCCGGCCTGATCCGTAAGAGAGGCCCCAGCTCCCGCACAGGATCATGACCACGGCCGCGACCAGGGTCAGCGCGGCCGGCAGCGCCAGCAGCAGCGCGCCGACGGCGGACCAGGCGGAGGGCGGCGGTGCCTCGGTCACCTGACGGTGCGTCCTCGCCGACCCCGTTTCACCTGGTTGGGTGTTCGTCACAGTCGTCCCCTCTTGCCGGTGCCCCGACGACATGGTGGCATCGGCCCATGACCGCCACCCCCACAGCCCCCGCCCGCTGGGGCCTCACCTTCCCCCTCGACGGTATTCCGCTGGCCGCGCAGCGGGCCCTGGTCGAGTCGCTGCCGGACCTCGGCTTCACGGACCTGTGGTCGATGGAGACCGCCGGCGCGGACGGCTTCACCCCCCTGGCGCTGGCCTCCGTCTGGGCGCCGCAGCTGCGGCTCGGGACCGCGATCGTGCCCGTTCACACCCGTGGGCCCGCGCTGCTGGCGATGCAGGCCGCCGCGCTCGCCGAGGCCGCGCCGGGCCGGTTCCAGCTCGGGATCGGGGCGTCGTCGCCGGTCATCGTGCAGGACTGGAACGCGATCCCGTTCGAGGAGCCGTACCGGCGGAGCCGGGACGTGCTGCGTTTCCTGCGGGCCGCGTTCACCGGGCAGCCCGTCACGGAGGAGTTCAGCACCTTCTCCGTGCGCAGGTTCCGGCTGGACCGGGTCCCCGCGCACACCCCGCCGGTGCTGCTGGCCGCGCTGCGGCCGGGGATGCTGAAGCTGGCCGCGCGCGAGGCCGACGGCACCATCCTCAACTGGCTTGCGCCCGAGGACGTCCCGAAGGCGCGCGCCGTCTTCGACGCCGAGGCCGGCCCCGACCACGGCAAGGAGGTCGTGGCGCGGATCTTCGTCTGCCCGACCGAGGACGCCGTCTACGCCCGCGCGCTCGGCCGGCGCCTGATCGCGGCCTACCTCACCGTGCCCGCCTACGCGGAGTTCCACCGCTGGCTGGGCCGCGGGGACGCGCTGGAACCGCTGTGGAAGAACTGGGCGGCGGGCGACCGCAAGACCGCCGCCGCGTCGGTCCCGGACGAGGTCGTGGACGCCCTGCTGGTCCACGGTTCGCCGGAGTACTGCCGTGAGCGCATCAGCGCCTACGCGGCCAACGGCGTGACGGTACCGGTCCCCGCCCTCCTCCCCACCCCTGACCAGGGCGCGAGCGCCCTGGCCGCGGCGGTGAAGGCCGTCAGCCCGGCCTGACGTCCGGGGCCGTCAGTCGTTGGTGAGGGCCGGCGTGGTGGTCTTGGCCGCCGCGCCGGCCGGCTCGGCGCGGTCCTCGGCCGCCGAGGGCGTCCTGAGGCGTCCTCAGGCGCCGAGCTGCGGCAGCGAGGCGACCGCCTTGCGCATGCCGGTCAGCCAGGCGTCGCGGTCCGCGGTGCGGTGCTGTTCGTAGGTGGCGACCTCCTCGTGCGGGAGGATCAGGAACCGCTCCTCGGCGAGGCCCCGGACGACCGACTCGGCGACGTCCTCCGGCTCGATCAGCTCGCCGAAGGCGGTCAGCACCGCGCGGACGTCGTCGCGCGCGGTCATCGCGCTGCGCACGCCCTGCGGGCACAGCGCGCTGACGCGGATGCCCTGCGCGCCGTAGGTGACGGAGAGCCACTCGGCGAAGGCGACGGCGGCGTGCTTGGTGGCCGTGTAGGCGGCGTCGCCGGGCATCTGCAGCAGGCCGGCCGCGGAGGCGGTGTTCAGCAGGTAGCCGTGGCCGCGCTTCAGCATCCCCGGCAGGACGGCGCGCGCGGCATAGACGTGGGCCATCACGTTGATGTCCCAGTTGGCCTGCCAGGCCTCGTTCGCGGCCTCGATGCCGGCGCCGCTGCCGATGCCGGCGTTGCTGCAGAACAGGTCCACCGGGCCGAGGTGCTTCTCGGCGGTGTCGACCAGCGCGCGCACGTCGCTCTCGCGCGAGACGTCGCTGGCCACGCCCACGGTGTGGCAGCCGGCGCGGTCCAGCTCCTGGGCCAGGTCCTCGACCTTGCCGCCGTCGAGATCGGCGAGCAGCAGGCCGCGCACGCCCTCCGCGGCGAACCGCCGTGCCAGCGCCGCGCCGATGCCGCCGGCCGCGCCCGTGATGACGGCGACAGCGCCCTTCAGCTCCATGCCCCGAACCCCTTTTCCCGCGCCTCGTCGCGCGTCACGTCCCGGACCCCCGCACGGCCCGATCGCTGCGGGCGATCGTAAGCTCACTACTCGTGGGTTCGACAGTGTGTCTCTGCCCACCTTGCCGAACGGTTAACGTCGGGGGGTGCACCCGTCTCTCCCGCCCACGCTCTTTTCGCACGATTTCGCAGCGAATCCTTACCCCGCCTACGCCTGGCTGCGGGAACACGAACCGGTGCGGTGGACGACGCTCCCGAGCGGGGTCGAGGCCTGGTTGGTGACGCGGCACGAGGACGCGCGGCAGGCGCTGGCGGACGCCCGGCTGAGCAAGAACCCGGCCAAGCACAGCCTGCAGGCGCACCGCAGTGGCCGCGTCGGCATCCCGGGGGAGCGCAGCGCCGACCTGATGACTCACCTGCTCAACATCGACCCCCCGGACCACACCCGGCTGCGCCGGCTCGTCTCGAAGGCGTTCACGCCGCGCCGGGTCGCCGCGTTCGAGCCACGTGTGCGGGAGATCACAGACCGCCTGATCGACGGGTTCGCGGAGCGGGGCTCGGCGGACCTCATCCACGAGTTCGCCTTCCCGCTGCCGATCTACGCCATCTGCGACCTGCTCGGCGTCCCGCGGGAGGACCAGGACGACTTCCGCGACTGGGCGGGGATGATGATCCACCATGGCCAGTCCCCGCGCGGCGGCGTCGGGCGGGCGGTGAAGAAGATGCGCGGCTACCTGGCCGAGCTCATCCACCGCAAGCGGGCGGACCTCGGCGACGACCTGATCTCCGGCCTGATCCGGGCCAGTGACCACGGCGAGCACCTGACCGAGAACGAGGCCGCGGCGATGGCCTTCATCCTGCTCTTCGCCGGCTTCGAGACCACGGTCAACCTGATCGGCAACGGCATGTACGCCTTGCTCACCCACCCCGAGCAGCGGGCGCTGCTGCAGACGTCCCTGGACCGCGGCGAGACCGCCCTGCTGGCGTCCGCCGTCGAGGAGCTGCTCCGCTTCGACGGCCCGGTCGAGATCGCCACCTGGCGCTTCGCCACCGAGCGGCTCACCCTCGGCGGCCAGTCAATCGCCCCGGGCGACCCGGTCCTCGTCGTCCTCGCCGCCGCCGACCGCGACGCCTCCCGCTTCCCCGACCCGGACACCCTCGACCTCGCCCGCCGCGACAACCCCCACATCGCCTTCGGACTCGGCATCCACTACTGCATCGGCGCCCCCCTGGCCCGCCTCGAAGCCCAGTACGCCCTCTCCGCCCTCCTCCGCCGCCTCCCTGACACCACGTTGGCCGCCGACCCAGCTGCACTTCGCTGGCGCGGCGGCCTCATCATGCGGGGGTTGCGACAGCTGCCGGTGGAGTTCTCCGTCAGCGGTGGTTGAGCAGCACGTACAGCGCGAACAGCGTGATGCAGAGCTGCGCACCCTGGGCGTACTGCCTCTTGAACAGTGCCGTGGCCGCCAACAGGGCGAAGGCCAGGCCGGGGACGTGCCGGGTGACCCACCACTCGACGAGCAGGAAGATCGCGAGTGCGGTGGCGACACCGGGTGGGCGGAACAGGGACTTCATGGACTTCCTCCTCAGAACCCGTACCGGCTCAGGGGAGGGGGAGACACGGACGCCAGACAACGTCGGCTGAGCGCCGGGATACTGCTTCCCCCGTATCGGCCAGAGCCTCGGTCAACTTGGCGCCAGTTGACTGAGATGACCTCCACTATGGGGATTGTCCCGAAGTTGACTGATCAATAAACTGACGACAGGTCAACTCATGGTGACTGGTTCCCGACTGGCTCAAAACGGGTAGTCGAATGGCGGGAGGTGGCGGGTCATGAACGCGGAGCCGGAGACGGCGACGCAGCGGATCGCCGCAGCGCTACGCGAGCAGATCAAGGGAATGCGGGTGGGCCAGCGTCTGCCGTCGCGAGCGGCGTTGGCCCAGAGGCTGGGGGCTGCGCCGTCGACGGTGCAGAAGGCCCTGGCCGAACTGCAACGCGAGGGCCTGATCGAGACCGGTCGGGGAGCCCGCGCCGTGGTCGCCGACCAGCAGGGACTGCCGGCCCGCGAGATCCTCGACCGGCTGCTGGAGATCGCGCTGGCCCAGAAGGAGCTGCGGGTCGACTACTTCGGCTTCACGGCCGAGACCCTGGCCAAGGTGCTGGTGCCCCGGCTGCGAGAGGCTGAAGAGCAGGCAAGCCTCCCCGACTCCGTCCACCTGCGTCTGCTGCTCCCGTCGGCGGAGGCGAAACTGGCCCTCCCGTACGCGATGGCCGACCTCAGCGATCCTCGGCCGCGCGAGCGGTTCCATGCCATCCTCAGGACCCAGATCGCGGCGCTCGGCGCCCAGTTGGCCGAGCTGACGGTGCGCAGGCCGGACGCGCGGCTCACTCTGGAGGTCCGCTACATCCCGCTGACGCCGACGCACAAGTTCTACCTGATCAACGATCGCGAGGCCTGGCAGGGCCTCTACAAGGTCATCTCGGCGACCGTCCCGCTGCCGACGCGCGCGGGCGGCTCGGAGAACGTCAGGATCCGCGACGTGGTGGGAATGAACGCCCCGCTGGAGCCGCATGACTACGAGATCGCCCGAGAGTGGTTCGACTCGTACTGGAGCGGTCCGGCCGCCGACTCCACACTTGAGATGTGAGTGAACCGCTGCTGCGAGGCGTCCAGGCTGTCTTCTTCGACTTCGACGGACCCCTCGTCGAGCTCTTCAGGAACCACGATGCCCAGGGCATAGCCGACCGAATATTCGATGCCGAGAAGTCTCTGACGCGCTCCGACTTCCGCCGCCCGAACGACCCGCACGCGGTGGTCGCACAGTTGCCCGAGCTCTATGCGCAGGACAGTGACCTGGTGGCCCGCGTGGAAAAGCTGCTCACCGGTGAGGAGCTCCTCGCCGCGCGGCATCCCGGGCGCATCGCCGGAGCATGCGAACTCGTGCGCGCGCTGCACGAACGCGGGATCCTGCTCGCGGTGACCAGCAACAACTCTCCCGAGGCGATCCAGGTCTGTCTCGGGCCCGGCGGCATCCTCGGGGCGGTCGGCGAGTGCTTCGAGGGCAGGATCTCAGGTCGGGATCCGGATCCCCGCCTGATGAAGCCGCACCCCTCCTGCGTGGAGCGGGCGATCGGGAGTGTCGGCCTGCCGGCGTCGAAGTGTCTGCTGATCGGGGACTCCGTCTCCGACATCGAGGCGGCCGATCGGGCGGGGGTTCCGTTCCTCGGTTTCGCGGCCTCGACCAGGGCCCTGAAGCGGTTGGCCGAGCGGGGCGCCCCGCTCGTCCGGAGCCATGTCGAACTCTTGCGCGCAATGGGCCCTTGAGCTGGACTGCAATCGGGCTACATTCTCTCGTTCGGGAGGTCCGGCCCGGTGGGATTGCCACTAGCCTTGGCTGTCCAAGATGAAGAGTCCCGGGTCCTCCTACGCCGCTGAGATCGCAACCGAGTTGTCTGCTGCTTGGGTGCGGTTGCGAACACCCACGTTCCGCGGCTTCCACAACGTCACCTACCTGACGACGGCGGACAGCGGCGAGCAGGCGAGCATTCTTCGGGAGCGGCGTCCGGCGCCCGTTCTGGTGCCGCGGATCTGGCCGGACGAGGCCGAGGTGCTCCGCTCTCTGGAGGGTGCGGGCATGGAGCTCGCACCAAGGGTGCTCTGGGCCAGTGCGGACGGGACGCTGCTGTGCCTGACCTTCCTCCAGGGGGAGTCTCCTGCCCCCGAGGCTCACGTGCGGGCCAAGATCGGGGACTGCTTCAAGTCCATCGTGGCGGTGCCCCGCGAGCGGATGCCGGAACTGCCGCTCGACTGGCCCGAGGACGGTGACACCGGTGGTTTCCTGCAGTGGCTGGCGATGTTCGCCGAGGACACGGTCGACCGCGGGACGCGCAAGGAGCTCGGCACGCTGCTGGAGGAGCTCGGGATCCCCGACGGGGTGATGACCGGGTATCGGGAACGACTTCCGCGGCTGAGGCCGAGACCGTTCGCGCTGCTCCACGCCGATCTGCACCGCAACAACCTGGTGCTGGGCCTCGACGGGGAGCTGCGGATCATCGACTGGGAGCATGCGATGATCGGCGACCCCGTGCACGAGTTGGCCGTTCACCTACGGCGCTCGGCCTACTCGAAGGTGCACTGGCAGGGCGTCGTGGAGACCTGGCGAGCAGCCGTCTCCGCTGTCGACGCCCGGTTCGCCATGGGGGTGGACCGCGACCTAGGGCACTACCTGGATTTCGAGCGGGCCCAGTCCGTCTTCCCCGATGTGTTGCGGGCGGCCAAGAGCCTCGGTGCCGAGGTGGAGGCGCCGGCTCTGCGCCGTGCGGTGCAGCGCATCGGCCTGGCCCTTGCCGCCGCGGCCGAGCCGCTGGACCTGCGTCAGCTCCCGGATGCCGCCCGGATCGAGAAGGTGCTGCGGGACTGGCACCACGTCACCCGAGCCGCGGCCCGAACGGGCTCGTAGCGGCTCCCCGCATCGTGTGCCGTAACGCAGCTCACATCTGATGGGGCGCCAGGGGGAGAGTGGCAGGTCAGGCCGGGCATTTCGGTGAAGTGTCGGAAGTGTGCGAAGCACCGGAAGTCGTGTCGCGATTGAGATTCATGTGAAAACCTGCCTAGCCTCCGTGAAGTTCGCAGCAGCGGACACCGTCGTACGGGACGCCGAGTCCTGTCCACCGTGCGGCGGCTTGCGTCGAGTTGACGACCGGACAGGAGCGGGGGACCCAGGTAGGTCGCCGGACGTGCGCAGGAGCGCGGACGGCTTGGGGTGAAGACGCGTGAGCGTCCGGGCCAACCTCTGCGGCCCGAACCCGACAGCTCACCTCGCAGGCGTCGGAGGGGACCTTTCGCATGCTCCTTTCTGGCACCGGCCGTCACCGTCGTATCCGGGTCAACAAGGCCAAGGCCATCGTGGCCACCACCTCCGTCGCCGGCGCCGCCGTGGCGCTGCCGCTGATCGGCGCCTCCGGCGCCAGTGCGGCGTCCGTGTCGACCTGGGACCGGGTCGCGCAGTGCGAGAGCGGCGGGGACTGGTCGATCAACACCGGCAACGGGTACTACGGCGGCCTGCAGTTCTCCGCGTCCACCTGGCGCGCGTACGGCGGTGGGGCGTACGCGTCCAGCGCCGACCAGGCGTCCAAGGCCGCGCAGATATCCGTCGCCGAGCGGGTGCTCGCCAGTCAGGGCCCCGGCGCCTGGCCGGTGTGCGGGCCGCAGGCCGGTCTGCAGCGGGGTGGTCCGGCCCCCGTGGTCGACACCTCGGCGGGTTCGTCGCACGGGACGTCGCACGGCACCACGCACCACCGGCCCGCGCCGAAGCCGAGCGCGCCGAGCAAGGCGAAGCCGTCGGTGCCCGCGCGTCATGGCGGCTCGGGGAACTACACCGTCAAGCCCGGTGACACCCTGTCGAAGATCGCCGCCGCGCACCACATCCTCGGTGGCTGGCAGAGGCTGTACGCGGAGAACCGTTCCGTCGTCGGCGGGAACCCGAACCTGATCTACGTCGGTCAGCACCTCGAGGTGAAGTAGCCCGGCGGGCCTCCGGCAGCCGCTACCGGCGGGTAGCGGCTGCGCCGCGTTTCGCCAGGCAAGACAGGCTCAAGGGCCTGAGGGGTGCGGACCGGTGCAGCGGCTAGGCTCATGGCGTAACAACCCGCATCCCCCTGAGGAGACAGTTGTGCCGTCTATCGACGTCGTCGTAGCGCGGGAGATTCTCGATTCGCGTGGCAACCCCACCGTCGAGGTCGAGGTCGGCCTCGACGACGGCAGCACCGGCCGCGCGGCCGTGCCGTCGGGCGCCTCCACCGGCGCCTTCGAGGCCCTGGAGCTCCGTGACGGTGACAAGTCCCGTTACGGCGGCAAGGGTGTGGAGAAGGCCGTTCTCGCCGTCATCGAGCAGATCGGCCCGGAGCTGGTTGGCTACGACGCCACCGAGCAGCGGCTGATCGACCAGGCGATGCTCGACCTGGACGCGACCGCGGACAAGTCCTCGCTGGGCGCCAACGCGATCCTCGGCGTCTCGCTCGCGGTCGCGCACGCCGCCTCCGAGGCCAGCGACCTGCCGCTGTTCCGCTACCTGGGCGGCCCCAACGCCCACGTGCTGCCGGTCCCGATGATGAACATCCTCAACGGCGGTTCGCACGCGGACTCCAACGTGGACATCCAGGAGTTCATGATCGCCCCGATCGGCGCGGAGTCCTTCTCCGAGGCGCTGCGCTGGGGCGTCGAGGTCTACCACACGCTCAAGGGCGTGCTGAAGGCCCGCGGCCTCTCCACCGGTCTGGGCGACGAGGGCGGCTTCGCGCCGAACCTCGACTCCAACCGCGAGGCGCTGGACCTGATCGTCGAGGCGATCAAGGAGGCCGGCTACACCCCCGGCCGTGACATCGCGCTGGCCCTGGACGTCGCCGCCTCCGAGTTCTACAAGGACGGCGCCTACCAGTTCGAGGGCAAGCCGCACACCGCCGCCGAGATGACGGCGTACTACGCCGAGCTGGTCGCCGCGTACCCGCTGGTCTCCATCGAGGACCCGCTGTTCGAGGACGACTGGGACGGCTGGAAGACCATCACCGCCGAGCTCGGCGACAAGGTGCAGCTCGTCGGCGACGACCTGTTCGTCACCAACCCGGAGCGCCTGTCCCGCGGCATCAAGGAGGGCATCGCCAACGCCCTGCTGGTGAAGGTCAACCAGATCGGTTCGCTGACCGAGACCCTGGACGCCGTCGAGCTGGCCCAGCGCAACGGCTACCGCTGCATGATGTCGCACCGCTCGGGTGAGACCGAGGACGTCACCATCGCCGACCTGGCCGTCGCCACCAACTGCGGCCAGATCAAGACCGGTGCCCCGGCCCGCTCCGAGCGCGTCGCCAAGTACAACCAGCTGCTGCGCATCGAGGAGATCCTCGACGACGCCGCCGAGTACGCCGGCCGTGGCGCGTTCCCGCGCTTCAACGGCTGACACGTACCTCCGACGCCTCGTCGTCTTCACCCTCTAGGGTGGGGGCGGCGGGGCGTCGTCGCGCCCGCGCGGGGTACGGGAGGGAAGATTCGTGGCCAACCAGCAGCAGGTCCGGAGGCGGCCTCGGCTCACCGGCCGGGCGGCGGTGCTGGCCCTGGTGGTGTGCGCCCTGGTGGCGGCCCTCGCCTATCCGATGCGGCAGTTCATCGCCCAGCGCTCGCAGATCGACCAGCAGCGTGCGGCGCAGCAGCAGGCCCAGCAGCAGGTGGACGAGCTGCGCCGGGAGAAGGCCCGCTGGCAGGACCCGGCCTTCGTCGAGGCGCAGGCGCGGCAGCGCCTCCACTTCGCCTTCCCGGGCGACACCCCGTTCTCGGCCGTGAACCCCTCGCCCACCCCCACCACCTCACCGACGGCGCAGCAGCAGGCCTCGCAGCCCTGGTACCAGAGCCTGCTCGGCTCGCTCGACGCGGCGGACCACCCCGCGCACTGACGAGACCGCACTGCCGAGACCGCGCTGACGAGACCGCACTGCCGAGACACTGAAGAATAGAGACATGTCGCACGACCACCCCCCTGTTGCCGAGCCCGTCTCCGAGGCCGACCGTGCCGCCGTCGAGGCGCAGCTGGGACGCGTTCCGCGCGGCCTGCGCGCCGTCGCCCACCGCTGCCCCTGCGGGCTGCCCGACGTGGTCGAGACGGCCCCCCGCCTGGAGGACGGCACGCCGTTCCCGACCCTGTACTACCTGACCTGTCCCCGTGCCGCCTCGCTGATCGGCACGCTGGAGGCCGACGGGATGATGAAGGAGCAGACGGCCCGCCTCGCCGAGGACCCGGAGCTCGCCGAGGGCTACCGCAAGGCCCACGAGGACTACATCGCCCGCCGCGACGCGATCGAGGTGCTGGAGGGCTTCCCGAGCGCCGGCGGCATGCCGGACCGGGTCAAGTGCCTGCACGTGCTGGTCGGCCACTCGCTGGCGGCCGGCCCCGGAGTGAACCCGCTGGGCGACGAGGCGCTGGCGGCGCTGCCGGAGTGGTGGCGCAAGGGCCCGTGCGTCTGCGCGGACGGCAGTGACGGCAGTGACAGCGCGGACGCGGGGGAGTCGGAGTGAGCCTGACCCGGGTGGCGGGTGTCGACTGCGGCACCAACTCGATCCGCCTGCTCGTCGCCGACCTCGACCCCGCCACGGGCGAGCTGCACGAGCTGGACCGGCGGATGACCATCGTCCGGCTCGGCCAGGGCGTGGACCGCACCGGCCGGCTCGCGCCGGAGGCGCTGGAGCGGACCTTCGCGGCCTGCCGCGACTACGCGGCCGTCATCCGTGAGCTGGGCGCGACCAGGCTGCGCTTCGTGGCCACCAGCGCCTCGCGCGACGCCGAGAACCGGGACGAGTTCGTCGCCGGCGTCCGCGAGATCCTCGGGGTCGACCCGGAGGTCATCAGCGGGGACGAGGAGGCGCAGCTCTCCTTCACCGGCGCGACCAAGGAGCTGAACGGCGAGGGCGGCCCGTACCTGGTCTTCGACCTGGGCGGCGGTTCGACGGAGTTCGTGCTCGGCACGGACCGGGTCGAGGCGGCGCGCTCGGTCGACATCGGCTGCGTGCGGATGACCGAGCGGCACGGCGAGGACTTCGACGCGATGCGCGCCGACATCGCCAAGGCGCTGGACGAGGCGGCCGAGACCGTCCCGCTCGACAGCGGCGCGACGCTGGTCGGCCTGGCCGGCACGGTCACCACGGTGGCGGGCATCGCCCTCGGGCTGCCCGAGTACCGCAGCGAGCTGATCCACCGTTCCCGGATCCCCGTCGCGGACGTCCGGGCCGTCGCCGAGCGGCTGCTGGCGTCCACGCACGACGAGCGTGTGGCGATCCCCGTGATGCACCCTGGACGGGTCGACGTGATCGTGGCCGGGGCCCTGGTCCTGCTCGCGATCATGGAGCGGACGGGCGCCCCCGAGCTGGTCGTCAGCGAGCACGACATCCTCGACGGAATCGCCTGGAGCACACTGCTCTGACGCCTGGTCGGGGCGTGTCCGAGGCCTTCCGCACGCCCCGCCGGCGTGCCGCCGAAGAATGTTCGTGAATTTCTTCACATGGAGTTCCCGCCGCTTGGGTGGCCGGCTGGGGCGCTTCGTCCGAATTGTGGGACTGAAGGCGCCCCGGCGGGCCCGGCCGCCGGATCAGAGGTGACGCGCCGCAATCGCACGCACAATCGCAATGAGGCCGTCGAGCTGCGGAAATTCACAGCATGGCGATCATGGGTGTGAGGGGACCCCCGGGGCCCCGAAGCGGGGGCGCGAAGTGTAGCAGGTGCTGTCCAGACCCCTGTGAGCAGGCCCACAAATGCCAGGCAAGGAGGGGGTGGATACTTTCGGATATGAGCACCACGGAGCGTCCTCGCATCTTGATTGTCGGCGGTGGCTACGTCGGCCTGTATGCCGCGATGCGCATCCTCAAGAAGATGCGCTACGGGGAGGCGACCGTCACGGTCGTCGACCCGCGGTCGTACATGACGTACCTGCCCTTCCTCCCCGAGGCGGCCGGCGGCAACGTCGCGCCTCGCAACCTCGTCGCCCCGCTGCGCCGCGTCCTGAAGAAGGCCGAGGTCCTGACGGGTCACGTCACCTCGGTCGACCAGGACCGCAAGGTGGCCACCGTGCACCCCGCGGCGGGCGACCCCTACGAGATCCCCTTCGACTACCTCGTCGTCGCGATGGGCTCGGTGTCCCGCACCTTCCCGATCCCGGGTCTGGCGGAGCACGGCATCGGCATGAAGTCGGTCGAGGAGGCCATCAGCCTCCGGAACCACGTCGTGGCCCAGCTCGACCGCGCCGAGTCCACGACCGACGAGGCGGTGCGCAAGCAGGCGCTGACCTTCGTCGTCATCGGTGGCGGCTTCGCCGGCATCGAGACGATCGCCGAGATCGAGGACATGGCCCGCGACTCGGCGAGCATCTACCACAACGTGAAGCGTGAGGACATGCGCTTCATCGTGGTCGAGGCCGCCAACCGCATCCTCCCCGAGATGGGCCCGGACCTCGGTCTGTGGACCAAGGAGAAGCTCGAGGAGCGCGGCATCGAGATCTACATCGAGACCTCGATGGAGTCCTGCGTCGACAAGCACGTGGTGCTGAAGAACGGCGTCGAGGTCGACGCCTCCACCATCGTGTGGACCGCCGGCGTCAAGCCGAACCCGGCGCTGGCCAACTTCGGCCTCCCGCTGGGCCCGCGCGGCCACGTCGACACCGCCCCGACCCTGCAGGTCCAGGGCTTCGACAACGTCTGGTCGGCCGGCGACAACGCCCAGGTGCCGGACCTCGCCGTCGGCGAGGGCGCCTGGTGCCCGCCGAACGCGCAGCACGCGGTCCGTCAGGCGCTGGTGCTCGGTGACAACGTCATCTCCGGCATGCGTGGCTTCCCGCAGAAGGAGTACAAGCACAAGAACCTCGGTGCGGTCGCCGGTCTCGGCCTGCACAAGGGTGTGGCGATCCTCTTCGGCAAGTACAAGCTGAAGGGCCGTCCCGCCTGGTGGTTCCACCGCCTGTACCACGGCAGCCGCGTGCCCACGATGAACCGCAAGGTTCGCGTGTTCGCGGACTGGACCCTGGCGATGTTCCTCAAGCGCGAGACCGTCTCCCTGGTGGAGATGGAGACGCCGCGCGAGGTGTTCGTGGAGGCCGCCGCTCCCGCCCCGGTGGTCCCGGTTCCGGCGCCGGCCAAGGAGAAGGTCTCCGCCTGACGGCCCCAGGGCCGGTACCGCTCCGGCCCGCCTCACAGCCCGGCAGCGTCGCCGGACCACAGACCGTGGTGCTCATGACCGGCACCGCTGCCGAAAGCGCCCCCGCCCGTTCCCACGGGCGGGGGCGCTGGCACGTCCGGCCCCGAACGGGCCGAGACGTGGGTCGGACGTCAGTCCGTCTTGATCGCGCCGAGGATGTCGAGGCGGGCGGCGCGGCGGGCGGGCCAGAGGGCGGCGAGCAGGCCGACGGTGGCGCCCAGGGCGATGAAGAGGGCCAGGCGGCTCCACGGGAGGACCGTGGTGAGGCCGGAGAGGTCCGACTTCAGGAGGTTGTTCGCCGCCCAGGCGAGGAAGGTGCCGATGCCGACACCCATCGCCGCGCCGAACACCGCGATGACCACGGACTCCAGACGCACCATCCGCTTGACCCCGCGCTTGTCGAGGCCCACCGCCCGCAGCATGCCCAGCTCGCGCTTGCGCTCGAAGACCGACATCGCGAGCGTGTTGACCACGCCCAGGATGGCGATCAGGACCGCCATGCCCAGCAGCGCGTAGAGGATCGTCAGCATCATCGAGATCAGCGAGCTGAACTGGTCGATCATCTGCTGCTGCGACTGCACCTTGATCAGCGGGTTGAGGCCCGTCGCGTCGCGCAGCGCCTGCTCGTTGGCGGTGCTGGCGCCGTCGTCGGACTTGACCAGGACGACGTTGTAGAACGGCGCCGTGGTGTGGCCCGCCAGGGCCTGCTCGCTCAGCATCGCGGGGCCGAGCAGGTCGCTCTTGGGGTAGACGCCGCCGACGGTCAGCGTGCCCGAGGTGCCGTTCGGGTACTCCACCGGCACGCTGCTGCCCACGTGCAGGCCACGGCTGCCGGCCTGGTCCGCGTCGATGAGCAGCTGGCCCTGCTTGAAGGCGTCGGTCGTGCCCGAGGTGAGATCGGGCGCGACCACCTGGTCGAAGGTCGCCGCGTCGAAACCGCTCAGCGAGAGCTGCTTGCCGTCGAGCGTGACGTACTGCGAGTCGATGACGCTGGCGGCGCTGACGCCCTTGGCCGACTTGACCTCGGAGACCAGCGTCGGCGTGATCGGGTAGCCGAGCTCGCTGCTGACCGCGTAGTCCGCCTTCATGTTGGAGGTGACCTGGTGGGTGATGGTCGTCGTGATGGACGAGCCGATCACGGTCAGCGCGGTGATCAGGGTGACGCCGATGGTCAGCGCCGAGGCGGTGGCCGCCGTGCGGCGCGGGTTGCGGATCGCGTTCTGCTTGGCCAGCGTGCCGCTGATGCCGAAGAGGCGGCGGAACAGCGGGCCGACCGCCGCGATCAGCGGACGCGACAGCAGCGGGGTGAGCACGAAGACGCCGAGCATCACCAGCAGCGCGCCGAGCGCGACCGGCATCCGGCCGGAGCTGCCGCCCTGGGAGACCCCGAGCAGCACCACGCCGACGCCGAGGCCCGCCAGCACCAGACCGATGCTGTTCCGCACCACCAGGCTCTTCTGCGAGGCCGGCTGGTCGTTGCTGCTCATCGCCGCCACCGGGGGGACCCGGGAGGCGCGCAGCGCCGGGAAGAGCGCGGCGAGCGCGGTGACGACCGTGCCGACGGCCAGCGTGATCAGGGCCGTGGACGGGGTGACCGTCAGGCCGCCGGCGGGGATGTTGCCGCTGGAGCCGGCCCAGGCCTTGAGCGCCGCGCCGATGCCGACACCCACGCCGAGACCGACCGCGGAGGCGGTGAAGCCGACCACCAGCGCCTCCCACAGCACCGAGCGCCGCACCTGCTTGCGGCTCGCGCCGAGGGCGCGCATCAGCGCCAGCTCCCGGGTGCGCTGGGCGATCAGCATGGTGAAGGTGTTGGAGATCAGGAAGATGCCGACGAAGAGCGCGATGCCCGCGAAGAACAGCAGCGCCGTCTTCATGCTGGACGAGCCGTTCTCCACCGCCGTCTTGGCGTCCGCCGTCAGCGCCGCCCCGGTGTGCAGGGTGATGTTGCCGGTGTGCGGGACGACCTGCTCCATCTCCTGCTCGAGCGCGGTCTGGCTGGTGCCGGGCTTGGCCTGGGCGTCGATCCACGCGTACTGGCCGGGCGCGGTGTACAGCTTCTGCGCCGTCGCCGTGTCGAAGAGCACCAGCGAGCCGTCGGCGTTGAGTGCCGGGTCGTTGGAGGTGAAGATGCCGGAGACGGTCAGCTGCATGACCGGGCCGTTGACGGCGACACGGAGCGTGTCGCCGACCTTGAAGCCGTTCTTCTGGGCGGTGCGCTGGTCGATGGCGACCTGCGTGGCGCTGTTCGGGCCGGTGCCCTGGGCCATCGGGTAGCGCGGGTCGGTGCCGCCGGAGTCGGGGCTCCAGTTGGTGCCCTGGGTGGAGCCGCGCTGGCCGATCAGGTTCCCGTTCGGGTCGGATATCCCGGCGAAGCCCTGGACCGTGCCGACCGCGGTGGCGGTGCCCGGCAGGGCCTTGATCCGGCGCAGGGTGGCGTCCGTCAGCGGCTTGTTGTCGCTGTTGTTGTCGGCGGCGCGGCGGCCCTCGCCCGCGGCGCTGTTCTCGACGCGGGCCGAGACGTGGTCGTAGTTGTGCGAGAGGCTGTTCTTCAGCGCGGTGCTGACCGAGTCGGAGAAGACCAGGGTGCCGGCCACGAAGGCGGTGCCCAGGACGACGGCCAGCATGGTCATCAGCAGCCGCCCCTTGTGGGACAGCACGTTGCGCAAGGCGGTCTTGAACATGAGCTCTTCCGTCTCCGTCGCTCAGCTCGTCCGGCCCTTGGCGTCGAACGCGCGCATGCGGTCCAGGACGCTGTCGGCGGTCGGGGCGTGCAGCTCGTCGACGATCCGGCCGTCGGCCAGGAAGACGACGCGGTCCGCGTAGGAGGCGGCGACCGGGTCGTGGGTGACCATGACGATGGTCTGGCCCAGCTCGCGCACGGAGGAGCGCAGGAAGCCCAGGATCTCCGCGCCGGAGCGGGAGTCGAGGTTGCCGGTGGGCTCGTCCGCGAAGATGATCTCCGGCCGGGAGGCGAGGGCGCGGGCGCAGGCCACGCGCTGCTGCTGGCCGCCGGAGAGCTGGCTGGGCCGGTGGCCCAGGCGGTCGGCGAGGCCGACGGTGGCGATCACGCGGTCCAGCCACGCCTTGTCGACCTTGCGGCCGGCGATGTCCATCGGCAGCGTGATGTTCTCCAGCGCGGTCAGCGTCGGCAGCAGGTTGAACGCCTGGAAGACGAAGCCGATCTGGTCGCGGCGCAGCTTGGTGAGCGCCTTGTCCTTGAGGCCGTTCAGCTCGACGTCGCCGATCCTGGCGGAGCCGGCGCTGACGCTGTCGAGGCCGGCCATGCAGTGCATCAGGGTCGACTTGCCGGAGCCGGACGGCCCCATGATGGCGGTGAACTCGCCCCGGTAGAAGTCCACCGAGACGTGGTCCAGAGCGGTCACGCGGGTGTCGCCGGAGCCGTAGACCTTGGACAGGTCCGAGGCCCGAGCTGCGGCGGTGCGCAGGGCAGTGGTGGTCACGGTGGGACTCCGAAGGTCGGGACGAGCGGATGGGGACGAACGAAGCGCGGCATTTCTCAGCGCTTCTTCATCCTCTCCGCCGTTCCGGGCCCGGGAGTCGGCCCGAGGAACGGACCCGGGCTCCTTCCCCGGTATGACACCGTCTCCGACTTCTCGGGGACCCCCTAGGGGGTCCCTCTCAGGGGCGCGCTCACCGGCCGGGAGGCCCCGCATCCGGCCCGCAGCCGGCCCGCGCCGGGCGCACGCCCGCTCCGAGCTGGCCTGACGTATTGTCAGAGTCCGGTAAAATGAGTCAACTTCCCTGCATCGATGCACCAGGGGTGCGTCGCTGCGGATAGGCTTTGCCTCGGGAATACGCCCGGATGGTGGAACGCAGACACGGCGAGCTTAAACCTCGCTGGCCGGGAGGCCGTGCCGGTTCGAGTCCGGCTCCGGGCACGGGTCCGCGACCTGGTCTGACATGCTCTGGCCAGGTTGCGGACCCGCAAGGCGTCCGCCTACATCCGCGAGGCCGCGCGACGCAGGTCGAACTCGTGGACGAGGGCCTTGGCGTAGCCGTACGAGATCTCGTACTCGCGCCGGAGCCATTCGATCTTCTCCTCGCAGCGGTGGAGTCCCGGCCCTTCGGCCACGGCACGCAGCCAGTCGTCGATGCTCCGGCCCGTCACGGCGGGGATCCTGGAGATCAGGTTCTGATGGGTCTCTGCGGAGTACATGAGGGTCACTGGGCGCCTCCGATAGAGCGGTCCGTTTCACGACTGTGCCGCAGCGCCGAGGCCTTGGCAACAGTCCGCGTCGTGGCTCCCCGTACCCGTCCGCACGTGCTCTCATCCGCGCTGCGCGGATACGCTCGTTCCATGCCCGATCCGACACCACTTCTCGCCGCCGCCGAGCGTTTGGCGGACCGTTTCCGTGCGATGCCGCAGAGTTCGCTCTCCCGTCAGGCCCCGGCGGGCCTGGTGCTCGCCCGCTCGCTGGCCCGGGCCTCGGGAGCGACGGCGGACATCCCGGACGCGGGGGCGTTCGTGGTGGGTGATCAGATCGCGGTGGCGGCACACGATCTGGCGCTGACCCTCGCCGCCATGGACGGCCCCGAGGCGGACCGGATCCTCGCCGACGCGCTGAAGGCGGTCACGGAGCTCCGCTGACCGGCGGTGACCTGCTATTCGCCTGACACCTGCCCGACCGGGCGTTAGCCTCGACCGCAAACCGTCTCTGACCAGCGGTGGCGGGATGGTGAGCCAAGGAGCCGGGGGGTTCTGTGGTGGCGGGTGGGTTCGGTGCGCTGCTGCGTGAGCAGCGGGTCTCGATGGGATGGAGCCAGGACGAGCTGGCGGAGCGCTCCGGGGTGTCGGCGCGTTCGATCGTCTCCCTGGAGACGGGGCGGCGTCGTCCGCGGCTGTCCTCGGTGGTGCAGCTCGCCGACGCGCTCGGTGTCGACGTCGGTACGCGCTCACAGTGGCTGAAGGCGGCCCGCGACACCCCGCCGGCGACTCCGAGGACCCCCGCCGTCGGCCCGGCCCCGGCCGCTGCCCCGCCGCCGGCGGTCGGCCCCGCTCCGGCCGGGCCCGTCGTCCCGCAGCAGCTGCCCGCGGCGGTGCGTCACTTCACCGGGCGCGTCCGCGAGCTCAAGGAACTCGACGCGCTGCTGACCGAGCAGGCGCGCGGCGGCGGGGCGGTGGTGATCTCGGCGATCGGTGGTACCGCCGGGGTCGGCAAGACCTCGCTGGCCGTGCACTTCGCCCACCGGGTGGCCCACCGCTTCCCCGACGGCCAGCTCTTCGCCGACCTGCGCGGCTTCGACCCGGACAGTCCCGCCCTCGACGCGGCCCGGGTGGCCCGCGGCTTCCTGGACGCGCTCGGCGTGCCGGCCCCTCGCATCCCCGCCGACCCGGACGGGCAGCTCGCGCTCTACCGCAGCCGGCTGGCGGGCACCAGCACCCTGATCGTCCTCGACAACGCCCGCGAGGCGGAGCAGGTCCGCCCGCTGCTGCCCGGCTCCGACAGCTGTCTGGTGCTGGTCACCAGCCGGAACCGGCTGCCCGGCCTGGTCGCCCTCGACGGCGCCGTGCCGCTGGCCCTCGACGTGCTGCCGCGCGAGGAGGCGCTCGAACTGCTCGCCCGGCGATTAGGCCCCGAGCCCGTGATGGCGCAGACGGAGGCGGCCGAGGAGCTGATCGAGCTGTGCGCCCGGTTGCCGCTGGCCCTGAACATCGCCGCCGCCCGCGCGGCCGACCACCCCGGCACCCCGCTCGGCGTCTGGGCGGACGAACTGCGCGGCGCGGGCGCCCGGCTGGACCTGCTGTCCGCCGGGAACGACCACGCGGACGTCCGCGCGGTGCTCTCCTGGTCCTACCGCGCGCTGGATCCGCAGGCGGCGCGCCTGTTCCGGCTGCTCGGTCTGCACCCCGGACCGCACATCCGCCCGGCGGCGGCCGCCGCCCTGGCGGGGCTGCCACCGCAGCGGACCCGCCGCCTGCTGGAGAGCCTCCACCACGCCCATCTGCTCGCCGCGCCGGACCGGGACCGGTACACCTTCCACGACCTGTTGCGCGCCTACGCCGTCGAACAGCTGGCCGACCACGACTCCGCCCAGGAGCAGTCCGAGGCGACGCTCCGGATGCTGGACCACTACCTGCACACCACCCACCACGCCGGCTCCCTGGCCTACGCCGACGACTCCGCATGGCAGCCGCTCGACCCCGAGCCCCCGGCCGCCGGGGTGACGCCCCAGGCGCTGACCGACCGCGGGCAGGCGCTGGCCTGGTACCGCGACGAGCAGCCGGTGCTGCAGTCCATCACCGTCCGGGCCCATCAGGCCGGGTTCGACGACCACGCCTGGCGGCTGGCCGGCACGCAGATGCCCTACCTGCTCAAGTCGGGGCTGTGGCAGCAGTGGCAGGAGGTCGGTGAGATCGCGCTGGCCGCCGCCGAGCGCACGGCGGACCTCGCCCGGCAGGCCCACGCGCATCGCTGGCTCGGTCAGGTGCACCGCTCCCAGGGCCGCCAGCCCGAGGCCCATCGCGAGCTGCGCCGCGCCTACGAGCTGTTCAGCACGCTCGGCGACCGGACGCGTCAGGGCAGGACCCAGCTCGACATCGCCATCGCCCACGGTGAGCAGCAGGCCTACGCGGACGCGCTCGCCGAGGGCCGCCGTGCCCTGGAGCTGTTCGAGGAGATCGACGACCTCTCCGGGCAGGCCCTCTCGCTCAACACCGTCGGCTGGTACCTGACCTTCCTCGGCCGGCCCCGGGAGGCCCTCCCGTACTGCCGGCGCGCGCTGGAGCTGTCGCGCCGGGCCGGCAACCTGCCCGCCCAGGCGTCCATCTGGCACAGCATCGGCTTCGTCCACCACCACCTCGGCGAGTACCAGGAGGCGCTCGCCGCCTACCCGGAGTCGCTGAGCCTGCGCCGGACGCTCGGCGACTACTTCCTCCAGGCCGAGGTGCACACCCACATCGGCGACTCCCAGCACGCACTCGGCGACACCGAGGCGGCGCGCCGCTCCTGGACCGAGAGCCTCGCCATCCTGGAACGCCTCCAGCACCGCGACGCCGACGCGGTACGGGCCCGCCTGGAGAACCAGGCGGGCCCGCGGGAGTGAGTGGAGCGAGTGGCGGTCAGAGGCTGGCCACGACGCGGTCCGCGAGGACGTAGACGGTCTCGGTGTCCGACAGGGCGAAGGTGAGGGCGTGGGCGCCCGGGAGGCGGGAGGT
>NZ_QKYN01000144.1 GCF_003258295.1 Streptacidiphilus pinicola | reverse complement strand
CGGATTGTGCAACACCCTTTAGAGACCGTGCTCGCCGACGGGGCCGACGTTCCAGCCCTGCTCCTCGCAGTGGTCGAGCAGCCGGGGCAGGGCGGCGAGGGTGGCCGTCCAGGAGGCGGGCGCGGAGGTGCAGTCCGAGTCGTGGAGCAGTATCGTGCCGCCGCCGCGCAGGTTGCGGGTGACCGTCTGGAAGACGGAGGTGCCCGTGGCTCCGGCGCGCCAGTCCGCGCCCCAGGAGGTCCAGAGCACCGGGGTCATGCCGAGGCTGCGGGCGGTGGTCAGCGCCGCCGTCGTGGCGATGCCGTACGGCGGGCGGTACCAGCGCGGGGCGACGCCCGTCGACTCCTCGACGAGGTCGCGGGCGCGGGTGAGGTCGTCGCGGGTGGCGCGCGGGGTGCGCACCACCATCGGGCGGTGGAGGTAGCCGTGCACGGCGATCTCGTGGCCCGCGGCGACGATCTCCTTGCCCAGGCCCGGGTCGCGCTCCAGCATGAAGCCGAGCAGGAAGAAGGTGGCCTTGACGTCCCGCTTCTCCAGCAGCCGCAGGAAGCGCGGGGTGGAGATCGGGTCCGGGCCGTCGTCGAAGCTGAGCGCGATGTGGTCCGCCGCGCCCTGGCCGCCGTAGCCGGGGAAGAGCTTGGTGCGCAGCGGCTCCAGCGGCTGGATCGAGGTGAGCGCCGGCGCGGCGTGGGCCAGGGCCAGGCCGCCGGCGATCCCGGCGGCCGTCTTGACGACGCGGTTCATCGCGCGTTCTCCATCTCCATCGAGTCCATCGCCTCCATCGCCGAGGCCAGCGGCAGGACCACGCCGGACGCCGCCTCGGCGAGGTGGGTCAGACCGGCGGACTCCAGCAGCAGCGCCACCGCGTCGACGCCCCAGGGGGCGGGCACGGCGGCCGCGGATCGGACGGCTCGGTCCAGCAGCGGCGCCAGCTCGGCGTGGCTGCGGGCCCAGGGGGCCACGCCGGCCTTGTCCAGCGCGGCCGCGTTGGTCAGGCCGTGGCCGGGGATGGAGCGGTAGGTGATCACCGGGATGCCCGAGGCGACGGCCTCCAGCACGGTGATGCCGCCGGCGTTCTGCACCAGCACGTCGGCGGCGTGCATCAGGCTCGGCATGTCGTCGACCCAGCCGAGCGCGGTGACGCCGGCCTCCTGGAGGCGCCGGCGCAGCGTCTCGTTGCGGCCGCAGACGACGACACAGGTGAAGCGCGGGTCGGCGCCCTGGACGTCGGCGACGGTGCGCTCCAGGTCGCCCGCACCCCAGGAGCCGCCGACCAGCAGCGCGATCTTCGCGTCGTGCTTGAGGCCCCAGCGCTGCCGCGCGGCGGCCCGGGAGGCCTTGCTGACCGGGCGGAAGCGGCGGTCGACCAGCGGCGTGACGACGTGGACGTCCCGGCAGTCGATCTGCTCGGCCTGCTCGGCCGGGACGGTGTGCACGGCCACGTGTGCGTCCACGTACGGGGAGGCCCACAGGCGGTGCACCGAGAAGTCGGTCAGGTAGGTGTGCACCCGCTGCGTCACCTTGCCGCTCTGGCGCAGCCGGCCGAGGACCTGGCTGGCGAGCGGGTAGGTGGAGACGACGATGGCGGTGTCGTCCTTGAGCGCGCGACGCATGGCCCGGCCGGAGAGCCAGGTGAACAGCCGCGCCTGGCCGGCCATCATGCGGGGGTTGTCGAGGCCGCCGTAGAGCAGCTTCCAGGTCCAGGGGGCCCGCTCCAGCATGGTGTGGTACGTGCCCACGAAGAGCTTGCCGCTGCCGCCGGGGAGGAGGTCGAGGAAGTCGTGGCGGTCGACGTTGAGGCCGGCCTCGCGCAGGCGGACCTCGAGCTCCTTGGCCACCGCGTCGTGTCCCGCGCCGACGCTCGCCGACACGATCACGGCACGGGGGGTGCCATGTCCGGAGACGGTACGGCGCTGCAGCGGGAGTCTGATCAGTCGGCCCATGGTGTCGGCGTTCCCCGGTCTTCTCGGCGGTGCGTCGACGCGGCGACCCACCCCGGTGAGCGGATCCGCTGCGACGACACGAACGGACGGTTCCACGCTATTGAGCGGATCCGCGCCTGAAGAGCGCCCGCAGGATGAATCGGCACCCCCCATCCGTAGTCGCGTCGGGTACGCGCAGGGCCCACGTACTCCAAACGGAGTATGCGAGACCTCAGGGTTCGGTCTTGGGAAGGAGACGGCGGCCCGCTACGTCCGCTTCTGCGCCTTTGCGCCCCCGGCGCGCCCTGTCCCCCGGCGGCGGTGGCGCGCGACAGTGGCCGCGTCGGGGCGGCCGCGAGCAGGCGCGATGCGAAGAGCGGGGAAGAGCGGGGGCGCGGATGGGCGGCGCTGGGGTGATCGCGTGGCTGCTGGTGCTGCTCTGCGGCGGCGCCGGGGCCTACTGCGCCGGGCGGCTCTGCCTGCGGCGCGCGGCGCCGGCCGCGCACCGGGCGGCCGACGCGACGGAGGCCGTGATGGGCCTGGGCATGGCCGCGATGGCGGCCGGCCTGGTGACCCCTACGGGTGTCGGGGTGGCCGTCTACGGGTCGGCCGCGCTGGCCTCGCTGGTACTCGCCGCGCTCGCCACCGGGCACCGCGCCCACCACGCGTACCACCTCGTCGGGCACGGCGCGATGGTCTACATGACGGTCGCGATGGCCGCCGCACCGCCCGGGTCCGGCTCGAGCGATCTGGCGGGCATGGCCGGGATGCCCGGGATGCCCGAGCGGGGCGTCCCGGCGGTGACGGGGGCGCTGCTCGTCGCCTGCGTGCTCGTGTCGGTCGGGGCCGGCCTGCGCCTGGTCACGCCGACACTCACCGCACCCGGCGGTGCCGGTACCGCCGTCGGCGTCGCCGCCCGGCCGCTGTGGCGCGCGCCCGCGCTGCCGGACGCCTGCCGGGTCGTCATGGGTCTGTCCATGGCCACGATGCTGGCCCTGCTCTGAACCGGGCCAAACCGAGCCGGACCGGCCCGCGCTCGATTCGTGTCCTGCGTCACTGCTGCGCCGAAAGCGATTCCACCTCGGCCCGGCAGGGCATAAGTTGAGCCCCCACGCACGGATGCGTGCGTCCCGTCCTGCCCCGGAGGAGCCGCAGCGGTGGGAGCCTTGCCCGGACTCGTCGCGCTCGGCGCGGCGCTGGCCCTACTGGGCCCGCGCGCGCTGGTGCGCGCCCGCTGGACGGGCCGGGAGCCGGTGGTCGCCCTGTGGGCCTGGCAGTGCATCGTCGTCGCCGTCCTGCTGTGCTGCGCCTGCGCGCTGGTCCTGACCGGCGCCGCCGCCTGGCCGGCCGTCAGGTCGCTGCTGTTCGCGGGCGCGCCGTCGGGCGTGGAGGCCGCCTACGGCTTCCCCTCCGCCCACCCCTGGGCCATCGCGGCGGCCTTCGTCTTCGCCCTGGGCGGCGTCCGCACCGCGCTGGCGCTGGCCTACGAGCTCGCGGGCGCCCGCGCGGTGCGGCGCCGCCAGCGCCGGCAGCTGGCGCGTCAGGCGCCGGACCTGCACCCGGAGCTGCGGCCGGACCCGGCCCGGTCGGAGCGCTCGGAGCAGCTGGTGGTGCTGGAGAGCGCGGAGCCGCGCGCCTGGGCGCTGCCCGGGCCGGTCCCGCGCATGGTGGTCACCACCGGCGCCCTGCGCCGCCTCAGCGACCGCGAGCTGCAGGCGCTGCTCGCCCACGAGCGCGGCCACGTCCGCGCCCGCCACCACTGGTTGCTCAGCGCCGCCGAGGCGCTGACCGCCGGGTTCCCCGCGGTGCGGCTCTTCGCCCAGTTCCGCGACCAGGTGGGCCGCCTGGTGGAGCTCGCCGCGGACGACTCCGCCGCGCGCCGCCACGGCCGGCTGGCCACGGCGATCGCGCTGGTCGAGCTGAACCCCGAGAGCTCCTGCACGCATCCGCTCGCGCAGATACCCTCGCGCATCGACCGCCTGCTGACGGGCGCGCCCCGCCTGCGGGCCTGGCAGCGCCTCGCGCTGACGGTGGCCGCGCTGGCCCTGCCGCTCACGCCGGTCCTGCTCTCCTTCGCGCCGGGCCTGACCGCGCTCTAGCCGCCGGCGCCGCCCCTGCCCCGGACGGCTAGAACGCGGGGCGACCGCCTCCGAGGCGTAGTGACGCACAGGCACCGAAGGGGCGTCCGGGGAAGCGGCGGATCCCGAGCGCTGCCCAACTTCCCCGCCCTCCTTCGGCGTCTCCAAGGCCATTCTCAGCCACGCGCGCTACGCTTCGGGCGAGGGGCCACTGCTGACGGCTCGTGACTCTCTGTGGGGGCTTCCCCGTGACGGTGTTTCTTCTCGGCGTAGGTGCGGCCTGCCTCCTCGGGCTGGGTTTCGTCCTGCAGCAGCACGCGGCGCAGTCCGCGCCGCGCGAGCAGCTGCTGTCGTTCCGGCTGCTCCTGGGGCTGATGCGGTCGCGCGAGTGGCAGCTCGGCATCGCCCTGATGATCTGCGGCCAGGTGCTCAGCGCGCTCGCGCTCAACGCCGGAAGGATCTCCCTGGTCGAGCCGCTGCTCGCGACGAACCTGCTGTTCGCGATGGCACTGGCCCGCCGGATCACCCGGCAGACCCTGGGAGCCTCCGGCTGGGGCGGCGTGCTGCTGCTCGCCGCCGGGGTGACGGTCTTCATCCTCAGCGGAGCGCCCACCGGCGGCGGCACGGAGAAGGGCGCGCTGCGGCACTGGCTGGTCTTCGGGATCGTGGCGGGGCTGGCCCTGCTGCTGGTCTCGCTGGCCAAGCGGCTGCCCCGGGTCCGGGAGGCCACCCTGCTGGCTCTCGCCGCCGGGCTGCTGTACGGCCTCCAGGACGCGCTGACCCGCACCGCGGGCCTGCGCCTCGACCACGGCGGCCTGCGCGCACTGCTGGTCAGCTGGCAGCCCTACGCCGTGCTCCTGATCGGCATCGTCGGACTGATCCTGGTACAGAGTGCCTTCGAGTCCGCGCCGCTGAAGATGTCCCTCCCGGCCCTCACCGCCGCGCAGCCCCTCGCGGGCATCGCCTGCGGCGTCGGCTTCCTCGGCGACCGCCTCGTGCTCACCCCGGGCGCGCTGGCGGGCGAGGCCTTCGGCCTGGCCTGCATCGTGTTGGGCGTCGTGGTCATCGGCCGCCACCCCGCCCTCCCGGACGCCTGCCTGGAGTCGCTGCGCCGGCAGGCGGCCGCCGAACGGGAGATGTCCGGCACCCGCTGATCCGGGCGCCGACCACCGCGGAGTACTACCGGTAGTACTCCCCCATCAGTTCCGTTGCCCAGGCAGGCTGGCGGGTCCCACCGCGCGGGCCGAACTCGTCCATCCAGGGCTTGAGGTCGAGCACCGGCGTGCCGGCGACCGCGTCGAGGCCGCGCACGTGCACGTCGAGGCCGTCGATCCGGACGAGCTCGCAGCGCGAGACGCCGAGGCGGTTGGGGCGGTTCTTGCCGCGCTGGGCGAAGATGCCGACCAGGGGCCAGTCCTCGCGCCCGCGGGGCCGACGGGCGCCGGTCTCGACCCTGGCCTCGGGGACGAGGTGGAACTGGAAGACCACCTCGAGGTGGGAGAAGTCGCCGAGGCCGGCGAGCGCCTCCGGGCCGTATCGGTCCGCGTCCAGGCGGATCACGGCCGTGACCGACCCCCAGTGGTCGTCGCGGACCTCGTCCCGGCCCCCGACGACGTGGCCGACGGGCGTCAGCGGGACGATCGGCTCGCTGCTCATGCGCGCTGCTCCGAGCGGGGGTGGAGGAGGAGGGCCCGGCGAGCCCCCCGTGCCCGCGGACCGTCTGTGTGCCACGCGTATATTGACGCCAGGCCAACGGCCAGGCCAATGAGCGCGGGAGCACCATGTCACCACGGCGGGCGGCAGTCAACGAGGTCATGCGGGCCCGGTCCCGCGAGCGCATCATGCAGGCGGCCGTGGAGCTCGTGGACCGGCGCGGGTTCACCAAGGTGACGCTCGGTGACATCGCGGAGCGGGCCGGGGTGGCCCGGGGGCTGGTGTCGTACTACTTCCCCGGCAAGCGCTTCCTGCTGCAGACGGCGATGCACCGGCACATGCACCTGACCCTGGCCGCCGCGCTGCGGACCCTGGAGGACAAGGAGAGCCCGCGTCACTCCGAGGATCCGGACGTCTGGCTCGCCACGGCGATCGACGCGGTCACCGGCCTGGCGGTGGACCAGCCGACCCTGATGCGCACCCATCTGGCCCTGATCCTGGCGCCCATGGAGGGCGTCTTCGTGCAGGACGAGGAGCAGCGGGAACTGGGCCGGCTGCTCCAGGAGGTGTTGCGGCGGCGCGGCTCCACCGATCCGCACGCCGACCACGCGGTGCTGCGCAGCGCGCTGATGGGTGCGTGTATCGGGATGCTGCTGCCGGGCGCGGAGGCGCCGCCGGAGCTGATCCGCGCGGACCTGTTCGCCCGCTACGGCCTGGACCCCGCCCTCGGACCGCGCGCCCCGCAGCTGCCCGCCGCCGGGTGAAGCCCAGGACACCCCTTGAAGCTCAGGACTCCTTGAGCAGGCCCGAGAGCAGCTCGACGGTCTGCTCGGGGGTGAGGCTGTCAACGCTGAGCCGCTCCATCACCTGGATGTAGGCGTCCACGTCGTCGCGCTTGTCGAGGTAGAGCGCGCTGGTGAGCTGCTCCAGGTAGACGACGTCCGGGAGGTCCTGCTCCGGGAAGCGGAGGATGGAGAAGGCGCCCGTCTCTGCGGCGTGGCCGCCGAAGCGGAACGGCATGACCTGCAGCACGATGTTGGGGAACTCGGACACCTCGATCAGGTGCTGCACCTGAGCCCGCATCACCTCCCGGCCGCCGATCGGCCGGCGCAGCGCCGCCTCGTCGATGACGGCCCACAGGCGGGGACCGGTGCCCTCGGTGACCATGCGCTGACGGCGCATCCGCAGGTCGACGCGGTGCTCGATCTCCTCGCTCTGCATATGAGGCCGGTTCAGGCCCATGATGCTGCGGGCGTAGTCGGCGGTCTGCAGCAGGCCGGGGATGAACTGCACCTCGTAGGTGCGGATCAGGGCCGCGGACTCCTCCAGGCCGACGTAGGTCTGGAACCAGTTGGGCATGGCGTCGCTGAAGCTGTGCCACCACCCGTTCTGGTTCGCCTCGCGCACCAGGGTGAGGAGCTGGCCGCGCTCCGACTCGTCGACACCGTAGAGACTGAGCAGATCCACGACGTCCCGCTCCTTGAAGCTGACGCGACCCAACTCCATGCGGCTGATCTTGGACTCGGAGGCCCGGATCGTGTAGCCGGCGTCCTCGCGGGAGATGCCCTTGGCCTCGCGCAGGCGGCGAAGCTGGGAGCCGAGGAGGATGCGGCGGACCATCGAACCGCCCCCCGGCTGAACCGTGGTCATTCCGTCGAACCTCCACCCGCTGGCTACCAGGGCCAGTCTGCCACTGTCAGGCACTGCCCGGGCGCGCATCGTGCCCGGTTGTTCACACATCGGTCAAGATTGGCGCGCGGGCATGCCATGCCCATCGCACTGTGCAATCACATGATGACACTCTGCACGGGAATCTGCACGTGCATCTGCAAGCAATGCGAATGCACGTGAATCCACTCTTGCATCTGACGTATGCGAAGAGGACCATGGAGCACGTGCACCTGCACGCCCCGAGGCAATCCGCCGAGAACGCCGAGATTCCGCCCCGCGCGCCGACCGCGAACGGGGCCGCGCCCGCATGGGAGGAGCTCTTCATGGGCCTGAGCCCGGCGGTGGCAGCGGACCGTGAGTCGATCGTGAGCTGTGCGTTGGCACCGCGTCACGAATCGGTCCGCACGGCACGCGAGTTCACCCGGCTGACGCTCAACCGCTGGGAGCTCGGCGACCTCTTCGACGATGTCGCCCTGGTGGCAAGCGAGTTGGTGACCAACGCGCTGCGCTACGGGCTCCCCTCGGTGGTTCCCGAGCAGCGCGGCTGCTGGCCGCGCCGCGGCACCGCGAGCCCGATCGGCGACCGGATGGACGCGGCGGCCGACACCGACCTCCCGGCCCCGCTGATCCGCCTCAGCCTGGTACGCAACGAACCCCAGGTCGTCTGCGCGGTGAGCGACCCCAGCGAGCGCGGCCCGGTGCCGCGCGAGGCCGACTGGATAGCGGAGTCCGGCCGCGGGCTGCATCTGGTGGAGTCCTTCAGTCAGTCGTGGGGGTGGCACCCGATCGCCGTCGGCAAGGTGGTCTGGGCGGTCTTCGAACTCCGCGCCACCTAGCCGGTACGCGAGAAGGCCCAGGAGCGCGGCTCCCGGGCCTTGTTTCTTCCTTCGGGTGGATCGTTCGCCGCGCCCTTGCGCTCACTCGGCCAGGTGGTCGAACTCCCCGGCCTTGACCCCGTGCAACAGGGCCACGATCTCCGCCTTGGTGTAGATCAGTGCCGGCCCGTCGGGGAAGCGGGAGTTGCGCACCGCGACGTCCCCGTCGGCCAGCCGCGCCAGCTCGACGCAGTTGCCCTGAGAGTTGCTCATCCGAGCCTTCTGCCAGACCACTCCCTCAAGTTCCGTGGCGGCGATGCCGTTGTGGATGCGACGCATAGGTATCTCCCCGGATCGTGCGAGCGGTGCACCATGCAGCGGTCTCACTGCCGGTGATGATATCGCCAGTGCACGTGCACGTGCAGGTGCTTATGCGTGTGCACATGCGTTTACATGAGGTGACAGATTCCTTTACACCGCAGGGAGTTGACCGCCCTAATCGGGCAAATCCGGGCGGACCGTTGTCGCTCTCGGCTACCGGCACACTCCAACGTGCCAAAACAGCAGGTCATGATCGACAGCATGGAACTCCCCCGTGACACACAGTCAGTAATCATGTGCCGCTTCCATCTATGTGACGCTGCTCACGCCCACACGGTTCAATCAACGGGTATAAGGACACCCGGCTCCCTTCCGGGGAACGGATGACCTACGATCGTCCCCCATGAGCACTGCCGCGACTCCCAGCACGCCGCTGCCTGTCCGTACGCCCAGCGCCCGCGCGAAGGGGCGTCACCGTCGACCCGAGCGCCCCGAGCTGCCCGAAGGGGCGCCGGCGCTGCTGCTCGCGGTCCCCGCGCCCGCGTCCACCGAGGCCCGGCAGCTGGCCGAGGAGATCGCCACGCTGATCCGGCTGGAGCACCCCGGCATCGAGGTCTCCCCCGCGTACCTCACCGCGGGCGAGGACGACGGCCCCTACACCTGCCGTGGCCTCGCGGACGTGCTGACGGCCTCGCTGGAGGCCGGTACGCCCCCGATCGTCGTTCCCCTCTCCCCCGGCCCCTTCACGGAGCTGGACGCCGTGCTGGCGCCGTTCGAGGGCGTGACCCTGACGGACACCCTCGGCCCGCACCCGCTGCTCGCCGAGGCCGTCCACGTCCGCCTCAGCGAGGCGGGCCTCGCGCGCGCCGACCGCGCGCGCCTGTTCGCCATCAACACCTCCGCCGACGGCATCGTCCTGGCCGGCGCGGGCGGCCCCGAGGCACTGGAGCTCGCCGAGGTCACCGCGGTCCTCCTCGCCGCGCGCCTGGCCGTCCCGGTCGTGGCCGCCTCGCTCGACTCCGCGGAGTCCATCGCCGCGGCCGTCACCCACCTCCGCGACACGGGCTGTGTCCAGCCCGCCCTCGCCCCCTACCTCCTCGGCCCCGAGGTCCCCGCCGACGCCCTCAAGGCCGTCGCCGAGGCGATCGACTGCGCCACCGCCGAGCCGATCGGCGCGTACGCCTCCGTCGCCCGCCTCGCCCTGGGCCTCTACCTCCGCGCCCTCGGCATCCCGGCCGAGGGCCTGTAAGGCCTCGCACGTCAGGTAGTTGCACGACCCAGGGGCGCGGAGCCGCACCGACCTGCGGGTCCGCCGCGCGGACGTGACGTGTCACGGATGCTCCCGCAAGTCGTTGCACTATCCAGGGGCGCGGGGCTGCACCGATCTGCGGCTCCGCCGCACGGGCGCGACGTGTCACGGATGCTCCCGCAAGTCGTTGCACTATCCAGGGGCGCGAGGAACTGCGCGACGAGCCAACTGGCGTGCGGATGGTCCTCAACGCACAGGGCCATCCGCTCAGGGTGGTTTCTCGCGCAGTTCCCCGCGCCCCTAGCGTGCTGCGGCTGCCTGCAGGAGCGCATGCAACCGTGCTCGCGCCCCTAGCGTGCTGAAACTACCCGCGGGAGCCTGTGGAGCCGCGGACGACCAGCTCGGGTTGGAAGACGAACTCGCCCCGCTGGGCGGGGTTGCCGCCGATCTCCTCGAGGAGGACGTTGACCGCGGCGGCGCCCATCGCCTCGACCGGCTGGCGGATCGTGGTCAGTGGCGGGTCGGCGAAGGCGATGAGCGGGGAGTCGTCGAAGCCGACGACGGAGATGTCCTTCGGGACCGCCAGCCCCCTCGCCCGCGCACCGCGAATCGCGCCGAAGGCCATCAGATCGCTGCCGCAGACGATCGCTGTACAGCCCTTGTCCAGCAGGACGTTCGCCGCGGCCTGGCCGCCCTCCACGGTGAAGAGCGAGTGCTGGATCAGGTCCAGGCTCTGCTCCTCCGAGAAACCGAGGACCTCCGCCAGCGCGGCGACGAAGCCCTCCTCCTTGCGCAGGACCGGGACGAAACGCGCCGGGCCGACGGCCAGGCCGATGCGTTCGTGGCCGAGCCCGGCCAGATGGCGGACCGCCATCCACATCGCGGCGCGGTCGTCGGGGGAGATGAACGGCGCAGCCACCTTCTCGCTGTAGCCGTTGATCATCACGAAGGGCACGCCCTGCCCCTGCAGCTTGTCGTAGCGCGCCGTGTCGGCCGTGGTGTCGGCGTGCAGGCCGGAGACGAACACGATGCCGGTGACGCCGCGTTCGACCAGCATCTCGACGAGCTCGTCCTCCGTGGAGCCGCCGGGGGTCTGCGTGCAGAGCACGGGCGTGTAGCCGTAGCGCGTCAGCACCTGCTCGATGACCTGGGCCAGCGCCGGGAAGATGGGGTTGCTGAGCTCGGGCGTGATCAGCCCGATCAGGCCCGCGCTGCGCTGCCGCAGGCGCGTGGGGCGCTCGTAGCCGAGCACGTCGAGGGCGGCGAGGACCGACTGCCGGGTCGCCGCCGCCACTCCGGGCTTTCCGTTCAGCACACGGGAGACGGTGGCCTCGGAGACCCCCGCCTGCGCCGCGATGTCCGCCAACCGCGCTGTGTTCACGGCACCGAAGCCTATTGCACGGACAGCCGTTCGCCTGCTGTTTCGTCAGGCCGGGAGCTGACGGATCGGCGCGGGAGCCGCCACGAGAGCGCCAGCGCGACGAGCGCGGCCAGGGCCGGGACGTGGTAGCCGGTGCCGGCCGGTGCGTGGTCGACGAGCCAGCCGCCCGCCGCCTGCCCGGCGGAGATGCCGACGAGGAGGCCGGTCGTGGTCCAGGTGAAACCCTCGGTCAGGCGCCCGGCGGGTACCAGCTCGGCCACCAGGCCCATGCTGGTGGACATCGTCGGGGCCGTCGCGAAGCCCGCGACCAGCAGCAGCAGTCCGACCGTCCACAGGCCCCCGGCCAGCGGCAGCGGAGCCAGCGTCACGGCCATCGCGGCCAGCGCCCAGCGCAGCCGCACCACGGCCCGACCGCGCGGCTTCCACAGGCCGAGCAGGACGCCGGAGAGGGCCGAGCCGAGGGCGTAGCAGGCGAGCACCGCGCCCACCGCGGCCTTGTGGCCGTGGGCCTGGGCGAAGCCGATGGTGGTGATCTCCATGGTGCCGAAGACGACGCCGGTCGCCGTGAGCATCAGCACCAGCGCCGCGACGCCGGGAGACCGCAGCGCGCCGGGCCCCGATGCCGCGTCGGCCCGGCAGGACGCCGGCGGCTCGGTGCGGCGCTGCGTGGCCAGGGCCAGCACGCCCACCAGGGAGACCAGCGAGGCCGTCACGTATCCGGCGAGCGGGGAGACCCCCGCCGCCAGCGCCGTCGCCGCCAGCGGGCCGAGGACGAAGCAGAGTTCGTCGACGACGCCCTCGTACGCGTAGGCGGTGTGCAGCACCGCCTCGTCGCCACGGTGCAGGAATGCCCAGCGGGCGCGGGCCAGGGAGCCGGTGTTGGGGCCGAGGCCGCTGACCGCGCAGGCCATCAGGTAGAGCCAGACAGGTGCGTGCAGCTCCAGGCTGAGCAGCACGCCGAGCGAGCCGGCCGTGGCCAGCAGCACCGCCGGGACGGTGACCCGGGACTGGCCGTGCCGGTCCACCAGCCGGGCCTGCCAGGGCCCGGCGAGGGCCACGGTGACCAGCGTCGCCGCGCCGCCCACGCCGGCCAGGCTGTACGAGCCGTACAGCGAGGTGACCAGCAGGGTCGCCGCGAGCGAGAACATCCCGGAGGGGAACCGCGCCACGAGCACGGCCAGCGTGAAACCGACCGCGCCGCGTGGGGCGAACAGCGCGCGGTAGGACATCAGCGGGCGCCGGAGGGGCGGGCGCCCGTCGAGCCGCGGACCACGAGCTCCGGCTGGAAGACGAACTCGGCCCGGTGGGCAGGTGTTCCGCTGATCTCCTCCAGCAGCGCGTCCACCGCCGCCTGGCCCATGGCCTCCACCGGCTTGCGGATGGTGGTCAACGGCGGGTCGGCGAAGGCGATCAGCGGGGAGTCGTCGAAGCCGACCACCGAGAAGTCGCCCGGGACGGAGAGCCCCCGCTGCCGGGCGGCCCGGATCACGCCGAAGGCCATCAGGTCGCTGCCGCAGACGACCGCCGTGCAGCCCTTGTCCAACAGCCGTGCCCCGGCGGCGTGTCCGCCCTCGACGGTGAAGAGCGAGTGCTGCACCAGGTCCTGCGCACCCTGCTCGGTCAGCCCGAGCAGCTCCTGCGCGGCGGCGGTGAAGCCCTCCAACTTGCGGGCCACCGGCACGAAACGGGACGGGCCGACGGCCAGACCGACCTTCTCGTGGCCGAGTTCGGCGAGGTGCCGCAGAGCCATCCACATCGCGGCGCCGTCGTCGGGCGAGACGAAGGAGGCGTCGATGCGCTCGCTGAAGCCGTCGATCAGCACGAACGGGACGCCCCGGCCGGCGAGCCGAGCGTAGCGCTCGTGGTCGGCGCTGGTGTCGGCGTGCAGGCCGGAGACGAACACGATGCCGGTGACGCCGCGTTCGACGAGCAGCTCGACCAGCTCGTCCTCGGTCGAGCCGCCGGGCGTCTGGGTGCACAGCACGGGCGTGTAGCCGTGCCGGGTCAGCACCTGCTCGATGACCTGGGCCAGGGCCGGGAAGATGGGGTTGCTGAGCTCGGGCGTGATCAGCCCGATCAGGCCCGCGCTGCGCTGCCGCAGCTTGACCGGCCGGTCGTAGCCGAGCACGTCGAGGGCGGCGAGCACGGTCTGCCGGGTGGCGCCGGAGACGCCCGCCTTGCCGTTGAGCACGCGCGAGACCGTCGCCTCGCTGACGCCGGCCTGGGCGGCGATGTCCGCCAGCCGGGCCGGGGCCGGCGGCGGGCCACCCTGTGCGGACCCAGGTGAGGGGACCTGAGAGGGAAGCGTCATCTCAGAGCGACCACCAGACGGTCGTGTCGGCCGGGATCACGATCTCCCCGCCGCTCTCGACCGGCTCCTCGCCCGAGGTGAGCAGCAGCCGACCAGGCACGGGCAGCCGCACGGGCGAGGAGCCGGTGTTGGCCACGCAGACGAAGGCACCGTCCGCGTGGGTCCGGCGGAAGGCCAGCGCCCCGGCGGGAGCGTCCAGCCACTCGACGCCGTCACCCGCGCCCAGCGCCGGGTGTGCGGCCCGGATCGCCAGCGCGGAGCGGTACAGCTCCAGCGTCGAGGTCGGGTCGCCGGTCTGCACCTCGACGCTGAGCTCGGCCCAGGAGTCCGGCTGCGGCAGCCAGCTGGGGCCGTCCGTGACGGGACCGAAGCCGTAGGGGGCCTCGCCCCCGGACCACGGGATCGGCACCCGGCAGCCGTCCCGGAAGCCGTCCTGGCCGCTGGCGCGGTGGAACGACGGGTCCTGACGCACCGCGTCGGGCAGGTCGGTGACGTCCGGCAGGCCGAGCTCCTCGCCCTGGTAGACGTAGGCGGAGCCGGGCAGCGCCAGCATCAGCACGGTGGCGGCGCGGGCCCGGCGCAGGCCGAGGGCGCGGTCGCCGGCGGTGCGGATCTGGGTGGCCTCGGTCGGCGGGTTGGCGAAGCGGGTGGCGTGCCGGGTGACGTCGTGGTTGGACAGCACCCAGGTGGCGGGCGCGCCGACCGGCCGCATCGCCTCCAGCGTCAGGTCGACCACGTCGCGCAGCTTCTCGGCGACCCACGGGGTGGCCAGGTACTGGAAGTTGAAGGCCTGGTGCAGCTCGTCGGAGCGGACGTAGTTGGCGGTGCGGTCCACCGTCGGGGTCCACGCCTCGGCGACGAAGATGCGCTCGCCCGGGTACTCGTCCAGGATGGGCCGCCAGGAGCGGTAGATCTCGTGGACGCCGTCCTGGTCGAAGAAGGGCATGGTGTCGTTGCCGAGCAGCTTCAACTGGTCGTGCACGCCCAGGTCGGGCAGGCCCTCGGCCTTGACCAGGCCGTGGGCGACGTCGATGCGGAAGCCGTCCACGCCGAGGTCAAGCCAGAAGCGCAGGATGGAGCGGAACTCGTCGGCGACCGCCGGGTGCTCCCAGTTGAAGTCGGGCTGCTCCGGCGCGAACAGGTGCAGGTACCACTCCCCCGCCGTGCCGTCCGGCTCGGTGACCCGGGTCCAGGCCGGGCCGCCGAAGATGGACTCCCAGTCGTTGGGCGGCAGTTCGCCGTTCTCGCCCTGGCCGGCGCGGAAGTGGAAGCGCTTGCGCAGCGCGGAGCCGGGGCCCTCACGCAGCGCCTGCTGGAACCACTCGTGCTGGTCGGAGCAGTGGTTCGGCACCAGGTCGAAGACGACCCGCAGACCGAGCGCGTGCGCGTCCTCGATCAGCCCTGCGGCGTCGGCGAGTTCGCCGAACATCGGGTCGACCCGGCGGTAGTCGGAGACGTCGTAGCCGGCGTCGGCCTGCGGGGAGGCGTAGAACGGCGAGAGCCAGACCGCGTCGACACCCAGGTCGCGCAGGTAGGGCAGCCGGGCACGGATGCCCGCCAGGTCGCCCATGCCGTCGCCGTTCGCGTCGGCGAAGCTGCGCGGGTAGACCTGGTAGATCACCGCCTCGCGCCACCAGCCGGTTCTCCGCTGCGCGTTGGGCTCACCTTCACCACGTGCGGCGGGGCGGGCCGGAACGACGAGATGCTGGGTCATGAGATCCCTTGGGTGCGAGAGATGCGGAGAAGTGACTGGCGGTCAGATTACGGGCCGGGGTGACGGGCGGGGTTCGCCCGTTCAGCCCTTGGTCCCGCCGGCGGTGAGGCCGGTCACCAGGTGCTTCTGGACCAGGTAGAAGAAGACGCCGGCCGGGATGGCGATCAGCACACCCGTCGCGGCGAGGTAGTTCCACTGCGAGTTGTACTGGCTGACGAAGGTCTGCAGGCCGACGGAGAGCGTGAACTTGTCGGGCGACAACAGGAAGTAGGACGCGAAGGCGACCTCTCCCCATGCGGTCAGGAAGGTGTAGAACGCCGCGACCGCCAGGCCCGGCCGGGCCAGCGGCAGGATCAGCCGCCAGAAGGTGCCGAACGGGCTGAGTCCGTCGATCCGGCCGGCCTCGTCGATGTCCACCGGGATGGTGTCGAAGTAGCCCTTGAGCAGCCAGGCACAGTAGGGCACGGCCGTGGTGCAGTAGACCAGGATCAGGCCCGGGTAGGTGTCCAGCAGCTTGGTGTTGGCCAGGATCTTGTACAGCGGCACGATCAGCACCGACACCGGGAACATCTGGGTCAGCAGGAAGGTGTACATCAGGCTGCCGCGGCCCAGGAACCTGATCCGGGAGACGGCGTAGCCGGCGCTCGCGGCGACCAGCACGCCGACGACGGTGGTGCCGAGCGCGACGATGGTGGAGTTGCCGAGCCAGGTGAAGAAGTCGGTGTGGTTCAACACGTGGCTGTAGTTGGACAGTGTCGGGTGCGCGGCGATCCGTTGCGGGTGCTGGTAGTCGTACTCGCCGCCGCCCAGGGAGACGTAGGCGACCCAGGCCACCGGGAACGCGGCGACGAAGGCGGCGATCGCGAGCACGGAGTGGAGCCCGACGGAGGCGAGCGGGCCGCGCTGCCCACGGCCGAGGTGCTTCTTGCTGGTCGTCTCGCTGCTCATGCCTGCGCTCCCTGCATGCGCCGGATCCAGCGCCGGTAGAACTCGGTGAAGACGATGAGGATGGACAGGCACAGCACGCCGACCGTCGCGGCGCCCGCGTAGTCCATCGGGTTCTGGCCGAAGAAGAGCCGGTAGGAGTAGGTCACCAGGATCTGCACGCTGTCGCCGTTGGTGCTGCCGAACAGCAGGAAGATGACGTTGAACTGGTTGAAGGTCCAGATCACGCCGAGCAGGATCAGCGTGCTGCTGACCGGCCGCAGGCCCGGCAGGGTCACGTGGCGGAACCGCTGCCAGGCGGTCGCGCCGTCCATCTCGGCCGCCTCGTAGAGCTCGGCGGGGATGGACTGCAGGCCGCCCAGCATCGAGATCATCATGAACGGCACGCCGACCCAGACGTTGACGCCGATCGCGGCCACCTTCTGCCAGAACGGGTCACTGAGCCAGGCGGGTTGGCCGAGGCCGAGGAAGCCGAGCGCGTGGTTGACCGCGCCGCCGTCGGAGAGCAGCAGCCGCCAGGAGAAGATGGTGACGAAGGTCGGCACGGCCCAGGGCAGCACCAGCAGCACCCGGTAGAAGGTGCGGCCGCGCACCTGCCGGTTGAGCAGCACCGCGAGGCCCAGCCCCAGCGAGACGGTCAGCGCCACGCAGGTGAAGGTCCAGATGATGGTCCACCAGAAGTGCGGCCAGAACTGGTTGTCGGGCCCGGACAGGATGTCGACGTACTGCTTCAACCCGACCCAGCTGAAGGTGTCGGGGATGTGGTTGACGCCGATGGTGTGGCCCACGTTGAGGCTGGTGGCATCGGTGAAGGTGTACATGATGCCGAGGACCAGGGGGTAGGCCACCAGGACACCGAGGATCACCACGACCGGGGCGCACATCGCCCAGGCGTACCAGAACTGGTCGTAGGAGTGCCGGATCCGGCGCAGCGGGCCAGTGCGGCGCCGCGGCTCCTGGGACCGGCGTGGCGTCGCGGCTTCCGCCGGCGCGACCACGGTCATGCTGACACCTCTTCACGCATCAGTTCTGAGTTGGCTGGTACAGCTGCGGGGAGTTCTGCTGGGGGGAGATGCGGGCGGCCGGCCGGCTCCCCCCACCCTCAAGGGGACAGCCGGCCGGCACGGGGATCACTGCGCGGCGTAGTCCGGCAGCAGCTTCTGGGCCTGCACGGTGGTGTTGCTCATGCCCTGCTGGACGCTCTCCTGGCCGCTCAGCATCTTGACCAGCTCGGTGCCGAACGGCGTGTACAGGTCGCTGTAGTGCGCGACGGCCGGGCGCGGCACGCCCGCGGACAGGACGGCCTGGAAGCCGGCGATGCCCGGGTTCGCGGTGACGGCCGAGGTGTAGGCGTCCTGGCGGGTCGGCAGGGTGTCGTTCTTGGTCGCGATGGTGACCTGCGAGGCCGCGGAGGTCATGAAGGCGATGAACTTCTCCGAGGCGGCCTGGTGGGCGGCGTCGGAGCCGGCGTAGGCGATCAGGTTGTGGCCGCCGATCGGCGCACCGGACTTGCCCGCGGAGCCGGCCGGGACGGCGGCGATGCCCAGGTTGGTCTTGTCGCTGAACGAGGCGCCCTTGAAGACGTTGGTGGTCTCCCACGGGCCCTGGATGATGGACGCGACCTTGCCGCTCTCGAAGGCGTCCATGATGTTGGTGTAGCCGTTGGGCGTGGTGTCCAGCTTGGAGACGCCCGGGGCGACGACCAGGTCCTTGATGGTGTTGACGGCCTTGACGGCCGCCGCGGAGTTGAACTCCAGCTTCTTGCTCGCCGGGTCGAGCATGTCGGTGCCCTCGCCGAACAGGAACGGCATCGCGTAGTAGGACGCGGGGTTGAAGGCGAAGCCGTCCACCCCGTCCTTCTGCTTGACCAGCGCGGCGTCGGCCTTGAGCTCGTCCCAGGTCTTCGGCGCGGTGGTGATGCCGGCCTTGGTGAAGAGCTGCTTGTTGTACATCAGCGCGAGGGTGTCGGTGACCTCGGGAACGCCGTAGAGCTTGCCCTGGTAGGTGGCCTGCTGGATGAGCTGCGGCTCGAAGGAGGACTTGTCGGCGGCGGCCGGGGTGCCGTCGAGCGGGGCCAGGAAGCCCTGCTGCGCGAAGCCGGCGAGCCAGCCCACGTCGGAGCGCATGACGTCCGGGGCGCCCTTGCCGGCGGCCGCGGCGGCGGTGAACTTGGTCTGCGCGGTGGCGAACGGCACGCTGACGTAGTTGACCTTGATGGTCGGGTTGGCCTGCTCGAACTGGGCGACCAGGGCCTTGTAGGTCGGGGCCTCGTTCGTCGCGTCCGAGGTGTCCCACCAGGTGATGGTGACCGGGCCACTGGCCGCCGAGCTGCCGGACGCGGTCCCGCCGGAGGAACCGCAAGCGCTTGCAGAAACCGCTATCGCCGTCGCCAGAACGGCCGCCGCAATGCCACGACGCATCGTGCACTCCTTCAGGGGTGGGATGCCCAGAGCCGCACTGCCGCTGGGCTTGGGGAGGAACGTAACAGCGGTGTTAGCGCCCTGGAAAGTCCTTGCAGCAATTTTCTGCAAGACGGCGGGATCGTTACCTGCGCGTGTCCCGCGTGTTGCCGCAAGACGACCGCAGGCGCCCGGCCCAAAGGAGTGATCCGCCGGTCAGAGCGTTGACGGCGGCGCTGAAGCTTGCTGCAAAACCCTACGGAAGGAGCTCGCGGAGCAGCTGCGCGAGGTGCATCGCCCTGCGGCCGTCGGCGAGTTGGGCGATCTGGATGCGGCAGCTGAAACCGTCCGCCAGCACCCGGGCCGCGGGCTCGGCGCGCAGCGCAGGCAGCAGCACCCGCTCCGCCGAGGCAACCGAGACCTCGTGGTGGCCGCGCTCGAACCCGAAGTTCCCCGCCAGCCCGCAGCAGGACGGCGGCAGCCGCCGCACGTCCAGCCCCGCCCGCGCCGCGACCCGCTCGTCCGCGGCGACGCCCAGCACGGCGTGCTGATGGCAGTGCGTCTGCGCGAGGGCGCCGCGCAGCTCCGCTCTCGCGGGCGGGAGGTCCTCCAGCGCGGCGTGCTCGTCGAGGAACTCGGCGAACGTGCGGACCTTGGCGGCGAGTTGGGCGGCCCGAGGGTCGTCGGGCAGGTGGCGCGGCAGCTCCTCGCGCAGCGCCGCCGCGCAGCTGGGTTCGAGCACGACGACCGGCAGGTCGGCCGACGTCCTGGCGAGGACGCCGAGCGTGCGGGCCATGGTGCGCCGGGCGGCGTCGAGACGGCCGGTGCTGACCTGGGTCAGCCCGCAGCAGACGGGCCCCGCTGGCAGCAGCGGCCGGAAGCCGAGCCGGGTCAGCACCTGCGCGCCCGCCTCCAGCACGTCGGGGTCGAGGTGGTTGCCGAAGGTGTCGGGCCAGAGCAGCACCGGCTGCGCCGGGCTCGGGCACGGCCGGTAGGTCTGCGTGAAGGAGCGGGCCGGGATCGGCGGCAGCGGTCGCTCGGGGGCGGTTCCGGCGAGCACTCGGGCCGCCGCCGCGAGCGGACGGACGCGGAGGGCGCGAGAGGCGACGCGGCCGGCGCCCGGGACGGCGTGCAGCAGCCGGAGCAGGCGCGGGAGGCTGCCGAGGGCGTAGTGGGCGCGAGGCCGGAGGCGACGCCGGTAGTGCCGGTGCAGGAACTCTGACTTGTAGGTCGCCATGTCGACATGGACCGGGCAGTCGCTCGCGCAGCCCTTGCAGGACAGGCAGAGATCCAGCGCGCCCAGCACCTCGCGGGAGCGCCAGCCGTCCGTGATCGGCCCCTCCCCCGTCACCGTCCCGCGCAGCAGCTCGCCCAGCAGGCGGGCACGGCCCCGGGTCGAGTGGCGCTCGTCGCGGGTGGCGGCGTAGCTCGGGCACATCACCGCCGCCGGGTCGTCCGCGACGCACGCCCCGACGCCGACGCAGCGGCGCGCGCCGTCCGCGAGCGGCAGGGTGCGCGGCAGCCCCGGCTGCCGCAGGTCGGCGTCGAGGGGGCGCGGGTCGACGAGGTTGCCCGGGTTAAGCAGGTTGCCCGGATCGAAGACGGCCTTGAAGCGGGCGAAGAGCGCGAGCACTTCCGGCGGGTACATCAGCCGCAGCAGCTCCGCGCGCGCCTGGCCGTCGCCGTGCTCGCCGGAGAGCGAGCCGCCGTGGCGGACGGCGAGTCCGGCCGCCTCGGTCAGGAAGCGCCGGAACCGGCCGTCGGCCGGGGTGTCCAGCGGGAAGTCCAGCCGAAGGTGTAGGCAGCCCTCGCCGAAGTGCCCGAACGGCGTGCCGCGCAGACCGTGCTCGGCGGTGAGCGCGCGCAGCTCGCGCAGGTAGGGCGCGAGCCGCTGCGGTGGCACCGCGGAGTCCTCCCAGCCGGGCCACGCCTCCTGCCCGTCCGGCCCGCGCGTCGCCGTCCCGGCGGCCGCCTCGCGCACCCGCCACAGCGCCCGCTGCCCCGCCGCGTCCGCGACGACGGCCACGGCCGCGCCCTGCGCCCGCACGGCCCGCTCGATCGCCCGCGCGTGCTCGCCCGCCTCCGCCTCCAGGAAGAGCCACCCGCCGCCCTTGGGCAGCCGCTCGCGCGCCGCGTCGGACCGGATCAGGTCCGCGCCCATCCCCTCCGCCGTCAGTGGCCGCAGCGGCAGCAGTTCGACCACGGCCTCGGCCGCGGCGGTCTCGTCGGCGTACCCCGCCACGACGAGCTCCGTCCGCGCGGGGCGCGGCACCAGAGCGACCGTCGCGCCGAGGACGAGGGCGCAGCTCCCCTCCGTTCCGACCAGCGCCCGCACCAGGTCGAACCCGCGCTCCGGCAGCAGCGCGTCCAGCGCGATCCCGGATCCCCGGCGCGGCAGCGTCGGGAAGTCCTGACGGAGCGTCATGAGGTGTTCTTCGGAAAGCGCGTGGAGTGCGCGGTAGATCTCGCCGGCCCGTCCGGGCGCACGCAGCAGCGCCGCGCGCTCGGCGGCGGTGCGGGGGCCGTGGACGGTCAGTTCGGTGCCGTCGGGCAGCAGCAGGTCCAGCGAGCGGACGTTGTCGGAGGTCCGCCCGTAGGCGACGGAGTGCGCCCCGCAGGAGTCGTTGCCGATCATGCCCCCGAGGGTGCAGCGGCTGTGTGTGGAGGGGTCCGGCCCGAACCTCAGCCCGTACGGGGCGGCGGCCCGCTGGAGCGCGTCGAGCACGACCCCCGGGCCCACGCGGGCGGTCCGCTCCCCCGGATCGACCGCGTCTGCGGCGAGTGCGCCGAGCCCCGCCCGAACGTCCAGCACCAGCGCGCCGGGGCTGATCGCCTGCCCCCCGATACTGGTGCCCGCCCCGCGCGCGAGCACGGGCACCCCGTACTCCCGCGCCAGCGCGACCACCGCCCGCACGTCGTCCGGACTCACGGGCTTCACCACCCCGAGCGGCACCTGCCGGTAGTTCGACGCGTCGTACGCATAGACGCCCCGCTGCGCCGCCCCGAAGTCCACGTCGCCGCGCACGGCGGCGCGCAGCGCCTTCTCGAGACCCGGAACGCTCACCTGATCATTCTGGACCACTTGCACTCCCCAGGGGCGCGAGGCTCTGGGAGCGTGCAACTTCTCAGTCGCGGAAAAGTGCGGCCTTCGCCGCGTTCGCTCCGTCGCACGGGGTCAGCGCGGGGGCGGGCCAGGACAGAAAACCGTTTCTGCTCTGCTCGCCGAAGGCGCACGCGCCGAGGACGCCGGCGGCGAGGTAGCGGCCGGAGCCGATGCCGCCGGCCGTGTTGAGGTCCTGGGCGAGCTGGGTGGCACTCTCCATGCCGTCAGCGACCGCCGGCAGCGCGGGGCAGCGCACCGGCGCGGGGTCGGAGACGTGCGGGGGGCGCCAGTCGACCACGTAGCAGCGCTCCACGTCGACCGACTGGTGGCCGCCGAACGAGCCGGTCGTGGCGTGGCCGGTGATCTGGACGGTGAACCGGGCCTCCGCCGCGCCGAGTGACCGGTCGCCGACCAGGACGGCGCTGAGGCCGGACGAGACCTGGGCGAACCGGGCCTCCGCGGGCGCCCCGTCAGGGGTCAGCTGGCGCAAGGCCATGACCAGCAGACGGGCCTGACCGTCCGCGGCCTGGGCCGCGTGCGCGGAGGTCTGAGCCGCCGTCAGCCAGCCGACCACCTGGCCCACCAGGATCACCGCCGCGAACGCCGCCAGGGTGATGGCGAGGCCGAGCAGGCGGCGCCAGGTGGGCACCGTGAGCCGCTTTGGACGCAGGGGCACCGTGTCGGGGCCGCCGATCACCGCGTCGCCCATGTGTCTCTCGTCACCGCCTTCTCAGGTTCGCGTACTGCCCTGTGTCGCTCCCGTGAAGAACCATTGTGCTGGTAGCGCAGAAGCTTTGGACCCGCGGGTCCGGTATTCGCCTGGTTACGCCAGGGCCGGACCGCGAACCGACGCACGGTCAGCCGCGCGCACACGCGCCGTTCGGCCAGGCGGACGAACCCGTTGGCCTGCGATGTCACTCGTTCGCGTAAGCGGGCCGTCACGGCCGGTGGCGCGCCACGTGGTCGGCTACGGTCGGCCTCGCCATGACGACTCGTGCCATGACGGCCCACGCCGTGGACCCTGCCGTGCCGGTGCGGGCCGCGGCGGTCCCGCCGACGCTCGCCCATCGTGTCCTCTCCCTCCTCGCCGTGGTCGTGCTGTTCCAAGGACTGCCGACGCTGCTGCGGGACGAGGCGGTCTCGCGCGTCTACCTGAGCGTGGGCTTCGGCCTGCTGTACGGGGCGCTGCTGCTGCTGGCCGTGCTGGTGGCGACCGCACGGGGCGACCGGGGGCTGCGGCGCCTGGACGCCGCCGTACTGGGCGCCGCTGTCGTGCGGCTGGCGCTGCAGACGGCGTACGCGGTCAACAGCAGTGCGCAGCCCTACCACGACGACGAGGGCGCGCTGGTGACGACAGCGGCCCGCTCCTTCGCCTCCGGCGGGCACGTCTACGGCGCGCACTTCACCGGCGTCGCGGAGCTGTTCCACGTCGGTACCACGCCGCTGATGGACGGGAGTTCGGCGGACACCTTCGGCTATCCGCCGCTCAGCGTGCTGCTGAACGCCCCGTTCACCGCGCACGGGCTGGTCCCCCTGCCCACGTGGCTGCCGGTGGCGGGGCTGTGGTGCGTCGGCTCGCTGGTGGCCGCCGCCCTGCTGATGTTCCGACGGCTGCCCGCCCCGCTGCGGCCCGCGGCGACGGTGCTGCTGTTCGCGGTGATCTGGATGTTCCCCTACGCCCGCGAGGGCTACCCGGTGTTCCTGACTCTGCCCTTCCTCGTGGTCGTGCTGGCGGGGTGGAGCCGGATCGGCGCGGGTGGGCGGCTGGGCCGCGCCGGGATTCTCTCGGCGGGCTGTCTCGGCGTGGCCGACGCCGCGCACCAACTCGCGTGGTTCCTCACGGTGTTCCTACTGGTCGGCGTCCTGTTGCTACTGCGGGGCGAACAGGGCTACTGGCGGCCTGCCCTCGCGGTGACCGGCCGTTACGTCGGCGTCGCCGCCGGCGTGTTCCTGGTCCTGAACCTGCCCTTCCTGCTCCGCGACGGACGTGCGTGGGGCTCCGGGGTGCTGACCGTGCTGACGCAGCACGCCTCGCCGCAGGGTCTCGGGCCGGTCGACATCAGCCTCTGGCTGACCTCCGGCAGCGGCGCCCCGGGGATGTACTCGGCGGCGGCCGCCGCGGCGCTGCTCGCCACGCTCGCGGCGTTCGTGGTGTGGCCGGCCCGGCTCGCGCCCGCGCTGGCGCTGCTGCCCTGGCCCGCGTTCTTCCTGTCCACTCGCTCCACCGAGACCTACTTCGTGCTGCTGGCCCCGCTCTGGGTGGTCGCGCTGGCCTGCAACGAGCGGGCCCTGTTCGCGACCGCCTGGTCCTGGCGGCCCGCCCCGCTGCGCCGCCACGCGGTCCGGCTGGCCCTGCCGCCCCTGCTGGTGGCCCCCGCTCTCGTGCTGCTGCTGGTGGCGATCCTGACCCCGCCGCCGTTGCGTCTCACCGCCACCGGCTCCGGCCCGCACGCCCCGCACGGCACCCGCCTGACCGGCCTCGACCGGATCACCGCGACCGTCCGCAACACCGGCGGCCGACCGCTGAGGCCGGCCTTCGCGACCAGCGTCACCGCCTGGCTCGACCTCGACTGGCGGATCGTCTCCGGTCCGCGGACCGTTCCGCCGCACGGCAGCGCCGTCTATGTGCTGCGCCGCATCGGCGCTCCGCTGACGCCCAACCCGGCCGGCCCGACCCTGCTGACGATCCTGACCGACGACCCGATGACGCTGACCAACGCCACCGTCCGCCTGCCGGCGGGGCGGTGAGCCGTCAGCTGTACACGGACTCCCGCTCCGTCAGCGCGAGTTCGACCATCTCGACGAGGACCTCCTTGACCGAGTCCCGCTCCCGCGCGTCGAAGAGCACGACCGGCACGTGCGCGCCGAGGTCGAGCGCGTCGCGCACCTGCTCCTCCGGGTAGCGCGGGGCGCCCTCGAAGCAGTTCACCGCGACCACGAACGGGATGCCGCGCCGCTCGAAGTAGTCCACGGACGGGAAGCAGTCCTCCAGCCGCCGGGTGTCCGCGAGCACGACCGCGCCCAGCGCTCCCTGCGCCAGCTCGTCCCACACGAACCAGAACCGGTCCTGTCCGGGGGTCCCGAAGAGGTAGACCGCCAGGCCGGGACGGATGTCGATCCGGCCGAAGTCCATGGCCACCGTGGTGGTGTTCTTCGTCTCCACCCCGTGGGTGTCGTCGACCGGACGCCCGGCCTCGCTCAGCCGCTCCTCCGTACGCAGCGGCCGGATCTCGCTGACGGCTCCGACCAGCGTCGTCTTGCCGGCGCCGAAGCCGCCCGCGACCAAGATCTTGACGGCGACGAACGAGCCGTCTCCCTTCGTGCCACGCATCACGGGCGCATCATAGGCAATCCGGGGGCGCGTGGGGAACCGCACGCCCCCGGATCACGGCTACTTCGGGATCGTCGCCGCCAACTGCGCGAAGCGCTGCAAACTCTGGGTGTACGCCACGGGCGTCACATGCACCGGCCCGGTGTACGGGTGGGTCATGTGGAGCACCATCCACACCCCGAAGCCGACCACCGCGCCCACCAGCCCGAGCGCCACCGCCTCCCGCCGGTGGAAGGTGAGCCCGGCGATCGGTGCGTACAGCAGTACCAGCAGGGCGGTGCAGATCAGCGCGGGATACAGCGGCCAGGGCATCGTCGCCGCGGTGTCGGCCAGGCGGATCTGCCGGGTCGTGTAGACGCCGTTCAGATCACCGAGCTCCTGCTCGCGGGCGCCGGAGGCGGGTTCGGCGAGCACCTGGGCGTGGACGGCGTCCAGCTTCTGCCAGGAAGCGGCACTGGCCTGGCCCCTGGACATCGCGGGCCACTCGTCGTGGATCACCGAGGTCACATAGGAGTGCAGCAGCGGGCGGGTGTGCGCGTCGGCGTCGGTGTAGGCGGCGTTGAGGGCGCGGGCCTCGTCCAGGGTGTGCCCGCGCGCGGTGTTGAGGTTGGCCCAGGACCCCGCGATCAGGAAGGCGGCGATGAGCACGAAGGAGGAGAGCGAGGCCGAGCCGAGGAAGGCGAGGGCGCTGCCGGAGAAGTGGCCCTCGCGGGAGCGGGTGGTGCGTCCGAAGACGGCCAGGACCAGCACCGCGAGCGCGAGACCGACGAGCGCGGCGAACAGGAATCCGAGGCTCAACTCAGCGTCCCCTTCCGAAGATGTTGTGGAAGGCGCCGGCACCGGCGGCGACCAGGGCGGGAATGGTGATGGCCACGTAGACGAAGGCGGCCTGCGCAGCGGCCGGCTGGGCGGCCACCTCGGGCGCCGGGAGCGGGCGGGGCACGGCGGTCGCGGCG
>NZ_QKYN01000143.1 GCF_003258295.1 Streptacidiphilus pinicola | reverse complement strand
ACGCCGCGCGCGGCGTGTGGGCGCGCCGGCACGGCCTGGTCTCGGTGCTGACGGTGCCCGTCACCGCGCGCGAGACGACCCTCGGGGTCGTCGTCCTGTGCCGTCTCGGTGCGGCCGCGCCGTTCAGCCCCGACGAGCAGTCGATCGCCGAGGAGCTGGTGGCGCACGCCGCGATCTGCCTGGACAACGCCCGCCGCTTCACCCGCGAGCGGACCACCGCGCTCACCCTCCAGCACAGCCTGCTGCAACAGCGGCCGCCCAGACAGGCCGCCGTCGAGGTCGCCACCCGCTACGTCCCCGCCAGCGGGCAGGCGGGCGTCGGCGGCGACTGGTACGACGTCATCCCCCTCTCCGGCACCCGCGTCGCCCTCGTCGTCGGCGACGTCACCGGCCACGGCCTGCACGCCAGCGTCACCATGGCCCGCCTGCGCACCGCCGTGCGCACCCTGGCCGACGTCGACCTGCCGCCGGACGAGCTCCTGTCCCACCTCGACGATCTGGTGATCAGCCTCAACGCCGAGGCCGGCGCTTGGGGGTCCCCCCGGCCCGAGGCTGGGGGAGGGGTGGAGGACAGCGGCTTCGGCGGTGCGGATCCGCCGTTGGGCGCCGCCACGCTCGGCACCTCCCTCCTCGACGGCCAGGTCTTCGGCGACATAGGCGCCACCTGCCTCTACGCCGTCTACGACCCGATCGCCCGCCGCGTCGCGCTGGCCCGCGCGGGCCACCCCGTCCCCGCCGTGCGGCTGCCCGACGGGGACGTGGAGTTCCTCGACGTCCCGGCGGGCCCGCCGCTGGGCCTCGGCGGCCTGGCCTTCGAGACCGTCGAGGTGGACCTGCCCGCGGGCAGCCTGCTCGCGCTCTTCACCGACGGCCTGATCGAGTCGCGGCACCGCGACCTCGACGAGAGCCTGGCGCTGCTGGTCTCGGCGCTCACCCAGGCCGGCTCGGACCTGCTCGCGGTGAGCGAGCGCGTCCTCGGCGCGCTCACCCTGCACCGGCCCGAGGACGACGTCGCCCTGCTGCTCGCGCGCACCCGCGCGCTGGGCGCGGACCAGGTCGCCAACTGGGAGATCGCCCCGGACCCCGCCTGCGTCGCCGACGCCCGCCGTCTCGCCGCGCGCCAGCTGGCCCGCTGGGGCCTGGACGAGCTGGTGTTCGTGACGGAACTGGTCGTCAGCGAGCTGGTCACCAACGCGATCCGCCACGGGCGGCCCCCGATCCGGCTCCGCCTCATCCGCGACTCCGCGCTCACCTGCGAGGTCTCCGACTCCAGCAGCACCGCGCCCCACCTGCGGCGCGCCCGCACCATGGAGGAGGGCGGCCGCGGCCTCATGCTCGTCGCCCAGTGCGCCACCCGCTGGGGCACCCGCCACAGCTCCGACGGCAAGACCATCTGGGCCGAGCAGGCCCTCCCGACCGCGTAACGTGCACCCCCGGCCCGCACGGCCCCCACCGCTGCGAGGACCCCCGCGGAGGCAAAGCCACCCGGGCCTTCGGCCGGGGAGGTGCGCCGCCCAGGCGCGGGCGTCCTGCCGGGGCAGCGCCTGCCGGAGGCGGCGCGGGGCCCTTTCCTGCTACGTGGGGAACGCGGCTGCGGCTTCCGTGGCGTAGGCGCGGGCGTCCTGGAGGACCGCCTCGGTGCGTTCCGCGTTGTCGAGGGAGCGGTAGAGGGTCACGGACTCGGACAGGGCACGGGCGGAGCCCGCGTAGTCGTGGGCGGCGCGGCGGACCTGTCCGAGCTCGTGCAGGCTGCGCGCCGCGCCCACCGGCTCCCCGTGCTCGCGGTAGGTGTCACTGACCAGCGTCAGCAGCCGCGTGGCATCGGCCAGATCGTCCTGCGCCCAACGGACCAGCGCCAGGTCGTGACGGGTCAGCGTCCGTCCGTGCAGCTCGTGCAGCTCGTCGTAGATGCGCAGCGACGCCTCCAGCCGCTCGACCGCCTCGTCCCAGCGCTCGCGCCGACGGGCCAGCCGGCCGAGCGCGTGGAGGGTGTTGGCCTCGCCGACCCGGCTGCCCAGCACGCGGTAGGAGTCGAGGGCCTGCGCGAGCAGCCGCGCGGACGCGGGGAAGTCGCCGCGGGCCTCGGCGAGTCGGCCCAGGTCCCACAGGACGTTCGTCGTGCCGAGCCGGTCGTCGAGCCGCCGGTAGAGCACGAGGGCCTGCTCGGCCATGGTGTTGGCGCCCTCGGTGTCCTCCTGCATGCGCAGTGCGCGGCCGAGCGCCCACAGTGCGTTCGCCTCGCCGCGGAGGTCGCCGAGCTCTTGGAAGAGAGCCAGCGCCTCGCGGTGCAGCGCGCCGGCGGCCTCGTGCTCGTTGCGCATGTGCCGGCTGCGGCCCAGCTCCCACAGCGACTCCGCCTCGCCCAGCCGGTCGCCCAGCGACCGGTGGCGGCTCAGGGCCTGTTCGTGCAGCTCGCACGCCGCGGTGGCGTCGCCGGTGGCCAGTCGCACCCGGCCGAGCTCGCTGAGGCTGCGGCCCTCGCCCGCCGCGTCCTGGCGGGCGCGGGCGTCGTCGAGGGCCCGGCCGTGCAAGGTCAGGGCCTGCGCCCACAGGCCCTCGCGCTCCATGTAGGTCGCCAGGACGGGCGAGAGCACGGTGAGTGCGCCCGGCCGCGACCGGGGGGTGCGCGGATCGGCCGCGCAGGCCCACAGGTTCTCCCAGTCGCCGCGCAGCCAGGCCAGGCCGGCCTCGAAGTCCCCTGGCTCGGAGGCGGGGAGGGGGCTCGGCACGGGCGGGAGCGGCGGTGTGGGGAGGCTGCGGCGGGTGATCCGCTCGTTTGCCGTCCCGGCGGCGTGCAGGTAGTAGTCGATCAGTCGACCCTGCGCCGCGTCCGCCGCGTCCGCCGTGTCTCCCGCGGGCGGTGCGGCGGAGCGCGCGAAGAGCCGGACCAGGTCGTGGAAGCGGTAGCGGCCGAAACTCGGTTCCAGCAGCAGGCTGTGGTCCAGCAGCGCCTCCAGCCGGTAGGCGGCGGTGCGGCGGTCGCAGCCGAGCAGCCAGGCGACCGCGGTCGCGTCGAAGTCCGGACCCGGGATCAGCCCGAGCAGCCGGAAGAGCTGCTGCTCCGATTCCGGCAGGGCGGCGTAGGAGGAGGCGAAGACGGCCTCGACGGCGTCG
>NZ_QKYN01000142.1 GCF_003258295.1 Streptacidiphilus pinicola | reverse complement strand
CGCCGCGCTGGTGGTGCCGCTCGCGGCAGGCGGCGTGGTCGGTTGGGCCCTGACCCGCGACATCGTGCGGATGCCTTCTGATGCGGGAGACACGGGCGACGCCGATGAGGGGGACGACTCAGGTGCGATGCTCGGGCTCGCGGAATTCGACTCCCTCGCCGCAGACGCCGCAGACGCCGCAGACGCCGCGGACGCCGCGGGCGGAGCGCCGCGGCGCGGCTGGATCGAGCTGGCGGTGCTGGTGCTCGCCGCGTCCGCTTGCACGGGGCTGCTCGCGGGTGCGGGCGCGCTGTGGTCCGGTGGGACGCTGGGCGACGGCGCCCTGGCGCAGGTCGGTCCGCCGGTCGGTTGGACCGCGCTCGCGGCGTTCGCCTGGACGCTCGCGGTCGCGCTCCCGACGGCGCTGCTCCTGCGCTGGCACCGCACGCGCACGAGGCGCCCGAAGGCGCCGCAGCGCCCGGTCGACGATCTGACGGTGGGCCTGACCGACATCGTCGACCTCACGGACACACCAGACCTGGCAGCCGTGGCGCACCTCGTCGCGGACACTGACGACGCCGACTGGGGCTTCGCCGCCGAGGACCCCACCCCACTGCCGAAGTGAACCGAAGCCGGCGCGGTGGGTCGGTCTCAGCCGCCGTTGAACTGGGTGAGCCAGGTGGGCGGGTGCGGGGAGACCGAGGTGGCGCAGGTGTCGTACGCGGTCTTGGTCAGGGCGTTCGCCTGGCAGTCGTAGTAGCTCTTGTAGTACAGCTGCACGCCGAAGACCGCACCGACCAGGGCCAGGCTGACGGCGCCCGCGATGACGCCGCCGAGGGCCGCGGGGACGTGCGGGCGGGTCGACTGCATGGACTGCTGGTAGGGGTAGACCGGCTGCGGCGGCATCGGCGGGACACCGGTCAGAGCGGCGGTCTTCGCGGCGGGGGACGGCTTGACCTCGCCGCGCAGGGCGCTGACGCCCCAGTAGAGCGCGAGCGCGCCGAGCAGCAGCGTGATGTAGGGGACGCCGAGGACCATGAAGAAGAAGCCCCAGATGCCGCTCAGCAGCGCCAGGCGGGAGCGGCGCAGCGTCGGGTCGTTGGGGTCGTAGCGCGGGCCGGGCGGCGGGTAGGGGAAGCGCGGCAGCGGAGGCTGCTGGCCCGGCTGGCCCTGGTAGCCGGGGTTCCACGGGTGCGGCGGCGGGACCTGCGCGCGGCCGCGCGCGGGCGGGCTGTCCCCGTCCGCGCCGGACGGCGACGTGCCGTCACCCGCGTCGGAGCCGTCTCCGGAGCCGTTCCCGGAGCCGTCCCCGGTTCCCTCTCCGGAGCCGTGGCGCGTGTCACGCGGCCCGCCCTCTGTGCCGGGACCGGCCGCCGGACCCGCGCCCGGACCGCCACCCGCACCCGCACCAGTGCCCGTGCTCGCACCGGCGCCGCCACCCGCACCCGCACCCCAGCCGGAGCCCGGACCTGCACTGTGGGTGATCGGGCCGCGCGGCTGCCAGGGGCGGTCGGCCGCGCCTTCGGGCGGCGCGGCGAAGGGATCCCGCGCCGGTGCGCCCGTCGTGGTGGTGTCGCCGCTGTCGCCCATGGTCTTCGCCGTAACTCCCGATCGCCTGCTGTACGCGTGCACCCGCCGTGCCCGCGCCGTACGCGTACCGTCCCCGCGTGCGCGTACCTCTCGTGCGCGGGCTCCCCCTCAGGAGTCCGCAGGGACACCCTCTCACCTGGCGGCGCCCCGTGGCGTGGTACCCCAGGATGATCGTCGTCCGGTCCGGGGTGCGGGGTGGCGGGCGGGTGCCGGTAAAGTTGCTGACGGACGGCGCGCCCGCGAGGTTCCCGTCCGGTCCGCGGAACGGCCGCGGACAACCGTCGGCGGACGCGGATGCCGGTCACAGGATGACACCCCGCGTCGGCCACCGAATGAGCTCGACGTACGGCCCGGCGGCGCGACTGCTTGGCGGCGCGACACGCAGGACGCGTGACGGCGGCGCGACGCGACGACGCAGCGCGGCACGGGACGACGACGGGCCCGACCTGAAGGACCGAGCTGTGGCTCTTGCGCCCGGAAGTGCACCGCTGGACTTCGCCGCACCCGCGGCACCGGCCCGACTCGTCGTCCTCGTCTCCGGCTCCGGCACCAACCTCCAGGCGCTCATCGACGCCGCCGCCGACCCCGCATACGGCGCGGTGATCGTCGCCGTCGGCGCGGACCGTGACGGCATCGCGGGGCTGGAGCGGGCCGAGAAGGCCGGGATCCCCACCTTTGTGCACCGGGTCAAGGACTACCCCGAGCGCACCGACTGGGACGCCGCGCTGACCGCGCAGACCGCGTCCCACGAGCCGGACCTGGTGGTCTCGGCCGGCTTCATGAAGATCCTCGGCGGTGCGTTCATGCAGCGCTTCGAGGGCCGCATCGTCAACACCCATCCCGCCCTCCTCCCCTCCTTCCCCGGCGCGCACGGCGTGCGCGACGCGCTGGCGCACGGGGTCAAGGTCACCGGCTGCACCGTGCATCTGGTGGACGAGGGCGTGGACACCGGACCGATCATCGCCCAGGGCGTGGTCGAGGTCGCCGACTCGGACTACCTGGACGAGGGCGAGGCGCTCCACGAGCGCATCAAGGACGTCGAGCGGAAACTGCTCGTCGACGCCGTGGGACGGATGGCCCGCGAGGGCCACCGCGTGGACGGACGCCGGGTGCTGATCCCGGCTCCCGGCGCGTAGCCGCCCACGACGACAACACATCAACCGCGCCGGCGGGGTGGTCATCTCGCCGGGGCATTGCAGAAGGATTCGGTAATGAGCTCAGGCAGCAACCAGCCGCAGCCCACCTCCGAGAACGTTCGTCCCATCCGTCGGGCGCTCGTCAGCGTCTACGACAAGACCGGCCTGGAGGAGCTGGCCCAGGGCCTGCACGCGGCCGGCGTCGAGCTGGTCTCCACCGGCTCGACCGCGGCGAAGATCGCCGGCGCGGGCGTGCCGGTCACCCCGGTCGAGGAACTGACCGGCTTCCCCGAGTGCCTCGACGGCCGTGTGAAGACCCTGCACCCGCGCGTGCACGCCGGCATCCTGGCCGACCTGCGCCTGGAGTCCCACCGCGAGCAGCTCCAGGAGCTGGGCGTGGCGCCCTTCGACCTGGTGGTCGTCAACCTCTACCCGTTCGCCGCGACGGTCGCCTCCGGCGCCACCCCGGACGAGTGCGTGGAGCAGATCGACATCGGCGGTCCGTCGATGGTTCGCGCCGCCGCCAAGAACCACCCGTCGGTGGCCGTGGTCACCTCGCCCGCCCGCTACGCGGACGTGCTGCAGGCCGTGGCCGACGGCGGCTTCGACCTGGCCACCCGCAAGCGTCTGGCCGGTGAGGCGTTCGCGCACACCGCCGCCTACGACGTGGCCGTGGCCTCCTGGTTCGCGGACGGCTACGCGCCGGCCGACGAGGAGCGTTTCCCGCAGTTCCTGGGCGCGACGTACCAGCGTGAGAACGTGCTGCGCTACGGCGAGAACCCGCACCAGGCCGCCGCGCTCTACGTGGACGGCAGCGGAAAGGGCATCGCCGCCGCCGAGCAGCTGCACGGCAAGGAGATGTCCTACAACAACTACGCCGACACGGACGCCGCGATCCGTGCCGCGTTCGACCACGCCGAGCCGTGCGTGGCGATCATCAAGCACGCCAACCCCTGCGGCATCGCGATCGGCGTGGACGTCGTCGAGGCGCACCGCAAGGCGCACGAGTGCGACCCGGTCTCGGCGTACGGCGGCGTCATCGCCGTGAACCGTCCGGTCACGGTGGCGCTGGCGGAGCAGATCGCGCCGATCTTCACCGAGGTCGTCTTCGCCCCGGACTTCGAGCCGGGCGCGGTCGAGGTGCTGGCGCAGAAGAAGAACATCCGCGTGCTGCGCGGCACGCCGGCGCTGCCGGCGGTGGAGACGCGTGCGGTGACCGGCGGTGTGCTGCTGCAGCAGGCCGACCGGATCGACGCGGCCGGTGACGACCCGTCGACGTGGACGCTGGCGGCGGGCGAGGCGCTGTCCGAGGCGGAGCTGGCCGAGCTGGCCTTCGCCTGGCGGGCCTGCCGGGCCGTCAAGTCCAACGCGATCCTGCTGGCCAAGGACGGCGCCTCGGTGGGCGTCGGTATGGGTCAGGTCAACCGGGTCGACTCCGCGAAGCTCGCGGCGACGCGCGCGGGGGACCGGGCCCAGGGTTCGTTCGCCGCGTCGGACGCCTTCTTCCCGTTCCCGGACGGGCTGGAGGTGCTGATCGAGGCCGGCGTCAAGGCCGTGGTCCAGCCCGGTGGTTCGGTCCGCGACGACCTGGTGGCCGAGGCCGCGAAGAAGGCCGGCATCACCATGTACCTCTCGGGCACCCGGCACTTCTTCCACTGACTCCGGCTGACGCCGTAGGCGTCCGGGTCAGGGCATGACGAAGGCCCGCCGCTCCTCCTCGGCGCGGCGGGCCTTCCGCTGTCGACCAGCCCTCGGTCAGGAGGACTTGACGACCACGCTGTTCATGATCTTGTCGGCGAAGGTCTGCTTCTTCGCGTCCCAGAGCGGCCACAGGTAGCCGACGCAGCAGATGCCGTCGAGGACGTGGGCGACCTCGCGGACGATGGCCGAGCCGACCGGCAGGGACTGGCCGTCGGCCTCGCGCACCATGCGGATGTTGACGGCCTTCTGACCGATCGACTGGCCCATGGTGCCCTTCATGACGCCGATGCCGACGAGCACGAGGACGTTCACCAGGAACATGCCGAGCTGCAGGCCCGCCATGCTGCCGGGCACCGCGAGACCGGTGTTCGGGTCGACGGTCGTGGACGGCCAGGCCGCCACCATCACGATGATGTACGGGATCAGACCGATGATCAGCGAGTCGATGATGCGCGCGACCACGCGGGCACCCCAACCGGCGTACGCGTTCTGCACGTAGCCCGCGTACGGGTCGTTGCCGACCGGGTAGGCGGGGTACTGGGCCTGCTGCTGGTAGCCGTAGGCCTGCTGCTGCGCGTACGGGTCAGCCGGAGGCTGCTGCGGGTAGCCGTAGGCAGCCGGGTCGGGCTGCTGCTGGGGGTAGCCATAACCCGGCTGCTGCGGCTGCTGGCCGTAAGGGTTGGGCTGCTGCGGCTGCTGGCCGTACGGGTTGTTCGGGTCGGGCGGGTAGCTCATGCTCGTGCCTCCGGGCAGGGATGCGTGGTGAGAAGTGGTGTGCTGACAGGCGGTGAGGTTAGCGGAGTCGACTGACGCCTAGGAGGGCAGAAAGCCGTATCGGTGCAACTGCCAGAGCCAGGAGACGGCCGCCGCCGAGAAGATGACGATGTTCTTCTTCCGTGCGGGCAACCGCCACCACCAGCCACCGCCGCCCAGAGGGGCGAACAGCAGGCAGAGGCCGACCAGGACGGTGACGGGGTTGGCGGCGATCGCCGCACCCACGTGTCCGGCGCCCAGCTCCATGAAAACCGTGGTGCTGCCGCAGCCCGGACACGGGATGCCGGTGAAGCGCCGCAGCGGGCAGAGCACGCCCGGATCATGGGTGCGGTGCACCTCCGCCGCCAGGACGGCGACCACGGCGGCACCACCGCCGCGGAGGAACACCCGAAGTGGCCCCCCATAGCGTCCGGCCGCGACCTCGGCGAAGCGGCGCTCCAAAGCGGCGCGCCGGCCCAGGGCAACAGCCTGGTCTGCGCTCACGTCCCCCCGTGCCCCCGTTCTTGTTCCTTACCGTTCTTACTGGCACCCATGGTTGCGACCGGCAGCCGCCGTGTCCACCTCGTTCGCAGGTCCACCACATGGTTGTGGCGGATTTGCAACCGGATCCGGACACTCCGTGTGGGATCATGCGCGGTCGGGGTCTGCCCGGTCCCGGGCCGCCCCGTGACACGAGTACTTCCACGATCCGGGAGAATGGCGCTATGACCGCCCAGATTCTCGATGGCAAGGCCACCGCCGCAGCGATCAAGTCCGAGCTCGTCACCAGGATCGACGCGCTGAAGGCGCGGGGTGTCAACCCCGGCCTCGGCACCGTCCTGGTCGGCGACGACCCCGGCAGCCACGCCTACGTGCGCGGCAAGCACCGCGACTGCGCGCAGGTCGGCATCGCCTCCATCCAGCGCGAGCTGCCCGCCGACGCGACCCAGGAGCAGGTCGAGGACGTCGTGCGCGAGCTCAACGCCGATCCGGCCTGCTCCGGCTACATCGTCCAGCTGCCGCTGCCCAAGCACCTGGACGAGAAGCGGGTGCTGGAGCTGATCGACCCGGCCAAGGACGCCGACGGCCTGCACCCGATGAGCCTGGGCCGCCTGGTGCTGGGTGTCGAGGCGCCGCTGCCGTGCACCCCGTACGGCATCGTGGAGCTGCTGCGCCGCCACAAGATCGAGCTGAACGGCGCGAACGTGACCGTCGTCGGCCGCGGCATCACCGTCGGCCGCTCGATCGGGCTGCTGCTGACGCGGCGCAGCGAGAACGCGACGGTGACCCTGTGCCACACCGGCACCCGGAACCTGGACGAGCACCTGAGCAGCGCGGACATCATCGTCTCCGCGGCGGGCGTGCCGCACCTGATCAAGCCCGAGCACGTCCGCCCCGGCGCGACCGTGCTGGACGTGGGCGTCAGCCGCGTCGACGGTGTCTACACCGGCGACGTGGACCCGGCTGTGGCCGAGGTGGCCGGCTGGATCTCCCCGAACCCGGGCGGCGTGGGGCCGATGACGCGGGCGATGCTGCTCGCGAACGTGGTCGAGGCGGCCGAGCGTGCAGCGAGCTGAAGGCGCCCACCCCGCGGAGCGCCCGACCGACGGCCTCGCGGAGCGCCATGCCGACCGGCCCGGTGACCGGGGCCCCGACCGGCATGCCGAGCGCAGGCCGAAGGCGCAGCACCGGCCGCCGGTGAAGACCACCGGGACGTTCCGTCCCGAGGGCGGTTCGGCGGCGGCCGGCCGGGACCGGCCGGTGCCGGTGCGGCAGTGGCCGATCGTGCTGGTGCTGACCATCGTCGGTGTCGGCCTGCTGGTGACCGCGCTGGACGCGTGGCGGGCCGGGATCGTCACGATCGGCGTGGGACTGCTGGTGGGCGCCGTGCTGCGCGCGGCGCTGCCGGAGGTCGGGATGCTCGCGGTGCGCAGCCGGTTCACGGACATCATGGTGATGGGCGTGCTGGGTCTGGTCATCGTCGTGCTGGCACTCGCGGCACTCCCCGATCCGGTGATCCACCTGCCCTTCATGGGGCGTCTCGGCAACATGGTGCACAGCGACGGCAGCGGCGACTGACACCGCGTCAAGGCGGCCGTTCATACCGCTGTGAGCTGGGTCGATACCGGTTCGGCATGGCCGCGCCGGAAACGTGACGAAGGACTCCCGAGGGCGCGCAGGACGCCACGCCCTCGGGCCGGTCGGGTTGCGATAGCCTGACGCTGGTTCTCTCGACGTCGAGAGACGCGTCGGCGACTGCTGGAGAAGGTAGAAATGACCCGCACCCCCGTCAATGTCACCGTGACCGGCGCGGCCGGCCAGATCGGCTACGCGCTGCTGTTCCGCATCGCCTCCGGCCACCTGCTGGGCGCGGACGTGCCGGTGAAGCTGCGTCTGCTGGAGATCCCGCAGGGCGTCAAGGCCGCCGAGGGCACCGCCATGGAGCTCGACGACTGCGCCTTCCCGCTGCTCAAGGGCATCGACATCTTCGACGACCCGAACGCCGCGTTCGCCGGTGCCAACGTCGGTCTGCTGGTCGGCGCCCGTCCGCGCACCGCCGGCATGGAGCGCGGCGACCTGCTCTCCGCCAACGGCGGCATCTTCGGCCCGCAGGGCAAGGCCATCAACGACAACGCCGCGGACGACATCCGCATCCTCGTCGTCGGCAACCCCGCCAACACCAACGCGCTGATCGCCCAGAACCACGCCCCGGACGTCCCGGCCGACCGCTTCACCGCGATGACCCGCCTGGACCACAACCGCGCCGTGGCGCAGCTGTCCAAGAAGCTCGGCGTGGGCGTCGACGACGTCAAGCGCCTGACCATCTGGGGCAACCACTCCGCCACCCAGTACCCGGACATCTTCCACGCCGAGGTCGCCGGCAAGAACGCCGCCGAGGCCGTCGCCGACGAGAAGTGGCTGGCCGAGGAGTTCATCCCGACCGTCGCCAAGCGTGGCGCGGCCATCATCGACGCCCGTGGCGCCTCCTCCGCCGCCTCGGCCGCGAACGCCGCCATCGACCACGTCTTCACGTGGACCAACGGCACCGCCGAGGGCGACTGGACCTCCGCGGGTGTCGTCTCCGACGGCTCCTACGGCGTGCCGGAGGGCCTCATCTCCTCCTTCCCGGTCACCGCGAAGAACGGCAAGTTCGAGATCGTCCAGGGCCTGGACATCAACGAGTTCTCGCGCACCCGCATCGACGCCTCCGTGCAGGAGCTCGTCGAGGAGCGCGACGCGGTCAAGCAGCTCGGCCTGATCTGAGTCTTCGCTCCGTCTCACTGAACGGCCCGGTCGCCTGAGCGACCGGGCCGTCGGTCTATCCTGGCGGGGCCGCGACTGGCGCACGGGGAAGGAACCCCGAGGGAGCGGCGAGGCGCATCACCGCCGGACTGCCGTACGCCTGGGCAGCCGGGTCGGACTGGACTACGACGGACGTAGAGCCAGTAACGGACCCGGAGGAGTGCTGCCATGTCCCATCTCGCCGTCACCGACCCCGAGATCGCCCGGCTGGTCGTCGCCGAGGAGCAACTGCAGGCCGACACGCTGCGCCTGATCCCCAGTGAGAACTACGTCTCGCACGCCGTGCTGGAGGCCACCGGCACGGTCCTGCAGAACAAGTACTCCGAGGGCTACCCGGGCAAGCGCTACTACGAGGGCCAGCAGAACATCGACCAGGTCGAGACGCTGGCGATCGAGCGGGCGAAGACCTTGTTCGCGATGGACCACGCCAACGTCCAGCCGTACTCCGGCTCGCCCGCCAACCTCGCCGTCTACCTGGCCTTCCTGCAGCCCGGCGACACCGTGATGGGCATGGCGCTGCCGATGGGCGGCCACCTCACCCACGGCTGGGGCGTCTCCGCGACCGGCAGCTGGTTCCGCGGCGTGCAGTACGGCGTCGAGCAGGCGACCGGCCGGACCGACCTCGACAAGGTGCGCGACCTGGCGCTCGCCGAGCGGCCCAAGCTGATCTTCTGCGGCGGCACGGCCGTGCCGCGCACCATCGACTTCGCCGGCTTCGCCGAGATCGCCCGCGAGGTCGGCGCGGTGCTGGTCGCGGACGTCGCGCACATCGCGGGGCTGATCGCCGGCGGGGCGCACCCCTCCCCGGCCGGGCACGCGGACGTGGTCTCCACCACGACCCACAAGACGCTGCGCGGCCCGCGCGGCGCGATGCTGCTCTCCACCGCCGAGCACGCCAAGGCGATCGACCGCGCGGTCTTCCCCGGCCTGCAGGGCGGCCCGCACAACCACACCACGGCCGCGATCGCGGTCGCGCTCAAGGAGGCGGCCGGCGAGGACTTCCGCGTCTACGCCCGGCAGGTCGTCACCAACGCGCGGACGCTGGGCGAGGAGCTGGCCGCGCGCGGCTTCGACCTGGTCTCCGGCGGCACCGACAACCACCTGCTGCTGATCGACCTCACCGGCAAGGACGTCCCCGGCAAGGTCGCCGCGAAGGCGCTGGACCGGGCGGGCATCGTGGTGAACTACAACACCGTCCCCTACGACACCCGCAAGCCCTTCGACCCCTCCGGCATCCGCATCGGCACGCCCGCGCTGACCTCGCGCGGCATCCCGGCGAGCGCGATGGCGACCGTCGCCGAGTGGATCGACCTGGTCGTGACCGCGGCCAGGACGGGCGACGAGGCGGCGATCACCAAGGTCCGTGCCGACGTCAAGGCGCTGATGGACGCCTACCCCGCCCCCGGTCTGTCCGTCCGCTAGCGGGGGAGGGATCCGGCCACCGGCGGTCCCTAGACTGGCCCGGTGAGCGAGACGCTGAGCGACGCCGGGCTGGTCCTTGTTTTCATCATCATCGGCGGGATCTTCAATGTCGCGGAGATCTCGCTGATCTCGCTGCGCGAGGGCCAGATCCGGGCGCTGGCCGAGCGCGGCACCAAGCGGGCCACCCGGGCCGCGCACCTGGCCGCCGACCCGAACCGGTTCCTCGCCTCGGTGCAGGTCGGCGTGACCTGCATGGGTTTCCTGTCGGCCGCGTTCGGCGCGGACACGCTCGCCAAGAAGCTCTCGCCGCTGTTCGTCCGCTGGGGTCTGGACAGCGGCGTCGCCGACGCCCTGGCGCTGGTCCTGCTCACGCTGCTGATCTCCTACATCTCCCTGGTGCTGGGCGAGCTCACCCCGAAGCGGATCGGCCTGCAGCGCGCCGAGTCGATCGCGTTGACGGCGGCCCCGCTGGTGGACGTGATCTCCCGGGTGCTGCGCCCGGTCATCTGGCTGCTGTCGGTCTCCACCAACCTGATGGTGCGTCTGCTGGGCGGCGACCCGCAGGCCGGACGCAACGCGATGAGCTCCGAGGAGCTGCGCGGCCTGGTGGCCGCCAGCACCGAGCTGGGCTCGGACGAACGCCGGCTGATCGGCGAGGTGTTCACCGCGGGGGAGCGTCAGCTGCGGGAGGTCATGGTGCCGCGCACGGAGGTCACCTTCCTGGACGCCTCCCAGTCCGTCGCGGAGGTCCGTGACGAGGTGCGGGCCTACCCGCACTCGCGCTACCCCGTCGTCGACGGCTCCTACGACCTGGTGGTCGGCTTCGTGCACGTCCGCGACCTGTACCGGGCGGACGCGGTCGGCACGGTGCGCGACATCGCCCGTCCGGTGAAGCTGCTGCCCGCGACCAAGCGGGTGCTGCCGTCGATGTCGGAGATGCGTCACGAGGGCCACCACCTGGCGATCGTGGTCGACGAGTACGGCGGCACGGCCGGCATCGTCAGCCTGGAGGACCTGGTCGAGGAGGTCATCGGCGAGATCCGCGACGAGTACGACTCCCAGGAGCTGTCCACGACCCGACGCCTGGCGGGCGGCTCGATCGAGGTCGACGGCCTGCTGAACCTCGGCGACTTCGAGGAGGAGACGGGCGTCGAACTCCCGGAGGGCCCCTACGAGACGGTGGCCGGCTACGTCGTCGCCGAACTGGGCCGACTGCCGCTGGTCGGTGACCGCATCACCACGGTGGACGGCTACGCCCTCGAGGTCGCCCGCCTCGACGGCCGCCGCGTCGACCGCGTGCGCGTCACGACGCCGCCAACCGTGACGGACGAGCCCCTTTAGGCTTGTCGCGCAGTTCCCCGCGCCTCTAGCGGAGTGCGACTTCCCTCAGTCGTTGCACTCTCAGCCGCACCACGCGGTGCAGCCGGATCCGCGCCGCCCAGACCTCCAACTCGCCGTTGGCGCCGGGCTTCGGCGTGAGCCGGTAGACGCGGCCCGCGTGCCAGACCCTGCGTGGGGGCAGCTCGCCTGCGATCCGCGCGGCGACGCTGCGGCCCGCCCAGTTCGCCTCCAGGCGAACCGTGCTGCGCTGGCGGGGGAGCAGGTCGCGGAGGGGAATGATCGTTTCGTCACCGGAGGCGACGCGGCCGACGGTGTCGCTGAGCCAGGTCACCGGCTCGGACACCAGCCCGGGTAGCGCGCGGGAGGTCTGAACCCGCAGGCCGTCCGGCGACCAGGACGCCGTCGCGGTGACCGGCTCCGGCAGCCCGCCGTGTTCGCTCTCGTGCCGCACAAGGTCCGTCAACTCCTCGGTGAGCCCGTGCTGCAGACAGTGCAGCCGCAGGCGTTGGGACTCGTTGCAACGCGCCCGGATCGCGTCCGTCAGATGGGGGCGCGCCAGCGCGCCCGCCGCCGCGACCAGCTCCGCCCGGCCGTCGTGGTCCAGCCGCAGGAACTCGGGGCCGAACAGGTTCACCAGGTCGCTGCGGATGTAGCGGTCGTTCACCTCGTCGCGGACCGGGCCGGGGGAGGTGAAGCGCAGCACCACCGCGATGCCCGCGGTGGTCCCGCGCAGGCGGTCGGCGAGGCGCGCGGTGGTGGTGATGTTGCTGCGGTCGTCGCGGGCCAGCAGGTAGTAGTAGTCGTAGTCCGCCAGCACCGAGATGCGCCGGGCGCGGAAGAACGCCTCCAGCACGAAGGGTGTGTCGCTGTAGACCGGCAGGTCCTCGGGGAAGCGCAGACCATGACGCGTCAGCAGCTCGCGGCGGAACAGCTTGGCGGGGGAGAGGGACCAGGCCAGCGCGCCGCCGGGGAAGCGCACCTCCTCCAGGGTCTCCCGGAACAGCTCGGGGCAGACCCAGCGGCCGTTCACGCCGACGACCCGGCCGACCACGACGTCCGAACCGAGCCGGTCCGCCGCCGAGGTGAGGCGGCGCAGAGCGTCGTCGCCGAGGCGGTCGTCGGAGTCGAGGAAGAAGACGTAGCGGCCGCGGGCCTCGCGCAGCGCCGCGTTGCGGGCGCGGGCGGGGCCGCCGGGCTCCGTCAGGTATTGGACGCGCAGCACCTCGGGCCAGCTCGCGGCGAGCCGGCGCAGCTCCGCGTCGCTTCCGTCGGTGGAGGCGTCGTCGACGGCCAGCACCTCCAGCTCGCCGGGGGCGAGGGTCTGCGCGCGCAGCGAGGCGAACCAGGCCGCGAGGTAGTCGCGCGTGTCACGGACGGGTGTGATCACCGTCACCAGCGGTGGGGTCATCGGGCCGAACCTCCGGGCGTCGTCACAGGTCCACCACGGTGCTCAACGCCGGCGAGGGGTCCGAGGTGGCGGACGGACAGGTGTCCGAACGCCGTGGCGGCCGTCCGCCCTGCGGAGCGGCGCGAAGGATCGCCTACGCACCTGCGAGAATGAGCGCATGGCCAACGACCGTCTCCGTGTGCTCTCGGGCATCCAGCCCACGTCCGGCTCCTTCCACCTGGGGAACTACCTCGGCGCGGTACGCCAGTGGGTGTCCCTGCAGGAGACGCACGACGCGTTCTACATGGTCGTCGACCTGCACGCGATCACCGTGGCGCAGGATCCGGCGGTGCTGCGGGAGAACACCCGCGTCTCGGTCGCGCAGCTGCTCGGCGCCGGGCTGGACCCGGAGCGCTGCACGCTCTTCGTCCAGTCGCACGTGCCCGAGCACGCGCAGCTGGCCTGGGTGATGAACTGCCTCACCGGCTTCGGCGAGGCCTCGCGGATGACGCAGTTCAAGGACAAGTCGGCCAAGCAGGGCGCGGACTCCACCACGGTCGGCCTGTTCACCTACCCGATCCTGCAGGTCGCGGACATCCTGCTGTACCAGGCGGACCAGGTGCCGGTGGGTGAGGACCAGCGCCAGCACGTCGAGCTGACCCGGGACCTGGCCGAGCGCTTCAACAGCCGGTTCGGCCAGACCTTCACCGTGCCCAAGCCGTACATCCCCAAGGAGACGGCCAAGATCTTCGACCTGCAGGACCCGGCGGCGAAGATGAGCAAGTCGGCCTCCTCGCCCAAGGGCCTGATCAGCCTGCTGGACGACATCAAGGCCAGTGCCAAGAAGTTCAAGAGCGCCGTCACCGACACCGACACGGTGATCGCCTACGACGAGAAGGCCAAGCCGGGCGTCTCCAACCTGCTCTCCATCTACTCGGCGATCAGCGGACGCCCGGTCGAGGAGCTGGTGGCGCACTTCGACGGCAAGATGTACGGCGCGCTCAAGACCGAGCTGGCCGACTACTACAGCGAGTGGGTCGCGCCGATCCAGGAGCGCACCCGCACCTACCTGGACGACCCGGCGGAGCTCGACAAGGTTCTGGCGCGCGGCGCGGAGAAGGCGCGGGCGGTCGCCGCCCCGACGCTCGCCGAGACGTACGACAGGGTCGGCTTCCTGCCCCCGGCGGCGCTCTGAGCATGGGAACCGACGGCGTCATAGGCGGCAGCGTCCTGATCGGGGTCTCCCTCGCGGTGCCCGAGCCGTACGGCTCGCGGCTCCAGGACGCGCGCACCGGCTACGGCGACACCCAGGCGCACGGCATACCCACCCACGTGACGCTGCTGCCGCCCACCGAGATCCCGCTCGCGGCGCTGGACGATGTGGACGGCCACCTCGCCCGCGCCGCCGCGAGCCACCGGCCGTTCCAGGTGACGCTGCGCGGCACCGGCACCTTCCGGCCGGTCTCGCAGGTGGTCTTCGTGCAGCTGGAGCAGGGCGTGCGGGAGTGCGTGGCGCTGGAGGCCTCGGTCCGCTCCGGCCCGCTCGCCCGCGAGCTGGCCTTCCCGTACCACCCGCACGTGACCGTCGCCCACGACGTGCCGGAGCCGGCCCTGGACCGCGCCTACGCGGAGCTGCGCGGCTTCGAGGCGCGGTTCACGGCGTCGGGGTTCAGCCTCTACCGCTTCGGCGCGGACGAGGTGTGGCGGCCGGTTCGCGGCTACGACTTCACGCAGGTCACGACCGGCAGGGGCTGCGGCAGAGAACAGCCAAGCGGTAGCGGGCCAGGGTAGTAGTAGGGTCGGGGACCGTGCCCAGGTTCAGCGTCATCGTCCCCGCATACAAAGTCCAGGCCTACCTCGGGGAGTGCCTGGCGTCCGTGCTCGACCAGTCCTTCCGCGACGTCGAGCTGATCGGTGTGGACGACGCCTCGCCCGACGGTTCGGGGCGGATCTTCGACGAGTACGCGGAGCGGGACGCGCGGGTGCGGGTGCTGCACCTGCCCGAGAACGTGGGGCTGGGCCGGGCCCGCAACGCCGGCCTGGAGGTCGCCACCGGCGACTACCTGATCTTCCTGGACAGCGACGACACGCTGACCCCCGGTTCGCTCCAGGCGATCGCGGACCGGCTCGACGCCACCGGTGAGCCGGACATCCTGGTCTTCGACTACGCCCGCACCTTCTGGGACGGCAGGGTCGTGCGCAACCAGGACGCGGCGATGCTGGGCGAGTGCCAGGCCAAGCCGGACGAGTTCGGCACCGCGGAGCGCGAGCAGCTGCTGCGGATGCTGATGGTGGTCTGGAACAAGGCCTTCAAGCGGGAGTTCGTGACGCGCAACGGCTTCACCTTCCCGCCCGGCTACTACGAGGACACCCCCTGGACCTACCCGACCACGCTGGCCGCGCAGTCCATCGGCCTGCTGGACCGGGTCGTCGTCCACTACCGGCAGCGCCGGATGGGCGGCAACATCCTCGCGACCACCTCGCGCAAGCACTTCGACATCTTCGACCAGTACGACCGGGTCTTCGCCTTCGTCGACGCCCGCCCCGAGCTGCACTCCTGGCGGCCGTTCCTGCACCGCCGCATGGTCGAGCATCTGCGCGCGATCGGCTCGCACCCGGACCGGGTGCCGATGGGCGACCGCCGCGAGTTCTTCGCGCAGGCGGCGGAGGCCGAGCGCCGGCACCGGCCCGAGGGCGCGGCGGCGATCGAGGTCTCCATGCCGTTCAAGGCGAGCGCGGTCGGCGACGTGGTGCGGCGCGCGAAGAACGCCGCGGTCGCGGCGCAGCCGGGCGTGAAGCGCGCCGTCGCGCGCCCGCTGGTGGGCGGCTTCACGCAGCTGCAGCGGCAGCTGCCGATCGACGACGAGCTGGCGGTCTTCGCCGCGTACTGGAACCGCGTCCCCGGCTGCAACCCCGCCGCGATCGAGGCGAAGCTGCGCGAACTGCGGCCGGAGATGCGGACGGTGTGGGTCGTCGAGGCGGGCCGCCGGCGTGACGTCCCCGCCGGGTACACGACGGTGGCGCCGGGCTCGCGCGGCTTCTGGGAGGCCGTGTCCCGGGCGCGCTACCTCGTCAACAACGTCAACTTCCCCGACAGCGCGAAGAAGCGCCCCGGCTCGGTGCACCTGCAGACGCACCACGGCACGCCGGTCAAGAAGATGGGCCTGGACCTGCGGGACTACCCCGCGGCGGGCCTGGCGATGGACTTCGACAAGCTGCTGGAGCGGATCGACCGCTGGGACTACAGCCTCAGCTCCAACCGCTTCTCCTCGCTGATCTGGGAGCGTGTCTACCCGGCGAACTACCGCACGCTGGAGTACGGCTACCCGCGCAACGACGTCTACGTCACCGCCGGCGCCGAGCAGGTCCGGGCCGCCCGGCGCGAGCTCGGCATCCCCGAGGGCGCGACAGCCCTGCTGTACGCGCCGACGGCGCGGGACTACCGGGTCGGCTACGAGCCGCACCTGGATGTGGCGAAGCTGGCGGCGAAGCTCGGCGAGGAGTTCGTGATCCTGCACCGGGCCCACTACTCGTACGACTCGGCGGGCCCGTCCAGCGCCCGGGTCATCGACGTGTCCGGCCACCCCTCGATCGAACAACTCGCCCTGGCGTCCGACGCGTTGATCGCCGACTACTCGTCGCTGATGTTCGACTACGCCAACCTGGACCGCCCGATCGTCGTCTTCGCCGACGACTGGGACGTCTACCGGGAGACGCGCGGCGTCTACCTCGACCTGCTCTCCGGCCGCCCCGGCGAGACCCCGGGCGCGGTCGCCCGCTCCGAGGCGGAGCTCCTGGACGTCCTCCGCGGTGGCGCGTGGCGTGACGCCACGTCAACCACGCTGCGCCAGGCCTTCCGTGAGCGCTTCTGCGAGTTCGACGACGGCCGAGCGGCGGAGCGGGTCGTCCGCACGGTCTTCCTCGGCGAGCAGACCCCGTTGCCGTTCGTGCCTCTCGCTGACCGCCGACCGGCACCCACGACGGCCTGAAGGGGCGCGGGGCTCCGCCGCACATCGGCAGAGCCCCGCGCCCCTGATGGTTACCGCTCGAGCAGAGCGAAAAGCTCTTCCCACTTCTCCAGGATCGTCTCCTTGGAGTAGCGCGCCACGTTGACCCGGGCGGCCTCGCCCATCCTGTCGCGCAGGGACTGGTCCGACGTCAGTCGGACGAGCTGCTTGGCGAGTTCGGCCGTGTTGCCCGGGGCGGCCAGAAGGCCGTCCTCGCCGTCGCGGATGATCTCGCGGACGCCCGGGGCGCAGTCGAAGGCCGCGCAGGGGACGGCGAAGGCCATGGCCTCCAGCAGGGCCAGCGGGAAGCCCTCGCCGCGGGAGGACTGGACGAAGACGGAGCTGTCGCGCAGCGCGCCAGGCACGTCCGAGGTCTGGCCCATCCACTCGACGGAGTCGTCCAGGCCCAACCGCGTGCACTGGGCCCGCAGTTCGGCCTCGTCCTCGCCCTTGCCGTAGAGCTTGAGGGTCCAGCCCGGCGCCTGCGGCGCCGCCACGGCCCAGGCGTCGAGGAGCATGTCGATGCCCTTCTGGTCGTCGAGACGACCGATGCAGGCGACCGTCTTGGTCTCCCGCTTGGAGGGCTCGTCCGGCCAGACCGGGAGGGGGTTGGGCATGAAGCCGACGTTGTTCAGCTTCTCCAGGATCCACAGGTCCGCGTCCTCCTGCGTGAGCAGCAGCAGGCGGTCGGCCTCGGGGTAGTACTTCTTGACGCGGACGAAGCGCGAGGAGTCCTTGGAGTAGTCGTAGGACTCGTGGCTCATCCCGATCAGCGGGATGCTTCCGCGGTCCGCGAGGCGGACGAACTCCATCGCCCAGACCTGGGTGACGATGATCATCGCGCCGGGGCGGGCCGCCGCGAAGAGCGCGTCGAGCTTGGCCTTCATGCCGCGGATCGCGGACTCCCGCTGCGAGTTGCGGGCGTAGCCGGAGAAGTTGAGGCGCTGCTTCACCCCGCGCGGGTGGAAGGGCGAGGGGACCTTGCCCGGGTACAGCGTGGTGGTGGGGTAGGGCAGGTCGGGGCCCAGGTTCGCGGGCGTGTCGGTGTCGCAGATGCCGAGCACGTGCACGCTGTGCCCGCGCTCGGTCAGCATCCGGGCCATCTGGTGGGACCAGGTGGTGACACCGCCGAGCTCGTCGACGCTGTTGGAGATGATGAAGATGTCACGGCCGGTCATGCCTGCTCGCCCTTCGCTCGCGCGCCGGCCGCCGGGCCGAAGAACCTGTCGACGATCTGCGCCGCCGCGCGGCCCTCGTCGTACTCGCCGAACCGGGTCGCGAAGGCGGCGCGCTTGTCCGCGAACTCGTCCGTGCCCTTGCGCAGCGCGTCGACGGCGTCGAACAGCTGCTCCTGGGTCTCCACGAACGGGCCGGGCGCGGCCTCGCGCAGGTCGAAGTAGGTGCCGCGGGCGGCACCCGCGTACTCCTCGTAGTCGTACGCGTAGAAGACCATCGGGCGGTCCAGCAGCGCGTAGTCGAACATCACCGAGGAGTAGTCCGTCACCAGCGCGTCGGCCAGGCCGAGCAGCGGGGTGATGTCGGGGTAGTCGGTGACGTCGACGACCTTGCCCTTGAGGGTGCGGGGCACGGCGAGGCGCTGCATGTAGTGCGAGCGCACCAGCAGCGTGGTGTCCTCGCCGAAGCGCTCGGCGAACCCGACCGGGTCGAGGACCAGCTCGGGGGCCTTCTCGCGGAAGGTCGGCGCGTACAGCACGATGGTGCGGTCCGGGTCGATGCCCAGCTCCTTGGCCAGCGGGCCGCGCTCGCGCTTCCCGTTGGCGGTCTCCTCGCGGCGGGCCGCGACGAGCGCGTCGTTGCGCGGGTAGCCGACGCGCAGCACCTTGGACTCCGGCAGCCGGTAGGCGCGGACCAGGGTGTCGACGTCGTGCTCGGTGCGGACCACGAAGTGGTCGAAGCGGTCGAGCGCGCGCTGGTACTCGTCCTGCTTGTGGCGCGGCTGCATCCGGTACTCGGCCATGTCGAAGCCCATGCGCTTGAGCGCGGAGCCGTGCCAGGTCTGGATGTAGGTGGTCTCCGGGCGCTTGCGCAGCGCCAGCGGGAAGCCCTGGTTGTCGATCCAGTACTCGGCGCGGGCCAGCGCGTACAGGTACGGCCAGCTCCAGCGCTGTACCAGCTCGACGTCCTTACCGGCCTTGGGGAAGCCCTTGGGGGGCGTCTTGCCCTCGTAGGACCAGACGGCGTGGAACGGCAGGCCGCGGCGGCGCATCTCCTCGTAGATGGCGCGCGGGCTGTCGCTGTACTGCTTGCCCAGGTGGCTCTCGAAGACGACCAGGCCCTTCTTCATGGGCATCCGGGTCACGGCGCGGTGGTACCAGCGCACCTTGCTCTCCTGCGAGCTGAGGTCGCGGCGGGCCTGCAGCACGCGCTTGGCGGAGCGCTTGAGCGGCGCGCCGGCCGGGCTGTTCACCAGGTCGAAGAGGAGCCCGCGGCCCTTCTTCGCGGCGGAGCCGACGGCGGCCAGCTGGAAGGCCAGGTGACCGGGGCGGGAGACCTCCGGCCGCAGCCGGTCGGCGAGCAGCCGGGTCAGCCGCGGCCGGGCGGCGAAGTCGCCGTCCAGGTCGAGCTGGTCCACGGACAGCGGGGGGCGGGTGCGCTGCTTGTCCACGCTCATGTTGAGCCACACATCCCAGATGGTGTCGACGAGGCCGAGCGGTCGCAGAGTCTTGGAGATGTCGAGCGTGGACTCCCACTCGACGAAGTCGCCCTGGTGGCGGAAGGAGTCCACCGGGAAGAAGAAGGTCTGCAGGCCCTTGCGGCGCGCCTTGACCTCCACCTTGCCGCTCAGCTTGGCGTCGGGCGTGATCAGGCCGAGCGGGTTGACCGTCCGCCCGGTGATCTTCACCGCGTCGTCGCCCTGCGGCTCCCAGCGCAGCAGCTGGCTGCGCAGCGTGGACTCGTTCAGGCTGCGGGCCTGGAAGCCGACCTCGGTGACGTCGAGCATCCGGCGTCCGGTCTCGTCGTCGAGGTGGTCGGCGCAGAAGTAGATCCGGCCGTCCCGCTCGACCAGCGGCATCGGGGTCTTGCGCGGGTTGCGCAGCCAGTCGATGGCGGGGAGCAGGTTCGCCCAGTCCTGCTGGATCAGCAGGTAGGCGCTGACCCGGTGCACCGGCTGGAGCTGTTCGAAGACGTCCAGCGGGATGGTCTTCAGGTAGTCGCGGGTGAGCTCCGCGAACTGGCGCTGCCACTCGGCGCTGTGCTGCGGGAACTCGCGGAGGTAGAGCGGCACGTCGTGCTTGAGGAACTTCAGGTCCTTGGCCCGGCGCAGGCCGGTCTGGCCCTTCTCGGCGAGCAGGGCGTCGATGCGGCGGTGGATCTCGATCCGGTCGGAGAAGTTGCGGATCTCGTCACGCCGGTTGGTGATCGACTTCTGCGCCTTGGCGACGTTCTGGCGTATGTACCACTTGTAGACCTGATTGGGGATCAGGGCGATGCGGTCGGCCGCCAGGTAGGCCTGCGCCGAGTAGAGCAGGTCCTCGTAGAGCAGGCCCTTGACGAAGGTCAGCTTGTTGTCGAGGAGGAAGTCGCGGCGGTAGCACATGTTCGTCGACAGGGTGTCGAAGACGAACAGGTCGGGGAGCTCGGCCACGTTCTCGAGCACCTGGTGGCGCTGGTAGAGCCAGCGGTACCAGGGCTGCTCGCGCTGGGTCCGGGTGTCGATGTAGATCTGCGTGCTCAGACCCGAGACCAGCTCGGCGCCGGTGCTCTCGGCGGCCTCGACCATGTTCCGGCAGGCGTTGAGCTCCAGCTCGTCGTCACTGTCCAGGTACATGACGTAGGTGCCGCGCGCCTCGACGATGCCGCGGTTGCGCGGCTCGCCGCAGCCCTTGGAGTTCTCCGGCAGCTGGAAGGCCCGCACCCGGCCCGGGTGCTCGGCCTCCAGCCGCTGGGCGACGCCGAAGCTGCCGTCGGTGCTGCAGTCGTCGACAATCACGGCCTCCACGTTGTGGAGGGTCTGGTCGAGTACGGACTGGACTGCTCGTGGGAGGCGTTCGGCATCGTTGAAGACGATGACGATGACGCTGACGTCGGGCGTACTCAAGGGCTGATCTTGACCTGTTCGTGAGGGTGCCGATCCCCGAATGGCCGCGCGGCACACACGTTCGATTATGAGTTTCCTTGCGGCTCATACCTTAATACATGCAAACAACAGGCAACGCGGCGGCGACGGCGAACCGAACACCCTCACAAACCCCTCAAGAACGGAGGGTAAGAACGGCAAGAACAGTTACGACGGCTTGACCGCGATCCGGCCCTCGTCCATGCGCGAGAGCAGCAGCCGGGCGCCGGTCTCCTCCAGGAACTCGTCCACGGCCTGGCGGGAGCCCTGCCAGTAGCCGTAGTCGTCCAGCAGCAGCACGCCGCCGGGGACCAGGCGGTCGTAGAGGTGCTCCAGCTCGTGCTTGGTCGACGCGTACCAGTCGGTGTCCAGGCGCAGGATCGCGATCTGCTCCGGGGCCTGCTCCGGGATGGTGTCCTCGACCTTGCCCTGGACGTAGTGCAGGCGCTCGGCCGGGTAGTCGACCCGGGAGAAGCCGTCCTGGACGTCGTCGAGGGTGGCCAGCGCCCAGATCGGGCGGTCCTTGCCCTGGGTGGCCAGCAGGTCCGCGGCGCTCTTGCCGTCGACGCGCTTGTCCTCGTCGGTCGGCTCGCTCATGCCCTCGAAGGTGTCGAAGAGGTAGAGCTCGCGGTCCTTCACGTCCAGCGACAGCAGCGTGCGGGCCACCGCCTGCATCGAGCCGCCGCGCCAGACGCCGCACTCGACGATGTCGCCGGGCAGCTCGTGCTTGGTCACGTAGCGGACCGACTGGATCAGCGCGTTCAGGCGCTCGATCGAGGTCATCGTCCACGGCTTCACCGCGGTGATGATCTCCTTGGCGGTCTCGTCGTAGTCCGCCGGGAACTTCAGCGGCTTGGGAGCCGCAGGGGCCGCCGCAGCTGCGGGAGCGGGCTTCGCCGCAGGTCGCGCGGGAGCGGGCAGATTCTGGATCCGGCGCAGTTCATAGCCGGTCAGCTGCCGCAGGGTGGTGTTGACAGTCTTGCGCCAGGTCATGGTCCGCGAGGCTACGCCTTCGTTCGCGCTCTGTCTGTAGTCCGGCGACCTTTGAATCGGGTTTTCACCGTCCGGAGACTGGACCTTCATCCGCGCGGCCCCCGGGGCGCCGGGCACGGGCCCGACGCCCCGAGCCGGGGCTAGCTCAGTTCCAGCATCCGGTCGACCACCCGACGCGAGGCCGCACCGTCGTCCAGGTCGCAGTAGGTCTTGCGGAAGAGCTCGTACGCGCCGTGGAACGGGGAGGTGGCCGCGTCCAGGTCGCGCAGCGCGTCGACCACCTCGGCCGAGGTGCGCAGCAGCGGTCCGGGTGCCTGGTCCTCGAAGTCGATGTAGAAGCCGCGTAGCGTGTCCCGGTACAGCTCCAGGTCGTAGGTGAAGAAGAGCATCGGCCGCCCGGTGACCGCGAAGTCGAACATCGCCGAGGAGTAGTCGGTGAGCAGCACGTCCGAGACCAGGTAGAGATCCTGGATGTCCGGGTAGCTGCCGACGTCCCAGACGAAGCCGTCGCCGGCGCCCGGCACCGCCTCGACGACGTGGGCGTGCGGGCGGACCAACAGTACGTGGTCCTCGCCGAGCGCCTGTCGCATCGCGGCCAGGTCCAGCTGCAGGTCGAGGTGGTGTCCGCCGTGGCTGAGCCGCATCCGGTGCTCGCGCCAGGTCGGCGCGTACAGGACGACCCGCTTGCCCGCCGGCAGCCCGAGCCGCTGCCGCACCGCGTTCGCCCGCAGCTCGCGGTCCGCGGCCTGCAGCACGTCGTTGCGCGGGTAGCCGGACTCCAGGACCTCGCCCTCGTAGTGGAAGGCCTGTCGCAGGATCGGGGTGCTGAAGCGGTTCGGGGAGAGCAGCACCTGCCACTGCTTCGCCTCGTGCTCCAGCCGCCGCAGGTAGTCGGTGTCGGTGAACCAGTCGTTGTCGAAGTCGAAGCCGATCCGCTTGAGCGGGGTGCCGTGCCAGGTCTGCACGACGACCTGGCCCTCGCGGCGCTCCAGCTCCACCGGCAGGTGGGTGTTGCCGACCACCCAGCGGCTGCGGGCCAGCGCCTCGTACCACTCGGAGGAGCCGATCACCACGGAGCGGGCGTTGGGCGGCGTCGGCATGCGGCGGTCGAGCACCGCCCACAGGTGCGCCACCTCCCCGTCGCCGCGGCGCAGCATCTCCTCGTGCACGGCGCGCGGGGAGCAGGAGTAGGAGCGGCCCTCGAAGACGTCGTAGAGGACCTGCGGCAGCAGCGGGCGCTTGCGCGCGGCCGGCAGTGTGCTGGTCCGCAGCCGCAGCTGGTGGTAGTCGCCTCGCTCGTGCGGGCCGAGCTCCGCCGAGACAGTGAGCAGCATCCCGTCGTAGCCCTGCCGGGTCAGCCGCACGGTCTTGCCGCGGGCCTGCAGCGCCAGCGGGGTGCGGGCGTGCACCGCCGGGGAGAGCCGGGCCTGGCACTCCAGCGGCCTGGGGGCGTCCTGGGCCGCGTCCTTGGGGGCGGGCGTGCGGACGAACAGCTGCCAATGGCCCCAGGCCAGCGGGATCTCCCCGGCGTAACCGGAGACCGGCACGGCCGGCAGCACGGTGTCGATCAGCCCGTCGACGGCCTCGAAGGGGTGCACCTCGGGGCGGCTCTGCGTCGGGTGACGCAGCACCAGCTCCAGCGGGTGCCGGCCCGGCAGCGGGAAGCTGCCGCGCAGCCGGAAGCTCTCCCTGACCGGATCGGCCTCGACCTCCTCGAAGAGCGGCTGCACGGGCTGGTCGACCAGCTGCAGGTAGCCGGTCGGCGAGCGCTTGACGCACACCACGCGCGCCGAGCCCTGCCCGCCGGGCAGCGGCACCTGCAGCGCCTCGGGCTGGGTGCGCTCGTCGTGGACCAGCCGGAGCGACACGCCCGCTTCCTCGTCCTCGCCGTCCTCACCGGTCTCGTCGGCCTCGCCGAGCTCGCTCTCCAGCCGCAGGTCGACGGCCCAGCGGTGGCCGTGCGCGGCGCCCAGGTGCGGCCGCAGCTCCTCGTACTCCTCGCGGGCGGCGTCGAGCTCGGCGAGGTCGAGGGTGGCGGTGAACGCGAGCCAGCACTCGGCGTCGGGCGCCGGCTCCCGGCCCGGGGACGTCGCGGCGGGGGCGTGCGCGGCGGAGCCGCCGTCCGCCGGGTCGACCTCCGGGAGCGGCCAGGGCGCGGTGCTGACCCCGGCGCCGCCGAGGGGACCGCGGCCGCCGGCGCTCCCGGTCCGCTCGGCGGCCGTCCCGGCCGTCCCGGCAGGTGCGGACTCGACGCGGCCGGCGACGGCGTCCACGCCGAGCGCGCGCAGCGCGTCCTCGCGCCCGGCGAGGTAGGCGTCCGCCTCCGACCCGGCGGCCTCGGCCGTCCCGGCGGTCCGGGCGCCGAGCGTCCGCGGCCCGGCGGCGGTGGGGGCGAAGCTGACGGGCAGTTCGAGCAGGGCCATGGAGCCGTCCTCCACGTGCCGGATCCGCAGCGCCTCCACCCGGGGCGCGAGCGCGGCGCGGATCCGCCCGTTGAACTCGATCCTGCCGTCGCGCGCCCGGATCGCTCCGGTCAGCGCGTGCGCGTGCTCGACCCGGAGGTAGAGATGGTGGTCGCGGATCTCCGGGACGACCCGGACGTCGTCCGCGACCCAGCTGGAGCGCGGGGACTGCCCGGAGGCGTGGTGCCCCGACTTGATCCGGCTGCGCCGCGGCCGGCCGGCGCCGACGACGGCGACGGTGACCCGCCAGGTGCCGTCCACCCAGCGTCCGTCCTGGCGCAGCCGGCGCGGGTCGATGCCGACGGCGAAGCCCGCCAGGTCGCAGTCGCGCAGCAGCTGGCCGTGATCGGCCGTCACCTCCGGGGTGCGGACCGTCTTCGCGGGGAGCATCAGGGTGCGGCGGCTGTGCGTCTCGCGCAGCATCACCATCTTCAGCGCGCTGTGCCGCGAGGGCGCGCCCAGATGCGTCGGGTAGGCGTGGCCGGTCAGCCGCAGCACGTTCCTCGCGTCCCAGTCGGCGCCGCGCAGCTGGGTGCGGACCACCAGCTCCGGGCCGAGGCGCAGCACGCTCGCCGGAACCGGCGGGCGGCCCTCCAGCACCGGGTAGGCGGCGCGGGGTCGCAGCGTGCCGCGGACCGGGACGGCGCCCTGGTGGTCCCACTGCCAGCGCAGCACCGCCAGGAAGTCGTCGATCCGGCGCTGCGAAATCAGGTAGTAGCGCAGGCGCTGCTCCAGCGGCAGCCGGTCGATCGCCTTGGCGCCGATCTCCGACAACAACCGCCCCACGTGGTCGGCGAAGACCTGGTGCAGCTCCTGGTCGCCCTCCAGGGCCGCGCCGAAGAAGAGCGGGATCTCCTCCATCAGCGCGTTGCGGTCGTAGGCGCGCAGGTAGTCGCGGAACTCGGGGCCCTGCTGCGCCGCCAGGAAGGCGCGCACCAGACGCATCGAGGCCACCCGGTCCTTCAGGCCGCGCGGGTCGCTGCGGTTCTGGGTGATGGAGCGTTCGCCGGTCTCGCGCTCGCGCCAGTTGTAGATGGGCTCGCCGAGGACGTCGACCTTCTCCGCGAGGTAGTGCAGCGGCACGCTGACCGGCGCGTCCTCGTAGAGGATGCCCGGGTAGCGCAGGCCGTGGGTGTCGAAGAAGGAACGCCGGTAGACCTTGTTCCACGCGGTGCGGTCGGTGATCAGCGCCGGGAACTCGCTGATGTGCGTGCTCAGCCGGGTCCGCGCGAACGGCCGTGCGTGCACCGGCGACTGACGGGACCCGGCGCTGCGGAACCGGCGCACGTTGCCCGCGACGAAGTCGGAGCCGGTCCGGTCCAGGGTGCCGATCATCAGCTCGTACGCGGTCTCCGGCAGCGTGTCGTCGCTGTCGACGAAGGCGAGGAACTCGGTGCCGGGCGTCAACGACTCGATGCCGGTGTTGCGGGCCGGGCCGAGGCCGCCGTTCTCCTTGCGGACCGTCCGGAAGCGCGGGTCGCGCAGCTCCCAGGCGTGTGCGATCGTCGCGCTGCCGTCCGTGGAGCCGTCGTCGACCATGACCACCTCGAAGTCGCCCATGGTCTGGGCCGCCAAGGAGGCGAGGCACTCGTCGAGATAGCGCTCGACGTTGTAGATCGGTACGACGACGGAGAGACGCGGGGGCATCCGGTCGGGCCTTTCGGGTCGGGAATGTGGCGTGGAGGCGGGGTCGGCTCAGGGCGGGGTCATGGGATCGGGGCGTTCTGCGACTGGATGACCCAGTCGGTGCTGTGGGCGGGCAGGCGGATGTGCGTGCCGTAGTAGTCGTTGATGCAGGAGGCCACCCAGTCCGGACGGCCGCTGCGGGTGTAGGCGTCGCGCATCCGCCCGATGTAGGAGGGCACGTACGTGGGGTGCTTCGAACCCGCGCGCAGCTGGGCCTCCAACTGCGTCTGCTGGGCGTCCCAGTGGTGGGCGCGCACGCGCGTCTGGTGCACCACCGCGACGGCGGGCTGGGCGAGCCCGAGCAGCGCGAGGCCGAGCACGGCGGGCAGCAGCAGCGCCGCGCGGCGGCGCCGGGGTGTGCTCGGCGTGACGGGCGCGGTCCTGAGGGCCGTGGCGAGCAGCCGGCCCGCGGCGACCCCTACGGCGGCGAGCAGCAGCACGTACGGCAGCCGCCAGTCGTTCCAGGTGCGCACCATGTACCAGATCCAGGTCCCGAACACGGCCTGCACCAGCAGGGTGACGAGCAGGCTGCCGACCATGACGCCGGCCGCGGCCCACAGCAGCACCCGCAGGGGGGAGGGGACCGCGAGAGCGGGGGGGGCGGGGCCCGCCGCACCGGCCCCGGGGCCGGGCGCCGACGGGCCCTCGTCCTCGACGGTGGCCGTCGTCCCCGGGCCGGCGAGCAGCCCGGCCGGGCCGGCGGCCGTGGTCGACGGCGCGGCCGCCTGCTCCGGGCCCCGCGCGGTGGAGCGGGGCCAGGCGAAGGCCGCGCGGGTCAGCGCGTCCGGGGCGAGGTGGC
>NZ_QKYN01000141.1 GCF_003258295.1 Streptacidiphilus pinicola | reverse complement strand
GGTGGGCCGGACTGCAGCGGGTATGGGGGCTCGGCGGGGTGCCGATCACGGTGGCGGTGTCGCTCGTGGTCGTCCTCGCCTGGTTCACCGCACTCGTCGGCGGGGTCTGGGCCGGAGGCGGCCGGTGGTTCCTGCTGCCGGTGGCACTGCTCGTCGGGTGGGCGGGGACCCGCCTGCTGGCCGTGCCGCTGCGGCGGCTGACACCGGAGCCGCCTCCGCCGCCGTCCCGGTGGGACTTCGTGGGCCTCGGCTGCGTGATCCGCACCGGCCGGGTGGGCCCCGACTTCGGCCAGGCCGAGGTCCGCGCCGCCGACGGCTCCTCCGCAGTGGTGCAGGTCCGGCAGAGCCTCGACGACGCGGCCGGGCCCGGAGCGGGCCTGCGGGCCGGAACCTCCGCACTCATCTACGACTACGACGCCGACGGCGAGTTCTTCTGGGTCATGCCCGCGCCGTCCGCTACCGGCTGACGCGCCTTCCTCTTCTCGCGTCCTCTCTCATTCCATCCGCGGCACCGTCCGTCCAAGGGAACAGCCATGTCTGTCGTCACCATCGGAATCGGCGTACTCGTCGCCGTCCTGCTGCTCATCGGTCTGGGCACGCTGCTGCTCTACGGACGGCTGTACCGCAGGGTCGTCCAGGGCGAGGCCCTGATCGTCTCCCGGCCCAAGAACGTCGACGTCAGCTTCACCGGAGCCCTGGTGCTGCCGATGAGGCACCGCGCCGAGGTCATGGACATCTCGGTGAAGACCATCGAGATCACCCGTACCGGCCGTGAGGGGATGATCTGCAAGGACAACATCCGGGCCGACATCCAGATCACCTTCTTCGTCCGGGTCAACAAGACCGTCGAGGACGTCATCAAGGTCGCCCAGGCGATCGGCACCGAGCGGGCCAGCCACCAGGAGACCCTGCAGAGCCTGTTCAGCGCCAAGTTCGCCGAGGCGCTGCGCACCGTCGGCAAGCAGCTCGACTTCGCCGACCTCTACACCCACCGCGAGGAGTTCCGGGACCGGATCATCGCCGCCATCGGCACGGACCTGAACGGCTACCACCTCGAGGACGCGGCGATCGACCACCTCGAGCAGACCCCGATGGCCGAGCTCGACCCGACCAACATCCTGGACGCGCAGGGCATCCGGAAGATCACCGAGCTGACCGCGCTGGAGCACATCCGCACCAACGACTTCCAGCGCAACGAGCAGATGGAGATCACCCGCCAGGACGTCGACGCCCGCGAGGCCGTGCTGGAGCTGGAGCGTCGGCGCGCCGAGGCGGAGATCCGGCAGCGCAAGGGGATCGAGACGCTGAAGGCGCAGGAGGAGGCCGCCACGGCGATGGTCCAGGAGGAGGAGCGGCTCAAGGCGCACGGTGCGCTGCTGCGCACCGAGGAGCTGCTCGGCGTCCAGCGCGAGAACCAGCAGCGCGAGATCGCCGTCGCGGAGAAGAACCGCGAGCGTGTCCTGGCCGTGGAGAGCGAGCGGATCGAGAAGGACCGGCTGCTGGAGGTCGTCAACCGCGACAAGGAGGTGCAGCTCGCCAGGGCCGGGATGGAGAAGGAGGTCGAGGTCGAGCGGCGCGGCGTGGCCGAGGTGGTGCGCGAGCGGATCGCCGTGGAGCGCACGGTCGCGGAGCAGGAGGAGGAGATCAAGCGGGTCCGCGTGGTGCAGGAGGCCGAGCGCACCCGGCAGTCCGTCATCATCGCCGCCGAGGCGGAGGCCCAGGAGCAGCTGGTCAAGGACATCAAGGCGGCGGAGGCCGCCGAGCAGTCCGCGCACCTGAGGGCCAAGGAGCAGTTGGTGCTTGCCGAGGCCGGCCAGAAGAGCGCCGAGCTGGAGGCCGCCGCCAACGTGCGCCGGGCCGAGGGCGAGCGGGCGCTCGCCGGAGCCGCGGGCCTGGCCCAGGCGGAGGTGGCGGAGCGTCAGGCCCTGGCCGAGGCGGCCGGTGTCCGCGCCCGCCTGGAGGCCGAGGCGGCCGGTATGAAGGAGAAGGCCGCCGCGATCGAGAAGGTCGGCCTGGCCGAGGCCGCCGTCGCGGAGAGCAAGGCCCAGGCCGAGGCCTCGGGCATCCGCGAGAAGCTGCTCGGCGAGGCCGCCGGGCTGGAGAAGAAGGCCGCGGCGATGGCCGCGCTGGACGAGGTCTCCCGCTCGCACGAGGAGTTCCGGCTCCGCCTGGCCGCGGACAAGGACGTCCGGCTCGCCGCGCTGGAGGTCCAGGCGAAGGTCGCCGAGGCCCAGGCGGCCGTGCTGGCCGCGGGTCTGGAAAGCGCGGACATCGACATCGTCGGCGGGGACACCGTCTTCCTGGAGAAGGTCGTCGGCGCGGTGTCCCTGGGCAAGTCCATCGACGGCGCGGTGCAGGGCTCGGAGACCGTGAAGGCGCTGGGCGCCGACTGGTTGAACGGCGAGCGGAGCTTCGGCGACGACGCCACCGAGGTGCTGCGCTCGCTCGCGGCCGGGGGACCGTGGAACCTGGCGCTGCTGATGAAGCTGCTCAACGGCGGCGCGGCGGACGGCTCGCTGCCGGTCGACCCGGCGCGGCTCGTCAACGGCACGGGCGGCCTGGGGAAGTAGCGCGAGGGCAAGTAGCGCGCGGGGCACGCGCCCGGGTGGCGCGCACGGGGGAATCCAGCAGACGGGGATCGTCGGACCAGTGGACCGGCGGGCAAGGGGACACGGAACAGTCATGGGCGTCGAGGACGGCACCTACCAGATCCTGCGGGCGCGGCTCGCCGAGCGGGCGGCCGAGCTGGGGCGGCGGGCGGGGGAGTTGAACACCCGCCGGCAGGAGGCCTTCGGGTCCCGCGCGCTGGAGCTCGCGGCCTCCGCCCGGCCGCGCACCGCGGGCGACGGCACGGCGTGCGGCGTCGTCGCCGTCCGGCCCGACGTCCTGCTGCTGGGGACGACCGCCGCCGACCTCGACGCCGGACTGCTCTCGCTGCACGCGCTGGACGGCACGCCGCTCGACCCCGGCACCGTCCCCGGCCTGCTCGACGACGACCGGTTCCACCGCGACCTCGCCGAACTGCTGCGCTACTACCGCGACGCCCGGCTCGCGGACCTGCTGCGCACGCCCTCGGGCCGGCTGCTGGCCGTCTTCCGCACCGGTGAGAACGACGGCGACCAGCGCGTGCTCAGCTGGCAGCTGACGGACCAGCGGGTCGAGTACCTCGGCAACCACGGCGAGCGCGACCTGCCGCAGCCACCCGTCTACGAGCTGCCGTGGACGACGACCGGGCGCGAGCACCACCACCACGGCCGGATCCGGATCGAGGGCGGCGGTGGTGCGGCCTCCGTCGCCACCACCGGCGGCAGCCTCACCGTGCGGGCGCTGCCCGGCGACCGCACGCTCTACGAGGAGCCCGTCGACGAGCCGCTGCAGAGCCTCGCCGACGCGACGGTGGCCTACGCCGAGACGGGTCCGCTGCTGCTCCTGCGGATCCGCCCCTACAACGAGCCGGCCGACCGCCATCTTGTCGTCAACACCCGCACCGGCTCGGTGCGCCGCCAGGACTCGCTCGGCCTCGGCGCCCGGCTGCTCCCCGCCGAGCAGGGCCTGATCTTCCCCGGCGGCTACGAGCTCGCGGACGGCACCCACCGCGCCTTCCGCATGCAGTCGGACGGTGTCGGCGCCGACGCGGCCGACGGGTCGGACGGTCTGCGGTTCGACGCGGTCCTGCCCTCGCCGAACGGCGAGGACCTGCTCTACGTCCTGCGCCGCCAGAGCCGGGCCCAGGTGCTGCTGCTGCCGTGGAACACCGTCCGCCGCGAGGCCGGGGCGGCGCTGCACGGCGCCGCCCACACCCTGCTCGCCGACGGCACCCTGGTGCTGCTCAAGCCGGACCGCGAGCCGGTGCGCACGCACGAACTCCAGCTGTGGCAGACCCCGTTCCAGTCCGCCGACCACGCCGCCGCGCAGCCCGTCGGCGACGACCCGCTCGCGCGCATCGGCAACGCCGATCTGGTGCGTGGCATCGCCGACTGCCTCGACGTGGTCCGCACCGCGACGGCTGTCGCCCAGGAGAGCCAGGTGACCGTCTCCTCGGAGCTGGTCCTGGACGCCTGCGCCAAGGCGGCGGACCGGCACTACTGGCTCGCCGACACCGGCCTGCTCGCACCGCTCGCCGAACTGCGGGAGGCCGCCGAGCAGTTGGCCGTCGAGCAGGCGCGCGTGCGCGGGCTCGCGGCCCGTGCCTCGCAGGCGCTGGAGCAGGCCAGGGAGGAGGCGGCCGTCCTGCTGCGCCGCTCCCACGGCGAACCGCCCGGCGACGCCGACGGCTGGACCCGCCTGCTCGCCGAACTGCGCCAGACCCAGGGCCGCACCCGGCTGCTCCGGGACCTGCCGCAACTCGACCTGGCCGCCCTCGACCACGTCGAGGCGGACCTGGCCGGCGAGTTGACCGCGGCCACCGAGCGTGCCTTCGCCCTCTTCGCCGGTCCCGACGCCTTCGAGGCGCCGCTCTCGGCGGCCCGCCACGCCGCCGAGGAGGCCGAGTCCGTCGGCACCGCCGCCGAGGCCGCACAGCTCGCCGACCGGCTCACCGAGCAGGCCGACGCCCTGGCCACCGTCACCGACCTGGTCACCGGCGCCGTCGCCGCCGACCCGGCCGCCGGCACCGCGGTGCTGCTCGCCATCGGCGAGGTCCTGGCGGCCGTCAACCGGGCCCGCGCGGTGCTGGCCAACCGCCGCCGCGCACTGCTCGACGCCGAGCACCGCGCCGCCCACGCGGCCGAGTCCGCGCTGCTCGCCCAGGCGACCACCGCCGCCCTGACCGCGGCCGACAGCCCGGCGGCCTGCGACGACCAACTGGCCCGGCTGCTGCTGCGCGTGGAAGGGCTCGAGGCGCGCTTCGCCGAGGCCGAGGACCTCGCCGCCGACCTCGCGCTGCGCCGCGAGGAGATCCGGCAGGCCTTCGCCGCGCGTCGGCAGACCCTGCTCGACGAGGCCGCCGCCCACGCCGACCGCGTCGCCGCCTCCGCCCGGCGCGCCCTGGAGGCCCTGCGCCGCCGCCTCGCCGGCCTGGGCTCCGCCGCCGACATCCACGCCGCCCAGGCGGCCGACCCGATGGCCGTGCGCGTCCGGGCGGCGGCGGAGGAACTGCGCGCCCTCGACGACCAGGTGCGCTCGCAGGAGCTGGCGGACGGCCTCGCCGGCGCCGTCCGCACCGCCCTGCGGGACCTGCGCGACCGCGCCGACCTCTCCGAGGACGGCGGCGCCAGCGTCCGGCTGGGCCGCCACCGCTTCGCGGTCCGCCGCGAGCCGGTGGAGCTGACCCTGCAACCGGAGGGCGACGGGCTCGCCTTCCTGGTCACCGGCACCGGCTACCGGCGCGCGGCGCGGCTGGAGGGGTCGGCCGACGGATCGGCGGGCGGGCTGCTGAGCGGGCTGCTGGCCGGGCGGGAGTTCTGGACGCAGCCGCTGGTGAGCGAGTCGCCGGTGCTCTACCGGGCCGAGTACCTGGCCGCGGCGCTGCTCCCCGACGCGGGCGGCCTGGGCAGCATGGGCGGCCCGGGCGGCGTGGGCGGTCTGGGCAGTCTGGGCGGTCTCGGCGGTCTGGGTGGTCTGGGCGGTCGGCGGGACAGTGGCCCGGACGTCGGGCCGGACGTGGGTCTCGCCGACGGCGACTCCCGGGAGCCGCTGCTCGACCGGGTGCGCCGGGCCGCCGAGCGCGCCTACGACGAGGGGTACGAGCGCGGCGTCCACGACCACGACGCCGCGCTCATCCTCGACGCGCTGCTGCGCCTGCGCGCCGGCGCCGGGCTGCTGGAGCACCCCGCGCCCGTGCGCGCCGCAGCCCAGCTCTTCTGGGCCCACGGCGCGACCGAGCCGCAGCGCGCGGCCTGGCAGCGCCGCGCCCGCTCCCTCGTCCTGGCCCGCACCCACTTCGGCGCGGACGGCGGCACCACGGCGACCGCGATCAACGCCCTCGCCGCCGAACTCTCGGCCGCGGTGGCGGAGTTCACGGACCCCCTCGGCCTTGCAGGGCCGGGACGGGCGGGTCACTACCTGGTCGCCGAACTCGCGGACCCGCGCACGGGGTTCGCGACCGGCATCGCGGCGCGCACCCTCCTCGACGGCTTCCGGCACACCGACGCCGCGCCCGCCCTCGCCGCGGACCTGCGGGCCCTGGACGGCGACCTGGTCGCCCGGCACCAGCTCGCGCGCGCGTGGCTCGGCGCGTACGCCGCCGCCCAGGCGGAGGCACGGGACGACGACGGCGTCGAGGAGGCCGTGGCCGGCCTCTGCGCGCCGGAGCTGCCGCGCTACGAGGTCAGCGCCGCCGTCAGCGAGACCGTCACCGGCCTCCTCGGCGCCCACGCCCGGATCACCGACGGCCAGTTGACCGTCCGCATCGACGAACTGCCCTCCCGGGCCCGGATGTTCCGTGAGGAGCGGGCGCCCGCCTTCCGTGCCTTCCAGCGACAGCGCGCGGACGTGCTCGCCGCCGAGCGGAGCCGGCTGCGGCTCGACGACTACCGGCCGCGCCCGCTGGCCGGCTTCGTCCGCAACCAGCTCATCGACCTCGTCTACCTGCCGCTCGTGGGCGACAACCTGGCCAAGCAGCTCGGCACGCTCGACGCCACCGCCACCACCGACCGCAGCGGCCTGCTCCTGCTCCTGTCCCCGCCCGGCTACGGCAAGACCGCGCTGCTGGAGTACGTCGCCGACCGGCTCGGCCTGCTGATGGTCCGCGTCGACGGCCCGGCGCTCGGCGCCGGCACCACCTCGCTCGACCCCGACCGGGCCCCGGACGCGGCGGCCCGCCGCGAGATCGAGAAGATCGTGTTCGCGCTGGAGGCGGGCAGCAACGTGCTGCTGCACGTCGACGACATCCAGCACGTCTCCGCCGAGCTGCTGCAGAAGTTCATCCCGCTGTGCGACACCCAGCGCCGTGTCGAGGCCGTCAGCGACGGCGTCGCCCGCAGCTTCGACCTGCGCGGCCGCCGTTTCGCCGTCTGCCTGGCCGGCAACCCGTACACGGCCAACGGGCAGCGCTTCGAGATTCCCGACATGCTCGCCAACCGGGCCGACGTGTGGAACCTGGGCGAGGTACTGACGGAACAGCAGGACCTGTTCGCGCTCTCCTTCCTGGAGAACGCCCTGGCCGCCAACCCGGTGCTCGCTCCGCTCGCCGGCACCGACCCGGCCGACCTGCGCCTGCTCATCGCCCTGGCCGACGGCGACCCCGCCGCCCAGGCCGACCAACTCGCCCACCCCGTCCCGGACCTGGACCGGGCGCTGGCCACCCTCACCCGGCTGCGGCGCGTCCAGCGCACCGTCCTCGCCGTCAACGGCGCGTACATCGCCTCGGCCGCGCAGGAGGACGCGACCCGCACCGAGCCGCCGTTCCTGCTCCAGGGCTCGTACCGCACCATGGCGCAGCTGGCCGCCCGGATCGACCCGGTCCAGAGCGATGCCGAGGTCGAGGCCCTGCTCGACGACCACTACCTCGCCGAGGCCCGCACCCTCGGCAGCGCCGCCGAGGCCAACCTGCTCGCCCTCGCCCGCCTGCGCGGCCGCGCCACCGCGGAGCAGTCCGCCCGCTGGCAGACGCTCTGCGCCGCGTACGGCCCCCGCTAGGGACTGTCCGGCGCGGGCTCGTCCGGCCAGCCGAGCAGCCGCGCGCCGAACACGGCGGTCTCCAGGGTGTAGCGCTGCAGCGCGTCGTCCGGATCCAGCCCGGTCAGGCGCACGATGTGGGCGATCCGGTACGCCAGCGCCCGCACGCTCAGGCCGAGCCGGCGCGCCGCCTCCGCCGTGACGTAACGCGATTCCGCGTACGCGGTCAGCGTCTCCAGCAGCGGCTTCGCCCCGCCCCTGGCCTTGCCCAGCGGGCCCAGCACGCTGCGCACCAGCTCCTCCAGCGCTTCCCGGTCGCGCAGCAGCACCGGCAACACCAGCAGGTCCGCCGCGTGCAGCACCCGTCCCGGCAGGCCCAGCTGGTCGGCCTGCTCCAGCGCCTGCCGGGCCTCCTCGTAGGAGTGCACCACCCCGCCCGGTCCGCTGTGCGGGCGGCCCACGACCACCCGGCGCCCCTCGGTCAGCTCCGCGAAGGCCCGGACCACCGCGTCCTCGCCCTGCCCCGACGGCGCGATGCAGACCAGCCGCCCGTGCTTCACGGCCAGCAGCACCTCCTGCTCGCCGAACCGCGCGAGCAACTGCCGCTCCAGCCCGCGCACCAGCGGGTCGTCCAGGTCGTACCCGTCCCCGTCGGCCACCGCGACCACGTGCGCGCAGGCGAGGTTCAGCCCGAACCGCTCGGCGTGCTCGGCCAGCCGCCCCAGATCGCTGCGGCTGCTCAGCAGATCCGCGACGAACTGCCGCCGCCCGGCCTCCTCGCGGCGCAGCCGCTCCCGGTACGCCCGGCCGTGCCCCGCCGCGAGCGCCGCGACCGCGGCCCGCAGCGCGCCCATCGACGCGGCGTCCACGGGCAGCCCCTCCCACACCTGCGCCGTCGCCGCCAACCGCTCGTCGATCAGCTCCGCGAGCCCCCGCCCCTGCTCGGCGGCGTGGTCGCCGTACTCCCGCAGCGCCTCCAGCTCCTCCCGCCGCAACCGCCGCCCACTGCGGGCCACCTCCTCCAGCAGCCGCGCCCAGACATCGCCCTCGGACGACGCCACCTCCTGCCCCCCAGCTCTGACGGTGGCCAACTCCCGCTTCCTCCCCCGCACACCCAGCGACAGCGACCCGTTAGCGTACCGGCTCCGACCCCACAGGGGGTTGACCGGCGCCATCCGTCAGCGCACACTAACGGTTAGTGGATGCTAACGGAGTGGGAGACGGCTGGAGCGCGCTGGCGGACGGAACCCGGCGGGCGATCGTCAGCCGTCTGGCCGAAGGGCCGCAGGCGGTGGGGCAGCTCGCCGAACAGCTGCCGGTCACCCGGTCTGCGGTCTCCCAGCATCTGAAGATCCTCAAGGACGCCGGTCTGGTCAGCGAGCGCGCGGTCGGAACCCGGCGGATCTACCGGCTCAACCCGACGGCGGTCGCCGCGCTGCGCGACCAGCTCGACGCCTTCTGGCAGCGAGCGCTGGCCGGCTACGAGGCCATCGCCGACCAAGCCGATCCCCTGGAGCCCGCCGAGCCCGTCGATCAGGCGGGTCCCGTCGAACCAGCAGCCGAGGAGGAACCATGACCGCAACCGAGGCCACGGTGGTCAGCAGGCAGGTCGTGGTCAACGCGTCGCTCGACCAGGCGTTCGCGGCGTTCACCGAGCGATTCGGCGACTTCAAGCCCGCGGAGCACAACCTGCTCAAGGCGCCCATCGTCGAGACCGTCTTCGAGCCCCGCGTGGGCGGCCACATCTACGACCGCGCGGAGGACGGCAGCGAATGCCGTTGGGCGCGCGTGCTGGCCTTCGACCCGCCCCACCGGGTGGTGTTCAGCTGGGACATCGGCCCGCAGTGGCAGATCGAGACTGACCCGGAACTGACCAGTGAGGTCGAGGTCCGCTTCGTCGCCGAAGGCGACAATCGCACCCGGGTCGAACTGGAGCACCGTCACCTCGACCGCCACGGCCCAGGCTGGCCCGCGGTCGGCGAGGGCGTCGGTGGCGACCAGGGCTGGCCGCTCTACCTGGCCCGCTTCGCGGCCCTGTTCGCACCGGAGGCCTGACGCGTCGACCAGCACCCCCGCCCCGCCTCCGTGGCTGACACCACCGCAACTCCAGTGGGCACCAGGATGATCGGGGTCACGACAAGGGCGAGGACCGCCGTGCGCCCGTTCGGGGAAGGGGCGCGCCGTGGGGTTCGGAACGGGAGCGCAGCCGATGCTGTCCGGGTTCGGCGCCCTGGGCGTGCTACTGGTGGTGTTCGCCGAGTCGGGGTTGCCCGTGGTCGGCTTCTTCCTCCCCGGCGACACCCTGCTCGTGCCCGCGGGGATGGTGTGCGCGGCGGGGGCGGTGGAGGACCGGCTCGTCCTTTGGCAGGTGCTGGTCTGCGCCGCGGTCGGCGCGATCGCCGGTGCCCAGGCCGGCTTCTGGCTCGGGCGACGCGGCGGGCGGGCGCTGCTGGACCGGCCCCGCCTGCACCGCTTGCGCGCCGGGCTGGTGAGGGCCGAGGAGCTGTTGGCTCGTCACGGTGTGGCGCGCGCGATCGTGGTGACGCGATTCGTGCCGGTGGTTCGCACCGTGGTGAGCCCGCTGGCCGGCGCGACCGGCATGCCCGCCCGCACCTTCCTGCTCTGGCAGTCGGTCGGTTCGCTGCTGTGGTCGCAGACGATGGTGCTGGCCGGGTACGCGCTGGGCGCCCGTGCCCCGGGACTGGAGCACGAGCTCGTGCCGCTCACCCTCGCCATTCTCGCGGCGTCACTCCTGCCGGCTCTGATCGGTGCCCTCCGGCCGGGCCGATCGGTTCGATCGGGCCGAGTTGTCCGATCGGGCCGGCCGGGCCGGGCGGTCCCACCGCCCCGACGTCCCGCGGACGACCGCGTGGACGACCGCGTGGACGATCGCGTGGACGATCGCGTCGGCGACCGGTCCTGACAGACCCCTGCGCCGGGGCCAGCGCTCAGTCCGCCGTCAGTCCGCGGTCGGCCGTCTGCCGCCGACGGCGACCGCGCCGAGAGCGGTGAGCACCAGCAAGGGACCTCCCGCGTCGCCGAGTTCACGTCCGAGCTCGGCGGCGCCCATGGTCTGTCCCAGCCGCTCCTCGGGGTGGTGGCGGCCAGCGCGGCGAAGCCCAGCGGTGTGATCAGCCCGGTGCCGACGCCGATCGCCACCGCCGCCGGGAGCAGGCCTGCCAGGCCGGGCAGGACGGCGAGGGCGAGTCCGGCGGCGGTGACGAGCAGGCCGGTGCGCAGCCGATCCGGTCCGCGAGGCTGCCGAACACCGGCTTGAGCAGTACCTCGGCCCCGTCGTACAGCGCCAGCAAACCACCGAGCACCAGCAGCGACTCGTGGCGTCCGCTGGTGAACGCACCCAGGTTCGCGGCGACGCCATGGGCCCCGAAGGCGGTCGTGAACCCGGCCGCGAAGAGCGGCCGCGACACGAGCCGCGCGCGCCGCCTCCCGGCGGCGTCGGCGTTGTCGGCCTCGTCCTGTGCTGCCGCGGGTCCCACTGCTGCTCCTGGCCGTCCGATCGGTGGGGAGGCCCCAAGCTACGACGCGCTGTTGAACCCCCTTGGCCCGCTTCCATCCGGCTGGTTTCCCGGCGCAGCAGCGCGCGCCAGCGCCGTCTCGGCCACGACCGCGCCTAGCGTGATCGGCTGTCGCCCCGACCGTGGGCACCCAGAGGACGTGACGGAGGAGCCCGTGAAACCCGCAGTGCGTGCTTGTCTGACTGCCTTGAAGGCCGTGACCGCCCTGACCGCCGTGACCGGTCTCGCGGTGACGGCCGCCGCTGCCGTTCCCGCCGCCGCTGCTCCCGGGCCGTTCGTCGGCCCGTTGCACACGGTGCGCACCGTCGCCTCGACCGTCCCGGCCAACGGCGACGTGAACCCCTATGGCACCGCGCTGATCAAACACAGCGACGGGAAGCTGCGCCGCGGCGACATCCTGGTCAGCAACTTCAACAACAAGAAGAACCTGCAGGGCACCGGCACCACGCTGGTCGAGGTCTCCCCGCACGGCAAGGTCACCCCGTTCGCGCGCATCGACGCGCGCCACCTGCCCGGACCCTGCCCCGGCGGCGTCGGACTGACCACCGCGCTGACCGTGCTGCCGGGTGGCTGGGTTGTGGTCGGCAGTCTGCCCACCAAGGACGGCTCGGCCGCCACGGCGAAAGCGGGCTGCCTGCTCGTCCTCGACCGAAACGGCCGGGTCCGCGAGACCATCGCCGGCCACGGCATCAACGGGCCCTGGGACATGACCGCGACCACGCACGGCGCGACGACCGACCTGTTCGTCACCAACGTCCTCAACGGCACCGTCCACGCCAAGGGCGGGATCGTCCACAAGGGCACCGTGCTGCGCCTGACGCTCTGCGCCCACGGCAAGGACCAGCCGCCCGAGCTCGTCTCCACCACCCGCATCGGCTCCGGCTTCGCCGAGCGCACCGACCCGAACGCGCTGGTGATCGGACCCACGGGCGTCGGCCTGGGCCGCGACGACACCCTCTACGTCGCCGACACCCTCGGCAACCGGATCACCGCGATCCGGCACGCCTCCAGCCGGAGCACCGACGCGGGCACCGGACGCGTCGTCACCTCCGGCGGCAAGCTCAACGGCCCGCTCGGCCTGGCCATCGCCCCGCACGACGAGATCCTCACCGTCAACAGCGGCGACGGACTGCTCGTCGACACCGCGGCCGACGGTCACCAGCTCGCTTTCCGCACCCTCGACACCAGCGGCACGCCTCGTGGCGCCGGCGCGCTCTTCGGGCTGGCCGTCGACCGCGACCACCGAATCGTCTACTTCGTCGACGACGCGACGAACGAGCTGGACGCCCTCACGTCGCCCTGACCGGCGAGCGCCGACCGCCGACCTCGGGCCGCCTGCCGGCGACCGCAGGCGGCCGGCGGCAGGCGGCAGGCGGTCGACCCGAGGCGACCCGAGGGAGCCTGACGTGCGCCACCACTGCGGAAGGCGAGGAGCAAGGTCTCTTCGCCGTGATGCACCGGGACGACGCGTATGCCGCCTACATCGACGAGCTCAAGCGCGAGCACCGCGACCTCACGCTAACGGGCAGCTGTGCGGCGGCAGCGACCGGGCAACCCGACCTTTACCGCGCGGCCGGCCCCACTACCCAGCGGACGCCACCCACTGCTCCGGGCCGTCGCTGGGCCGTGCAAGGTGAACCAAGGGTGAGCAACGACGACAATCGCCGACCACTCCCGCGCAGGTCAGCGGGAGTGATCGGCGATTGCGTCGCACGTCAGGGAACCAGGGCGTCACGTCTTCGGCTTCTGACGCCCGGAACCCGATGGGCGGGTCAGCCCTGGTTCGGCAGGTCGTAGATGTTTGACGGGGTGGCGATCGAGGTGATCGCCTTGGCGAAGAGGGTGCTCGGCTCGGCGCCGTTGTGGAGGATGTCGGTGTTGAGCACGATCACCAGCGTGGCGTCCTGCTGTGGCAGGTACATGGTGACGCTCTCGTAGCCGGGCAGGGAGCCGTTGTGGCCGTGCCAGCCGTGGGTCTGGAACAGGCCCAGGCCGTAGCCCGCGTCGGGGAAGCCCTCCACCGGGATGAACTTCAGTCGCTGCGCCTGCGTGGCGGGCGAGAGCAGGTTGCCGGTGGCGACCTCCTTGGCCCAGCGGTGCAGGTCGCTCAGGTCGGAGATCATCGCTCCGGCGGCCCAGCCCCAGCTGGGGTTCCAGTGCGTGCTGTCCTCGACGGCGCCCGTCAGAGTCTGGTTGGTGTAGCCGTGCGCGTGCGGGGACGGGAACTCGGCGGCGACGGGGAAGAGCGAGTGGTCCAGGTGGGAGGGCTTCAGCACCCGCTCACGGAGGAAGTCGGCGAGCGGCATCCGGCCGAGCTTCTCCACCAGTAGGCCGAGCAGGATGTAGTTGGTGTTGGAGTACTGGAACTTCGCCCCGGGCGGGAAGACGTTCTTGTGGTGGTGCGCGTACGCCAGCAGCTGCTGTGGGGTGAACGGGCGCGTCGGGTTCGTGAACAAGGCCTTCTGGAAGGCCTTGTCGAAGGTGTAGGAGAACAGGCCGCTGCGCATCTCCAGCAGCTGACGGATCGTGATGTGCCGGCCGTCCCGCACGCCGCGGATGTAGTCCGCGATCGGGTCGTCGAGCTTGACCAGCCCCTCGTCCACCAGTTCCAGTACGGCCGTCGCGGTGAAGGTCTTCGTCTCGCTGCCGAGCCGCATGAACAGGTCGGACCGCATCGGCGCACCGGTCGCCTTGTCGGCCACTCCGAAGGAGCGCAGGTAGGTGCCGCGGCCCGGCAGCCAGAGGCCGACGCTGATCCCGGGAGTGCCGGTCTCCTTGCGCACCTCCTCGATCGCCTTGTCGAGGCGGGCGGCCAGCGCGGGATCCAGGGGACAGTCGTCGGCGGAGCGTTGTACGGACGGAGGGACCGCTGTCCGTGGTGCGGCCTGGACCGACGGGGCCGTCACGACGGCGGGGGTGAGGGCGGCGACGGCGAGCAGGGCGGAGGCGAGTCGACGAACCGGGGCACGGCGCATGGTGGGAGGCTTGTCCGTTCTTCCGTTGAAATGACCTTGCCAGGATCATCACCGCCACCCCCGCGCCTGGGGCGCACCCACTCGGCGTGCCGCCGCACGAGTCCACCCGTGCGGCCCTCGCGTTACGCCGACTCCCTGCGCACCAGCTGCGTCGGCAGGACGGACAGAAGCGGAAACCGTTCGAGTGATCGACGCGGTCACGACCTTTCAGGGTCGCTGACGAGGGCTTTGGCGCCGAAGTCGGAGTCTGGTTTTGCCGATCCGCCGCCAGCAGTCATTTCCGGCAGCCCGCGTGGGCCGTCCAAGTGGTCCTTCAGGACTCAGTACGGGACCGCTGTGTCGCCCCAACCACGTTGTGCCCGACGGGGCCGCGTCCGCGCGGTTCTCATCCGGACCTCAAGGTCTCACCCGTCACCGGTGAGGGCTGAGGCCATCTACTCAGCACGGCTACACACGCAAGTGGCTGGACACTGCCAACACATCGTCATGTGTTTCATATATGTGTTCGATCCTCAGGGATGGGCCTGACGGACATCTCCAGCCGACTGGCCCGATCGCGCCCATGTGGCCGTGGCCTGCAGTTTCGTCCGACGCGCGCCAGTCTGGCTCGACATTGGGACTTGGGCGCGTATGTCAGTGCCCTGACCTGCACTTTTGTCCAGAGAATCTCTGATGGTGCATCACCTGGGCATTGGCAAATATCCGATTCATTAGCTATGGCCTGGATGATTTTTCCGTTTTGGTGGGCACAGACGGATTCGAACCGCCGACATCTGCTTTGTAAGCTCGACCAAGGGTTCGAGTGTGGTGGTCTCTCTGCCGATTGCATGCAGCTGTCTGTCCGACCGTCACCACTGGTGTCTTCCCGGAGTCGGCGACGTTGCCGTCGAGCTTGCCGTGCACGCTCAGCCCCAAGCCGGCGGGACCCGTGACGTCTTGACCTTCCGCTTTTCAGGCCGTGAAGCGGTCTCTGAACTGCTGAGATGCCGAAGAGTCAGCTGCCGTCTGCGGTCGTTGGAGTCCCTGTCTGTCTAGGGCTGTTGGTGTATGTGTTGGTGTACACGAGACCGGCCCCGAAGGCAGGTCAGACCACGCGGTCAGTTGAGGCTCAAGCCTGGACCCCCTTGCAGGCGAGGAGTCCTGACTCAACGCACAAATCCCACCTGCGGCATGACGGGCTCCGATGTGGGTGTCAGGGTGACGCTGGAGAGGTGGTGGTCCAGCCGGAACCCGAGGAGCCATGTCCCTGATGTCCCTGATGTCCCTCGGGATCTCGCCTGGCCGTAGAACGGCGAGGGGCAAAGGGGCCAAGGGAACAACCGGCTCCGCCCCGGACCCTAGGACCGTCCACCCAACGCGACCCCGGGAGAAGCGCCCGCGTGCGCCTTCCACGGCCTCGAAGAGTCGGAGGCGCGCCAACACGGCACCGTTGTCGCAGGCCACGTGGGTGCCGAGCATTTCTCAGTTCCCATCACCCGGGCTCAGTGATCGTCGTATCTTGGTCTGTCTGGGGGATCTGACCCTGTTGGAGGCACCCTTGTGCCAAATGCTGCCGAAGGAGAAGCCTTGTCCTACAAGGAGACCAATCTGTGGAAAATCCTTGAGGCCGCACAGGGTGAGAACGAGCAGGCCGCCTTCCTCCTCGCAAGTTTTGAACGGAGTCGAGGGGCGGCAGCGCTCATTGCGGCTGAGATCGCGCGGGACATGCCGGATTTCACTCAACATGATATATCGCACATAGACGCCCTTTGGGAATATGCGGATTTGATATGCGGCGCCGATTATGTGCTCACGCCGGCCGAGATCTACGTGCTCGGGATTTCCTTTCTTGTGCATGATCTCGCGAATGGGGTCGCTGCTGTCCCTGGCGGGCGTTCGGCAGTCATGAGAGGGCCGCAATGGTTGGACGCGCTGGCGAGCGTCTGCCGGGAAGAGACAGGTACAGTCCCCGAGAGCTTCGAGAATATCTCTAGCGAAATTACATCGAAAGCCTTGGCGCAGTACCTTAGGGAACACCATGCTGAGATTGCAGCTGAGATACCCTGCGCGCCTTATGGCGATCATAATAAAGGGGCGCAGCGGTTCCTAATTGACGACGTCGAACTGCGCTCAAATTACGGATATATCGCTGGCCGAATAGCGTCGAGCCACTGGTGGTCAAGCAAAGATCTACGGTCGGAATTCTCCGCAAAGGTCGGCCCTCGGGCAGGAATGCCAGAAGGATGGACTGTCGATCCGCTGGTTCTTGCGTGCATTCTTCGATGCGCTGACGCCTGTCATCTCGATTCACGCAGGGCCCCAGAGCTCTTGCGCTTGATTCGCGACATACAAGGGCATTCAGAGGATCACTGGGTGTTTCAAGACAAGCTCCAGAAGCCCCAACTAAGGGACGGAAGATTGGTCTATACGAGCGCTAGGCCGTTCCCGCGAAATGAGGCTGCGGCATGGTGGCTTTGCCGAGATTCTCTCGCTATGGTGGATGCCGAGATCAATGCCATCGACGGCATACTGGCAGACCTTCAGAAGCCCAGATTTCAGGCCAAAGCGGTTGCCGGAGTTGCTGATGTCACTGCCCTTGCAGAGCTGATTCCGACGCAGGGCTGGTATCCCATAGATGCTCAGGTGCGGGCGTCAGATGTTGTAAGCCTCGTGCGGCGACTGGGCGGGGCGGAATTGTATGGGAAGAATCCCCGCATTGCATTGCGAGAGCTAATTAGCAACGCAGCGGATGCCGTTCGAGCAAAGCGTCACCTCATGGAAATCAGCAACGTACCAGCCTGGGAGATTTCAGGAGACATCACCGTTGGGATTGTAGAGAACTCGGGAGAGGCTTGGCTTTTTATACGCGACACTGGCGTAGGAATGACGAAGGAAGTAATGGCTGGTCCTTTGCTGAACTTCGGTACGTCATATTGGGGAACCGCCGCCTCCCGGAGAGACTTGCCCGGCTTGCTCTCGTCAGGCTTTCGGCCCACGGGACGATACGGCCTCGGGTTCTTCTCCGCTTTCATGCTTGGTAAAGAGGTGACTGTTGCCTCACGCCGCTACAATGCGGCAGCAGAAGACACCATGATTCTCGAGTTTTCGAATGGAGTCGAGAGTCGCCCACTTCTCCGGCGAGCCGAACAGAACGAACAACTTCACAGTGGCGGCACGGAAGTGCGCGTCCGACTAGACGCTGCCGTTGGGCAGCTGCTGGATATTTTCAGTAGCAGTCGCCCCCGTCGTCTTCCATCATTGCAAGAAGTCTGTGCGTGGCTTTGTCCGGCACTGGATGTCGACCTGTACGTTACAAGCGAAACCGAAAGAGTTCTCGCCGTACGCGCCAACGACTGGCGCGAAATGGACGCCATTGATCTACTGAAGCGCATTTATCTAGATAAGCACTCAAGTAAAATCCTTGAGGACGCTGGCCGCCGAATGAGATCGATCGTGCACCAGGGGTCGCTAAGTGGTCGACTCGCACTGGTTGCCGATTATCCTGATGACAGCATGGATCTGGATTATGGCGATGCTGATCCGCATATTTTCTTCCAATCAGTTTCAGCCCCCGTTGTAGTTGGCGGCGTCCGATCCGAGACCACATTCACGTCTTGCGCAGGCCTGGTGATCGGAAAATCACTAAAGGCTGCGCGCGACTCCGCAGTGCCTTTGATGGCCGCACAGGACTTCGGGGACTGGGCGAGCGATCAGCTTTCACTCCTGCCGCCCTCGGAGGGCGATCCTGACAGGTTTGAGAGGAAGCCGCTTCAGGTCGCTATTGAACTCTGGGCGAATCCGGGTAAAGAGCTTCTGGCCCATTCATCGCAAGGATGGATGAATTATGCAGATATCGTCTCCTTTGCCACGCATCATTCGACCGTCATCATTCTTCAGAATGCCGCCTGGTTCAACTTCGTGCGGAGTAAGCCAGGGGCTGAACTCTGCGCCAATGTCTTGATGGTGGAAATGGGTCGAGTCTTTCCGCTAGACACTGGCCGGCTTGATGATGCCCGAGCCTCCGGTTGGTCGATGATGCCTGGAGAGTTCTATGCCGAAAACACCATCGTTGGATGGGTGGAAAGAGCCATAGCCGAGGGATGGGGAATAGCTCGAAATGAAATACTGCTGAACCATGAGAGTAATCCCAACGAAGACGATGAAGGCGAATACGTAAAGGAGGTTATTTGCGAAGTTGGGGTTTGTGGGATTACCCCCGTTCGATTGCGAGGCCGCAAACTTGAGAGGCCCGAGTAGACACTGAAGCGATGGTTTCTAATGCCCCAGAAGAATATTGCAGTCGGCGCTGCCCCGGTTGTCATCCCGGGATCTCCAGAAGAGAGCTTCGAGACCCTTTTTCGATGGATTGAGAACGAGGCGATCGAGGCGCATCAGTGGTACCTCGATGAGAAGCGCTCGAAAGCATTTGTTTCGAAGCTCCTGCGGCTCCTTAGCATAGTCTTGGTGACTGTTGGAACTCTATTTCCGACGCTTTCGCTGGCATCCAATTCAAGGGTTCCTTCCGAGTATGGATACCTGCTTTTTGGTTGCGCTGGCGGGATGCTCCTAGCGGATCGAGGATTCGGCTTCTCGTCTGCCTGGACCCGCTATATGTCCACCGCGGGGAGGCTGAACGCCATAATCAAGGACTATCAACTGAAGTGGGGTCTTTATGCGATAAATTCCGGCGATCCAGAGATGCGGCATGCGAAAGCCAGTGAGATTATTGAAGGCTTTGCCAGTGAAGTCTTCTCGCTCATTGAAAGCGAGACAGAGACGTGGCTAACTGACTTTCAGGTGAATCTCGAAGCGCTTCGCAGCGCAGCAGGGGATAGGGAAAGGCCGAAGAAGCAGTAACCAACAGGCAGTCCGAGAGGAGGGTGCGGCTTGCCGAGGGGCCCTCGCGGCCGGGGCATCGGGTAGGGAGAGATGTTCGGCAAGCGGGGTCCCTGCTTGACCACTCTGTTGATCAACCAAGTGGTCAAGCAGAGACTGGTCGAGCTCCGGCAGGGATGTCCCTCGTGTCCCTCGGTATCTTCCCTGCTCAGAGTGGAAACGGGGACACGGAGACATGAGAGACAGAAGTGGGTTAGTGAGCTGCTTGGCTCAGCTCTGTGAGGTGATCGAGGTAGGCCCGGCCCTGCGGAGCGTCGGCGTAGTCGCGGTTCACGATCGTGGCTAGCTCGCGGCTCACCATGAGCAGCGAGGGGAGCGATTGTCGATCGCCGCGGAGGGCCCATTCGCCGTAGTTCAACGCACCGTCGAGGTCGCCATCCCGCGCAGCGACGACGCCGAGCGTCAGTCGGGCCTCTGCGATCCTCATGGGTGAGCGTTCTGCGCCGTCGAAGTCCGTGCTTGCCCGGATCACCTCACCGGCGAGAGCCTCGGCCATGCGGTTCTCGCCCAGCATGCGGTAGCAGTCCATGGCGTAGAAGTCGTACTTCGCCGGGTCCACCACGAAGTGGTTATCGAGGTTGTCCGGGTACGGCATGCCTTCGAGCAGGCGTCGGCCCTTATCCAAAGCGACCTCCGTCTGCCTCCGGTCGCCGAGCCGGGCCCACGCCTTGGCCTCCTGTGCCGCAAGCTGGACCGCCACGCCCTGATGGGCAGCGACCTCGCCGCCGGCCTGCGCCGCCGCAATGACGCCGCGGTAGTCGCCGGTCGTCAGGGCGAACCAGGCCCGCATTTCACTGGCCCACCCTTGGATGCCTGCGTGCTCCGCTTCTCCCCCGATCGACAGAGCCGCGCGGCGGGTGGCTTCGGCTCCGCGCTTGTCTCCGAGGTCGTATTCCACGCACCCGACCAACAGGGCGAGCCACCCGGCCATGGACAACACTTCGCGGTGCTGGGAGAGGGTCAGCCGCTGGGCGCGGAGGGCGAGCACGCGCTGAAGCCAGTTGCGACCTTCGATGAGGAGCTGCGGGGCGGGGAGAAGGGCGTACTCAGAGCAAAGACGGTCGGTCGTGATCCGGAGCGCCTCCATCGTCGCGTTGTCCACGTCGGACGCCTGGAGTCGGCTGATGATGTCCAGCGTCTCCATGCCACTCACAGCCACGATCTCAGCGTCGCCGCCTCACCGACTTCAACGACTCCGTGAGCGACGTCGCCGACGACATCGCCGCCGCCCTGATCTACCTCACCGACGCCGACCAGACCGACGACCCCACCATCCGCACCACGCTGCTCCACATGGCCGCGCGGCACCTGGAGTCCCTGAACTTCGCCGCCGCGGAGCTCGCCTGCTGGTGACCCGTCTCCGGTCTGCCTGACCGGCCGTGCTGCCCCGACGCCGAGCGCGCCGGGGCGGTGCGGGGGACCGGACAGACCCCGCGCCCCATGCAACACCCGTCACGTACTGCCGAGTTGTGGAGGCACCCCGTGTCCGTGGGAGAAACGCAGATCACGATCGTCGGCAACCTGACCGACGACCCCGAGGTGAGGTTCACCCAGGGCGGCGCCCAGATGGCCCGCTTCACCGTCGCCAGCACCCCGCGCACCTACGACAAGAACACCGGCCAGTGGGCCGACGGCACCGGCATGTTCCTGCGCTGCACCGCCTGGCGCGACCTCGCCGACCACGCCGCCGAGACCCTGGCCAAGGGCATGCGCGTCATCGTCACCGGCCGCCTGCGGCAGCACAACTGGAAGACCGACCAGGGCGAGGACCGCTCCATGCTCGCGGTGGAGGTGGACGAGATCGGCCCCTCGCTGCGGTTCGCCACCGCCAAGGTCACCAAGACCCAGCGCAACGGCAGCGCCGCGCCGTCGGCCGCCGACGACCCGTGGAACACCGCCCGCACCGCCGCCCCGGCCTCCGGCTTCGGCGGCGGCGAAGAACCGCCGTTCTGACAAGCAGGCTTGGTCCCGGAGCAGCCGTCTGGCTGGCCGGCTCATCGGCTGCTCCGGGCATCCCATCGCGCGCCATGCACCGAGAGGACGTGAACCACGATGCCCCAGCTCACCCTTCCCCGCCAGCACCGGACCGTGCTCGCCGCCGCGCTGCCGCTCAGCGCGTGGGCCGTGCACACCGGCGTGCTCACCGCCCGCCTGCGCGCAGCCCGCCGCGACCCGCTCACCGGAGTGCTCACCCGCCACGGCTTCGAGCAGGCCGCCCGCCGCACCCTCACCCACCCGAACGGGCTGCTGGTGTTCGTGGACCTGGACCGCTTCAAGCAGGTCAACGACACCCACGGCCACGCCGCCGGAGACGCCATCCTGACCCGCACCGCCACCGCCCTGACCGTCTGGGCGGGTCCCCGCGGCGTGGTCGGGCGGTTCGGCGGCGACGAGTTCACCGCCGCCTTAACCGTGCGTCCCGACGGGATCTTCGCCCGGCTCGGCGCCCTCGCCGCCGCCCTCGCGGGCCCGACGTGGGAGGGCCTCGCCTTGGACACCGCCGCCTCGGTGGGCGCCGTCCGTCCCGCCGAGCTGCCCGTGCCGTCCCTGTCGGCGGCGCTCGCCGCCGCCGACGCGGCGATGTACGAGGCCAAGCAGCACGGTGGCAACCTCTGGGCCCTCGCCGACGCCGAGCACATGCACCCCAATGCCGCCCGGCGTTGGGACCGCAACCGCCCCGCCACGACCACACGGAGGGCCGCATGAACGTCCGTGAGGCCGCTACGTGGCTGCCCGCGAGGTCGTGGAACGGCCTGACCGTCCTGGACGCCTTCTGCTGCGCCGGCGGCGCCGGGATGGGCTACTGGCTCGCCGGGTTCGACGTGCTCGGCGTCGACATCGCCGAGCAGCCCAACTACCCGTTCCGGTTCGTGCAGTGCGACGCGGTCGCGTTCATCCGCGAGCACGGGCACCGCTTCGACCTGCGCCACGCGTCCCCGCCGTGCCAGTTCGACTGCACCTTGACCGTGGGCACCAACCAGGACCACCGTCACCGGTACGCGGACCTGCTCGACCCCACCCGCGACGCCCTCGCCAACACCGGCGGGCCGTGGGTGATCGAGCAGCCGCCCGGCCGCGCCACCAAGCGGATGCGGGTGGACGTGACCTTGTGCGGCGAGATGTTCGGCCTCGCAGTCATCCGCCACCGCAACTTCGAACTCGGCGGCTGGACCGCACCCGCCGCCATCCACCTGCCGCACCGCGGCCGGGTCGCCGGGATGCGTCACGGCCGGTGGTTCACCGGCCCGTACTTCGCCGTCTACGGCCAAGGCGGCGGCAAAGGCACCGTCACCCAGTGGCAGCAGGCCATGGGCATCCACTGGACCGACCAGCGCCGCGAGTTGGCCGAAGCCATCCCGCCCGCCTACACCCAGTGGCTCGGCCGGCACGCCGCCGACCAGCTCGGCCGGTCGGTGGAGGCGGCGGCATGACGACGCCCCCTGTCGCACCCCTGCCCGTGTGGGACCAGGTCATGGCCACTGCCGAGGGCCGCTGCCAGTGCACCGGCGGATGCGGACGCAAGCACAAGACCGCCGACCAGCGCTGCGAGCACATCAACGGCGGATTCGTCAGCAAGCACGCCGGACCGGTCCGGCTGCTCGCCGCACCCGTCGACCCGGCCCGCTTCACCCTGCCGCCCCACAAGCTCGCCCAACTCCCCGCAGGGCGGCTCGCCGCCTGGTGCCCCACCTGCCACGACGGCGCCCGCCTCACCGCCCAGCGCAACCACCGCAAGCAACTCGCCGCCGACCTCGCGGCTTCGACTGACGTCCTGTTCTGAACTCAGCCCGGCCGGGCGGGCGCGACACCCCTTCCACCCGCCCGGCCGCACCACCGAGAGGAACACCGTGGCCGACCTGCTCGCCTACGCCCTCGCCGCCGCCCGCCGCGGCTGGCGCGCCTTCCCCCTGGTCCCCCGCGACAAGACCCCCGCCGTCCGCGACTGGGAGCACCAGGCCACCACCGACCCCGAGGCCCTGGCCGTGTGGTGGCAGCAGCAGGGGTTCAACATCGGCCTCGCCACCGGCCCGTCCGGGCTCGTGGTCGTGGACCTGGACGTCCCCAAGCCCGGTGACGCCCGCCCTGCCGTCTGGGCGCTGCCCGGGGTGAGCGACGGCGCCGACGTGCTCGCGGTCCTCGCCGAGCGCGCCGGACAGCCCTACCCCGCCCACACGTTCACCGTCCGTACCGCGTCCGGCGGCACGCACCTGTACTTCGCTCACCCGGAGCACGGGCCCGATCTGCGTTCCACCCGGAAGCGGTTGGGCTGGAAGGTCGACACCCGCGCCTACGGCGGCTACGTCGTCGCCCCCGGCAGCAGCACCCCCACCGGACGCTACGACGTCGTCAGCAAGGCCCCGGTTGCCCCGCTCCCGACCTGGATCGCCGACCTCCACCAGGCCGCCCCGCAACCACCCGCGAGGCCGCTCACGGTCGCGCTGCGCGGTACCGACCGGCGCTCCCGCTACCTGGCCAGCGCCGTCAACCGCGAGTTGGCCACCGTCACCAGCGCGCCGGACCACCACAACGACGCCCTCTACGCCGCCGCCTGCGCCCTCGGGCAACTCGTGGCCGGCGGCGAACTCGGAGAGCAGGACGTCACCGCCGACCTGATGCAGGCCGCCGCGCAGGTCAACCACGACCCGCGCGCCGCCGCCCGCACCATCGCGTCCGGGCTGCGCTGGGGCGCCCGCCGCCCCCGCACCTTCGCCGCCTAATCACCCGCGCTGATCGGAGGGAGTCCCCGGTGACCCAGCCCCCGCCCCGCCTGCGCGTCGTCCCGCACGGCGACGCCGAACCGCCCATCCTGGAACCGGACGACGCCCCCGACCAGCCACCACGGCCCGGGTTCCACAGCCTGTGGACGGCCGACCGGCTCATGGAAGCCACCTTCCCCGAGCCGAAATGGGCCGTCCCCGGCATCCTCGCCGAAGGCGTCACCGTGCTGGCCGGACCGCCGAAGGTCGGCAAGTCCTGGCTCTCCCTCGGCCTCGGCCTCCAGGTCGCCGCCGGCGGAACCGCCCTCGGCACCATCCCCGTCAACGCCGGGCCCGTGCTCTACCTCGCCCTGGAGGACACCCCGCGCCGCCTCCAGTCCCGCATGGGACACCTGCTCGCCGGACGCAAAGCCCCCGCCGCGCTGCACCTGGAGACCACGTGCCCGCCCCTCAACCAGGGCGGCGACCACCTGATCGCCGGATGGCTCACCGATCACCCCGACGCCCGCATGGTCGTCATCGACGTGTTCGCCAAGGTCCGAGGCCAGGCCGCGCCCGGAGTGTCCGCCTACGACGCCGACTACGCCGCCGTCGGACGGCCGAAGAAGATCGCCGACCACTTCGGCGTGGCCATTGTCCTGGTCCACCACGTCCGCAAGCAGGCCAGTGACGACTTCCTCGCCGAAGTGTCCGGCACCAACGGCCTCGCCGGCGCCGCCGACACGACCATCGTCCTCAAGCGCGCCCGCGGCAAGGCAGACGGCTTCCTCCACGTCACAGGCCGCGACGTGGACGAAGCCGAACACGCCATGCAGTTCGACAAGGACACCGGCAACTGGTCCCTCCTGCCCGGACCCGCCAGCGAACACGCCGTCAGCGACACCCGCTCCACCGTGATCGCCTACGTCCGCGACAACCCCTACAGCACCCCCAAGCAGATCGCGGAAGGCACCGGCCTCGCCTACGAGACCGTCAAACGTGCCTGTCCCCGCATCGCCGACTCCGGCGACCTGCGCCGCGGCGCCGGAGGCACCTACGCCCCGCCCCTCGCCGCACCCGACCACGGGGACAACGCCGAACCAACCACCTGATGTCCCCCACGTCCCCATGTCCCCGAAACCACCCCCACCAGCGCAGACGCCGGGGGACAGCATGGGGACACCGGGGACAACGACCCGCCACAGAACCGCTTCACACCTGGGGAGAAGCCAGCGATGACCACCGTTCCCGAGGCTCTGACCGTGCCCGAGGTCATGGCCGCACTCCGACTCAGCCGGAACAAGGTCTACGACCTGCTGCGCGCCCGCGAGCTGCGCAGCTTCACCGTCGGCCGATCCCGCCGGATCGCGGTCGAAAGCCTCGCGGACTTTATCCGCCGACAGGTCGAGGAAAACAACTGATGGCCCGTAAGAAGAACCCGAACGGCAGCGGAAGCATCTGGCGCCGCAAGGACGGTCGCTACGAGGCCCGTGTGTACGTGCCTCAACCCGACGGCACACGGAAGCGCAAGACGGTCTACGGCGCCACCTGGGAGGAGTGTGACGCCAAGCGCCTTGAGTTGGTCGTGCGTGACCGCCAGCACATTCCGACGCCGACGCGCTCGCAGAAACTGTCTGAGTGGTTTAACTACTGGCTGGAGGAGTTCATCAAGCCGCAGCGGAAGAAGACCACGTACGCAAAGTACGAGACCCACGTCCGGCGCTACCTGATCCCGCACCTTGGAACAAAGCGCCTGGAATCGCTGAGCGTCCCTGACGTGCGTCGATTCGTTGTCGCGGTCACCCGGGAGGCGTCCGCCGCCACCGCGAAGGAGTCGCACCGAGTGCTCCGCACCGCCCTCGCGGCAGCCTGCCGTGAGGAGCTGATCAGCCGCAACGTGGCGACCCTGGTTCCGGCCCCACGTGTGGAGATGCGAGAGATGAAGACCTGGACGGTTGACCAGACCGTGGCCTTTCTGGAAGCCGCGCGCCCAGATCCCCTCTACACCGCGTTCGTGCTGGCCGTCGCCCTGGGGCTGCGCCGCGGCGAGATCCTGGGACTGCGTTGGAGCGACATCGACTTGGAGCGGCGAACGCTCACGGTTCGGAACCAACTCCAGCGGGTGCAGAAGGAGCTGTACGCCGACAGCACGAAGAACCGACGAACCCGAGTGATCCCGCTTCCGCTGATGTGCATCGCGCCTCTGCGTTGGCGACGCCTTCGGCAGGCTCGCCAGCGTGACAGCGCTGGCGACGGGTGGGAGGAGTCTGGGTACGTGTTCACCAGTCGCACTGGTCGGCCGATCGAGCCGCGCAACCTCAGCCGCTCCTTCGAGCGGATCGCTGCGGAAGCTGGCCTGCCACGCATACGGCTCCACGATGCACGCCACGGTTGTGCGACGTTCCTCTTCGCTGCCGGCGTGGCTCCTCGTGTCGTCATGGAGATCCTCGGCCACTCGCAAATCGCCGTGACAATGAACGTCTACACCCACATCTCTGAGGACACCCGGCGTGAGGCCATGAATCATATGGACCGACTCCTGACTCGAACCCGTTCACCGCGCGATAGACCATGAGGACCACCTCACACGCAGACCGCCCCCGACTGGCTCGGGGGCGGTCTGACGCTCTCAAGCCAAGCCCCGATGAGATCGCGGAACTTGACCTCAGGGCTTGGTGGGAGGCTCCCGGCTCATTGGAGTGTGCTCGCGGCCCAGGTGACCCAGACCTCGCCGGTGGCGTGTTTATCGCAGCACTGAGGGGAAGACCACGCGCCCCACGTCTGAGCACGTGCGGGCGCTGTCGTTTGAGGGAGGGGGAAGCCGACTCAGCTCGTTCCAGGCGCTCCAGACCAGCGCGTCGAGGGAGGGAAGGGCAGCCGAGTGCACGGCCCCTCGTGAATGGCTCTCGTGCATTCGCCGCGGACGCCATTGCCCGTCCCGAGTGCGGCGTCGGCCATTGAGCGGCGGCCTCGTGCGGACTTGAAGCCGATGTTCCAAGGCGAGTCCGCAGATCACCGAGCCAAGGGCCTCGGCTGCCCTTTGCTCTTCGGACCCGAGCCGTTCCAAGAGGCTCGGCCACCGAACGACAACAACCCGCTCCCAGAGCTCAGGAGGTACGGTGTTGGCCAGGTGGTGGCTTTCTCCCACCGGAAGGTCCCGCAGCCGGCGTTCCGCCTCCTGGGTCTGACCGACGTACACGAGTCCCGAGCCGTGGAGGTGCACTCCGTAGATGACGGGGCCCACAACCTCGGGTGCTTCTCCTGGTGCGTCAGAGGTGAGCAACGCGCCGATGTTGTGAGCGAACCGGAATCGACGATCCTGCCATTCGGTCAGCTCGGCGACACCAGAGGTCAAAGACCCTAGTGCAGTGCGCCATTGCTCATAGGCTTTGTCATAGGTCGTGTGCTCCACAGGCACAGCATGACCCATGATCCACACGCACGTGCAGCCCTGCCCTATGGGCAGGGCTGCACTCCTCTTGCTAGGCAGTCGCCCGACTGCCGAAGAGGCCGCCGCCCTGCGTCAAGATGCGCTGCTCAACGTTTATCAGGCCCAGCAGTGCAGCAGACAGGGCCGTGGGCTCCACGAGCGCCTGTACGTCGTCCTCACCGATTACGACCGGGCTATTGTCTTCGGCACGAGCCACGAGGGTGCCGTTGAGGCGCTGTGCATGAACGACGTGGGCTACGGCTTCCTCGCCGTAGACGCGCTCCACAAGCTCCTGGACCTTTGCTGGGTCAGCCTTGGGCCACACCTGGTCAGCCCAGTAGGTGAACTCCTGAACAAAGACGGGGTGCTTCGAGTTCAGGTAGACAACGCCCCTGTACACGGTGCCGTCGGCAGTGAGGTCTTCGTTCTTGACGTACAGAGCGAGGTACTTCGCCTCGTCGGAGTCGAAGTCCTTCCACTTGAAGGCGGGATACCCTCCGCGAACCGCAGCGTTCACGCCGGCTGCCGTGCCCCCGGCCGCGGGAACGAGAATCTGCCGCGGGCCGGCGGTGCCGCCCTTGCCGCCGGGGCTGCTCGTCCCCGTTGCTGCCCGGCCACCTCTGGTGCCGGGCAGACCTGCGGTGGCACCTGTCGGGTTTCCGATGATCTTGCCTACGGCGGAGCTAAGAACGCGTGAGGCCTTGAAGCGTGGGTTGAGGCGATCGAGAATCCTCGACAGGTTCTTGGCCATCGCCGGGTCGGAGTGAGTGGTGTTTGCCGCGCGAGCCGCGTCCCGTGCCTTCGCCAGATCCTCCGGAAAGTTCTGGAAGAAGGCGTCGCCCCATTCGTCCCAGGGGAGTTCGCGCCCGCCCTTGGAGATCAAGATGTGACGCGAAGCTTGCGTGAGCACTCCCCACTGAGTAGGTCGAGCATCGCTGTAGACCGGGGGGTGTACCACTAGCCACGTGCGGCCCATGATCTCGTCAGTCACGCCGAACTGTCGGTAGCGCGATTTGCTGCTGTCTGAGTGGTAGGCCTCACCCTGATAGTCGACGACAACCGTCGGGCGTTGGGTGATGTAGTCCGAGGTCCCTCCAACTGGTTGCAGGGGCTCCGGAATGTAGGACCAGTCGATACGGGTACCGTGGCTGTCCACTGTGACGCTGCCCTTCATCGTTGTTTCGGGGATGAAGTGGCTGAGTCCGTGAACGCGGCGCGGTCGCCAGACCATGGTGCGCATGTCCGGAAGGGTGATGGACTTGTCCTTGGTGTCTCGCCGCTCGCTGCTTCGCTTGGCGTAGAGATCGATGACGGTCGTCTCGATGGGCTGACCGTCACGGAGCGGGATGTCGAGCAGTCGGCCGTTCATGTACCTAATGAGATCGTCAACCGTCTCCTTGCGAGAGGGGTCTTGATCGCCCATCCAGGTATCGCTGTCTGCCGCATTCCCAAGCAGAACCATGATCGTGCCCGTGGTCATCCAGTCAGGCCGGATGAGTCCCCAGTGGCATCCGTGCTCGTCATCCATGAACGGCTCTACGACGCTTATGTAGCCCAGGGGCTCGCCGCTCGCGTCGGCAGCTTCCCATTCACGTAGAGCGTAGTTGCCCGTGTGGTCCCGGTGGATCCACAGCATGGCGCCTTCCGGGGCGGCGTCCGTATAGCTGATGACTACGACCCCGTATGGATTCCATGGAAGCACTGAGGACTTGAACCCCTGACCGAAGTTCTCGTCCATCCCGATTGGCTTGCCGCCACCGCCGAACGTCGTCAAGAAGTCCCGCAGTTCATCGGGCTTCATCCCGCTGCCATCATCCATGATCGTGCGGCGCAGGACCCCGAGGTTCTCGGCGGCCTGCTCCTCGATACCGAAGTGGATGATCGAGGCGCCGCTCTCCTCGGAGTTCTTCCAGGCCTCGCGAGCCCACTGGAATGGGCCGCCGGCCTCGTACGCCTGGCGGACCAGATGTGCCGTGGCGTCGACCGGCACGTGGACGTATCTGGGCATGTTGTTCTCCTATCCCCTAGAGCCGCAGCCCTAGAAGCCTCGGCAAGAGTGATCCCCTTGCCCTTGTTCAAGGTACCTCCCCGTCCTGGCTACCGCAGTGCCTTACTGGGATCAGCCCCCGGCCCCAGGCGCAAGGAGCGACCGGGGCCGGAGCGCGGTCGCGACAGCAGCGGGCGCGCCAGCGTGATCGGTTGGTCACGCTTGGCTGGGTATGAAAAACCGGCTGTTGACGGTCGGCGAGTCGTGTAGAACGACTTCATGGCTCCTCCGATGTCACGCGTTGCTACATACTTTATGCGTTGCCCCACGCCCTTGACCCTCTCGAGTCCCGGACGTCATCTAATCGCAATGGCTATCTCGCTGGGCGGTTTTGAAAACGCAGCCCTTCATCTCGAAAGGGATGGGACTGCTTCCGCAAGGCTCCCGGGAGTAGGGGGGGATGGATTCCTTTTTGTCTCCATCAGATTCCACAGTGGAACTAGGCCAAATCCGATCTACGTCACGGATGAGATGGAAATGGCGAACATCGCCGTGAGAGTTCTCACAGAGTCCATCTACAACGCCCGCGGCCCGTTTCCTGGCGAGGGGGAGGGGTCAGATACTGCATACACTGTGGCCGAAATTACGACGCCTATTGTCAGCGTTCGGCCCGATGGAATCGCAGAGTCTTGTGAACCATCACCCGAGGCTTTGAATGTAGGATTCGAGCGTTCGCTGGAGGCTCTCTTTCTGCTGCTTCGTGCGTACCGTGCCGCTGAGAAGTCTGCGATGCGCTACCCGACGCGGGAACGTCTAGGTACTTTCGCTCTTTATGCGACTAGGCCTGCTCGTCCCGAAGATGGCGGATGGGATGGTCCAGCTTCGCAGATGCTGATGACCATGGCTCTAAAGCCGTCGCAGGCGCCTGCCCGACCTGGCGATGATGACGCCACTGGGCGACGGGTTTCATCCTTTGTGCAGGCGGAGATCATCAATCATCCCATGATTACGTATGGGGAACTTCGCGCCGATGCGTATGCTGCCCTTCGAGAGGATGGGGATCGGCGTGCGGCGGTATTGCTTGCTTATACTGCTAGCGAGGTCTTGCTCGATCAGGCATTGATGATGATGCATTGGGAGGAGGGCTCAACTCCCCGGGAATCCGCCAGCGTATTTTCGCGCCCCTTGATGTCCCGAGTTCGGGCTGATTATCAAAACCGGATCGGTGGGTCTTGGAGTGCCAAGGGTTCGACAGTTACGGGTAGATGGCGGGAGAACCTAGTTTTGCTTCGGCATAAAGTCGCCCATGGTGGTTACATGCCAACGGGAAGGGAGGCTAGCGGTGCGCTACAGGTGCACGCCGATCTTGTCGCGTATCTGTTTGATCGAATTGCGATTGCCCGGAAGAAGTTTCCCGCAACCGCAGGGATCATGGTAAGTGAAGCGGGTTTCGAGCGCCGTGGCGTCGTGGAGACAAAATCAGTAGTTGAGGCCATTCAAAGAGCAACTGTCGGTGCCATTCAGGACTACAGTGCGTGGATGCAGCAAGTCGTCACGATCCGCCTGAGCTGACGCAGCTCGGGCGATACGGGCGAAGCCCAAGGGGCTGCGAGTGGCCCCTTCGTCAGGTGCCTTCGCCGTCGGGGGTGGCCGGCCACGCGCGCAATCGACGCTAGCGCCTTGGGCAGGTGGAGAAAGCGGCCACCGCGGCTGAGCGCGCCGTCAAGCACGTGAAGCTGAGCATCGGTCTGTGCACTTCGAAGAGGCCGTTGCGCACAGGCCGCGTGCCGCCCTGCTCCGGGGCGTTGAGGGGTTGCCGTCACCTAATGCCGTCAAAGGCCTCGCAGCATGATCGCTGCGGGGCCTTTGTGCTGGTGGGCACAGACGGATTCGAACCGCCGACATCTGCTTTGTAAG
>NZ_QKYN01000140.1 GCF_003258295.1 Streptacidiphilus pinicola | reverse complement strand
AACGGTGAAGCCCTTCGGGGTGGATCAGTGGCGAACGGGTGAGTAACACGTGGGCAATCTGCCCTGCACTCTGGGACAAGCCTTGGAAACGAGGTCTAATACCGGATATTACCCTTGACCGCATGGTCTTGGGTGGAAAGCTCCGGCGGTGCAGGATGAGCCCGCGGCCTATCAGCTTGTTGGTGGGGTGATGGCCTACCAAGGCGACGACGGGTAGCCGGCCTGAGAGGGCGACCGGCCACACTGGGACTGAGACACGGCCCAGACTCCTACGGGAGGCAGCAGTGGGGAATATTGCACAATGGGCGAAAGCCTGATGCAGCGACGCCGCGTGAGGGATGAAGGCCTTCGGGTTGTAAACCTCTTTCAGCAGGGAAGAAGCGCAAGTGACGGTACCTGCAGAAGAAGCACCGGCTAACTACGTGCCAGCAGCCGCGGTAATACGTAGGGTGCGAGCGTTGTCCGGAATTATTGGGCGTAAAGAGCTCGTAGGCGGCTTGTCACGTCGGATGTGAAAGCCCGGGGCTTAACCCCGGGTCTGCATTCGATACGGGCAGGCTAGAGTGTGGTAGGGGAGATCGGAATTCCTGGTGTAGCGGTGAAATGCGCAGATATCAGGAGGAACACCGGTGGCGAAGGCGGATCTCTGGGCCATTACTGACGCTGAGGAGCGAAAGCGTGGGGAGCGAACAGGATTAGATACCCTGGTAGTCCACGCCGTAAACGTTGGGCACTAGGTGTGGGCGACATTCCACGTCGTCCGCGCCGCAGCTAACGCATTAAGTGCCCCGCCTGGGGAGTACGGCCGCAAGGCTAAAACTCAAAGGAATTGACGGGGGCCCGCACAAGCAGCGGAGCATGTGGCTTAATTCGACGCAACGCGAAGAACCTTACCAAGGCTTGACATACACCGGAAACGTCCAGAGATGGGCGCCCCCTTGTGGTCGGTGTACAGGTGGTGCATGGTTGTCGTCAGCTCGTGTCGTGAGATGTTGGGTTAAGTCCCGCAACGAGCGCAACCCTCGTTCTGTGTTGCCAGCGGTTCGGCCGGGGACTCACAGGAGACTGCCGGGGTCAACTCGGAGGAAGGTGGGGATGACGTCAAATCATCATGCCCCTTATGTCTTGGGCTGCACACGTGCTACAATGGCCGGTACAAAGAGCTGCGATGCCGTGAGGCGGAGCGAATCTCAAAAAGCCGGTCTCAGTTCGGATTGGGGTCTGCAACTCGACCCCATGAAGTCGGAGTTGCTAGTAATCGCAGATCAGCATTGCTGCGGTGAATACGTTCCCGGGCCTTGTACACACCGCCCGTCACGTCACGAAAGTCGGTAACACCCGAAGCCGGTGGCCTAACCCCTTGTGGGAGGGAGCTGTCGAAGGTGGGACCAGCGATTGGGACGAAGTCGTAACAAGGTAGCCGTACCGGAAGGTGCGGCTGGATCACCTCCTTTCTAAGGAGCACATAGCCGGATGCGAGCGAATGTCTCGCACGGTTGCTCATGGGTGGAACGTTGACTATTCGGCACGCACGGATGACCTTGGGTCAGTACTGCGCTTCGGCGCGTGGAACGCTGGTTTGGTTCGGATGTGTGTGTCGGGCACGTTGTTGGGTCCTGAGGGAACGGTTGTGTGAGCAGCTGGACCTTCTGGTCGTTGTTTGAGAACTGCACAGTGGACGCGAGCATCTATGGCCAAGTTATTAAGGGCGCACGGTGGATGCCTTGGCACCAGGAACCGATGAAGGACGTGGGAGGCCGCGATAGGCCCCGGGGAGCTGTCAACCGAGCTTTGATCCGGGGGTGTCCGAATGGGGAAACCCGGCAGTCGTCATGGGCTGTCACCCATACCTGAACACATAGGGTATGTGGAGGGAACGCGGGGAAGTGAAACATCTCAGTACCCGCAGGAAGAGAAAACAACCGTGATTCCGGGAGTAGTGGCGAGCGAAACCGGATGAGGCTAAACCATGGTGGTGTGAGACCCGGCAGGGGTTGCCATTGTGGGGTCGTGGGATTTTTCTTGATCGGTCTGCCGGCCGGTCGGCGAGTCAGAAACCGTATGGATAGTCGAAGGGCATGCGAAAGGCCCGGCGTAGAGGGTAAGACCCCCGTAGGCGAAATCTGTACGGCTTGCTTGAAGAATTCCCAAGTAGCACGGGGCCCGAGAAATCCCGTGTGAATCTGGCGGGACCACCCGCTAAGCCTAAATATTCCCTGGTGACCGATAGCGGATAGTACCGTGAGGGAATGGTGAAAAGTACCGCGGGAGCGGAGTGAAATAGTACCTGAAACCGTGTGCCTACAAGCCGTGGGAGCCTTTAGGGGTGACTGCGTGCCTTTTGAAGAATGAGCCTGCGAGTTTGCGGTGTGTGGCGAGGTTAACCCGTGTGGGGTAGCCGTAGCGAAAGCGAGTCCGAACAGGGCGATATAGTCGCATGCCCAAGACCCGAAGCGGAGTGATCTAGCCATGGGCAGGTTGAAGCGCGGGTAAGACCGTGTGGAGGACCGAACCCACCAGGGTTGAAAACCTGGGGGATGACCTGTGGTTAGGGGTGAAAGGCCAATCAAACTCCGTGATAGCTGGTTCTCCCCGAAATGCATTTAGGTGCAGCGTCGCGTGTTTCTTGCCGGAGGTAGAGCACTGGATAGGCGATGGGCCTCACCGGGTTACTGACCTTAGCCAAACTCCGAATGCCGGTAAGTGAGAGCGCGGCAGTGAGACTGTGGGGGATAAGCTCCATGGTCGAGAGGGAAACAGCCCAGAACACCGGCTAAGGCCCCTAAGCGTGTGCTAAGTGGGAAAGGATGTGGAGTCGCAGAGACAACCAGGAGGTTGGCTTAGAAGCAGCCACCCTTTAAAGAGTGCGTAATAGCTCACTGGTCAAGTGATTCCGCGCCGACAATGTAGCGGGGCTCAAGTACACCGCCGAAGCCGTGTCATTGCAGCATGACTCCCAACGGAGGCTGTGATGGGTAGGGGAGCGTCGTGTGCCGGGTGAAGCCGCAGGGGAACCTAGTGGTGGACGGTATACGAGTGAGAATGCAGGCATGAGTAGCGATACAGGAGTGGGAAACTCCTGCGCCGATTGACCAAGGGTTCCTGGGTCAAGCTGATCTGCCCAGGGTAAGTCGGGACCTAAGGCGAGGCCGACAGGCGTAGTCGATGGACAACGGGTTGATATTCCCGTACCCGCTTTGAAGCGCCAACGGCGAACCTCTGAATGCTAAGGCCGTGAAGCCGCCCCGGAGTCTTCGGACAAGGGGGAGTGGTGGAACCGCCGGCCCAACAGGGTAGTAGCTGAGCGATGGGGTGACGCAGGAAGGTAGTCCAGCCCGGGCGGTGGTTGTCCCGGGGTAAGGGTGTAGGACGTCACGTAGGCAAATCCGCGTGACACATAGTCTGAGACCTGATGCCGAGCCGATTGTGGTGAAGTGGATGATCCTATGCTGTCGAGAAAAGCCTCTAGCGAGTTTCATGGCGGCCCGTACCCTAAACCGACTCAGGTGGTCTGGTAGAGAATACCGAGGCGTTCGGGTGAACTGTGGTTAAGGAACTCGGCAAAATGCCCCCGTAACTTCGGGAGAAGGGGGGCCATTCCTGGTGACGAGTCTTGCACTCCGAGCTGGGGGTGGCCGCAGAGACCAGCGAGAAGCGACTGTTTACTAAAAACACAGGTCCGTGCGAAGCCGTAAGGCGATGTATACGGACTGACGCCTGCCCGGTGCTGGAACGTTAAGGGGACCGGTTAGCTTCATTTCGGTGGGGCGAAGCTGAGAACTTAAGCGCCAGTAAACGGCGGTGGTAACTATAACCATCCTAAGGTAGCGAAATTCCTTGTCGGGTAAGTTCCGACCTGCACGAATGGCGTAACGACTTCTCGACTGTCTCAACCACAGGCCCGGTGAAATTGCATTACGAGTAAAGATGCTCGTTTCGCGCAGCAGGACGGAAAGACCCCGGGACCTTTACTACAGCTTGATATTGGTGTTCGGTTCGGCTTGTGTAGGATAGGTGGGAGCCTTTGAAGCATCAACGCCAGTTGGTGTGGAGGCGTCGTTGAAATACCACTCTGGTCGTGCTGGATGTCTAACCTGGGTCCGTGATCCGGATCAGGGACAGTGTCTGGTGGGTAGTTTAACTGGGGCGGTTGCCTCCTAAAATGTAACGGAGGCGCCCAAAGGTTCCCTCAGCCTGGTTGGCAATCAGGTGTTGAGTGTAAGTGCACAAGGGAGCTTGACTGTGAGACCGACGGGTCGAGCAGGTGCGAAAGCAGGGACTAGTGATCCGGCGGTGGCTTGTGGAAGCGCCGTCGCTCAACGGATAAAAGGTACCCCGGGGATAACAGGCTGATCTTCCCCAAGAGTCCATATCGACGGGATGGTTTGGCACCTCGATGTCGGCTCGTCGCATCCTGGGGCTGGAGTAGGTCCCAAGGGTTGGGCTGTTCGCCCATTAAAGCGGTACGCGAGCTGGGTTTAGAACGTCGTGAGACAGTTCGGTCCCTATCCGCTGCGCGCGTTGGAGTCTTGAGAAGGGCTGTCCCTAGTACGAGAGGACCGGGACGGACGAACCTCTGGTGTGCCAGTTGTTCTGCCAAGGGCATGGCTGGTTGGCTACGTTCGGGAGGGATAACCGCTGAAAGCATCTAAGCGGGAAGCCTGCTTCGAGATGAGGACTCCCACCCACTTGATGGGGTAAGGCTCCCAGTAGACGACTGGGTTGATAGGCCGGATGTGGAAGCCCTGTGAGGGGTGGAGCTGACCGGTACTAATAGGCCGAGGGCTTGTCCATAGCTGCTACGCGTCCACTGTGCTGTTCTGAGACAGCGACCAACACCTGGTTGCACGATCTCATCGTGTTTCGGTGGT
>NZ_QKYN01000018.1 GCF_003258295.1 Streptacidiphilus pinicola | reverse complement strand
CGAACCGGCCCGAGCTCCCGGCCGAGCGTCGCATCGGCGGCGGCCTGCTCGACCCGAAGCAGCTGCTCAAGTCCTTCCCCGACGCGTGCAAGAAGCTCGACCCGCGCGTCATGTTCAAGAACCCGGTCATGTTCGTGGTCGAGGTCGGCTCCGTGCTGACCACGATCTCCGCGATCGAGAAGCCCAGCGTGTTCGCCTGGGTGATCACGGTCTGGCTGTGGCTGACGGTCGTCTTCGCCAACCTGGCCGAGGCGGTGGCCGAGGGCCGCGGCAAGGCGCAGGCCGACACGCTGCGCAAGACCCGCACCGACACCATGGCCCGTCGCGTCGTCGGCTCCTGGACGCCGGGTGCGACCGGAGTCTCCGAGGAGGAGGTCTCCGCGACGCAGCTGCGGCTCGGCGATCACGTGATTGTCGAGGCCGGCCAGGTGATCCCCGGTGACGGTGACGTCGTCGAGGGCGTCGCCTCGGTCGACGAGTCGGCGATCACGGGTGAGTCCGCGCCCGTGATCCGCGAGTCCGGCGGTGACCGCAGTGCCGTTACTGGTGGCACGAAGGTCCTGTCGGACCGGATCGTGGTGAAGATCACCTCGGAGCCGGGCAAGACCTTCATCGACCGCATGATCGCGCTGGTCGAGGGTGCGGCCCGGCAGAAGACGCCGAACGAGATCGCGCTGAACATCCTGCTCGCGTCGCTGACGATCGTCTTCCTGCTCGCGGTCGTCACGCTGCAGCCGATGGCGAAGTACGCGGGCGCCGAGCAGACGATCATCGTGCTGGATTCGCTGCTGGTCGCGCTGATCCCGACCACGATCGGCGCGCTGCTCTCCGCGATCGGCATCGCCGGCATGGACCGGCTGGTCCAGCGCAACGTGCTGGCCATGTCCGGCCGCGCCGTCGAGGCCGCGGGCGACGTCTCGACCCTGCTGCTGGACAAGACCGGCACCATCACCTTCGGCAACCGCCAGGCCGCCGAGTTCGTGCAGATCGGCGATGTCAGCGCGGACGCGCTGGCCGATGCCGCCCAACTCTCGTCCCTCGCGGACGAGACGCCCGAGGGCCGTTCCATCGTCGTGCTGGCCAAGGAGAAGTACGGTCTGCGCGAGCGGGCCCAGGGCGAGCTGGCCCACGCCACCTGGATCGAGTTCACCGCCCAGACCCGCATGTCCGGCGTCGACGTCGACGGCCACTCGATCCGCAAGGGCGCGGCCGCGGCCGTGGCCAACTGGGTCAAGGAGAACGGCGGTTCGACCGACAACGAGCTGGATGTCGCGGTCGGGCGGATCTCCAACCTGGGCGGGACCCCGCTCGTGGTGGCGGAGAAGCAGGGCAGCGCCCCGGCGCGCGTCCTCGGGGTCATCTACCTCAAGGATGTCGTCAAGCCGGGCATCAAGGAGCGCTTCGCGGAGATGCGCGCCATGGGCATCAAGACGGTCATGATCACGGGTGACAACCCGCTGACGGCCGCCGCGATCGCCGAGGAAGCCGGCGTGGACGACTACCTCGCGGAGGCGACTCCCGAGGACAAGATGGCGCTGATCAAGAAGGAGCAGGAGGGCGGCCGCCTGGTCGCCATGACCGGTGACGGCACCAACGACGCCCCCGCGCTCGCGCAGGCCGATGTCGGCGTGGCCATGAACACCGGTACCTCGGCCGCCAAGGAGGCCGGGAACATGGTGGACCTGGACTCCAACCCGACCAAGCTCATCGAGATCGTCGAGATCGGCAAGCAGTTGCTGATCACCCGAGGCGCGCTCACGACCTTCTCGATCGCCAACGACGTCGCGAAGTACTTCGCGATCATCCCCGCGATGTTCGCCGCGGTCTACCCGGGCCTGGGGCACCTCAACATCATGGCGCTGCACTCGCCGAAGTCCGCGATCACCTCGGCGATCATCTTCAACGCCCTGATCATCATCGGCCTGATCCCGCTCGCCCTGCGCGGCGTGCGCTACCGGCCCTCCTCGTCCCAGTCGCTGCTGCGCCGCAACCTCGGGCTCTACGGCATCGGCGGACTGATCCTGCCCTTCGTCGGGATCAAGCTGATCGACCTCATCGTCACGTACGTCCCCGGCCTGCACTGAGCAGCAGACGAGAAGAAGCGAAGTGAATCGTCATGGCTAAACCCCTTCCCACTGCGGTGCGGAACCACCTCACCGGTCTGCGCCTGCTGCTGCTCTTCACGGTGATCTGCGGCCTCGCCTACCCGCTGCTGATCACCGGCATCTCGCAGGTGGCCTTCTCCCAGCAGGCCAACGGCTCGCTGGTGAAGGACGCCCACGGCAACGTGGTCGGCTCCTCCCTGATCGGGCAGAACTTCACGATCGTCTCGAAGGACGGCAAGTCCCAGAGCCCCGATCCGAAGCTCTTCCAGTCCCGCCCCTCGGCGGCCGGCAGCCTCGGCTACGACCCGACCGCCTCGGCCGGCACCAACCTGGGCACCAACTCCGACGTGCTGGCGAGCAACTACACCCAGCTCAAGTCCGACATCGCCAAGTTCAACAACGTCGCACAGAGCCAGGTGCCGGCCGACGCGATCACCTCGTCGGGCTCCGGCCTGGACCCGGACATCAGCCCGGCCTACGCCCAGATCCAGGTGAACCGCGTCGCGAAGGCCCGCGGCCTGAGCGCCGACAAGGTCGAGGCGCTGGTCAAGCAGTACACCCAGGACCGCAACCTCGGCTTCCTCGGGGAGCCCCGGGTCAACGTCCTGGAGCTCAACCTCGCCCTGACCAAGCTCAGCTGAACAACAGTCAGGGCCGCTGAACCGATTCGGCCGCGCGGCGCCTCCCCGCTCCGCGCGGCCGAATCTCCGGTCGGGACGCTCGGCGGATCCCGGCGTGGAGCGCGGCGGCCGCGAGCTGCAGCACGGCGATCGCGGCGAGGTAGCGGCGCGCGGCGCCGGGGCTGTCCCAGCCGGCGAGGGCGGAGCCGAGGGCGGCCGCGGAGATCTTCAAGCCGGCGCCGAGGGTGAATACCTGCGGGCGCTGCTGCTGCGGCGCCTGCTCGGCGCGGACGCGGAGTGTCGCCGTCAGCACCAGGCCTTCGCAGGCACCGGCCGTGACGAAGCAGGCAGCGGCGGCGGGAAGGCCCGGTGCCATCGCGGCCGCCGCCAGGCCGCTGCCGGTGCCGAGCAGTCCGACCAGGGCCAGGCGTGGGGCCGTGACCCGGGACGGCATACGGGTGGTGACGAGCGTTCCGGCCAGGCCGCCGACGGCGAAGGCCGTCATCAGCAGGCCGCCCGCGGCGCGGTCCGCCGTGGCCAGGTGCTGCGCGAGCAGGACGCTGGTGGTGGTCAGCCCGCCGAGTCCGACGTACGCCAGCGTCGTCGCGGCGGTGACCGCGCGCAGTTCCGGTCGCTGCCAGACCGTCAGCGCCCCGTCGACCAGGTCGCGGTGCAGCTGTGGGCGGGAGGCATGCGCGGAATCCGTGCCGGCCGGCACCGGGAGGAGCGTGGTGAGCGCGGCGGCGCAGGCCGCCGCCGTCGACAGCAGGCCCAGGGCCAGGGCAGGGGAGAGTGCCGCGGAGACCAGCCCCGCGACGGCGGGTCCGGCCACGCCGGCGGCGTTGTAGCTCGCGGCGTCCCAGGCCGCGGCGCGGTCCCCGCCTGTCTCCGCGCCGGTCAGGCGGGGCAGCAGGCCGGAGAGCCCGCCTGAGACCGCCGGTCCGCAGCAGCCGCCCGCCGCCGCGAGGGCGAGGACGACGGGCAGAGGGACGCGACCGAAGGCCGGCCCCACCAGCGCGATCGCCAGCGCGAAGCCGCTCAGTGCCCCGGCGAAGAAGAGCCGTGGCCGGCGCGTCCGGGCGGCCAGCGCGCCGGTCAGCGGGGCCGCCAGCACGTGCGGCGCCATCCAGGCGGTCAGCACGAAGGCACCGCGCGACGCGTCGCCGGTGCGCTGCGCCGCGAGCATCACCACCGCCACGCCCACGCCCTCGTCGGCCAGGCGCGCGCAGAACGCCGTTGCCAGATAGCGCGGTAGTGCCGAGCGTCCCCTCATGGCCCCCACTCTCGCCGTAACGGGTTATTGAAAGAAGACGTTACAGTGGCAGAGTGGCGACACCGACCCCGGGGAGCAGGAGGCGGACGTGGGCCGAGGCGGTTTCCAGGCGGCCGAGCGGCTGATCGACCTCGCCAACGCGGTGCGGTCGCAACCGAACCTGCCGCGCAGCACCGCGGTACGTCTCCTCGGCCGGCACGGCGAGCGTGCCGAGGACCTGACGCAGGCGACCCTCACCGACGAGGACCTGCGGGGCCTGCGGGACGCGGCGTTGCGCATGGGCGGGATCCTCGCCGAGTCCGACACGGACCGTGCCGCCCTCGCCCTCAACGTCCTGCTGGCCGAGCACGCCGGCGCTCCCCGGCTGTCCCGCCACGAGGGCCACCCCTGGCACCTCCACGTCGACCGCGGCGACGACGCCTCGTGGGCGGAGTGGTTCCTGGCCTCCAGCGCCCTGGCCCTCGCCCGGATCCTGACCGAGCACGGCCGCGCCACCTGGGGCGAGTGCGCCGCCGCCAACTGCCGCACGCTGTACCTCGGCACCGGGCCGGGCAGTCCCCGGCGGTACTGCTCGACCACCTGCGCGTCCCGCGCGCGGGTCGCCGACCACCGGCGCCGCAGGGCGGAGGCCGAGGCCGAGCCGGATCGCCCGTAGGACGGACCCCAGGTCCGACGCGCCCCACCCCGGGCCGTTGGTCCGACCACTTGTCAGTGCCCGGGTCTAGGCTCGGTGCACAGCCAATCGACGGGAGGCCGTGCCATGTCGCGGGTCCGGGTCCACAACTTCTCCGTCTCGCTCGACGGCTACGCCACCGGCGAGGGCCAGAGCTTCGAGGCGCCCTTCGGGCATGCCGGAACCCGGCTGCACGAGTGGTTCTTCGGGACGCGCACCTTCCGCGCCATGCAGGGTGCGGGGGGTGGCAGCGAGGGGGTCGACGAGGCCTTCGCCGGCCGCTGGGGCGACGGCATCGGCGCGGAGATCATGGGGCGTGGCAAGTTCGGGCCGCAGCACGGGCCATGGGCTGATCACGAGTGGAACGGCTGGTGGGGCGAGAACCCTCCGTTCCACACGCCGGTCTTCGTGATGACGCACCATCCGCGCCCGTCGGTGGAGATGGCCGGCGGCACGACCTTCCACTTCGTCGACGCCTCGCCGAAGGAGGCGTTGCGCCAGGCGCGCGAGGCGGCCGGCGGGTTGGACGTCCGCATCGGCGGTGGCCCGACGACGGTCCGGGCCTTCCTCGCCGAGGATCTGGTGGACCACCTGCACGTGGTCCTCGTCCCCATCGTGCTCGGCCGCGGCGAACGGCTGTGGGACGGCCTGGAGGAGCTGGAGAGCCGCTTCGACATCGAGTCCGTGACGACGCCCAGCGGGGTCACCCACCTCACCTTCACCCGGCGGACGCGCTCGTGACCGCGCACATCATCTCCCGCGACGGCACCACGCTCGCCGTCGACACCGCGGGGCACGGCGCGCCGGTGGTGCTGATCGGTGGGGCGTTCAACGACCGCTCCACCGTCGCGGCCCTCGGCGCGGAGCTCGCGCCGCACTTCACCGTCGTCAGCTACGACCGGCGGGGGCGCGGCGCCAGCGACGACCGCGGCAAGGACTACCGGATCGCCGACGAGCTGGACGACCTCGCCACCATCCTCGCCCACACGCCCGGCGGCCGGGCGTCCCTCTTCGGCCACTCCTCGGGCGCGGTGCTCGCCCTGGAGGCGGCCGCCCACGGCCTGTCCGTCGACCGGCTCGCCGTCTACGAGCCCTCCTTCGCGGCGGACGAGAACCTGCCCCGGCCGGAGGCCGAGGTCTACGACCGCCTCAAAGCCCTCGTCGCCTCGGGGGACGCCGACGGCGCCGCCGAGCTCTTCCTGGTCGAGCTCACCGGCACGCCGCGCGAGGCCGTCGCCGGCATGCGCCAGAGCGAGGCCTGGTCGTTCCTCATCGAGCGGGCCCCGAGCCTGCCCTGGGACGTGCTGCTCAGCGAGCCCTGGCGGCTGCTGCCGCCGGAACGCGTCTCCGGGATCCGCGTCCCCACCCTCGCCGTCTACGGCGACCGCACCTCGCCCTGGCTCTCCGCAGCCGCCCGCGCGGTCGGCCGCCTCGTCCCGGACGCGGAACTGCACGTCCTGCCCGGCGAGGACCACTCCGTGCTGCAGCACCCGCAGACGCTGGCCCCGCTCCTCGTCAAGTTCTTCGAGGGCGGCTCCGGCCCCGTCCGCTGATCCGGGGGAGAGGGGCGAGGAGGCGTGATGACGGCGTGGGGGATCGGGTTGGGCGACGCGCGCCACGAGCGGCTGGCCGAGGCCCTGCGGCGCTACGGCCTGTGGGACCACCTCACTCCCGAGCAGCGCCGCGCGGCGGCGTCCGACGTGGCGCGCGGGCAGTACCCGTTCGACTTCGAGCTGCTGTACCAGCAGGTCGAGTTCTTCGCCGACGGGGAGACCCTCGCCGAGGGCGGCGTCGAGCGGTTCCTGCGGGAGATCGCCCCGGTCGTCGAGCGCCACGGGGTGCGCCTGTCCGTGGAGTCCGTGCCGACCGACGAGAGCGAGTACGCCGTCTTGATCAACGGAGTGCGCCTGACGGTTCGGCAGGACGCGGAGGCCGCCGAGCCCGACCCCTGGACCCAGGCGACCGTCCGGCCGCTCGCGGTGCTGAACGACCTCCTCGCCGCAGCCGGCGCCAGCCCGGTCCGGGCCCACGTCCTCTACCCCGGCGGCAACGACACGCTGCTGTTGCTCCTCGACCCGCGGGCCGTGGCCGCGATGCGCGCCTCGGGTCTCTTCCCCGAGCACGAGCTCCCGGCCCTGGCCGTCACGCTGCCGTCGGTCAACCGCCCAGCGCGTCCAGCTCGGTGAGCACCTCGGCGGGCAGCTGGAGGGCGGCGCCGGCGAGGTTCTCGTGCAGGTGGGCGACCGAGGACGTGCCCGGAATGAGCAGCACGTTCGGCGAGCGGTGCAGCAGCCAGGCCAGGGCCACCGACAGCGGCGTGGCCTCCAGCTGCTTGGCCACCCGGTCGAGGGTCTCCGACTGGAGCGAGGAGAAGCCGCCCAGGGGGAAGTACGGCACGTAGGCGATCCCCTGACGGGCCGTACTGTCCATCAGCTCGTCGTCCTGGCGGTTGGCGATGTTGTAGAAGTTCTGCACGCACACCACGGGAGCGATCGCCTGCGCCTCGGCCAGCTGCTCCGCGTTCACCGTGCTCAACCCCAGATGCCGGATCAGCCCCAGCTCGCGCAGCTCCGCGAGCGCACCGAACTGCTCGGCGATCGAGCCCGCTTCGGGAGAGTCGAAGCCGCCGACCCGGAGGTTGACCACGTCGAGCGTGTCGAGGCCGAGCCGGCCGAGGTTGTCGTGCACCTGCCGCACGAGCTCGGCGGGGGTGCGAGCGTGCGGCCAGTTGCCCTGGTCGTCGCGGCGGGCGCCGACCTTGGTGACGAGATGCAGGTCCTCCGGATAGGGGGCGAGCGCCTCGCGGATGATCTCGTTGGTGACGTACGGGCCGTAGAAGTCGGCCGTGTCGATGTGGGTGACGCCCAGGTCGACGGCGGCGCGCAGCACGGCGACGGCGGCGTCGCGGTCCTTCGGCGGGCCGAAGACGCCCGGCCCGGCCAGCTGCATCGCGCCGTAGCCGAACCGGGTGAGGGTGAGGTCGCCCATGCGGTAGGTGCCGCCGGGGAGTTCACTGCCGGACATGCTGGATCCCTTCTCGCTCCCCGGAGTCTCCGGGGGCGCGGTCCACGCTACGCAGCCGTCGTCGCGACAGCCTGTGCCCTGCCCATCCTGGGGGTGACAGGACCAGGCACGGCCCAGCGCCGACTCGTAGCATCGACAGCATGAGCAGGCCGAACACACTCGGGGAGTACCTGCGGGCCCGTCGCGAGCTGACCGACCCCGCCACCGTGGGGCTGCCCGTCGTGGGTGTGCGCCGCACCCCGGGACTGCGGCGCGAGGAGGTCGCCACGCTGGCGGGCATCAGCGCCGACTACTACCTGCGACTCGAACAGGGCCGTGACCGCAACCCGTCACCGCAGGTGCTGGAGTCCCTGGCCCGCGTGCTGCGGCTGGACGCCCCCGCCACCCAGCACCTGCTGAGCCTGGCGACGGTGCGCAGCCCCCGCTCGCGGCGCAGGCCGCGCGGCGAGGTGGTGCCCGCCGGGATCCGGCAGCTGCTCGATGTGATCAACCTGCCGGCCTTCGTCGAGAGCCGGATCTTCGACGTGCTCGCCGCGAACCGGCTGGCCACCGCCGTGTCCGCGAGCATCCGGCCCGGCGGCAACCGGCTGCGCTCGGTCTTCCTCGATCCGGAGGTGCGGGAGGAGTGGCCGGACTGGGAGCAGGCCGCGCGCGGCCTGGTCGCCGGGTTCCGCGCGTCCGTCGGCAGCGACGTCGACGATCCCCGGATCGCCCAGCTCGTCGGCGAGCTGTCGCTGGCCAGCGACGCCTTCCGGCGGATCTGGGCCCGGCACGACGTGACCGCGCTGGCCGGCGGCACGATGCGGCTGGTGCATCCGCGCGTCGGGCTGCTGGAACTGCGCCGCGAGAAGCTGCCGCTCGCCGAGACCGACGGCCAGATCCTGGCGATCTACCACGCCGAGCCGGGCACGCCGACGGCACGCGCGCTCGCCGAGCTCGCCTCCCTCACTGCGAACGAGCCGGACGGCTCGGCGGCCGCAACCGGCACCGCCTCGGCCTGAAAGCCCCGAGCCCCGCGCCGACGCCCCCGGGTTCGGCGCCGCCGTGACCGGCACCGCCGCGCGGCTGTCGCGCTCCTGGGGTTCGATGTCAGGCGCTGACCTCGCCTATCATCGGTGTCATGGGTCGATGGGAGCCGAACGGACGCGGCAGGCTGGCGCAGGCGGCGCTGGACCTCTATGTCGAGCGCGGCTTCGACCAGACCACCGTCGCCGAGATCGCCGAGCGGGCGGGGCTGACCGAGCGCACCTTCTTCCGCCACTTCGCCGACAAGCGCGAGGTCCTCTTCGACGGGTCGTCGCTGCTGCAGCAGAGCATGGTCGACGCCGTCGCCGCGGCGCCGGCGTCCGCCTCGCCGATGGAGGCGGCCGCCGCCGCGCTGGAGCCGATGGGGGAGCTCTTCGACCAGCGGCGTGACTTCGCGCGGCGCCGGCACTCCGTGATCTCGGTCAACCCCGAGCTCAAGGAGCGCGAGCTGATCAAGCTCGCGACGCTGACCGAGGCCATCGCCGCGACGCTGCACGAGCGGGGCGTCGCCGAACCCGCCGCCAGCCTGGCAGCGCAGGCGACCATCGGGGTCTTCCACGTCACCTTCCAGCGCTGGGTCGCCCCGGGGGAGACCCGCGAGCTGGGCGAGCTGATGCGGGAGAGCCTGGCCGAACTGAAGGCCGTCGTCCGCTGAGACAGCCGCGGCGGGCCCGCAGGACGCGGGCCCGCCGACGCTGCCTGGGTGGGTGTCAGTTCACCGTGAAGGACGTCCCCGTCGTGGCGTCGCCCGCCAGCAGGGTGTAGCCGCCGGGCTCGACCACCTGGCCGCCGTCGCCGTTCACGTCGCCCTCGGTGTGGGCGAGCAGCGAGAGCGGGACGGTGATCCGCACGGTGGTGTGCGCGCCCGCGTCCAGGTGCACCCGGGTGAAGCCGACCAGCCACTTGGCCGGCGTCAGCACCTGGCTGACGGGCTGCGAGACGTACAGCGGCACGACCTCGTCACCCGCCATCGAACCGTTGTTCGCGACCGGCACGCTCACCGTCAGCGAGCCGTGCGTGCCGACCGAGGTCCGGTCCGGGGTCGGGGCGCCGATCTGCCAGGCGGTGTAGGACAGGCCCGCGCCGAAGGCGAAGAGGGGGCTGTAGCCGGAGTCGGTGCCGCCGTTGGTGCCGGGCAGCTGGGTGTAGAACTCGGGCTCGTTGCCGATCGCCTTGGGCCAGGAGACGGAGAGCCGCCCGCTCGGGTTGGCCTTGCCGTAGAGGATGTCGGCGACGGCGTGACCGCCCTCCGTGCCCGGCAGCCAGGCCATCAGCAGACCGGCGGTGTTCGCCGCGCTGCCCAGCACCAGCGGGCGGTCGGCCACGACCACGACCACGACCGGCTTGCCGGTCGCCTGCAGCGCGGCGACCTCCGCCTGCTGGTCGGGCGCCAGCTCCGGGTCCGGGTGGTCGTTCGGGCCCTCGGCGCCCGGGGTGTCGCCGACGACGACCACGGCCGCGTCCGCGCCCTTCAGGTCGCTGACGGCCGCGCCGCTGTCGGCCTGGTAGTCGATCGACGTGCCCGCCGGGGCCTCCTCGCGCAGACCGGCGAGCACCGTCGTCCCGCCGACGTTCGTGCCGCTCGGGACGCCCTGCCAGCCGATCGTCCAACCGCCCATCTGGTTGTCGATGTTGTCGGCGTTGGCCCCGGTCACCACGATCTTGTGCACGCCGGAGCCGAAGGGCAGCACGTTGTTCTGGTTGCGCAGCAGCACCGACGACTCCGTCGCCGCCTGCCGGGCCAGCGGCAGGTCGGCGCCGTTGACGATCCCGTCGGCCTTGGAGCTGTCCACGTAGGGGTGCTCGAACAGGCCGAGCCGGAACTTCATCGTCAGGATCCGCGACACCGCCTGGTCGATCCGCTGGTGCGAGATCAGGCCGCGCTGGACCGCGGCGAGCGCGGAGTTGGTGAAGTCGGTCGCGTTGGTCGGCTCCATCGCCATGTCCACACCGGCGTTGACGGCCTTGGCGATCGCCTCCGGGTAGTCGGCGGCGATGTGATAGGCCGTCTGCAGGTTGCGGACGTCGCTCCAGTCGCTGACCACCACGCCGTCGAAGTGGTACTTGCCACGCAACACGTCGGTCAGCAGGTAGTGCGAGGAGGTCACCGGTACGCCGTTGACCGCGCCGGAGTCGGCCATCACGCTGAGCGCGCCCGCGCCGATCGCCTGCTTGTAGGCGGGCAGGATTGTGTCCTGCAGGTAGCGCGGCGAGTAGTCGGCGGGCACCCGGTCGTGGCCGTTCAGCGGCTGCGAGTAGCCGGCGAAGTGCTTGACGCTGGCCGCGACCTTCGAGCCGCTGGAGCCGTCCTGCAGACCCTTGACCGCCGAGGCGGCCATGGTGCCGGTCAGCAGCGGGTCCTCGGAGAAGGCCTCGTAGTAGCGGCCCCAGCGCTGGTCACGGGCGATCTCGGTGACGGGCCCGAAGGCCCAGTTGATGCCGGTCGCGGCCACGGCCCGCTGGGTCGACTGCTCGACGCTGGTCTCCAGCGCCGGGTCCCAGGTGGAGCCCATGCCGATCTGCTGCGGGAACATCGTCGCGCCCAGCACGTTGTTGTGGCCGTGCACGGCGTCGATGCCGTAGAGGATCGGGATGTGCAGCCGTGAGTTGGTGATGGCGTAGCGCTGGATCGCGTTGGTCATGTCGGCCCAGTCCTTGGCCGTGTTGACCGCGGGCGGCATTCCGCCGCCGGAGAGGATCGACCCGGCCGCGTTGTCGACCAGGACGCTGTGCAGACAGGCGTCGTTGAGTGCGCCGCCGCTCCAGTTGCAGGTGCCCTGGACGGTGACCAGCGCCTCCTGGTCCATCTGGCCGACCTTCTCGCGCAGCGTCATCCGATGCAGCAGGTCGGCCACGCGGTCGGCGATCGGGGCCTTGGCGTCGAGGTAGAGGGGCGTGCGGTCGGCGGCCGGTGCGGGCGCCGCGCCGACTCCGGTGAGGACACCGCCGAGCAGGGCGAATCCGGTGAAGGTGGCGAGGTGACGACGTGCAGGGCGCACGGGTACTTCCAATCCGTGGGAAGGGACGGGTGGGCGTCACGACACGAACTGGAAGCAGATTGAACAGCCGGTGATGATGCGCGTCAATCTCTTGAACAGAGAGCGCTCTCCACCATCAGTTCTGAGCTGCGGATTCCTTGTTGGCTTTATATCTTGAAGCGTGTGTGCGGGGTTCCCGGACGGCGTCGGCTGGGGAGCCTCAACGAGGGAGGCGAGATGCGGACAGGCATACGTGCGGTCGTCACCGCGCTCGTGGCGGCTCTGACGGTGCCCCTGGCACCTGCGGCCGTTGCACGCGCTTCGCAGTCGCTCCAGGTGGGCTCGGTGCGGCTGTCCGCCTGTGAGACCGGCCCGACCGGCTGGTGCGGCAAGGTCAGCGAACCGCTGGACCGCACCGACCCCGCGAGCCCGACGCTCGGGATCGGCTTCGAGTGGTACCCGGCGACGGGTTCGCCCCAGGGCACTGTCGTCGCCGTGGACGGCGGCCCCGGCTGGGGCTCCAGCAACTCCCGCTCCGCCTACCTCGGCCTGCTGGGCCCGCTGCGCGCCCACCGCAACCTGCTCGTCTTCGACCTGCGCGGGACCGGCCGCTCGCAGCCCGTCAACTGCTCCGGGCTGGAGAACTTCCAGGGCTCCACCGGCAGCGACGCCTTCGTCCAGGCCGTCGCCTCCTGCGGCAACCAGGTGAACCACACCTGGAAGCGCTCCGACGGCAGTTGGCTGCACGCCTCCGACCTGTTCGGCACCGCCAACGCCGCCCGCGACCTCGCCGACGTGCTGCAGCGCCTGCAACTCCCGCCGGTCGACCTCTACGGCGACTCCTACGGCACCTGGTTCGCCCAGACCTACGCCTCCCGCTACCCGCAGACGCTCCGCTCGGTCACCCTGGACGCCTCGTTCGAGGTGCTCGGCCTGGACCCCTGGTACGCCACCAGCCTCGCCACCGCCCACAGCGCCTTCGACCTCGCCTGCCGGCGTTCCGCCGCGTGCGCGGCGAACGCGCCGCGCGATCCGTGGACGGCGATCTCCCAGCTGACCGCCCAGCTCCGCTCCGCGCCGATCACCGGCACCACCACGGACCTGAACGGACACGCCGTCAGCCAGACCGTCACCTCCGGCACCCTCGTCGACCTGGTCGCCAACGCCGGCTTCGACCCGGCCGTGTACCAGGGCCTCGGCGCCGCCGCGGACGCCGTGCTGGACCACGGCGACAACGCTCCGCTGCTGCGCCTGGCGGCGCAGTCGCTCGGCTACGACAACACCACCCCGGCCCCGCCCGCCTACTCCGACGGCCTCTACTTCGCCGTCGCCTGCACCGACTACCCGCAGCTGTTCTCCCTGAACGCCACGCCCGCCCAGCGGGCAGCGCAGCTCCAGCAGGCCGAGGCGGCCCAACCGGCGGGCGCGTTCGCCCCGTTCACCGCGGGGGAGTGGGCGGGGGTGAACGCCTACACCAACACCTTCACCGGCTGCCTGGACTGGCCCGCCCCCGTCCACAGCGACCCGCCGATCACCGCGACGCCGCCGCTGGTCCCCGCGAACCTGCCCGTCCTCGTCCTGGGTGGCGACCTCGACTCGCTGACCCCGGCCGCGGGCGGGCAGCGGGTGGCCCAGCAGTTGGGCCCTTCCGCGCGATTCGTCGAGGTCCCCAACCTCACCCACATCACGGCCATGGTCGACTCGGCCTGGCCGGGGCCCGAGGCCTGCGGCCAGAACCTCTACCGCCAGTTCACCGGCGACCCCGCCGCGCTGGCGACCCTCGATACCGGCTGCACGCAGACCACCCCGACGATTCCCACCCTGGCCACCTATCCGCAGTCCCTCGCCGACGTCGTCCCCGCGACCGCCCAGCCCGGCAACCAGGCCGACCCGACCGCGCTGCGCGCCGCTGCGACCGGCGTGGCCGCCGTCGACGACGCCCGCGCCCGCTACGGTTCGCTGACCGGCACCCGCGACTCCGGTCTGCGCGGCGGGAGTTGGTCCTCCTCCAACAGTGGCAGCCGGGTCACCTTCACCTTCTCCGCCGCCCGCTGGGTCCCGGACGCGAGCATCAGCGGCACCGCCGTCTGGAACCAGTCCGACGGCTCCGTCACCGCCCAGCTGACGGTCCATCCGGACCAGGGCCCGGACGTCAGCGTGAACGCGAGCTGGAACACGACGGCCGCCACCCCGACGGTCACCCTCACCGGCTCCGCCTCGGGCGTCTCCCTGCTCGCGACGCTGCCCACGCCGTAACCACCCCGGGGGCGCGACGACGGCGCGACAATGGCGGGGAATCGGCTCACGGGGGTGGCATGAGGACGTGGTTGACCCACACGAACGCGGGCTCGACGCTGGGGGTCTTCGGGGTGTGCCTCGTGCTGCTCTCGCTCGTCCTGGCCGTGCGGGTCGTCAAGCGCTGGTTCTGGCGCCGACGGGCGATGACCGGGGGCGTGTTCGCCCAGGGCCGGGTCCTGGACGTCGCCCTCGAACCCGGTGACCAGGGCCGCGAGCCGGTGCCCCGCGCCGTTGTGTGGTTCTACGCCCTCGACGGCCAGGAGTTCCGCATCGAGGACCCCACCGGCCGCCCCCGCGCCCTCGGCGAGCCCGTCCTCCTGCGCTATCTCCCGGCGCGACCTGAGTGGGCGGTGGTGGCGGAAGCGGGTCCCGGCACGGTGGCCATGCTGCTCTCGCTGGCGTTCCTGGCCTTCTTCGCGCTGGCCGGCCTCTACCTCGTGCTGATGGGCGTGGGCCTGGCCCGGGCGTGACGGGGAGTCGTGCGGGTCCCTCCCGGAGATCGCCGCCTACCCGGGTCCCGACCTCTTCTCGCCCCGCGACCTCGCGACCCCCCTCGCGGCCCTGCTCTCCGCCGGCCCCGCTACCGAGCCTGTCCGGCTCGGTCTGTGACCGAGGGCGTCCTGATCCGGTAGCGCCGCACCGGTCCGTGCTCGGTGTCCTGGAGGGCTTCGAGGACGCCGCCGTGGTGCTCGATCGTCCTCGCCGAGGCGAGGTTGTCGTTCTCGCAGACAGCCAGCACCTCGTCGAGGCCGAGCGCTCGTGCCTCGTCGAGGATCGCGCCCAGCGCCCAGGTGGCGAGCCCGCGGCGGCGGGAGGACGGACGGATGCCGTAGCCGACGTGGCCGAACTGCAGCACGTAGTCGTTGATCCCGTGCCGCAGCACGATCCCGCCGTGCACCCGGTCGCCCTCGACGATCCACCGGTAGGTGCAGCCCCGCCCGGCCGCGACCGCCTTCGGCGCCGACTCCGCCTCCAGCAGCGCCACCCAGGTGGCGAACCCCTCCGCCGACCGGACCTCGTCGTCCGGCCCCACCCCGAACCCGTCCTCGTGGAGCCCGGGACCCCATTCCTGGTGCGCCTCCAGCCAGGCGGAGTGCAGACGGACGGTGGGCGCGACGAGTTTCGGCATGCGGCGAGGATACCGAGCCGGGTGCCTGCGTGTGCCCGGTAAATGCCGCCCGGACGCACCGTCACCTCGGTCCCTCCCGTCGCTGGGATGCGGTGCTGGACCCCTGACGCGTCTGCGTCGGCTGTGGTTCAGTGGGGTCTGGAGACCCGAGCGCGGAGGTTGACCTGTGGAGCGTCCCGGCGGCGAGTGGCTGGATCCGTCCGAGGACGAGGCGGTGCGCGCCGTCGACCTGCGCATCGACGTGGCGCACTCGGCGCGGGTCTACGACTACATGCTGGGCGGCAAGACCAACTTCGCCGCCGACCGGGCCGCGGCTGACAAGATCATCGCGGAGTGGCCCGGTTCGCGGGCCTCCGCGTCCGCCGCACGGGCGGTGATGCACCGGATGGTGCGGCGGCTGGCCGCCGTGCACGGGATCCGGCAGTTCCTCGACATCGGCACCGGCATCCCCACCACGCCGAACCTGCACGAGGTCGCCCAGGGGATCGACTCGGCCAGCCGGATCGTCTACGTCGACAACGACCCGATCGTCCTCGCGCACGCCAGGACGCTGCTGGCCGGGACCTCGCAGGGCCGCACCGCCTACGTCGAGGGGGACTTCCGCGAACCCGCGAAGCTGCTGGCGGACCCGGCCCTGCGTCAGACCCTGGACCTGGACCGGCCGGTGGCCCTGACGCTGATCAATCTCGTGCACTTCCTCTCCGACGAGACCGCGCTGCCGCTCGTCGCCGAACTGCTGGGGGCGCTGCCCCCCGGCAGCTACCTCGCGCTGTCCGCCGGCACCGCCGACTCCGCGCCCGCGTGGGCCGCGATCGCGTCCCGCCGCTACAGCGAGGCCGGCATCGAGAACCATCTGCGCACCCGCGCCCAGGTGGAGCGCTTCTTCGCCGGCCTGGAGCTGGACGAGCCGGGCGTCGTGCTGATCAACCGCTGGCACCCGGACCCGGCGGCCGGCCCGGTCCCGCCCGACGGCGAGGTCATGGCCTATGCCGGCCTGGGCCGCAAGCCCTGACGGGCGGATTCAGGCAGGGCGAAGGGCGAGGGCGGCCGCGCACCGGAGTCGTCGACCGGTCTCGATCAGCAGGGCCATGCAGGATCCATGGCACCAGCGCGCGGCCACAGCCACCGGGATGCGGGGCGGTTCACCCGCTTGGCCTACGCGGCGCGGGTTCCGGGCCGTCCGTGCCCGAACAGCGGTCAGCCCCGGTGCGTCGGGGGGTCGCACCGGGGCTCGCTGGCCGCTCAAAACCAGTCCCAGCACCATATAGCCGCAGGTCAGAGTGGCGGAAGGGGTTTGCGTGCACCCCTGCGAGTGGTTCTTCCGCCGCGCTCGTCAGGACACGTCGCCGCGCTTGAGCTTGCGCCAGCCACCGGCCCGGTTGTCGGCGATGATGCGGCGGAATATCGCCAGCAGCGGCGTCGTCGGGACCGTCTCGCCCTCGTAGACCGCCACGGTGCGGGCGGTGGCGTTGTCGTGGCCCGCGGTGATGATGCCGTCCGGGTCGGGCACGATCGCGCCGTCGTAGAGGAAGACGTTGACGTGGTCCTTGGTGGCGAGCAGGGCGCAGATGTTGCCCTCCAGGGTGAAGTAAGGCCGCACGCGCCGTTTCACCGTCTCCTCGACCTCCGGGTCCGCGGCGTGGACGAGGTCGCGGACCTCCTGACAGACGCGCTGCTGCCACGGCGGCAGCGTGTCGATGTACGCGTCGACGCGCGGGTCGGTCCGGTACGGGGCGGCGTCGGGACGACGGGAGCTCGGCATGGACCCACGGTAGGGCCGACCCCGGTCACGGGGCGCCGAGTTCATTCCGGAGGAGTGGGCTTGGGTGCGCCGGGCTCGGCCGGGTCCGGCCCGGGTGCGGCGGCCCTGGGCGCCTCCGGCGCCTCAGGCTCCGCGGGCTCCGGCTTCGCCTGGTCCTGCTCCGCCCGGTCCTGTGCCGCGTCGTCCTGTGCCGCGTGGTCCGGGGCCGGTTCCAGCGAAGCCGGAGGAGTGGTGCGGCCGGCGGCGAGTTCGGCCTTCATGGCGGCGAGCTGCGTCTCGACGCCGTCGCCCGCGGTGAGGGCGTCGAGCTCGTCGCGCAGGTCGTCGTGGGCCACCGGGGAGGTGGCGTCCTCCAGGGCGCCGGAGGCCATCAGCTCGTCGAGGGCGCCGGCACGCGCCTGGAGCTGCTCGGTGCGGTCCTGGGCACGCTGGATGGCGGTGCCGATGTCGCCCATCTCCCCCGAGATGCCGGCGGCTGCCTCGCCGACGCGGGTCTGCGCCTCGGCCGCGGTGTAGGAGGCCTTGACCGTCTCCTTGCGGGTCCGGAAGTCCTCGACCTTGGCCTCCAGCTGCTTCGAGGCCGAGGTCAGCTTCTGCTCCTCCTCCTGCAGGGTCACCAGCTGGGCCTGCAGCTCCTGGTCCTGGGCCAGGACGGCGGTGCGCCGGCCGAGCGCCTCACGGGCCAGGTCCTCCCGGCCGGCCGTGAGCGCCTGCTGCGCCTGGCCCTGCAGGGTCTCGGCAGAACGGCCGAGCTGGGTGCGCTGCAGTTCGATCCGCTTGCGGCTGGTGGCGACGTCCGCCAGGCCGCGACGGACCTGCTGGAGCAGGTCCAGCTGCCGCTGGTAGGCGTAGTCGAGCATCTCGCGCGGATCCTCGGCCCGGTCCAGCGCCTTGTTGGCCTTGATCCTGAAGAGGTCGGTGACGCGGTGGACGACGCCCATGGCCCGCTCCGTTCTTCTCTCCCCGCCTGGTTTCTTGCCCGGTCCGTGTGACGCTACGCCCGAAACGGGTGGACCGCGCCTGTAGCGGGCATACGCGGCGCAGACTGGAAGGACGACCTGGGACGACCGGACGCGGTCGGAGGAGGCGGGATGGCACGGGACGGCGGTACCCGGCACGGCACCGGCGAGGAGACCGCCGGGCCCGCGGCGGCCGCGTACCAGGACCTGGCGGCGGAGCTCGCCCGGACCGAGGGACGCCACCTGCTGGACCTGGCCACCGGCGTCCTGGTGGCCCGGCAGGCCGTCGAGCCCGCGGTCGCGGCCGAGTCGCTGACCGCGATGGCCGCCGGGGCCGGGCTGACCGTCGCCGATCTGGCCGCCGACATCGTCAACGCCGCCTGCGGCCAGGCCGTCGTGGGCGCGGCGGACACCGCGGCCGCCGCCGCGGCCGGGGCGGTGCTGCCCGGACCGCGGGCGCGGCGGCAGGCGGCCAGCGCCGCCGAGGTCGGCGGGGACGTGGACGAGGTGGCCGAGACGCTCCTGGGCGCGCTGCGACCGATCGGCGTGCGCGGCCTGCTGGTGTGGCGGCGCACGGCCGGCGACTGTCTGCGCCTGGCCGGCTCCGCCGGGTTCTCGCCCCTGGACGCCGCGCAGTGGGCGCAGATCCCACCGCAGTGGCGGGCGCTGCCGCAGCGGGTGTTCACCGACGAGACACCGCTGTGGCTGCCGCACGGGGTGAAGCGCCCGGACGAGCTGCCCGGCCCGAGCCGGGACGCCGCCCGCGCCCTGCTGCCGCTCCGCCACGGGGGCTACGCGGCCGGTGTCGTGCTCGTCGCCTGGCGCGAGCCGACCGAGCTGGACGAGGAGCTGCGCCGGCGCGTCGTCAGCCTCACCGAGGTGCTGGCGCGCGTGCTGGCCGGGATCCAGCACCTGACCGACCCGGGCGCGTCCCTGCCCGTGCTCTCCGCCGCGCTGGACCTGATGGCCGAGCCCGCGATGACGCTGCGCCGCTCCCGCGACGGGGAGCCACCCCTGCTGTACGTCGAGCACCTGAACGCGGCGGCGCAGCGGATGAGCAGCGGGGTGCCGAGGCCGGTCGGCAGGCCGCTCGCCCACGTGCTGCCGGCCGTCGCCCAGGAGCTGGCGTCGCTGGTCGGCGACGCCTACGGCCACGGATCGGTGCGGCACGCGCCCCGGCTGCCCGCGGAGCGCCGGCCGGACGTGCCGCCGCTGTTGAACGTGCGGGTGCTGGCGGTGTCGGCGGACCGCTGCGTGGTGCTGTGGCACGCGGAGGAGCGCGACCACAGCTTCGCCGTGCTCAAGCGCGCGGGCCGGCTCGGCTCCCTCGCGGCCTTCGAGGACGACGTGGCCCGCGGGGTGACCGACTGGACCGAGCAGGTCGCGCCGCTGCTGGGCCTGCCCGGGGACGCGGAGCCGATCCCGCTGGAGCGGGTCGCCTCGCTGCTCGTCGCCGAGGACCGCGCCGAGCTCGGCCGGATGATCGAGAGCCTGACCGCGCGGCTCGAAGGAGTCAGCGGCGTGGTGCGGATCGCCCGGCCCGACGGCGGCGTCCGGCACGTCCGGCTGATCGCCGAGCCGCTGCTGACCCACGGCACGCTGACCGGCCTGACCGGCTTCTTCCAGGACGTCTCCGCCCAGCACCAGACCGAGGCGGCGCTCGCCGCGACCTTCGACACCCTCGGCACGGTGCAGGAGCAGGCGGCGCTGCGGCACCGGCTCGCGCTGCAGCTGCAGCAGGCGATCGTGCCGGAGCAGTCGGACCTCGGCGGCCTGCCCGGCCTGCAGGTGGCCGCCCGCTACCGGCCCGCGGCGGAGGAGTACCGCGTGGGCGGTGACTGGTACGACGCGCTGGGCCTGCCCGACGGACGCGTGATGATCACAGTCGGGGACGTGGCGGGGCACGGCATCGACGCGGCCACCGGCATGGTGGCGCTGCGCAACGCACTGCGCGGGCTGGCCTGCTCCGGCGGCGAGCCGGGGGCGTTGATGCAGGCGCTCAACGAGGTCGCGCTGCGCACCAACGGGCATCCGACGGCCACGGCGGTCTGCGCGCACTTCCACCCCGAGGACCGGACGCTGCACTGGACCAGCGCCGGACACCTGCCTCCGCTGCTGCTGCGCGAGGGCCGGGCCCGGTTCCTGCAGTCCTCCGCGAACCTGCTGCTCGGCGCGGTGCCGGAGACCGCCTACGAGGAGTCGCAGGTGGCGTTGCGCCGGGGCGACCTGCTGCTGCTCTGCACCGACGGCCTGATCGAGCGTCGGCACTCCTCGCTGGACGAGGCGTTCGCCCTGCTGGCCGAGACCGTCGTCATGCTGGACCCGGCCGACGACCTGGAGGCCCAGGCCGACGCGCTGCTGGCGGCCGCCCACGGCGACACCCACGACGACGCGAGCCTGGTCCTGATCCGGTTGGGCTGACGAGGGCCCCGTGCGGCGAAGGGGCGGGGTCAGCGCAGGTGACGGCGGATCCGGGCGAGCAGGTCGTTCGCGTCGAGCGGCTTGACCACGTAGTCCGTCGCGCCCGCCGCGAGGATCGCCTCGCGGTCCTCGGGCATGGCCTTGGCGGTGACCGCGATGATCGGCAGCGCGGCGAAGCGCGGCACCGCGCGGATCCGGCGCGTCGCCTCGTAGCCGTCCAGGCCGGGCATCATCACGTCCATCAGCACGAAGTCGACGTTGTCGCGGGCGAGCAGCACGTCGATGCCCTCCTGGCCGTTGGCCGCGTGCAGGACGCGGGCACCGTGCAGTTCGAGCACCCCCTCCAGGGCGAAGACGTTGCGTTCGTCGTCGTCCACGATCAGGGCGACCCGGCCCTGCAGGTCGTCGCCGAGCCGGGGCGGGCGCGCGGGCCGCGGCGCACGGCCCGCCTGCGCCGGGGCGGCGGCGAGCCCGGGCGGGGCCACCGGCAGCAGCAGGGTGAACCGGCTGCCCTGACCGAGGGTGCTCTCGGCCTGGATCACGCCGCCCAGCAGCCGGGCGATCTGCCGGCTGATCGACAGCCCGAGGCCCGTCCCGCCGTAGCGGCGGCTGGTGGTGCCGTCGGCCTGCTGGAAGGCACCGAAGATGGCGTCCAGGTGCTCCTCGGCGATCCCGATCCCGGTGTCCTCGACCCGGAACGCCAACGCGCGCTCCACACCCGCCAGTTCACTGGGCAGATCCACCGGGGGCACCAGTTCGACGCGCAGCTCGACGCTGCCGCTCTCGGTGAACTTGACCGCGTTGGACAGCAGGTTGCGCAGCACCTGCCGCAACCGCTGCTCGTCGTTGACGAGTTCGGCGGGAAGGTCCGGGCCGGTGCTGACGCGGTACTCCAGCGCCTTGTCGGCCGTCAGCGGCCGGAAGGTGCTCTCCAGCGAGTCCAGCAGCGGCCGCAGCGCGAACGGCGCCGGGGAGACGTCGAGTTTGCCCGCCTCGACCTTGGACAGGTCCAGGATGTCGTTGATCAGCTCCAACAGGTCGGATCCGGCGGAGTGGATGACGGTGGCATAGCCGACCTGCTTGTCCGTCAGATTGCCGCCCGGGTTCTGCGCCAGCAGCTGGGCCAGCACCAGCAGGCTGTTGAGCGGGGTGCGCAGCTCGTGGCTCATGTTGGCCAGGAACTCCGACTTGTACATCGACGCCGTCGACAACTGCTGTGCGCGGTCCTCGAGTTCCTGCCGGGCCTGCTCGATTTCCCGGTTCTTCGCCTCGATGTCGGAGTTGCGGTCCGCCAGCAGCCCCGCCTGCTCCTGCAGCTCCGCGTTGGAGCGCTGCAACTCGTCCTGTTGCGACTGGAGTTCGGCGGTCAGCCGCTGGGACTCGACCAGCAGCTCGTCGGTGCGGGTGTTGGCCAGCAGCGAGCCGACGTTGACGCCGAGCGCCTCGATCACCTGGTCCAGGAAGTCCCGGTGGACCGGGGAGAAGGGGCGCAGCGCGGCGAGTTCGACGACGCCCAGCAGCTGACCCTCGGCGACGATCGGCAGCAGCAGGAGCGCGGCGGGGGAGGCGCTGCCGGCGCCGGAGCCGATGGTGAGGTAGCCGGCGGGCAGGTCCTCGACCAGGACGGTGCGGCGGCTGCGCGCGCACTGACCGACCAGCGACTCGCCGATCCGGTAGCGCTGCGGCTGCCCCTGCGGCGCACCGTAGGCGCCGACCCGGACCAGCACCACGCCCTGCGGGGTCTCCCTGGCCAGGTAGAACGCGCCGAACTGGGCGCCGACCAGCGGAGTCAGCTCGTCCAGCACCAGCTCCGCGACGGCGTCGAGGTTGCGCGGGCCCTGCATCAGCGCCGAGATCCGGGCCAGGTTGCCCTTGAGCCAGTCCTGCTCCTGGTTGCGCCGGGTGGTCGCGCGCAGCGACTCGACCATGGCGTTGATGTTGTCCTTGAGCTCGCCGACCTCACCCGGCGCGTCGACGGTGATCGAGCGGGTCAGGTCGCCCTCGGCCACGGCGCCGGTCACCTCGGCGATCGCGCGCACCTGCCGGGTCAGGTTCCCGGCCAGCTCGTTGACGTTCTCGGTCAGCCGCTTCCAGGTGCCCGAAACGCCCTCGACCTCGGCCTGGCCGCCCAGCTTGCCCTCGGTGCCGACCTCGCGGGCGACGCGGGTGACCTCGTCGGCGAACGCGGAGAGCTGGTCGACCATGGTGTTGATGGTGGTCTTGAGCTCCAGGATCTCGCCGCGCGCGTCGACGTCGATCTTGCGGGTCAGATCGCCTCCCGCGACGGCCGTCGTCACCTGGGCGATGTTGCGCACCTGGTTGGTCAGGTTCCCGGCCATGGAGTTGACGTTGTCGGTCAGGTCCTTCCAGGTCCCGGCCACGCCCGGCACGCGGGCCTGGCCGCCGAGCACACCCTCCGTGCCGACCTCGCCCGCCACACGGGTGACCTCGTCGGCGAAGGCGGACAGCATGTCCACCATGGTGTTGATCGCGTCCGCCAGCGCGGCCACCTCGCCGCGCGCGTCCACCGCGATCTTGCGCGACAGGTCGCCGCGCTCGACCGCCTGCGCGACCTGGGCGATCGACCGCACCTGGCCGGTCAGGTTGGACGCCATCACGTTGACGGTGTCGGTCAGGTCCTTCCACGTCCCCGCCACGCCGCGCACCGTGGCCTGGCCGCCCAGCTTGCCCTCGGTGCCGACCTCGCGGGCGACGCGGGTGACCTCGTCGGCGAAGGCGGAGAGCTGGTCGACCATGGTGTTGATGGTGGTCTTCAGCTCCAGGATCTCGCCGCGCGCGTCCACCGCGATCTTCTGCGTCAGATCGCCTCCCGCGACGGCGCCGGCGACCTGCGCGATCGCGCGCACCTGGCTGGTCAGGTTCCCGGCCATGGAGTTGACGTTGTCGGTCAGGTCCCGCCAGGTCCCGGCCACGCCCGGCACCTTGGCCTGCCCGCCGAGCCGCCCCTCGGTGCCGACCTCGCGGGCCACGCGGGTGACCTCGTCGGCGAAGGCGGAGAGCTGGTCCACCATGGTGTTCACGGTGCTCTTCAGCGCCAGGATCTCGCCGAGCGCGTCGACCTCGATCTTCTGCGTCAGGTCGCCCTTGGCCACGGCCGTGGTCACCTGGGCGATGTTGCGCACCTGGTCGGTCAGGTTGCGGGCCATGCCGTTGACGGAGTCGGTCAGCTCCCGCCAGACCCCGCTGACGCCGGGCACATGGGCCTGCCCACCGAGACGGCCCTGCCCGCCGACCTCCTGCGCCACCCGGGTCACCTCGGAGGTGACCAGGTTCAGCTGGGCCAGCATCGCGTTGAAGACCTGGGCGATCTCCCCGAGCAGCCCGTCCCCGGCCGGGGACAGCCGTGTGGAGAAGTCGCCGTCCCGGACGGCCGTGAGGCCCGCGAGCAGCTGCCGCAGGCCCTCCTCGTTCTGCAGCGCCTCGCGCTGACGCGCGGCATTGTCCATGTGCTTCATGTTTCCACTCCGGTAGGCGGGGCGCAGCGCCTTTGGCGCACCCCGCATGACCGCGCCCCGCACGGGGCAGACGCCCGTGAAGGACGGTGAGGAGGTGCCCGGTGGAGCAGCAGCACGGACGAGCGCTCTCCCAGCGCGAGCGGCAGGTCCTGGTCTTCATCGAGCAGGAGCTGCGACAGGACGAGGCTCTCGACGCGGCCCTGAGCGAGCTGCGTCCGCCGCGTCCGCGCTGGTGGCCCCGGCGGCGGCGCCGGAGCGGCGGGAACGGCACAGGACGGGAAGACTGAGTCGGGTCGGGACGGTCCGGGAGACCCGTGACCCCCGGGAGGACGTGGACGGCGGAAGGAGCGGCGGCGGATGTCATCGCAGAGCTGGGAGCCGGGGGCGATCGCCGGGGAGCGCTTCAGCGTGACCGAGACCGTGGGCCCGGGAGCCGCGGTGCTGCGGCTGGTCGGCGAGCTCGACCACGACACCGCACCGCTGCTGCGCACCGCGCTGCGCCGCTGTGACGACGCCGGAGCCGGGCGGATCCTGGTGGACTTCACCTCCCTCGGCTTCTGCGACTCGACCGGCCTCAACCTGCTGCTGGAGGCGCGGGGCCGGGCCGCGGCGCGCGGGGCGGAGGTCGTGCTGGTGGGCCTGCCGCCGGGTGTCGCCCGGGTCTTCGAGATCACCGGGGCGGCCGCGCTGTTCCCCCGGTACCCGACCGTGGACGAGGCACGCGCGGCCGGATGAGCCACTGTGCGCGAGCCACTGTGCGAAGGAGGAAAGCCAGGTGGAGCAGGCCGGCGGATCGACCCACGGCTCGGAGACGGACCGGCTGGCCCTGGCCGGCGCCTCCGGGGTGGTCGGCCGCTGCCGCGACTTCGTGCACGCGAGCCTCGCCGCGCGCGGCTGGCTGGACGACCCGGACGAGGAGCGCCGCGCCGTCGTCGAGGACGTCATGCTGATGACGTCCGAGCTGGTCACCAACGCGTGCCTGCACGCCGGAGGCCCGCGCGAGGTGTCGGTCCGCGACGCGGGCCGCAGCCGGCTCCGGGTGGAGGTCGTCGACGCGAGCCCCCAGCGGCCGACGTTGCGCACTCTGGAGGCCCCGGCGCACCCAGGCGGCCACGGCCTGCGGGTGGTGGACCGGCTGGCCTCGCGCTGGGGGAGCGAACCCCGGCCGGAGGGCAAGGCGGTCTGGTTCGAGATCGAGCGGCCGACCGTCTGAACACCCCTCGGGGCGAACACCTTGTTCTGCCAACACCGGCCCTTCGGGCGCGCCCTTCCCTGTGGTGCTCTCAGCTGTCGTGCGAGCGGTCCGGGTCGTCGGCGTGGGTGCGGTCCGGCTGCGGGCGACCGAGCGCGGGCCACTGCAGCACCTGTTCGCGCAGGTGCCGGACGGCCGTCTGCATCTCCTCCTGCAGCCGTCGTGCCGCGTCCTCGATGGACTCGTTCTCGCCCGGCCGCGGCTGTCGCGGGCTCTGGCCGTTCACCCCCGTGGCTCCTCTCACCATGGCACGCCCTCTGACGCGCGAGCGTCTACCCGGCTCGTGCGTCGTCATGCCGGTCGCCTTGATCCTCGCAAGTCCTGTTGTGAGCCACGGCCCTTCGGACGCCCGACACGCCGGTGCCCGGGCGTTCACCGGCGTTCCCGGGTGGATTCCCACACGGATTCCTGCGCGGAAGGTTTGCCCCGGCGGAATGCGGTCAGAAGCGGTTGCGCACCGCCCCGTGGCTCACCGGTGGCCTCGGGGCGGTGACCAATGCCCGGAGATTTCCTCGTCCGAGGGTGTCCTCGCCCGCCGTTTCCGTTCGTCCAGGAGACGAAGGAACGGAACGAGGAGGTTCGGATGAGGTACCTGCTGATGATCTGCACGGACGAGAGCGCCACGGCCGCGCTCGCGCCCGAGGAGGGCGCTGCCGTGCTGGCCGAGTACACCGCCTTCGGCGAGGAGATGGCCCGCCGCGGCGTGCTGCTGGGCGGCGAGCGGATCCGGCCGACGTCCGACGCGAGGACCGTGCGCGTCCGCGACGGCGGCGTGCTGGTGGCCGACGGCCCCTTCGCGGAGACGAAGGAGCAGTTCGGCGGCTACTACCTGGTCGACTGCAAGGACGCCGACGAGGCGGTCGAGGTCGCGTCCCGGATCCCGGGAGCCCGGCACGGGACGATCGAGGTGCGGCCGATCTGGGAGGGCGCCGCCGACTGATGGTGAGTTCGGCCGGCCGGGTCACGTCGCCGGAGAACCCTCCGGCGACGTGACCGCGATCCGCGTCAGGACTTACGTCCTCGCCGCGGCCGCGGTCGGCATCGTCAGCTGGAACCGTCGCCATCCGGGGTGCGGCGTCCTAGCGTGGAGCTGTGGACAAACGCCACAGCTGCGACATCTGGGACTTCCTGCGCACACCGCGCCAGGAGTGGCCGCTGCGGCCGGTGCCGGAGCGGGTGCGGGACTGGCGGGAGGTGCACGCGCCCGGGCGGCTGCTGCCGATCGTCGAGGACCAGGCGAGCCGCTGCATGGACTGCGGGATCCCGTTCTGCCACAGCGGCTGCCCGCTCGGGAACCTCATCCCGGAGTGGAACGGCCTGGTCGCGCGGTCCGACTGGGAGCAGGCCGCCGAGCGGCTGCACGCGACCAACAACTTCCCGGAGTTCACCGGGTTCCTGTGCCCCGCGCCGTGCGAGAGCGGCTGCGTGCTGGGGATCGACGACCTGCCCGTGACCATCAAGGCCGTCGAGGCCGCGATCGCGAGCCGCGCCTGGGCGGAGGGGTGGGTGCGCCCGCAGGCGCCGGAGCGGCACTCCGGACGCAGCGTCGGCGTCGTGGGCTCCGGCCCTGCCGGGCTGGCCTGCGCGCAGCAGCTCACACGCGCCGGGCACACGGTGGTGGTGTACGAGCGGGACGACCGCGTCGGCGGGCTGCTGCGTTACGGGATACCCGAGTTCAAGATGGACAAGGACCTCCTGGACCGGCGGGTCGGCCAACTCACCGCCGAGGGAACGGTCTTCCGCACCGGGGTGGACATCGGCGGCGCGGTGGACGCCCGGACGCTGCTGCGGCGGCACGACGCCGTGGTGGTCTCGGTCGGTGCCACCGCGGCCCGGGAACTGCCGGTGTCAGGACGCGAGTTGGCGGGCGTGCACCAGGCCATGGAGTACCTGACCCAGGCCAACCGGGTGCAGGAGGGCGACTACGAGCGTCCGCCGATCAGCGCCGAGGGCCACCATGTCGTGATCATCGGCGGCGGCGACACCGGCGCCGACTGCCTCGGCACCGCGCTGCGGCAGGGGGCCGCGTCCGTCGTGCAGTTGGACATCAAGCCGCAGCCCGGCGTCGACCGGACGGTGGACGAGCCGTGGCCCGTACACGCGCGCGTCCACCGGGTCGGCCCGGCGCACCAGGAGGGCCGGGAGCTGGTCCGCGACGGCGCGGTGCTGGCGGGGGACAGCAGCGGGCTGCCGGCCCAGGACGCCCTGCGTGACGTGCGGGTGTTCTCGGCGGCCACGGTGCGGTTCCAGGGCGACGCATCGGGCCGGGTCCGCTCGCTGAGTCTGGCCGACGCCGAGGCCGGGACGCGCCGCCCGCTGTCCGGCACGGAGCGGGTGATCCCGGTGGACCTGGTACTGCTCGCCCTCGGCTTCAGCGGCCCGGAGAACCCCGCGCACGGCCTCGGCGAGCAGTTGGGCCTGCGGACCACCGCGGCGGGCGCGTTCGCGCGGGACGAGGACTACGCCGGTGGCCGCCCCGGCGTGTTCGTGGCCGGGGACGCCGGCCGGGGGCAGTCGCTGGTCGTCTGGGCCGTCGCCGAGGGCCGCGCCGTCGCGGCCTGCGTCGACGCCTACCTGAGCCCGACCGGGACGAGCACCCTCCCGCGACCTGTCGCGCCCGGCGACCGCCCGCTGGCCCTGTGAGCCGGAACCCCGGCCGCGCAGACGGACTCTGACGCTCCGCCTGTTCACCTGATCCATACCAGTGTTCTTGCGATGCCAGGCAACGTGAGCGACGGGTGACGCAGTCAAGCTGGGCGGGGGGCATGTGATCGACTGACGTCCGCCCGCGCGCGGCCGCCTCCCCGCCGTGCGGGACGTCGCATGCAAGGGACATCCATGAGCCACACCATCGGCCGCCGCCTGCCCGGCGGCCGCCGCCTCGCCGCGGCCGCGTTCGTCGCCGCGCTCGCCCTGGCCGCCGGCCCCGCGCTCGCCGGCCCCGCGGCGGCGGTGCCGAGCACCGCGCCGACGGCCGCGGCCGGCACCCAGTCCCCGGTCGACGCGCTGATGCGTGCCGCCGAGGTCCACTACGCGGACGCGCACTGGAACTGGACGGCCTGGAACGACAGCACGCCGGTCGCCTTCGGCGGGGACCAGCCGAACTACCAGTGCGCCGAGTTCGTCGCGCGCTCGCTGGCCGCCGCCGGCCTGATCCCGGGCCTCGGCCCGAACGACCCGCAGACCGACTACTTCACGTACCACGCCCCCAACGGCGAGGTCTACGACCTGCTGCTGATCTCCGACCTGCCGCAGTACCACAACCTGTACGACTACCTCCAGGACAGCGGCATCGGCGTCGACCTGGGCGACCACCCCGAGCTGGCCCAGCCCGGCGACATCGTGGTCACCTACGCCGGCCCCGGCGGCACCAAGAGCCACACCGGCCTGGTCGTCTCCGCCCAGACGTCGACCAGCGAGCCGCTGGTCGACGTCTGGGCGGA
>NZ_QKYN01000139.1 GCF_003258295.1 Streptacidiphilus pinicola | reverse complement strand
AGCGAGGGGGCGGGCGGCGCAGCGGCCAGCCGTCGTCGACCACGCAACGGGCCAGACGCAGGCGGCCGGTCTCGGTCAGGGGTGCGTTACGGTGTGGCATGAGGGCCTTTCTGGGAGCCGGTGCAGATGTCGCAATCCACACCGAGCCAGAAGGCCCTCACCTATTTCAAGATCACCCCACCGTGAACCCCGTCACCAACCTCCGTGGTCAGAACATCTAGGCCTTCGTCCGCGTCGGTGTTCGGGGCCTCTGGCTCCTGAAGCGTGGTCACGCCGCCCCCTGCACGGTGTGGTGTGGGCACGCCTTCACAGGCCACGGCAACCGGGCGCCAGCGGTCGTGGTCGTGTAGACGTAGCCGGAATCCATGAGGCCGTCGAGCTGGCAGCCACAGCGGACGCACGCCCGCCCGTACAACTGCTCGCCACTGACCTCAATCCTCTGGGCCGGCCCGACTGGTGGCTCCCAGTCGACCATCGTGGGGTGCACGGTGGCCATCACGTCTTCCGCAGAGTGCATTCGGGGCACGTGACCACCTGCCAGGGCCGGCCAACACCGTTGCCGTCGGGGACCGTTACGGTCCCGGCCGACACAAGCGGGCGATCCTCGTCTGCGGTCTGGCCGCACCCGATGCATGCCTCGCCATGGAGACGGGCGATGCTCACCTGCTCGGGCAGCGGCAGGCGTCGTTCCAGTACATACGCCATGGGTGGCGTCCTCCGCTCAGGGCGAGCGATCTCTGACACCACTCATGCTGGCGACCCGCAAGGGCACCTAGGGACACAGCTTGTGTCCCTAGATCAGACGACGTGGGCCCATTCCGCGAACCCGATCAGGCTGTCGCGGTCGGAGCGTTTGGTGCGGAGCAGCGACTTCAGGGTCTGGTGGACCTGTCCGTGCTCGCGGACGTGCTGTGGGGCGATCCGGCGTGCGACCTGAAGCGACTCGAAGGCGTCGTCTTGGAGGTTCTGCCAGAGCTGGGCGCGGGCGATGTCGATGTAGAAGTGCGAGCGTCGCTCTGCCGGAAGCCACGCCGGGGGCTTCCAGGTGCGTGCGGCGTTGAGGACGGTGGTGGCGTTGCCGAGCTCGACGGCGACGGCGACTTGGTGGATGTGGAAGCTGTCCGGGCCGAATGCGGTGCCGGCGTACACGCCTTCGGGGACACGCCTGGCGCAGCGGTCGGCACCGGCCAGGTGGGTGTGGGCGCGGTCTTCGTCTCGGACTCGGCCGGCAGCGACGGCGGCGCGCATGTGCAGGGCGCCGACCGCGGCGGTGACGTGCCGGGACGCGTTCGCCGGGGCGGCGTCGATCGCGGCCTCCAGTGTCCGCAGCCCGGTGGCGAGGCTCTGAGGTTGGCCGGCCGCGAAGAACGTCTCCATCCGGACGTACGCCGCGGTCGCGTCCAGTGCCGGATCCTCGGCCTGGTGGGCGGCCCAGCGCATGAGCTCGATGAGGCGGACGGACAGGTCGTGGTATCGGAACTTGTACACAACGGCGTCGGCGGACCGGTAGGCGGAGGCGAGGAGCGCGGCGGCCTGCTGGCGCTCTGCGCCCTGGAGGGTGTGTACGGCTCGGGACAGTTCAGCGAGGAGGTCGGGCAGCGTGCGGGTGATTTGCGCGTACTGGGAGTCGAGGCGCTTGTGCTCCAGGCCCGCGGTGGCGTCGCGCAGCTCGCGGAGGGATCGGATTGGGCCGTCGTCGGGGAGGTCGTAGGCGTCGATCGCGGCCCTGAGGGTGGGGATCGTGGCGTGGACGCGGCTGCTGGTCAGGCTCGCGGTGCCGAGGAGCTGCTCGGGGTCGACGTCGAGCGCGTCCGCGACCGCTTCGAGGACCTGGTCGCTTGGCCGGCGGGAGCCCTGCTCGATCTTCTTGATGGTGCTGGTCGATACGTGTGCGGCTGCCGCGAGCTCGGCTTGATCGAGGCGCTTGAGGCGGCGGGCGGCGGCGATGCGCGCCCCCACCGTGTCCGGGTTGCGCGGTGGCATGCTGGACTCCGTTCCTGACTCACCATCTGGAACGGTACCGGTGCAGCTGATTGCCGTGCAGGTGAAGCGCCCAGCCTGTTCTCCAGCAGGCTGGGCACGCTCGCATCACGAGAGCAGGGTGGCGAGCTCGGCCAGCGAGTTGATGCGGTAGTCCGCGGCGGCGGCCTCGGGCTGGTCTGCCCACAGGTAGCCCCAGGGTCCGCGGCGGATGTGGCAGGCCTTCAGGCCGGCGGCTTGGGCGGGGGCGATGTCGTTGGCGGGGTGGTCGCCGACGTAGAGGATCTGCTCGGCGGGCAGGCCAGTCCACTTCAGGACGCAGTCCCAGAAACCACGGTGGGGCTTCGCGGCGCCCCACTCCCCGGATGTAGCCACACCGTCCGCTGGCAGATCGAGCGCCCGCAACAGGCCGGCGACGCGCGCGGTCTGGTTCCCGGCGACGTACACCTTCAGGCCGACGTCACGGAGAGCCTGGAGGCCGGGGCGGACGTCGGGGTAAAGGTCGGTGTCGTCGAGGTGCTCGCCCCTGCCCCACCGCTCGCGCTTCTCGTATTCGGCCCAGATGTCCAGGTCCGGCTTGATCAAGCGGAGGGCGTCGGCATTGTCGCGGCCTTGAGCGACAACGGCGCCGACGAGCGCGGAGAGGGTGTGGTGCGGCACTTCGAGCCAATCGGCCCAGTCTGCCCAGAAGCGACGGTCGCTGGTGATGGTCTCCCCGACGTCAAACACGACTGCGCTGATCTGAGGCATGCGGGGAGCCTACTGCGCACCAGCGTTGCCTGTGGGTGCTACTCGGACCACGGGTAGGGCGGCGCGGGCTCGACCGGCCCCAGAGCGCCGCAGGCGAGGTCGTGAGGCTGCTGGCCGCCCTGACCGTGGCAGTGCGGGCACTTCGGCCGGTCGTCGCCAACGGTGCCGACCTGGTAGCCCCAGCCGCGGCAGTCGAGGCAGAGGTCGCGGTCGGGCGGCGGACAAGAGCAGTTCATACCCGGCAAACGATCAGCCGAGCGGTCGGTGACTGCCTCGCCGGTCTGTCGCGGCCTGGCCGTAAGAGTGGGGTCTAGGTGAAGATCACGCGCGACTGCATTCGCGACAGATCCTTGCGCGGGCCCTCCAGTCGGAGGGCCAACTCCTCTGCTTGTTCTCTCCTCGCCGGGAAACTAGCCCGACGTCAGGTCCCAAAGTCTCGTGGTGCCGTCGAGGCTGCCCGTAGCGAGTGTCTTGCCGTCGGGGCTGAAGGACACCGCGTAGACCTCGTTGGCCTGGCCGGAAAGGGTGATGGTGACCTTTCCGGTGGCTACATCCCGCAATGTCGCCGAGTTTCCTTCATTGCCCGTCGCGAGTGTGTTGCCGTCGGGGCTGAAAGCCACCGCGAAGACGACGCCTGCGCTATTGGCGAGAGTGGCAGTGGATTGGCCAGTGGAGGTATTCCACAGGCGTGCGGTGTCGTCGTTGGCGCCGGTGGCGAGGGTCCTTCCGTCGGGACTGAAGGTCACCGATGTGACACCGTTGGTGTGACCGGCGAGGGTTCTGAGGGTCTTACCGGTGGCGGTGTCCCACAGCTTGGCTGTTGTGTCGGCGCTTCCGGTGGCGAGGGTCCTTCCGTCGGGACTGAAGGCAATCGAGTAGACCGAATTGGCGTGACCGGCGAGCGTCGTGATGGTTTTGCCGGTGCTTGTGTCCCACAGCCGTGCAGTGTTGTCGCCACTTCCGCTCGCAAGAGTCTTGCCGTCAGGACTGAATGCCACCGAGTACACAAGGCCGGCGTGGCCGGTGAAGGTGACTATGGACTGGCCGGTGGTGACGTCAAACAGACTCAAGGTCTTGTCATCGCCAGTGGCGAGCGTCTTGCCATCGGGGCTGAACGCCACTGCGATGACACCCCCGTCCTGGCTGACGAAGGCGGTGATGGTCTTGCCGGTGGCGACGTCGCACAGCCTTGCCGTGCTGTCGGTGCTGCCGGTGGCGACGGTCTTGCCGTCGGGACTGAAGGCCACCGCGTGGACTGCAGCTGTCTGGTCCGTGAGAGTGAGGTACTTGATGTGGCGGGCGGGAGTGGTTGAGCTACTAGGAGTGGCTGAACCGGAGGAACCGGCTGAGCGGTGACGGGATGGACTGCCCTCCAGCTTCAACAGAGCGGTCAGGCCGCCCGCCAGCGCGGCGGCTCCCAGGGCGCCGCCAAGGACCACGCGACGGCTCACCGTCCCTCGCCTGCCTGTCAGCCCCGACGGGGGCGCCGTGATGGAGGGGCCCTCGCTCACGCGAGGTTGACGGGTGAGCTGTCGGGCCGGTGCTGACACGGTTGGTGCTTCGCTATCAACGTCCGGCTGCGTGCGAAGGTCTGCGGATGAGCCGTTCCTCGCCCCGAGGTTGAGTTCGCGCAGGCGCCGGGCAACCTCGGTGGCAGCCGGGCGGAGAGGCGCATCCCGGACTAGGAGCTCGGTGAGGATCTCGGTCAAGGCGCCAGCGTGGGCGGGCGGGGGCAGGGGGTGCGTGAGGATGCTGGTAATGACAGCCATCAGGTTGGCGCCGGTGTGCGGAGGCTGCCCTTCCACGACTGCATAGAGCGTGGCGCCCAGGGACCAAAGGTCCCCTGACGCCTCCACCTGCAGGCCATTGAGTTGTTCAGGCGGCATGTACTGCGGGGTTCCGATGACGGTCCGCGAGGAGGTCAGGGTGGCCACAGAGTCCAGGATCCGCGCGATGCCGAAGTCGGTGAGGACGGCCCGATCGCCGTCCAACAGGATGTTGTCGGGCTTGAGGTCTCGGTGGACGATCCCGGCGCTATGGGCGTGCGCCAACGCGTCCGCAACTTGCGCCCCCAAGGCGGCGGCCTGCGGCCACTCCAGTCGGCCCTGACGGGCGATCAGGGCGCCAAGCGAAGGGCCGGGCAGGAGTTCCATGACGATCCACGGTGCGCCGGCATGGTCGACCACGTCATGGACGGTGACGATGCCGGGATGGCGCAGCCGGGCTGCCGCTTCGGCCTCCACTCGGGTGCGCCGGATGAGACGGACACGTTCCTCGGCGGTGAGTTCAGGCGCCAGCAGAACCTGCTTGGCCGCAACGTGGCGACCCAACACCTCGTCCGTGGCTCGCCACACACGGCCCATACCACCCTGGCCTATCACCTCGGCTAACCGGTAGCGCCCGCCCACCAGTTCACCACGTGTCCCCGTCACGTCCGGAACCCTACGCCCGCGAACAACGATGTCTCTACCCTGGCTTCAACTAGCGCCTCGCGGCATGACCGGCCCCAGCCACCCGTTCGGCGGCTGGGGCCGTGGTGTCTCCAGCGGCGCCATTTCGGGCGGGCCCCCCGATAGCTGCCGGTGTGTAGGGGCGGGCGGGTTCGGTCAAGGCCGCGGGGACGGCGGGGAGGATGCGAACGGCGGTGAGCTGCGCGGGCTTGACGGGTTCCGTCCGCCCCGGATCATCGGGCGGCGGGGGGCCTGGCCGTACGGAGAGCGGCCATCGTCCGTGACGGGTTGCCGGGCGGTGGCGGTGTGTTCGGGGTTCTCTGTGGGTCTGGTGGCTCGCCTACTAGGGCTTTGCGCCGCCAGCCTGGGGCCCGCCCCGAGCGGGGCGGAGACAGGAGCGGGGGCGGGGATCCCCGGGCGGCGGCGCGCGGCCCGCCTGTGGCGGGCTGCCCTGATCCAGTAGAGAAACTTTGAACACGCCCCGCGTACCGCCTGACGTTCCGGCGAATCCGCATCTGGGTGGCTGCTGCTCGATCGCTTCGGCCCAGGCCCAACCGCTGACCCGGATGACTCCGCCGGCAGGGCGTGACCGTCCGTGGCCGCTCGCGGGGCACCCATCACGCGTATCTAAGGGCTGTCGCAATTGGTGGCTGACCCTGTCACGCCCGAGGATCCGCTCCCGCTGACGCTGTGCGGACAGGCTGCTCGATGGCAGCCGATATGGGATGGATCGGCTAGCTGATCGGCCGTCCCTGCCCGCGCATCTGCGCCGCGCCAAGCGGGTCCACCAGGTCGACGGCGTCGATGAACAGGGTCGGAAAGGCAACGTCGCCGTCGTCGCTCAGGTTCAGGATGTCCTGGCTCCCGTCGTCCGGGATCTCCTGACCGAAGCACTCGCTGATCGCGGTCGTGCCGACGGTCTTCGGCACCAGCGCCACGGCGGCGCTCTGCCTGGCGGCGAGGCCGTCGGTCGCAGCCACGATGGCGGCCGACGACGTGGTCAGGACAGTGTCCATTCCCTGGTCGAGCATCATCACGAAGCCGGGCAGCCCCTCCAGAAGCTCGGCGGCGTCGCCGGCCATCCCGGGCGGGACGGTGGCGATGAAGTGGGTGTGGTCCTTCAAGGCCGTGGCGATGCTCTGGGCCGCCTCTTCGCGGCTGATCACGGAAGCCCCGGCGGGCTTCGGACTCTGATCGGACATGACCTATTCCTTCGTCGAGTTCTATCAGCGACTGGGCTGTTCCGTGCGGTGACCCTGTCCAGTCTGCGGGAGATCTCGTGCACTGGCAGGGGTTCGCGTCACTGCGCTCGTGAAGCTCATTCGCCCGGGCGAGCCGGCCACACCGCCATGCCCGGCATCGCCTGGCTGCGCAACCTGCTCCAAGCCGCGTAGTCCATCCCGCCCCCGCGCCGAACCTGGGCAACGCCCACCTCGAAGATCAATTGCGGGACAGGCCTTAGCCAAGCGCCCCCGGCCACACCAGAGCAAACCGTGAAGATCGCCTTCACATCTCCTGCGCATTGTCCGGATTGTCAGGGAGAAATTCGCCATGGTTGCGCCAGGGGTCGCCATGGCTCGCCATGAGTACACGGGGTGGTTTGTGCCATAAAGTCCGATTTTTTTTGAGAGAAGCGCATTCTACCCTTGGCAAACGTCCTCCAAAGTTAGCCACAGATTTCAGCACATCACCACCAGGGTCAACGAAAATGAAAAGCGCCCCACGGGAATCCCGTGGAGCGCAACTCGGAGCCGTTTCGCCTATGGCTTCTTCTTCAGCAGCATGTAGGCGAGCCCAACAACTGCGACAGCCGCCTCCAGCGGCGCCGCGAGCGCGGGTGAGTGGTAGGTCAACGCCGCCACCATGGCTGCGAGGAGTAGCAGCACGAGTGCTGCGAGATCAACATGTCCGTCCATCGCGGTCCTGTCTGATCAACTCGGACCCCCCTGAGATTTAGCCGTCGCCAGGGGGGTCAACTCGCCCTGGAATCTCCAGGGTTGAAGGCAACGCCCTCGCTGCGCAATTTAGGGCTCGTCAAGCCCATTGCGCATGGAGTGGATAGCGTCTGATCGATTTTGGCGAAATCCTTTAAGGCTTGCGCCGTCGTATGCTAGAGATCCACGCAAGCGAGAGCGTCTTTCACCTCGGATGGTCGCCCAAACGCATGACCGACTTGGACATTGTCCTAATTGGCAAGCAAAGGATGGATTGTCCCAATAGTCGCGCGGGCAGCCGGGGTTCAACGCCGCACGCCGGGACCTCAAGTCCCAAGCTGCCGGTTCTGGACGCTCGGGAGGGCCGTTCCTGCTCCCGCCGGCTCAGCTGTGGACGGAACGGCAACGGGAGACGGGAAAGGGCCGGTCGGAGTCAGTCCATCCGCTCGTCGATGAGCCGGACGAGCTTGCCGGTGCGCGGATTGACCGTCAGGTCCTGGGCGCCGACCCACTCCACCGCCAGCGGATGGATGAGGCCGCGCCGTGCCTGCTCGTCGAACATCGGGCGGGCCTGGCAGAGACGCCGGGCGATGTCCTGGGCCAGCGCCTGCCGCTCTCCGTCACGCGGGGCGCCCGCCGAGCCCGCCTGCTCGCCCTCCGCGTTGTCCGCGAGCCGCAGCACCAGCTCGTCGCGCTCGCCACGGTGCCGCAGCACGATCTGCAGGTCCGCGATGCGGTGATGTGGGTCGGCCGCGGCCACGACACCGCGCAGGTCCTCCAGATAGACGGTGACGACACCGACCCGAGCGCCCTCCTCGGCGCGTCCCAGCAGCCGGAACCGGCGCCGGGGGAAGTCCGTCCACTCCGCAAGATCGCCGACCGGGTAGCGGATGACGGGCATCAGCCGGCGGGCGAGATCGGTGGCCACCACACGCCCGGGGCGGCCCGGCTCCTCGATCGGCTCGCCGGTCTCCGGATCCAGCAGCTCGACAATCTTGTCGGTGGTGAAGACCTGGTGGATCCGCGAGTCCGGCTCGCCCGCCACCGGTCCGGCCAGGACGCCGGCGTCCACACTGGCGTAGCCGATGGAGCGGACCCGGGCGCCCGGGAAGGCCTTGGCCAGCAGCGCGAGCTGGTCGCTGTAGAAGGCCTCGCCGCTGAAGAGGACCAGCCTGACGTCAGGCAGCGTGCCGTGCGTGGCGACCACCTGGCGGGCCAGCCGGCAGAGCGAGGTGGGCGGGGCGGCGAGCACTGTCGCGGAGAAGTCGCGCAGCGCAGCGATGGTGTACTCCAGTGGCGCGGCGCCGCCGATCGGCAGCTGGACGGTGGGGATCGGCGCCTCCTGCAGGAGGTTGAGCGTGAAGACGAAGCTGGAGTAGAGCTCTCCGGCATAGAAGAGATTGGCCACCCGGTCGCCCGGGAGCAGTCCGGCGGCGGGCAGGCCCTCGCCGAAGCGGTGGCACATCGCGCGCCACTCCTCGCGGGTGTAGCGCGAGACGCGGGGCGCGCCGGTGGTGCCGCCGGTCTTGAAGACGATCCCGTCGTCGTGCGGGCCGGTCAGGATCCGGCTGGTCGTGGGGCCGTGGGCCTGCCAGAAGGCGGTGTGGTCGACCAGCGGGAGCGCGGTCAGGTCGGCCGTTGCGGCGGGCAGGCCGGCGTAGAGATCACGGTAGAACGGCGAGTGTTCCCGTGCGAAGGCGATCAGGTCCGCTGTCTGTTGGCGGTTCATCGGTCCGGGTCCTGTCGGTGTCGTCTCGTAGTGGAGGTCGGGGTCCGCAGCGCGGGGGTGCCGGGTCGGACGGCGCGGGGGCCGTCCGACCCGGCAGGGTGTCAGCGGTTGCGCTTGCGCTTGTCGACAACGGCCAGGAGCTTGCCGCTGGCGGCGGTGCGCTCGAAGCCGTCGGACGGCAGGTGCTCCACGCGCAGCTCCACCAGCCGGTCCCGCACGACCGCGGCCGCGAGCTCGGGGTAGCCGTCCAGGAAGTCCTGCGGGGTCGCGCGCACCTGCGGCCGCGTCCCCGCCGAGGTCTCACGCGCGTCCGCGCCCGACGCCTGCGCGCCCGCAGTCCCCACTTCCGCCTCCGGGGCCAGCGCCTCCCGGGCCGTCGCCTCGGAGGCCTGCGCCTCCAGCCGGACGGTCAACGACTCACCCGCGTCGTCCTCGTCCAGCACGATCTGCAGCGCCCCGCGGTGGCCGAGAGTCTCCTCGGCCACCGCGGTGAAGCGGCGGAGGTTGAGGAAGTGGCTGCCGCTGCGGAAGATGTCCCCGAACCGGCCCAGCAACTCGAAGCGGGGAGTGCGTCGTCCACACGGGCACTCACCCGGCATCCAGCGTCCCAGGTCGCCGATCTCATAACGGTCCAGGCGCTGGCCACGGCGCGTGTGCGCGGTGAACACCAGGCGGCCGGTCTCGCCCAAGACGGCGGGCCGGTCCTCCTCCAGGGCGAGGATCTCCAGCGTCTGTAGTCCGCTGAACAGGTGGTGCACCCGGTCCGGCGCATCCGGGCACTGGTAGCCCAGCGGGCCCGCATCAACGCTGCCGTAGGCGGCCGAGCGGATCAACTCCACCCCGAACTCGCTGCGCAGCCAGTCCTGCTGCGCCTGCGGAAAGTGTTCGCCCCCGTAGAACACCTTGCGCACGCCTCGGTAGGCGCGCAGCTCGGCTTCCCCAGCGGTGAACACGCGCAGCAGGTAGTTGGGCATGCCGAACAGGGTGTTCACCTGGTGCTCGACGATCGAGCGGGCGACCAGGGCGTGGTCCTCCTGGGCGGCCATCGGGAACTGCACCGCCTGCAGGGTCTCCAGCACGGAGAAGAAGCTGGGAAAGCCGCCGTAGAGCAGCCCACCGAAGAAGAGGTTCATGGCCCGGTCGGTCCGCGCGTCGAAGCCCGCCGCGAGCAGGCCCTCGGCACCTGAGCGCATGTGCTCGTGGTAGTCGTCCCAGGTGAAGGCGGACAGCTTCGGCGCGCCGGAGCTGCCGCCGCTGCGGAAGAACACCTCGGCCCGGCTCAAGTCGTCCTGGAGCAGCTCGAAGTCGGTCTTGGAGACCACCTCGACTGGCGGCGGCGTCAGTTCGCGGGCGGAGACCAGGTCGTCCAGGCAGGCGTCGCCGGTGAACCTGGCGTCCAGCTGCACGTCCACCCGGCGGCTGTAGCGCTGGAGCGCGTAGACGCCGTCGTGCGGCTCGCCGTTGTAGCTGTGGAGCATCCGCCCGGGCACGGTGACGCGCTGTGCGCCGGCCGCGAGCACCGCCTGGGCCAGCTCCGCGGTGTCGGTGCGGCCGGCACCCAGGCCAACCGTCTGCAGGTAGCGGCGCATCGGCCGCAGCACGTCCACGATCCGGGTGCGCGGGAGCGGCTTCACCCATACCGTGCGGTGCAGCGGGGAGGCGCGCAGCGCGTTGCGAGTGTCGGCCAGGACCCGCCAGCTTCCGTCGGCGGCCTCGTGCACCCGGGTCAGCCCCAGATGCTCCTCCAGCCTGGCGACCAACACAGTGTTGCTGATCTCGGCGCGCTCCAGTAGCTCCGGAGCGGCCGGGGCGAGAGCGGCCACGGTCCGGTCGAGGACCTCGGCGAACCGCTCGGCGAAGGCGAAGACCTGGTCCGCGTCCTCCGTGTCGAGGTAGACCACCTGGGGGCTGGAGCAGGCCTGCTGGTCCAGTCGGCAGATGTCCTCGGCGATGCCGCTCAGCGTCGCGGGAGAGGACCAGGTGTCCTTCGTCAGGTAGCTGAAGGACAGCTTGGGTCCCCAGTCGACCAGACGGCAGCCCGGCGGCACCAGGGCCGCCACCCCGGCGATCGCCTCCTCACCGCCCCACGCGGCGACTGCGTCGGCTTGCGCGCACAGGCGACGCAGCCAGTCGGTGCGGCTGGAGGGGAAGTTCAGCACGATGGTCCGCGCGGCGATCAGGCCGCTGGGGTCCAGCTCGGCCAGCTGGGCCAGTAGCAGCTGGGTGAACCGGGATCCGCCGCTGGTCTTGACCGCGTTGACGTTGCCCGCGAGCAGACCCTCGACGACGCTGAGCGCGCCCGCGGCCGGGGCGTTGCCCGGCGCGACATGGACCAACAGGCCGACGGGCAGCCAAGCCTCGAAGATCTCCTCCCGGAAGTCGAAGCGGGCCAGCCGGCCCGGGTCGATGCCGCCGAGCTCGCGCATGAGCTTGGTCTCAAGCGGCTCCCGGCCCAGGGCTTCGGCGAGGTCGTTCAGGGTGCGGGCGGCCTCCTGGGCGGGCACGTCCGACGCCGCGAGCTCGGCGGCCAGACGGGTCGAGGGGCCGCTGTTCGGGTCGGCCAGGGCCGCGGCCAACCGGTCGCAAGCAGCCAGGACGACCAGCGGGCTCAACGGCTGCCCGAGCGCGGCACGCACGTCGTCGCCGAGCCCGTCCAGACGCCTGTCGGCCTCGGCGTCGTCCACCCAGGCGCCCTGCCAATAGTGCTGATCGATCGTCATGACGTTCCCTTGAGCAGTTCGGCGGCGGCGATGGCACAGCTGCGGTTGCGGCTGACCCCGGCCCGGCCGTGGACGGCGAACCAGGGGGTTGGCAGGCTGCAGCCGCACTCCTCGGGGGAGTGCTGCGAGACCAGGTCGCCCATAAGCACCGACTGGGCCGGCACCGAGGTGATGTAGGGCGAGACGAACTGGGCGTAGCCGCGCTCCCCGTAGGGCAGCGGTTCCAGCGTGCCCACGTCGCGGACCAGCATCCGCGACCAGGTCGGCACGTGCAGGCGGTGGTTGGCGCACTCCATGTAGAGCACCGAGTGCTCTACGGCGCCGTAGCCATCGCGGATCCGCTCGTCGGGAATGCCCAGCTGCTCGTGGATGCGCCGGTACAACTCCGGCTTGGCGACCTGCTTGTCGGCGTGGCCCTTCCAGCCGCCGCCGAAGACGACCAAGGAGCGCGGGTCCAACTGCACGGGCGGCAGGCCCAGATCGCGCATCCGGTCCAGGGTGAACGAGAGGAAGGCCGGGAAGCCGAGGATCCGCACCGGGGCGCCCTCCTCGGCGTACCGGACCAGGGCCCGGGCGCAGCCGAAGGGGTCGAACTCGTGGCTGGTGCCGGTGTGCTTGAGCGCGTACTCCACGGACCGCACCGGGGCGAAGTGGCACAGGTACTCGTCCGTGAAGGAGGTGCCGAGGTTGAGGCCGGGCCGGGGCTGGTAGTTGGAGAGCAGGTAGTTGACCGGTTCCTGCTCGCCCAGCCAGCCGTAGAAGTCGAAGACCCGGGCGACCATGCGCTGCCCATTGCGCAACGTCCACTGGTCGAAGAACATCTGCGACTTCTGGCCGGTGGTCCCGGACGAGGTGACGTGCAGGGCGATGTCCTGCTCGGGGACGGAGACCACCTCGTGCGCCTTGAAGAAGTTGGCGTGCACGAACGGCAGTCGGTGAAGCTCGTCGATCCCGCCGAGCGGCGCTCCGCCGGTCGGCCCGGACGCCCACAGACGGGCGAAGAACGGGGACCTGGCCGCATGCCAGGCGTTCGACTCGTTGATCGCCCGGACGAACAACTCGTCCAGCCCGGGGCCGACGGCGTAGGGCTCGGCGATGTCGCAAAGCCGCTGGACATGCGCGAGCGCGGCCGGGTCCGGGACCGCGACCGGTTCAAGATACTGGTTCACTGGAAAATCCCGTGGGTGTTGAGGTACTGCTGCTTCCACAGCTCGATGTACTGCTCGGTGAAGGGGCGGAAGGCGGCGTCAATGGCGAGGCCGCGGAAGTCGAGGGGCTTCATGGTGCGCGCCATCACCACGTAGTCGCGGTAGCCGTCGCCCTCGCGGCGCATGGCCGGGTAAGCGGCGGCCGGCAGGAACCCGTGCCCGAGCAGCAGGTTCAGGTCCGCGTAGTGGTCCAGCGGCAGCAGCGTTTCGATGTGCAGCGCACCGTGGTCGGAGAGCGTGCAGATGACCGCGTCCAGGTCGCCGCCGCGCTCCGCGAGTGCGGGCGCCGTGGCGACCAGGGCGCAGTAGCCGTCGCCCCGGTTCAGCTGGGCGTACACCTCGAAGCCGCCGTCCTCGGCGGTGAGCAGGACGTTCGGCGCGTGGAAGGGGTAGAACCGGGCGCCGGGATCGGGCAGCGCCTCGGCGAACCGCCGCCGGACGAACGCGGGCGCGTCCACGAGTTCGAAGGAGGTGGCAGCCGTGGGCGGCACCGGGCCGGTCGAGGTCTCCGGCGTCCGCTGCTCCACGTGGGGCCGGGGCGCCTCGGCCAGGCCGACGGTCTGGTGCAGTGCGTCGACCAGGCCGCCCAGTCCCGCGGGCACCCGGGGCACGGTCAGGCGCTGTTCGAGCACCCCCGGCCGGTGTCGGGCCAGCAGCACCATCGTCTCGTGCCGCTCGGACTTGCGCAGGTTCGGGAACACGCCAAGTGCCCGGAAGTCGCTCTGCAGGCAGATCCGTTGCGGCGCCGTGGAGTTGGTGCGGGCTGTGGCATAGACCGAGTCCACCGGTTGCTCGGCGAGAAGCCGATCGCTGAGCTCGCGCACCGCCTGCCGGGCGATACCGCCGCCCCGGGCGTCGGGATGGACGGCCAGTCCCTGGAGCTTGCCGAGCCGCTCCTGGGGAGCGACGGTGCCGAGAATCGAGGCGACGAGGCGTCCGCTCGAGATGTCCCGGGCCACCAGCCAGGTGGTCGTGGCGGAGTTTATCTCCCGGGCCATCACCTCCCGGTCGGTGCCGAGAGGCAGGGTGTAGGTGCTGCCGTAGACCGCCCGATAGAGCGTCAGAAGTTCGTCGATGTCGCCCGTGCAGGCAATCCGGAAATGCGCAGCCAATCTGTCTCCCCAAAAATCCCCGCGGCCGCCGGGGTTCGCCCGGGACCGGATCTAACCCTCGCAATCGGAACGGTTCCTGGGTGAGGTGTCCGCGTGTGGTGGAGCCTGCGTGCGGCAGGCCGCGTCGCGGCCCTGCCGGCGTCTTGGACCAGCACGGCAGCGAACCGAATGGAGGAGTCGGAGCCGCGCTGCGAGCGGGCCGACACGATCCACCCTAACCGCTCGGAAGGGTGGCAAAGTCACGTCAACTGCCTTTTCCTGCACGAGAACGCCGGAATGCGACGAGGATCACATCGAGTGCGAACGGCGTCGGCACGGAAAGCGACGGCCCGTCAAATCCCCGAGGTCACGCCACACGCAACAAAGGGCGGCCGGCAGGCTTCATGGCGGCACGTCAGCTCACCGCGTCCGCGGGCCGCGCGCCCTCTTCCTCCCTGCCGCTCGGACAACAGCCGTAGTGCGGCGAGGGCGTGAGTGACCGCCAGCAACAGTGGCTTACTACTTGCCGGTAGCATGCCGTGTACATGCCCAACCGCTCAAGCCGACTGACGACGAAGGTGACCCTCCGCATGTCCGTGCGTACCCTCGCACTGCCCGCGCTCGCCGTGTCCGCGGTGCTCTCACTCAGCGCCTGCGCCTCGACGTCGCCGACCGCCACGTCCCCCGAACCAGCCACCTCCACCGCCCACGCAGCCGCCCTGACCACACCCGGCCCGACCCGCAGTCCGCTGCCCCCTCCGCCGCCCGGCAACCCGGCAGTGACACTGGTGGATCCCGACGCCGGCCGCACATCCACCGGCCCGTCCGCTGGTCCCTCGACCCACCCGTCCGACGACTCATCAACCCGGTCGACATCGCCCGGTGGCCCAGCGCTCAAACTGACCTCCTACAACCGACGCACCGGCAAGGCAGTCCTCGCCGTGGTCGGCACCGGCAAGGACACCCCCAGCCCGAACGCCACAGCGGCAGCGGCCGGCGCCGTGCGCCCCGGCCGGCTGATCGACAGCCCACCCACGGCCGCCGCACCACACGGCGCCCTGCTCGCGATCACCGCCGTCAAGCCCGCAGGGCAGGACACAGTCGAGGTCAGCACCCGGCCAGCGACCATATCTGAACTGCTCGGCCAGACCTGGGCCAACATCAAACGCGCCCTGGACCCGCACCAGATCCAGATCACCCCGCAGCTGAAAAACCTCAAAGCCACCTACGTCCCCAACCCCGACGGCGCCGACGCCTCAGCGTCCGCCGCACTGGAACTGGACATGAGCGACGCCGTCCCGCTGCCCGGCGGCGCGCAAGCCGCACTCAACGGCTCGCTCGAACTCGACCCAAGCGTGATGTTCTCCTACCAGGGCTCCCGAGGCATGCTCGCCCCCGAACAGGCCAGGGTCGGCTTCGACCTCGGCGCGCACGCCCGCTGGCACCTCACCGCCGGCCTCACCGGCTCCACCGGCCGGGTCAAGATCCCCGTCGCCACCCTCACCGCCTCCCCCGTCGTGATGGTCGGCCAGGTGCCGGTGGTGATCACCCTCAACGTCACCCTCTGCGCCGAGGTCAGCGCCGACGGCACCGTCACCGTCGACACCACCCAGGCCATCGACGGCAACTGGGCCATCCACGCCGACTACACCAAAACGGCCGGCTGGACCTCGACGACCGAACCCGTCGCCACCACGATCTCCCCGGTCAATGCCTCGATCAATGGCCACGCCTCAGTCCGCACCGGCCTCGAGGCCGACGGCTCCGTCGCCCTCTACGACGCACTGGGCGTGAAGGCCACCGTCGAACCGTACCTACGAGCCGACGTCGACGGCACGGTATCCATCGACTCCGCCAACCGCGTGCCGACCGTCCAGGGCCAAGCCCGGCTCTACGGCGGACTCGACGTCAACGGCGCCGTCCTTGCCCGCATCGCCGTCCTGGGCACACCGCTGGCCGAGCACGACATCCCCTTTCCGGTCTACCACCACGAATGGCCCATCCTCACCCGACAGTTCGCTCTGCCCGGCGCCCAGCCCGCGCGCTGACCGTCCCCCACGGCCGTGGCGGCTGTCCTGCGCTCAGGCCTCTCGACGGTCTGTTCCGCGCCGACTCCACCCCCACCACGCGACAGACGGCGTCGCACCGCCCCCACTTACGGGCCGGCGCGACGCCGTCTGTCGGCAGCCTGGCGGCGGCCAAGGGCCTGGTGGATCGGGGTCCTCGGGTCGTGGGTGGTCAGCGGCGACAGCATCGGTCAGGTGGCTGGTCGGGCAGCGCGGCGAGGCGGTTGAGTGCGGTGGTCAGTTCGAGGCTCCAGGGCCAGGTGGCGGCCATCCGCAGGCGGCCAGTCCACCGACGCAACCGGCAGGACATCAGCCAACACGGACAATGACACCGCCCCACCCAATCGCACTCACTCCGTCCTTCAGAAGCCCTCCCCGCCGTACTGCCCTTCCCGTCGCCGGCGGCCAGGCCGGCGCGCGCCGCTGCACGGGGCCGTCGGTCGCGCCATCTAGGATCAGCAGCACGCTTCATCCGGTGGCGAGAAGGAATAGACAGCGGAGCACGCGGCTAGCCGCGAATTCCTGTGGCACCCGCGGAACGAGAGTGATCGTCAAGTCTTGTGAATCCCCCGTCGGGGTTGCGGCGCCTCAGGCGGCGTCGGCTTGAGACAGGCGGACTTCGGGGGCGTGACTGCACTCGATGGCCGGTCAATCGGCAAAGAGGGCATGTCTTGTGCGTTCGAGTCCGCGACACCGCCTGCTCAGCGCGTCGAGTGCCCGTGTCGGTGCCTCGTGGTGACAGACCTTCATCGGGCTGGCGTGCGGGCGCTCCGGCCCCCTGCCTCTCCGCGACTGCGGCCTGGACTGCGAGCCGCAGCCAGGGCCTACCCGAAGGGCGTCCGGTCCGGTTGGCAGACAGTGCCCTTGGCGGGGGTGACGAGATCGACAAGGTAGCGCACCCTCGCCTCGTCGACGCATTTAGAGGAGCTAACAAAATGGCGAGCGCAGTCCTCCAGCCGGGTGTCGGCCAGGAGCCTGAGTTAAAGCGGTCGCGCTCCTGACGGAGGGCGTCGTAACGTGCGCGCCGTGGACGTTGAAGATCCGAAGGAAGTGGTTCGGCGCGGGTATGACGTGCTGTCGGAGCTCTATGAGCGGGCATTTGGCAGCGAGACGAAGTACGGAACGTGGATCGGGGAGTTGCTCGGTCGGCTGCCTGAGGCAGGCGCTGTCCTGGACATCGGGTGCGGCACCGGGGTTCCCGTGGCCCGTTCCCTGGTCGCGGCTGGGCACCGCGTGACGGGTGTCGACATCAGTGAGGTCCAGATCCGCCGGGCCCGGGAGCTGGTGCCGGGCGCCGACTTCATCCGGGCTGATGCCACGACGTTGGAGCTTCCCCAGGGCAGCTTCTTCGATGCCGTCGTCTGCATGTATGCCCTGATCCATGTTCCGGTGGAGGAACAGCCGGCCCTGCTGGAGCGGGTCGCGTCCTGGCTGCGGCCGGGAGGCTGGTTCTTGAGCACCACGGGTTACCGGGCTTGGACCGGCACCAATAAAAACTGGCTTGGTGGCGGGGCCGCGATGTGGTGGAGTCACGCCGATGCCGTCACGAACCGCGCATGGCTTGTGCAGGCCGGCTTTGACGTGGTCCACGAGGAGTTCGTGCCCGAGGGCGACAGCGGCCACGTCCTGTTCTGGGCTCGGCGCTCTGAGGCGCGACACTGACAAGCTGAAGGAAGTTGGTCGGCGGCACCGAGTCTCTGACGGAGTGAGGCTCCGGATCGGTGATCAAGAGGGCCGGCCCGCGCTCCGGATGTTCAGCACGCGCCTGTAGGTGATCACACAGCAGGCCAGCTTTAGGAAGGCTTCATGGATGTCGTCGCGGATGTCCCAGCGGATCCGTAATCGGCGGAAGCCGTGGATCGAGGCGTTCGTCCGCTCGACCACCCAGCGGACGGTGCCGAGTCCGGAGCCGTGCGGGACGCCCCGACGGGCGATCACCGGTTTGATCCCGCGCTTCCACAGCAGTCTTCGGAACTTGTCATAGTCGTAGCCCCGGTCGGCGTAGAGCTGGTCGGGGCGGTGGCGTGGTCGGCCCCGTTTGCCTCGGATGCGCGGGATGGCGTCGACCAGCGGAAGCAACTGGGTGACGTCGTGGCGGTTTCCGCCGGTCAGCGCGATGGCCAGCGGAGTCCCGCGGCCCTCGCTTCTCTCCCCCACGGGGCCCGGCCATCGTCACATTCACACACCAAGTACGTCCCCCAGGGTCATTGCGTGATCGACAAGTGCCCGAACTAAGATTTTCGTGTCTGATGCATCGTCATGGGTTAGTCTGCGGCGGGTCGACCGTGATGCGTCTGGTCGATCTTTGCGAGGTCTGCTGCTCGCCTCACTTCGTCTGCTGGGCAACGGGCCGACCGTGCGGGGTCAGCCCGTTGCCTTTCGGCGGGCGCGGTAGGCGGCGACGGTGGTCCGGCTGGCGCAGGCGTTGGAGCAGAAGCGCCGGGTGCGATTGCGGGAGTCGTCGACGTAGAAGCGTTCACAGTCGACGGCGCTGCATTGGCCGATGGTGACCGCCGGGTCGCCGCAGACGACGTGGGCGAGTGCCGCAGAGCAGCTACGCCCGAGCCAGCTCACGGCGTCCTCACCGTTCGGAGCGAAGTGCAGGTGGGATGCCCCCTCGCCGTCGTGGTCGTCGACCCGGATCAGCGGAGGGTGCTGTTCCAGCAGGGTGTTGATGGGACCGATCGGACCAGCCTGCGAGGCGGCCTCCACCGCGGCGCGCAGGCCGGGCAGGAACGCGGCGAGCCGCTCGCTGTCCGGTTCGGTGATCTGGTGCTGGCGGAACATCTCCCGGCGCAACTCGCTTGGGCTGTCGCCGTTGACGATCTCGACCGCGAGGCGGGTGAGGTTCCCGATGTAGTCGACGTAACGCACTTGACCACCTACCTTTCAGCCATGCAGGGTAGGCATCATGACTACTGATGCCACCTACATGATGGACGGCGGAGCGGCCGTCGCGCGAATGCTGAAGCGCATGGGCCGGTGGGACGAGGCACTCGCCGCCTTGCCGACGGACGCAGTGGCAGAGCGGGCCGAGCTCTTGGTGGACAGCTTCTGGTGGCGGCTGCACGGCTCCGAGGAGGCCGAGGAAGCCGTTGGCGCGCTGCTGCAGACCGGGCCGATCCTTGCGGGTTATCTCGGTGCGCAAATCCGCTACACCCGGCTGCTGTTCGACCTGGGCCCGCGCCCCGACGACCTCCAGCAGGCCCGTCAGGGCTTCGCCGCCGCCAGGGACGACGTGCCGCTGGCGGGCTGGGCCACCTTCTGGCTCGGCGTACTGGCAGACAACATCGACGAGGACCCCCACACGGCCGGTGCGGCCTACCAGCAGGCGTTGAAGCACGCCCGAGACCACAGCGACGCGCTACTGGAGTCCTACGCGGCACGCCACCTCGGCGACCACCTCCTGGACCATGACCATGAACACGGCATCGCCCAGCTGCGCAGGTCCTACCACCTGCGGGCCGCCCTCGGCGCCCGTCCACAGACTGCCGCGGCCGCCCTCACCCTCGCCGCCGAACTGCCGCCCGGGGCCGAAGCTGACCAGCTCCGCGAGGCGGCTGGCCTGACCGCCCGTGAACTGGGGTTGACCTGGCTGCTACGCGCGCTCTGACGGCACGGGGGCACACATGACGCCGTGATGGCGCACCACCCGGGCCGGACGCCGCATACCCGGACCCTGCATCGGCCACCTGCACTGGCGGGGTACGCGGCCCAGCGGGCCCCGGCCACCCTCAGCGCCGGACTGGGGAGCTTCCAGGGCCATCAACCGGAAGACGGCGCAAGCACGGCGTCGCGATCACCTGGCTGCCCAAGCCCGAGAGCCAGACGCAGCGGGTCTTCCTGACCCCCGACGGCCGGGCCCTCTACGGCGTCCTCAACGGCCACGCAGTACTCCCCGTCGATGTGGCCGCCAGGAAAGCCGGCCCGCCCATCGCCATGGACGCCTGGTACCTCGCCGCCACCGCCGACAGCAAAACCGTGTACATCAGCAATCGCGACAAGAACACCGTCACGCCCATGAGTGTGAGCACCGGCAAGACAGGCACACCGATCCCCGTGGGCCACCAGCCGACCCAGCTCGTCATCGTGCCCTGACCATGCACGCGGCGAGGGGCACTGACAAGGCGGCACCCTTCGCCCTACTCATCCACCGCTCCCGCGCTGTGTGACCAGCCGTCCGTTCGCGAGGTCGAGGTCGGCGGTCATGAGGAACCGCAGTTCCTGGCCGGGCAAAGCGCGGACCGCGACCACCTATCTTCCGCACGCCGGACGGCATGCCGGTGACCACCGTGTCCCGCCCGTTTTCCCTCAGCGGCGGTCGGTGCGGCGGGCACAGGCACGGGCGCGGTCGCCACACCGGCTGGAAGACCATGGGCGGCGGCCGTGACGCGTCGGGGTCACAACGTCCGGAGGTCGATCGCGGTGACGTCTGAGACGGGGGGTACAGCTGCGGCTGCGTGGTGATGACGACGGAGTCCGCGCGGTTGTGTGGGCGAGGTCCGGCGGTCAAGATGACGTGCGCGGCGTGGCCGGCCTGCCAGGCACGGTGGCTGGAGGACGACCTCCGGCAGATGCCAGACGCCGACCCGCGCGTACTGCGGCAGGCCGCCGGACCGGTACCAACCGTGCGCACAGCGGCAGCCGCTTAGGTGACGGCAGGAGTGCTGCGGAGGTCGGCCGACAACGCGCGGCGGCCTGTGGCGAAGGTGGCAACCTGACGGGCGACCAGCTTCAGGCGGTCTTGGGTGTCATGGTTGGTCAGGGCCGAGCAAGCGGCGCTGTCCACGGTGACACCGAGCGGGGTGGGCCAGCCGCGCAGGGCGTGGACGATGTCGCGCAGGGCGCGCAGGGTGTTCGCCGGGCCCTGGGTGCCTCGGCCTACGGCTATGCAGCCGACGGCTCTGCCGTCGAGGTAGGGGGAGGCGTCGTCGCGGAGCTCCTCCAGGTGGTCGAGTGCGTTCTTCAGCAGCCCGGACACCGAGCCGTGGTAGCACGGTGAGCCCAGCAGCAGGCCGTCCGCGGAGGCGACGGCGGTGAGGAGGTCGAGCGCGGCGCTGCTCAGCGGTGCGCCCGGAGTGCCGTAGTGGGGTAGGAGCAGCCGGGAGCCGCTGAAGAAGTCCACCTGCGCTCCGAGCGACCGGGCGTGCGCGGCTGCGATGCCGAGGGCGCGCTCAGTGGTGGAGGGTGTCCTGGTGCTGCCGCATAGTGCGACGATCCTTGCGGGGCGGGTCAATCCGGTGGCCTCCTTTCCGCTGTCGTGGCCGGGCGGTGTTGTCCCGGGTCCCGGCCCTGGGGCCGGCCCGAGTGGTCTTGGTCGGTCTTGGGTGGCCGCCGGTCGGGTCGTCAGGCGCGACACTGGGCGCGCCGCGCCTCCAGTTCCGGCAGGTCGGCTCCCGGCAGGGTGAGCGCGCGGTCGTAGTCGGCCAGGGCTAGGTCGGGGCGGCCGTCGGCCTGGTACGCGATGCCGCGGTTGAGTAGGACGTCGGGTTCGTCTCCGACCAGGTCGAGCAGGGCGCTGAGGTCTCGGACCGCCGCTTGGTGCCGGCCTTGCTCGTACTGGACGACGGCGCGGTTGAGCAGCGCGGCCGGATAGTCCGGGTCGGCGGCGAGGGCCGCGTCCAGCGCGGCGAAGGCCTCGGTGAGTGCGCCGCGCTGCAGGGCGATCGTGCCGCGCATGCAAAGGAGTCGGGGCTCATTCGGTTGCAGCTCCAGGCCGGCGGTGACGTCGGTTTCGGCTGCCTCGAACTCTTCGAGCTGGAGCAGGAGTTCGGAGCGCGCGAGGCGAGTGTCGGTGTCGGCCGGCTCCATCGCCAGGACGTAGGCGAAGTCGGCGAGCGCGCCCTTGGTGTCGCCCGCCTCGACCCGGGCGGTCCCGCGGTTGTAGTACAGCTCGGGGAACGGCGGAGCGAGTTCGACCGCGCGGTCGTAGTCGGCGAGCGCGGCGGTGAAGTCGCCGCGCGTGCGATGTATCCGGGCCCTCTCGCAGAGGTAGTCGGTGTAGTACGGATCGAGGTCCACAAGAGTCGAGTAGTCGGTGAACGCCTCGTCCAGCCGCCCGGTGGCCGTGAGCAGACGCGCCCGGTTGTACAGCAACTGGGAGCGGTGCAGCTGCCACTGATTGTCCGTCAGACTGGCGTCGAGCCGGGCGATGCAGGACTGCACCAGCTGAAGGGAGCGGCCGAGGTTGCCCCGGTGCATCTCCACCAGGGCCAGGCCGTTGTCGTGGAAGACGCTGAAGGTAAGGCGCTCGGCCGGGTCGGGCAAGATGCCCGCGATCGCGACGGCGTTGTTCTGCCAGCGCAGTGCCAGATCGTGGTCGCGGGGCTGCAGGAAGCGGGTGTGCAGCATGGCGATCGAGTAACTGGTCATCATGTGGACCTTGGGGTCCGCGAACCGCTGGATGACGTCGAGGTAGAGCTCCATCGACTGCGCCGTGCGGCCCAGCGGGATGCAGGCCGCGGCCGCCTGATGGGTGAACTCCCAGAAGTCGTGCTGGTGGTCGGTGGGATCGGTGACGGCTCGACCGCGCAGGCCGAGGTCGATCACCGCGGCCGAGAAGCCGACCTCCACGCAGTGGCGCTGGGCAGCCATCAGGGCCTCCCGGCCGGCTCCGGCGGGGTCGCTGCCGTGCTCGCGGTGGTAGGCAAGCGCTCCCATGCGCGGGCCCCATTCCGGGTTCGCCTGCTCCAGTTCGTCGGCGCGCAGATCGTGCAGGCGGGCTCGCTGTTCCGAGGGCGTCTGCTGGTAGGCCAGTTGCTCGGCGGGGTCGCTGCTGGTGCAGTCGCCGGCGACGTAGGCCTCGACCAGCTCGGCGAGGTGGGCCGTGTCAGCCGGTGCGGTCGTCCCGCGCCGGTCTGCCGTGTCGGCGTCCGGTCGGCCGTGTTCCGGCCCGCAGTCGACGCGTTCCGCATGCCGCGTCAGTGCCCGCTCCAGTTCGTCGGGCAGCTCACTTGGCCGCACGCAGACCGTCACCTGAAGTTGTGCGGGGTCGGCTCGGCGCAGGAGCAGGGCGAGGAACTCCTGCGTGGTCGGCTCCGCCTGGTCCACCTCGTCGAAGACCAGGTGCAGTGGCAGCCCGCCCGAGGACGCGAGCCTTTCGGCGTGGCCGAGCAAGAACGAGACGATGCCCTGGCTCATGCAGCGGATCATCCCGGAGCCGAAGAAGCGGGTGCGTTCCGTGAAGGAAGAATCGTTCGCCAGCGTCCTCGGCGCCGGACCGACCAGGTCGGCCAGCTCGGGCATCCCGTACAGCAGCTCGACCCGGTGGAACTCCACCAGGTCGGGCCACCGGCGGACGGCCTCGGGCAGCACGGCACGCAGCACGGTGTCCACGCCGGTGTACGGGCCGCGCAGCCGCTGGTGGCAGCGGGCGATGACGTCGGCGTTCCGGTTCCCGGAGGCCAGACGCAGTCGGGTTGCCGGTGCCGGGCTCTCGCTCACGATCCTGCGGTGGCTGGCCATAGCGTTCACCCTTCTATCGGGGCGGTCGGAGACGAGGGGGCTGCGCGGTGGGCGTCGGCGGCCCCAGGAGCCGCGGCCGGGGGGCGCTGCCCACGGCGCTTGCGCCGGGCGAGCACGATCAGCGCCGTGAGCTGGCCCGCGTTCAGGACCAGGGAGAGCAGCGAGTCCCAGAAGTGCGCGTCGACACGCCCGGAGCCGAGGGCGTGGGCGGCGATCCGCACGTAGCCGACCGTGACCGGGATGCTGGCGAAGACCGTGATCGCGGCCAGGACGCAGAAGCCGAGCAGGATGAACGGTCCGTAGAAAGTGCCGACCCGGCGGTCCTGCTCACTCCACCGGCTCACGTCGACCTGCCGCTGCGGGCGGCGCAGCAGTCGCCAGACCCGGTTGCGCAGCACGGCTTTGCTCGCGTCGTGCAGGTCGTAGCAGTGCAGCGCGGTGGCGAAGACGTAGTACAGGTCCGTGCGCAGGTACAGCTGGAACTGCCACAGGATCCGCATCACCACGGTGAAGCCCAGCGCCAGGCAGACCCGTCCGGTCAGCGAGAGGCCGCCACCGCTGTCGCGGGTCGACGTCGCGATCAGGTCGAGCAGGGCCAGCACGACGAGGTCACAGAGCATGCCCGCCAGAAACGGCAGGTAGCGCTTGCGGCGCTCGACGCTCATCAGGCCGTTGGTCTGCGTCTCGGCCACGATGTAGGTGAGCCGGTTGCTCAGCCGCAGTTTGGTCGGCAGCCCGAGCCGGCGCCCCGCCAGGATGTGGAACCCCTCGTGCGCCAGCAGCAGCGGGACCTGGCCGAAGGTGATGACCAACTGGACCACGAGCAGCGACTTCACGAAGAAGATCTGCGACGCGGCGGGACGTAGGTCGCTGTGCCGCGCCACGGCGAACGCCCAGAGCACCACGACGGCCAGGTAGCCGAGCCAAGCCGCGGGGGAGAACACCGCGCGTGCCGTCCGTCGGAAGCGGGGTGGAGCCGCGGCCGCCTCCGTCTCGTCCGTGCCGCCGGTGCGCACGAACCCTAACTCGCGGATGGTGGCGACGAAATCGTCGAGATCGACCGGCTCGTCGAAGGTTGCCTCGTACCAGGCCGCGGCCTCGTCCAGGGCCATGCCCTCGCTGAGGCGCCGCAGCAGTTGCGCACCGTCGGCTGGGAAGACTGCGTAGGAACCGGTGTCCAGCCGCCCGACCAGAACCTCGTCGTCACCCTCTGGAACGTAGCTCAACTCGTGTACCGCAAGGGTCGATCCGTTCACCGTACTCCCCACCGTCGGACGGGCCGCCGCATTGCTCCGGCTGGCGCGTGGGCACCCCGGGCGCGTCAGAGTTCGACGCGCCCGGGTTTCTCACGACGTCACCGTCACGCGGAGGCGCCGTACGGGCACTGGCACGCGGCCGAAGTCAGGCGCACGTCGCCGGTCCGGCGGACGGTGATCTTCTTGGCGGTCTTCTTCAGTGCGGCGGTGGACTTCATGAGAACCTCCCTGCTCGCTGTCTGCTCGGCCGGGCGGCCGAGCGGGGACAACCCTCGGGTCTCCGCATGAGACACGTCAATAGACCTGGCATGGCCACAGCGAGGCGGGAGAGACCGGATCCGGCGGCACTTGTCGCCCGAACTGCTGCGCTTCGCTTTCGAACGAAGTGTAAAAATCATGGAGGTTATGTGAGCACAGTGGTCGCAGCCTGTGAACACTGTTGCGGGAGTTGCAGGCGCGACGCCGACGCCCGCGCGCTGGACTGCCCGACGCGGCGGCACACATGACGACCGGGTCGGTGGACTTCGGCCCTATGCGCAACCGGGCCACCAGCCGTACGGGGCCACGATCCTGCCCAGGTCGACAGGGCCAGCCCTGCAGATCACCCCGCAGACGCCAGGCGGCGGGGTCGCAGTCGGCGACATCAGATCCCTACCGTCAACTGCCTTTTCAAGCGGCGGCCCCGAGGGCGATGGCGAGTTCGGTGACGACGCAGGTGAGCTGCGCCTTCAGCTCGGTCAAGTGGTGTCGCCAGGACAGGCAGCGATCGTCGTACGGCTGCGCGGCCCGGGGACGGAACACGATCGGCTTGGACTGCGCCTTGACGCGCCGTTTCGACCCCGTCTTGCTCAGGTTCCCCGCCCGGATATTCGCCGCGAGGGTGGTGTAGGCGTCGTGAATCTTCTTGATGACGTGCTGCGCGGCCTGCGCCCCCAAACCGCGTGCTTTCAGCTGGGCATAGGTGTGCTTGCGCAATTCGTACTCACGCGGGACACCGCGCTCGAACGCCACCGCCGACACCCAGCACGCCGCCTCGTTGACCGTCCGCAGCGTGGAGCGCAGCACGGCGACCTGGGCGGCCTCCGGCAGCAACTTCACCTGCACAACGATCTTCACACGAACGACCCTATCGGTGATCCATGACACCACGATGCGAGCCAAACCCGAGCATTCGCAGGGGCCGCACGGTCGTCCACACCTTCCACGCGCCTTGGTCTTCACACCCAAGTACCGGCGCGTGCCATTCGCGGACGAGATCCTGCGACGTTGCGAAGAGATCATGCGGGCCGTCTGCGCGGACTTCGACGCCGAGCTGGTCGAGTTCAACGGCGAGGCCGACCACGTCCACCTGCTCGTCCACTACGCGCCCAAGATCACCCTCTCGCGCCTGGTCGGCTCCCTCAAAGGCGTCTCAGCCCGACGCCTACGCCAGGAATTCCCCACCCACATCCGCACATACCCGTGGGGCGAACACTTCTGGTCGCCCTCCTACTTCGCCGCATCCTGCGCCGGCGCACTCCTATCGATCACCAAGGAGCACATCGAGAACCAGAAGCACCCGCAGTGACGCGGCACCGCTCCGCGCCACCGCGACTCACAAAGCGATCCCTCCCGACCCTAAGACATCGTTTCTGTTGGTCGTGGCGCTCGTTCAGAGGACATGGCGAGCCTTGCTGAGCGTCTGGTGCCTGACGAATTGTGGGAACTGTTCCGCCGGGTGGTTCCACCGACGGAAGTGGTGCGCCCGCAGGGTGGCGGCCGACGTCGTGCGGGTGACCGCGAGGTACTGACCGCGATCATCTTCGTGGCCACGTCCGGGTGCACATCGCGTACCGTCTC
>NZ_QKYN01000138.1 GCF_003258295.1 Streptacidiphilus pinicola | reverse complement strand
CGAGGGGGGGCGGGCGGGCGGCGGCGGCGGGTCGGGAGGGAGGACCACGCGGAACACCGCCGGGGGCGCGCCCGGGTCGAGGATGCCGTCGCCCGGATGAAGACCGACAAGATCCGGCGCGACTGCCGTGTCCGCGGCGACGGCCTCCACCACGCGGTCCAAGCCGTCGCCCACATGCACAACCTCGCCCTCGCCACATGAAACCCCAGCTCAGACCGCACCCCAGCCTGCCCGCCCACCGGATTGTGCAACACCCTTTAGGGGCTCGGCTCCGATCCGGAACCAGCCTGTGACCGAGTCAGATCTTGGCCGGGTACTGGTCGTGCCGGGCCCACAGTTCGAGCTGCTCCTCCTGGGAGAGCTCGCGGCCGGAGGCCACGAGCTCGGCCAGCGCCTCGAAGTACGCCTCGCGCGGGGCGCCCGGGGCGAAGAGGATGAGCATCGAGGCCGCGGCGCCGGAGTTGTTGCTGAACGCGTGGATGCCGCCCGGCGGCACGTAGAGGAAGTCGCCGGCCGTGGCGTCGACCCACGTGTCGCCGTTGTAGAGCGAGACGGTGCCGTCCAGGACGTAGAACGACTCGGACATGGTCCGGTGGAAGTGGCCGCTCGGGCCGCCGCCCTTGGGGCGGGGTGCCATGTCCCAGCGGTAGAGACCGAACTGGCCGTCCGTCGAGGCGCCGGTGGCCAGGTGGTGCACCTGCGTCCGCTCGCCGATCAGCAGGTCCGGACCCGCGTCGGCGGTGCGCAGCGTGGCGCTGACCTGGCCGATCTCGTCGAGGTAGCGGGCGGAGGGGTAGGACATCGGAGCTCCGTGGGGTCGTGATGATCGGTCGCGCACCGACAGTGTGGCCCATCGAGAGCCTGGCCCATCGAGAGTGGGGGCCGGTCCCTCGGCCCCGGCCTACGCCAGGCCCGCGTGCCGCCGGGCGACCTCGGCCAGCACGGCCCAGTCCTTGTCGCCGTCGCCGTGGGCGACGGCGTCGAGGAGGCCGTCGCGCAGCACGCTGCCCAGCGGGAGCGGGACGTTCGCCTCCGCCCCGGCCGTCAGGGCCAGGTTGACGTCCTTGAGCCCCAACACGGCGCGGAAACCGGCGGGTTCGTAGCGGCGCTCCGCGACCATCGCGCCGTAGCCGGTGTGGACCGGGCCGGGCAGGATGCTGTCGGTGACGATGCCGATCAGGTCGGACGGCGTGCCGCCGACCGCGTCGACGAGCGCGGCCGCCTCCGACATCGCGCCGATGGCGCAGGCGATCAGGTAGTTGGCGGCGATCTTCTGCGCATTGGCGAGGTGCGGCTCCGCGCCCAGCCGCCAGGTGCGGCGGCCGAGGACCGCGAGCAGCGGGTCGACCCGGTCGAGCAGCTCCGGCGTGCCCGCGGCCAGGATCGTCAAAGCGCCCGCCTCGGCGGCGGTCGGCCGCCCCAGCACGGGCGCGGCGACGTAGCCGAGGCCGTGGTCGGCGTGCGCGGCGGCCGCGCGCCGGGCGAAGTCGACCGAGACCGTGGCCATGTTGACGTGCACCAGGCCCGGCCGGGCCTGGGCCAGCAGGGTCGGGTCGAGCAGCGGCTGGACCGCGCGGTCGTCCGCGAGCATCGAGAAGAGCACGTCGGCGTCGAGAGCGCCGGCCAGGTCCGACGCGGCCTCCGCGCCCTGCGCGACCAGCTCGGCCACCGGTCCGGGGGAGCGGTTCCAGACCCGGACCGGATGCCCGGCCCGGACCAGGTTCCCGGCCATCGCCCGGCCCATCCCGCCCAGCCCGACGAATCCGACCGTGAGTTCCTGCGTCATCCCGTCCGCTCCCCTCACCGTGGCTGACCGCGCCCGACCGGCCGCGGACCTTCGCCACGCTAGCGGAGGAAGAGGACGCACGCCTTCCGCCGCGCGCCCACCGGGGACAAGACCCGCTCAGCCCCTCCGGCCCGGGCGGCCGCTGCGCTTCGGGGACGGCTTGCCGCCGCGCGGGGCCGGCTTCTGCTGGCGCTGCTGCTTCTGCGGCTGCTGGGACTGCTTGCGGGCCGCCGGCTTCTTCGGGGCCTGGTTGGCCGCGGCCGTCGCGGTGGCGCCGCGGGAGCTGTTGACCGTGCGGCCGCGGACGATGCCGATCATCTCCTCGATCAGCTCCGAGCCGCGGTCCTGCCGCCAGGCCAGGGCCACCTGGGACTGCGGGGCCTCGCCCTCCGGGACCGGGCGGTAGGTCAGGTCGCGCCGATGGTGCAGCCGCGCCAGCGACTGCGGCACCAGCACCACGCCGATCCCGGCCGCCACCAGCTCGACGGCGTCCTTGGTGGTCTCCGGCCGTTCCGCCGCGGCCTGGCCCGGCGGCCGCTCCGACCAGCCCAGCACGTCGTCCTGAGGGTGCAGTACCAACTCCTCGGCGAGCTCGGCCAGCGGCACCTCGGGCGTCTCCGCCAGGCGGTGGTCCTTGGGCATCACCACCACGGTGGCCTCGGTGTAGAGCGGGATCGCGTGCAGCTCCGTCTTGTCGACCGGCAGCCGGACCAGGCCGGCGTCCGCGTCGCCCGCTCGCAGCGTCGACTGGCCCGCCGACGCGGGGACGAGCGCCAGGTCGAGGGGGGTCTGCGGGAGCCGCTCGTTCCAGACCCGCGCCCACTTGGACGGCGTCACACCGGGGACGTAGGCGAGGCGGAAGGAGGAGGAAGCGGGCGTCTCGGTCACGGGCTCACAGTACTCGTGTGCGCCGTACCGGTGGTGCGCGGCACCGGCTGTGACCAGGCCGGTCGCGCGGCTCGCTACCCTTGAGCCATGACTTCGAGCAAGCCCAGGACGACCCAGACCATGAAGCCCGCCACGGCGGCGAAGAAGCTCGGCGTGTACCTCGGGGCGACCCCGGCCGAGTTCCAGGAGGGCGTCGTCTCCCGGGACGAGCTCAACGCCTTGCAGGCGGAGCCGCCGCAGTGGCTCGCCGACCTGCGCCGCAACGGCCCCCACCCGCGCCCGGTGGTCGCGGACAAGCTGGGCGTCTCCGTCTCCGGCCTGGTCCGCAACGGCCTGACCGAGCCGCTGACCACCGACGAGATCGACGCCATCAAGGCCGAGAACCCGCGCTGGCTGCAGGTGGAGCGGGACACCCAGGCGGAGGTCCGCAAGGAGAACGTGCGGATCAAGGAGAAGCACGCCGCCGACGCCGCCCGTCGCGCCGCCAAGGGGGCGTGATCCGGGGATGACCCAGCCCGCCGCTGCCGCACTGATCGTTCCGCCGCTCTTCAACGGCCCGCCCGGTTCGGCCAACGGCGGGTACTTCGCGGGCGCGCTCGCCGCGCGCGTGCCCGGTGACCCGGCCGCGGTCGCGGTCGCGGTCGCGGTGAGCCTGCGCAAGCCGCCGCCGCTGGACACCCCGATGCGGGTCGCGGCCACCGAGGGCGGCGGCGTCACCCTGCACCACGGGGAGCTGCTGGTCGGCGAGGCCGCCCCCGCCGCCCTGGTCGGCCTCGGTACGCCGGAGCCCGTCTCCTTCGACGTGGCCAAGGCGGCCGAGCAGTCCTACCGCGGTCTGCACCGCCACCCCTTCCCCGGCTGTTTCGTCTGCGGCACCGGGCGCGGCGACGCGCTCGGACTGCACCTCTACGCCGGTGCGGTCCCCGGCGGCGACGGCCTGCACGCCTGCACCTGGACGCCGGACGCGGCCCTGGCCGGACCGGACGGCCCGGCGGTCCGCTCCGAGTTCGTCTGGGCGGCGCTGGACTGCCCCGGCGCCTGGACGATCGACCTGGAGTCGCGCGACGTCGTCCTCGGCCGGATCACCGCCCGCGTGCTCGGCGTGCCCGCCGTCGGTGAGCCCTGCGTGGTGACGGCCCGTCTGATCGCCCAGGACGGCCGCAAGCACACCACCTGCACGGCGCTGTACGGCGGCGACGGCCGGCTGCTCGGCGAGGCCGAGGCGCTCTGGATCGAGCTGCCCCCGCGCTCCTGAGTCCCTGAGTGCCTGACACCCGGGGCGGATCCGGTGGGTCCGTCCCCCGCACGGGCCCACCGGATCCGCCCTCCGCGACGCCTCCTCAGGTCTCGCCGCGGAGGCGGGTGTTCCGCACCGATCTTTCGACACGGTGACGTGTCCGGTCCAGAGGCGCCCTCCAACTGCCAGTTTTCTGGGACGGCACGGCTCTGACCTGCGCTGATGCCAGTGCTCTGTGACAGTGGCCCGGCCCTTACCTTCGGCGTGTACAGTTCATGCCGCTTGTCTGGAGTGTTGCGTTTGCTCGGCAGAACCAGGGGTGGTTGTGGCTCGGTGGAAGGCCCTGCCGGAGGGGCTTGATCCTGCGGTCGTCCGTTTCGTCGCGGAGCTGCGGCGCCTGAAGGACGAGACCGGTCTGAGTGTGGTTCAGGTCGCCGATCGCACCGGGTACAGCGAGGCGTCCTGGCAGCGGTACTTCGGTGGCCGGACGCTGGCGCCGCGCGAGGCGGTGGAGCGGCTTGTCGAGATCGCCGGGGCGGACGGCGCCACCGTGGCCGCGTTGCAGGACGCCGCGCAGCAGGTGTGGCGGCCCGCCGCTTCGGCCGCCGCCACGGACGACACCGTCGCGCTGGAGGAGGTCGCACCGGCCGGGCCGGAGCCCGCTTTGCCGGAGTCGGCCCCGGCCGTGGTGTCGATGCCGGTGGGCGCGTCCGACGCACGGCCGGCGCTCGACACGCGGACCGTGCTGACCGCCGTCGTCTCGGCGCTGGTCGGCGCCGCGGTCACCCTGCTGCTCGTCCAGCCGTGGAACGGCTCGACCTCCGCCGCTGCCGCCGCGCCTGTCGCCAGGCCGACACCCAAGGCCCCGGTCTCCTACCACTGCGCCTACCGGCAGACGGGCGGCAAGTGGTACGCGGGCAACAGCGCCACCAACACGGACCTGGTCATCGACGGCGAGGCCGGCCCGGAGGTCGCCGAGGTCCAGTGCCTGCTGGAGCACGCCGGCATCTCGGCCGGCGCCGTCGACGGGGCGTTCGGCCCGATGACGCTGCACGCCGTGATCCTCGAGCAGGAGGCGCGCCACATCGACATCGACGGCCAGGTGGGCCCGCAGACCTGGGCCGCCCTGCGCGGATGAGCGGGACGCCGGCCGCCTGCACGGTCCTGGCCGGGGAGCTGCAGCGGCTGCGGACGGCGAACCGGCTCAGCCTCGGCGCGCTGGCCGAGCGCACCCCGTTCAGCAAGTCGTCCTGGGGCCGGTACCTGAACGGCAAGGCGCTGCCGCCCTGGCAGGCCGTGCAGCAGCTGTGCGCGCTGGTCGACGAGCCCGAGGACCGGTTCCGGGCGTTGTGGACCGTCGCCGAGGCGGCCTGGAACCGGCGCGACGCCGTCTCCGCACCCGCCCCCGTGGTTCATCAGCCCGAGCCCGAGCCCGAGCCCGCGGTGCCCGCCGAGCCGCGACGGCTCCCGGAGCGGCCCGCGCCCGAGGCGCCGGCCGCACAGGACCCCAGCCCGCACGGGCGGGTGCGCAGGCGCACCTTCCTGGCCGTGTTCGGCGCGGGCGCGCTGCTCGCCACGTTGGTCGGTCTGCTCTGGAACGGCGTCACCCCGCAGGGCGCCTCGCCCGCGGCCGTCACCAGCGCGAGCCCCTCCGCCCGCCCGGTCGGCTGCGTCGGTCAGGCCTGCGACGGCGCGGATCCCGGAGCGATGGACTGCGGGGTGTACCCGCAGAGCCTGGGTGTCTTCCAGCTCCAGCACGGCACCCAGATGGAGGTCCGCTACAGCGCGCAGTGCCGGGCCGCCTGGGCCCGGGTGTGGTCCAGCCAGAAGGGGGACCGGCTGTCGATCGCCGCCGGCGCCGACCAGAGGTCCGCGGTCGTGCCCGACCCGTACACCGCGCAGACCTTCTTCTACACCCCGATGGTCCCGGCGACCGCCCGCGGTGCCGCGCTGCACGCCTGTCTGGCGTTCACCGACGGCGCGTCGCGGTGTGTCACCGTCCACGAGCCGTGATCGTCGGACCGAGAAGAAATCCGAAAAATCCCGGCCGGGGATGTCGAGAACCCGCGACCGGCTCCGTCCCCGCTATGAACGCGACCACAATGGGTCGCACCAGCGAGGAGAACCACCATGGCCAAGTACCTGCTGCTGAAGCACTACCGTGGCGCCCCGACCCCGGTCAACGACGTGCCGATGGACCGGTGGACGCCGGAGGAGATCTCGGCGCACGTCCAGTACATGAACGACTTCGCGGCCCGACTGGAGAAGACCGGCGAGTTCGTCGACGGTCAGGCGCTGGCCCCCGAGGGGATGTGGGTCCGCTACGACGGCGAGGGGCGTCCGCCGGTCACCGACGGCCCGTTCGCCGAGACCAAGGACGTCATCGCCGGCTGGATGGTGATCGACGTGGACAGCCAGGAGCGCGCCGTCGAGCTCGCCGGGGAGCTGTCGGCCGCCCCGGGAGCGGGCGGGAGGCCGATCCACGAGTGGCTGGAGCTGCGCCCGTTCCTGGGCGTTCACCCCTCCACCATCGAGTGCGTGGGCCACTGAGCGTCGCGACGATGGACGAGGCCCTGCTCCGCCGCCTCACGCCCGGCGTCCTCACCGTCCTCGTCCGCCGCGGAGCCGACTTCGCGGCGGCCGAGGACGCGGTGCAGGAGGCGCTGGTCGAGGCGGTCCGCGTCTGGCCGGACGACCCGCCGCGCGACGCCAAGGGCTGGCTGGTCACCGTGGCCTGGCGCAAGTTCCTCGACCAGGCTCGGGCGGACACCGCCCGGCGCCGGCGGGAGGACCGCGTCGAGGAGGAGCCGGCGACGGGGCCCGCGCCCGCCACGGACGACACGCTGCAGCTCTACTTCCTGTGCGCGCACCCGTCGTTGACGCCCTCGTCGGCGGTCGCGCTCACGCTGCGCGCCGTCGGCGGGCTGACCACCCGCCAGATCGCCCAGGCCTACCTGGTGCCCGAGGCGACGATGGCCCAGAGAATCAGCCGGGCCAAGCGCACGGTCGCCGGGGTGCGGTTCGACCAGCCCGGCGACGTCGCCACCGTGCTGCGCGTGCTGTACCTGGTCTTCAACGAGGGCTACTCCGGCGACGTCGACCTCGCCGCCGAGGCTGTCCGGCTCACCCGGCAGCTCGCGGCCCGGGTCGACCACCCGGAGGCGGCCGGGCTGCTCGCGCTGATGCTGCTCCACCACTCGCGGCGCGCCGCGAGGACCGCGCCGGACGGCAGCCTGGTCACGCTCGCCGAGCAGAACCGCGGGCGCTGGGACACCGCGATGATCGCGGAGGGCATCACGATCCTCCAGGCGGCGCTCGCCCGCGACCGGTTGGGGGAGTACCAGGCCCAGGCCGCCATCGCCGCCCTGCACGCGGACGCGCCCACCGTCGAGGAGACCGACTGGGTGCAGATCGTCGAGTGGTACGACGAGCTCGCTCGGCTGACGGACAGTCCGGTGGTCCGGCTCAACCGCGCGGTGGCCGTCGGCGAGGCCGACGGGCCGCGCGCGGGGCTGGCGGCGCTCGCGGAGGTGGACGCGTCCCTGCCCCGCCACGCCGCGGTGGCGGCCTACCTCCACGAGCGCGACGGCGACCTGGCCACGGCGGCGCGGCTGTACGCCGAGGCGGCGCACCGGGCCGCGGACCTCGCCGAGCGGGACCATCTGACCCGTCAGGCGGCCCGGCTCAACGCCCACCGGCCCCGCTGACGGTCCGCGTTCGGGTCCGGTTCAGCCCGCCAGCGCCGACTCCGCGGCCTTGAGGGCGGCGTCGCGGACCTCGGGGGCGAGGCCGATGCGGGTGCGGCGGTCGAGCAGGTCGGCGGCGTCGAGCGCGCCCTCGTGCCGGACGGCGAACAGCAGTTCCGCGCCGGTCGTCTGCGTGCCGGGGGCGATCGGCCGGAGCAGCTCCGGGTCGCCCGCCGCCTCCGCGAGGACATCGACGGCTTCGGTGCCGTAGCGCTGGACGAGGCGCAGCGGGGCGTCGACACGGGCCAGGGTGGCGCGGTCGGCCGCGCCGACGAGGGGGAGACGGCGGGTGCGGCACGGACCGGCGCTGCGACCGTTGGCGGTCAGCACGGCGTCCAGCGCGTCCTCGGCCATGCGGCGGTAGGTGGTGAGCTTGCCGCCGACCACGGTGACCAGGCCGTCGGGGGCGGTCAGCACCGCGTGCTTGCGCGAGACGTCGGCGGTGCGGCCGGAGCCGGTGTCCAGCAGTGGGCGCAGGCCGGCGAAGGTGCCGATCAGGTCCGCACGCGAGAGCGGGGCGCGCAGCGCGGTGTTGATGACCCGCAGCAGGAAGTCGACCTCCGCGTCGGTGGCTTGTGGCACGTCCGGGATCGGGCCCGGCGCCTCCTCGTCGGTCAGGCCGACGTAGACGCGGTCGTCGGGGGCGGGCAGGGCGAAGACGAAGCGATTGGTCTCGCCCGGGATCGGGACGGTGAGCCCGGCTGTCAGTCCGCCGAATGCCTCCTGACGGAACACCAGATGCGTGCCCCGGCTGGGGCGCAGGGTGATGCCGGGAGCGACCTCGCCCGCCCAGACGCCCGTCGCGTTGACCACCATGGCGGCCCGCAGCGGGAAGCTCTCGCCGGTCAGCTCGTCGGTGAGCGTCGCGCCGCTGCCGGTGGCGTCGCTGACGGAGCATCGGGTGAGCACCTGGGCGCCGTGGGCGGCGGCGGTACGCGCCAGCGAGGTCACCAGCCGGGCGTCGTCGGTCAGTTGGCCGTCCCAGAAAACCAGGCCGCCGCGCAGCCCGGCCGCGTCGACGGTCGGCGCGTAGCGCAGTACCTCGGCGCGGGAGAGGCGACGCGAGCGCGGCAGGGTCGCCGACGGGGTGCGCGCCGCGACGCGCAGCGCGTCGCCGGCCAGGAAGCCGACGCGGACCAGGGCCGCGCCCGAGGCGGCGGTGCCGGGCAGCAGCGGGACCACCTGCGGCAGCGCGCGGACCAGGTGCGGGGCGGTGTGCTCCATCAGCACGCCGCGCTCCACCGCGCTCTCGTGCGCGATGCCCACCGCGCCGGAGGCGAGGTAGCGCAGGCCGCCGTGGACCAGCTTGGAGCTCCAGCGGCTGGTGCCGAAGCCGAGGTCGTGCTTCTCGGCCAGCACGACGGTCAGGCCGCGCGCGGCCGCGTCCAGGGCGACGCCGGCGCCGGTGACGCCGCCGCCGATCACCAGCAGGTCGACGGCCGGACCGGGCCGGCCCACGGCCTCGCGCAGTGCGGTGAGCTCACGCGCCCGGCGGTCGGCGTTCAGGGAGGCGGAGTAGCGGTGCTGCACGTTCACGCGAGGGTCCTGTCTGCCGGGCCGGTGGGAAGTTCGGTCGGGGTGGGGGTCAGGGGGCGAGGTAGCGGTCGAGCAGGAGGCGCAGCTCGGCGTCGAGCCGGTCCAGCTCGGGGCCGGTGCCGTCGGCGGAGCCCGCCAGGACCGGGCCGGTCAGGGTGAACGACCAGGCGGTGAGCAGCACCGCGTGGGCCAGCAGCGCCGGATCCTCCTCGCGCACCGAGCCGTCGGCGATGCCGGCGGTCAGGGCCAGCTCCAGCAGGGCCAGTTGGTGGTCGGTGTTGGTGCCGCGGCGCTGCAGCAGGTAGGGGGTGAGGAACTCCGGGTCCATCGCGATGATGGCGCGCAGCAGTTCGTGGGTGCGGATGCCGCGGGCCAGCGTCACCACGCCGTCGACGATGCGGGCGCGGGTCACCTCGGTGCGTGCGTCGGGCGGGAAGGCGCCCTCCGCCAGCTCCGTCCAGGCGCGGATGGTGAGCGTGGCCAGGACCTCGCGCACCGAGCCCCAGCGGCGGTAGAGCGTGGCACGGGACACGCCGGCCTGGCGGGCCAGGTCGGCCATGGTCATCCGCTGCGGGCCGATGGTGAGCAGCAGGCGGTAGGCCGCGTCGAGGATCTGCTCCTCGGGAATGGCGTTCGCGGCCTTCAGCTCGCCTGTGCTGTTGATTCGCTGCGACATCACATGTAGAAGTGTATCAGCGGGCCGCAAGCCCACCACGAGAAGCCGTCGACCCCACCGAGGAATGCGATGACCGAGAACGATCTGCCCGTCGTGGCGTTCCACCCCTTCCGCTGGGGCGATCCGCAGCACGCGACGCACCTGCCCGCCGCCGCGAAGGAGACGCTCGCCGCCTTCGGCGTCAAGGAGCCCGCGCCCGCGGTGGAGCCGGGCGCGATCACCCTTCCGGACGTCGCCCTCGACGCCGCGACGCTGGCCGAGCTCGCCGCCGTGGTCGGCCCGGAGCACCTCAGCTCCGCGCACGAGGCACGGCTCGCGCACACCCGCGGCTGGTCCACCCCCGACCTGCTGAAGGTCCGCGCGGGCGACGCCTCGGACGCCCCGGACGCGGTGCTCTACCCGGGCTCGCACGACGAGGTGGTGACGCTGCTTCAGTTGTGCAGCCGCCAGAATGTCGCCGTGGTCCCCTACTCCGGTGGCACCTCCGTCGTCGGCGGCCTGGCGCCCGCGCGCGAGGGCTTCGCCGGCGTGGTCGCGCTCGACCTCGGGCGCCTGGACGCGGTGCTCGGGATCGACACGGTCTCCCGCACCGCCACCCTCCAGGCGGGCCTGCGCGGACCGGCCGTCGAGGCGGCGCTGGGAGCCGAGGGCTTCACGCTCGGCCACTTCCCGCAGTCCTACGAGGGCGCGAGCGTCGGCGGCTACGCGGCGGCCCGTTCCGCCGGTCAGTCCTCGGCCGGGTACGGCCGCTTCGACGAGATGGTCGTCGGCCTGACGCTCGCCACCCCGCGTGGCACGGTGCAGCTGGGCACCGCGCCCAAGTCTGCCGCCGGGCCCGACCTGCGGCAGCTCGTCCTCGGCTCCGAGGGCACCCTCGGCGTGATCACCTCGGTGACCGTCCGGGTGCGCCCGAAGCCGGAGGTGCGGGTCTTCGAGTCGTGGCGCTTCCCCGACTTCGAGACCGGCGCCGCCGCGCTGCGCCGCCTGGTCCAGGACGGTCCGGAGCCGACGGTGCTGCGGCTCTCCGACGAGGCCGAGACCGGCGTCAACCTGGCCGACCCGGCCGCCATGTTCGGCGGCGGCCCCGGCGGCTGCCTGGCCGTCACCGGCTACGAGGGCAGCGCCGTCGACGTCGCCGCGCGGCGGGCCGGCGCCTCGGCCGTGCTGCGGGAGGCGGGCGGCGAGCCGCTCGGCCCCGAGGGCGGCGAGGCCTGGCGCAAGGGCCGCTACCGCGCCCCCTACCTGCGCGACCCGCTGCTCGACGAGGGCGTGCTGATCGAGACGCTGGAGACGGTGACCTTCTGGTCCAACCTGCACGTGCTGCGGGCCGCCGTCACCACGGCGCTCACCGACGCGCTCACCACGCAGGGCACGCCGCCGCTGGTCCTCTGCCACATCTCGCACCTCTACGAGACCGGCGCCTCCCTCTACTTCACCGTCGCCTGCGCGCAGACCGAGGACCCGATCGCGCAGTGGAGCCTCGCCAAGTCGGCCGCCAACGAGGCGATCCGCGGCTGCGGCGCGGCGATCACCCACCATCACGGCGTCGGCACCGACCACGCGGCCACCTACGCCGAGGAGATCGGCCCGCTGGCCGTCGACGCGCTGCGGGCGGTCAAGCGCGCGCTGGATCCGGCCGGGGTGCTCAACCCCGGCGTGCTCATCGAGAACCTCCCGCTGCGTGACGACGCGGCGGTGGGCGAATGAGCGGGACGCAGCGCACCTTCACCGCCGTCGTCAACCCGATCTCCGGCGGCGGGCACGGCTTCGACCACTGGCGACCGGTCTCCGACCTGCTCCACGCGGCCGGGGCCACGGTCCGGGCGATCCCGACGCAGAGCCGGGAGCACGCGATCACGGTGGCGGGCCAGGCCGCCGCGCGCGGCGAGGTGGTGGTCGCCGTCGGCGGCGACGGCATGGTGCGCGACGTCGCGGACGGCGTGGTCCGCGCCGAGGGCACGATGGGGCTGGTCCCGGCGGGCCGCGGCAACGACCTGGCCTGGCGGCTCGGTCTGCCGCAGGACCCGGCGGGGCTGGCCAGGCTGCTGCTGGAGGGCGAGCCGCGCGCGTTCGACGTGCTCGACGTCAACGGCGTGATCGCGCCCGGCAACGTCTACATCGGCATCGACTCGCTGGCCACGCAGATCATCAACGCCAACCGGCGGCTGCCCGCGCTGCTGGTCTACCGGCTGGCTCCCGTCCGCGCGATCCTGCGCTGGCGCCCGGCCGGCTACACCCTCGACCTCGACGGCGAGCGCAGCGAGGTCCGCGCCCACACCGTCGTCGTCGCCAACTCCGGCGCCTACGGCCACGGTCTGCGGATCGTGCCGCCGGCCGAGCCCGACGACGGCCGGCTGGACGTGATGGTGGTCGGGGACGGGCCGCGCCGCAAGGTGGTCAGCTTCATGGGCCAGGCCAAGAAGGGCACCCACATCGAGCGCCCCGAGGTGACCCTGGCCACCGGCACCGCCGTCACCGTCGACGCCGACCGCCCGGTCCCCGTCTGCGCGGACGGCGACGAGGTCACCACCCTCCCGGCCCGGATCACGCTGCTGCCGGGAGCGCTGAAGCTGCTGGCGTGATCGTTGCAATCACGTGAACAGTCCTCCGTCCCTGGAACAATCGGCCTCGGGATCAGGTTCGTCCGAGTCGATGACCACCACGGACGGAGGGCTGACGTGCCGCTTCCTTCGCAGCCGCTGCACAGGCTGGGTTTCCTCACCATCGGGCTGTTCGACCGGGAGGACCCGCGCGGCGGGCACGAGTCGACGCTGGAGCTGATCGAGCTGGGCGAGCGGCTCGGCTTCGACAGCGCGTGGCTGCGGCACCGCCACCTGCAGTACGGCATCTCCTCGCCGATCGCCGTGCTGGCCGCGGCGAGCCAGCGGACGCGGCGGATCGAGCTGGGCACGGCGGTGATCCCGCTCGGGTGGGAGAACCCGCTGCGGCTCGCGGAGGATCTGGCGACCGTGGACCTGCTGTCCGGCGGGCGGCTCAACCCCGGTGTGAGCGTGGGGCCGCCGATGCACTACGAGCAGGTGCGCGGAGCGCTGTACCCGGACACGGGCGAGGCCGAGGACTTCGGCTACGGACGGGTGCGCCGCCTGTTGGACTTCGTCGCGGGCGAGCAGGCCAGCGACTTCAGCGGCACCGAGGGCTTCGAGGTCTTCTCGGAGCGGGTCGAGCCGCACGCGCCGGGGCTGGTCCGGCGGATGTGGTACGGCGGCGCCAGCACGCGTTCCGTGCTCTGGGCCGCGGAGAACGGGATGAACCTGCTGACCAGCAGCGTGGTCAAGGCGGAGGGCGAACCTCCCGCGGGGGAGTCCTACGACTTCGCCGCGATCCAGGCGGAGCAGATCCGGGCGTTCCGGGCCGCGCACCCGGAGGGCGAGCGGGCACGGGTCTCCCAGGGGCTGGTCGTCATCCCGACCGACAGCGCGACACCCGCGCAGCGGGAGAAGTACCAGGTCTACGCGGCCAAGCGCCTCCCGCGGACCGGGGCCCCGCAGGGCCCGAGCCGGCTGCTCTTCGCGCCCGATCTGGTGGGCCCGAGCGCGCAGATCGCCGAACGGCTCCACGCGCACGCGGGCTTCCGCGAGGTGGACGAGGTCGCCTTCGCGCTCCCGTTCACCTTCGAGGCCGAGGACTACGTGCAGATCCTGACGGACATCGCCACGTCGCTCGGCCCCGCGTTGGGCTGGAGTCCCAGCCCGTCGGTCGGCTGATGCGGGATCAGTAACCCTGGGTGCCGTAGGCGACGTTCTCGAAGGCGCCGTAGGTGGCGTTCGCGTAGCGGACCGCGGCGACGATGTTGTCGACCGGGTTCCAGATGTCGGTGTGACCCGGCAGCGCGTAGGTGTCGAAGGTCGGCACGATGGTCTGCATCAGGCCCTCGGAGGGGGTGCCGGCGACGGCGTTGGAGTCCCAGTTGTTCACGGCGTTCGGGTTGCCGGAGGACTCGGTCATGGCGCGAGCCTCGATCGCGGCGGCCGGCGGGACGTGGTCGCCGTGGGCGGCCAGGATCGACTGCGCCTGGGCGACCCAGCTGCCCAGGTCGTTACCGGTGGGGGTGGCGGCGCTGGCGGCACCGACGGTGCCGATGACGGCGCCACCGGCGATGGCACCGGCGACGGCGAGACGGGTGGCCAGACGAATCTTGCGCTGCATGTCACTCCAGGGACAGGGAGTGGCCGCCACGGCGTGGGAGGCCGTGTTCTCGTGCCACTCGGGTGAGGCGCAGACATCCGGACCGTGCACGCGGCCGCACAACCGCGATGAGCGCGGTCAGTCTGCGCGGCGGGGGGCTTTCCCGCCTGCGGGGCATCCGGCCCCGCTCGTCGTCCCGGACGACTTGCTTCGTCGCGGTCCGACCTCAAACACGGAAACATGCCGCGGATCGGACGGGCAAGGAAATGCACCCCGAAAGTGGCCGAGGGCACAGTTTGGCTACCTAAATCGGGCAAATGCCGCAGGTCAGACGTGACCTGCGGCACATGAGGCCCCGTTTCAGACCAGGACGACCAGCTGTTGCGTGGCCCGGGTCATCGCCACGTAGCGGTCGACCGCGCCCTCGACGCCCTCCCCGAAGGACTCCGGGTCGACCAGGACGACCAGGTCGAACTCGAGTCCCTTCGACAGCGTCGGCGTGAGCGAGCGCACCCGGTCCCTCTCCTGGAACTCCGGGGCGCCGATCACGCAGGCGACACCCTCGGCGTGTGCAGCCAGCCAGTCCGCGAGGACCGCGTCCAGCTCCGCCACCGACCCGTGCCGGACGGGGATGCCGCTGCTGCGGATGGACACCGGCACGTTGGCGTCCGGGATCACGGCCCGGACGACGGGCTCCGCCTCGGCCATGACCTCCTCCGGCGTACGGTAGTTGACGTTCAGTCGGGCCACTGCGACGCGGTCCAGGCCGGTCCGCCCGAGCCGCTCCTGCCAGGACTCGGTGAAGCCGTGCCGGGCCTGCGCGCGGTCGCCGACGACGGTGAGGCTGCGGGAGGGGCAGCGCCGCAGCAGCATCTGCCACTCCGCGTCGGTCAGTTCCTGGGCCTCGTCCACCACGACGTGCGCGAAGGGGCCGGCCAGCCGGTCCGGGTCGGCGGTCGGCAGGGCGGCCGTGTCGACCAGGCTGTCCTTCAGGTCCTGCCCACGCAGCATGGTCACCGCGCCTTCGCCGTCCTCGTCCGCGGCGAGCACGTCCTGGATCACGTCGGCCATCCTGGCCCGTTCCGCGGCGACCGCCGCGTCGCGCCGACGTCCGCGGCGCTCCGCCTCCGGGTCGCCGAGCCGGTACCGGGCCGCGTCCAGCAGCGGCAGGTCGGCGACGGTCCAGGCGTGCGCGTCCTCGCGCTGGAGCAGCCGGACCTCGTCGCGGCTGAGCCAGGGTGCGCAGAGCCGCAGGTAGGCGGGGACCGTCCACAGGTCGCCGACGATGTCGGTCGGCTCCAACAGCGGCCAGGCCCGGTTCAGCGTGGCGACCAGCTCCTTGTCGTGCTGGAGGGAGCGGCGGAACAGCTCGGGCGTGACGTCGCCGTGCTCGTCGTCCTCGGCCAGGCCGAGGCGGTCCATCAGGATGGCGACCAGCTCCTCCCAGATCTGCTCGCGCGCCTCGTTGTGCGGGGTGCCCGGGGACGGGGCGGCGAACGCGTCCGCCCAGTCGTCGGCGGTCAGCCGGACCTCGGCCCAGTCGGTGGAGACGGTCATGCCCTTGGTCGGCGGCTCCTCGTAGATGCCGACGGCCGCGTCGATCGCCTTCGCCATCCGCGCGGAGGACTTGAGACCGGTCACCTCCGGGTCGGCCTCTGCGGCGGCCGCTGCGCCCTCGGCGACCAGGTCGCGCAGGGTGCAGGTCTGCACGCCCTCCTCGCCGAGGCTCGGCAGCACGTCGGAGACGTAGTTCAGGTAGGGCTGGTGCGGGCCGACGAAGAGCACGCCGCCGCGCCGGTGGCCGAGGCGCGGGTCCGCGTAGAGCAGATAGGCGGAGCGGTGCAGGGCCACCACGGTCTTGCCGGTGCCCGGACCGCCGTCGACGACGAGCGCGCCGCGCGAGCCTGCCCGGATGATGGCGTCCTGGTCGGCCTGGATGGTGGCCAGCACGTCGCGCATCTTCGCCGAGCGGGTGCTGCCGAGGCTGGCGATGAAGGCCGACTGGTCGTCGAGCGCGGCGCGGCCCTCCAGCCCGTCGGCGGTGAACACCTCGTCCCAGTAGTCGCTGATCCGGCCCCTGGTCCAGCGGTACCGGCGACGGCTGACCAAGCCCATGGGCTCGGCGTGGGTCGCCGCGAAGAAGGGTTCGGCGGCGGGGGAGCGCCAGTCGAGCAGCAGTCGTCGGCCGTCGCTGTCGGTGAGGCCGAGCCGTCCGATGTAGACGGGCTCGGCGTCGTCCGCGCCCACGATGTGGCCGAGGCACAGGTCCAGCCCGAAGCGCCGCAGCGCGCGCAGCCGGCCGGACAGCCGGTGGACCTCCGCGTCGCGGTCCATCGCCGCCCGTCCGACGCCCCCCGGTGCCCGGCGGGCGTCGTCGAGGCGCGCGGCGACCTCGGCGATCGCCTCGTCGAGGCTCCGCGCGACGGCGGCGAAGTGCTTCTCGTCGGCGGCGGTCAGCGCCGGGTCGGCCTTGGCGGAGAGACGGTCGGGAAGGTCGAACACGCTGGTGCGAAGGGGGTTCATGGCTCCCGTTTCGGCGGTGGCTCCGGCCGTGGACCGGCCTGGGCCGACGATTGTGCGCCACGACCGGGGCCTTGCCGCAAGGCCCCCGGTGCGGTATAGCTTGTAAGTGGCGGGGAGTGGGCGTTCGGCCTACTCCTCTTTTTCATGCCCCCGTGCGGTCGTCCCGGTACGGTCGTCCCCCGCCCGCTCGAGCAGTTGCTCGCGGGTGATCGGCGCGTGCGTCGTGGCGGGAACGGTACAGGCGTGCGCGCCCGCGACGGCGCCGAAGTGGGCTGCGCGCAGGGCGGGTTCCCCCGCCAGCCAGGCGAAGAGGAAGGCGGCGGCGAAGGCGTCGCCCGCGCCGTTGGAGTCGACGACCGGGGCGGGCGGGGTGACCGTCGGGATGTGGTGGAGTTCTCCGTCGGCGAGCAGGTGCGCGCCGTCCGCGCCCGCGGTGGCGACGAGGACCGAGGCCCGGCCGCGTTCCGCGACGCGGCGCAGTACCGCCTCCGGATCGGTCAGCCGGGCCGCCGAGACGAACACGACGTCAGCCGCGTGGGCGAAGGGCTCGTGGTACGGATTGACGCCGTCCCAGTCGTGCAGATCCGTCGAGAGCGTGACGCCTACCTCCCGCAGCAACGGCAGGGCGAAGGCGCACGGGTGGGAGATGGAGACGTGCGTGTGACGGCTCGCGCGCGCCAACTCCCGGACCACCGGCTCCGGCAGGCGGTCCTCGGGCGCGGCGCGCGTGTCGTCGTAGAGGGAGAGGCGGCGGCCGAGCGGGTCGACCAGGTTCACCGCCCGTTTGGTGCCCGCGGGTTGGGGGATCGCGGTGAGCGGGATGCCGTGTTCCGCGTGCAGCGCCCGGACCAACGTGCCCTCGGGGTCGTCCCCGAGGAGGTCGAGATGGTGGACACGTAGTCCCAGGGCATGCAGCCCGAGGGCGAGGAAGTCGCCGGTCTGTCCGGCCCTGGTCGTGATTCCGGGTCGGATCAGGTAGCTGTCGGCGAAGGGCAGGGGCAACTCAGGGACGTGGACGACCGTGTCCACCCCGGCGCCGCCCAGCACCAGCACATCGTTCTCCGCGCTCACATCACCCTCCTCAACTGCGGTTTCCCGCGCATATGGGGTCGGTGAGGGCGAGTCAAACAGCCGCCCGGCTCCGTCGGCAAGACGTTTGGCGATCTTGCGCAAGGGCCGTCACCCTCCTCGACCCGGACGGGTATCTCCCGGCATCCCCGTAGTACCCGGGAGCTACGTCGCAGGTGCGTCCTCCGGCGGGACGCCGACCACAGGGCCCGATTCCTAGCTTCGGTACCGGAACAGAGCAACGCACCGAAGCCAGGGGGAATCAGTCATGGCATCCCGCCCGAACGTCGTCCGGCGGCTCCGTCGAGGGCTGCTCGCGGCCGTCGTCGCCGCGTCCGTCGCCGTGCCGCTGGCCGGCGCGGCCGGCCCGACGGCCGTGCCGGCGCCGCCGCCCGCCGCGCTCGGACCACTCACGGCGGGCGGCACCGCAGCCGAACTGACGCACCGTTACCAGGCCAACCGCACCGACATCGTGGCCGCGGAGCGCCAGGCGAAGCAGTACGACGACCGCCAGCGGGCCGCGACGCTGGCGGAGTTGGCCCAGCCGTCCCGGCACTTCCTCTCCTTCGACGGCCGCGACGGCGGCCGCACCGTCGAGGTCTTCGGCGACCTCGCCACCGCCCGCACCGTCGCCGTCCTCGTGCCCGGCTCCGACACCAACCTCGGTACCTACGACCGCTTCGCCGCCGGCGCCCAGGCGCTGGAGCAGCAGCTCGGCGGCGACGCGGCGCACGCGGCCGTGGTCGCCTGGCTCGGCTACGCCACCCCCGACACCGTCAGCCCCGTGGTGCTGACCGACGGGCGCGCCGACGAGGCCGCGCCACAACTGCAGGGCTTCGTCCGGCAGCTGCAGGCCTTCCGGCCCGCCGCGCGGACCTCGGTGGTCTGCCACTCCTACGGCTCCACGGTCTGCGCCCGGGCCGCGAGCGGACTGGACGTCGCCGATCTCGTCCTCTACGGCAGCCCCGGCGTCGGCAGCGACATCGGCAACGTGTCCGGTCTGCACACCAAGGCCACGGTCTGGGCCGGACGCGCCGCCAACGACTGGGTCGAGAACGTGCCGCACCTGCGGTTCCCCGTCCTGTTCACCACGCTCGGCCTCGGCACCGACCCGGTCACACCGGGCTTCGGCGCCCACCTCTTCGCCGCCGGCACCGGCGGCCACAGCGACTACCTGAAGCCCGGCTCGGTGCCGCTGCGCAGCATCGCCGCCATCGTCTCCGGCGCCGCGGACGGCGACCGGACCGGCGCCTGAACCTCTCTCACCCGAACGCCGCTTCCAAGGAGAACCCCGTGCGTGCCCTCACCTCCCTGCGCCGGTTCGCGGCGCGCATCGACGCCGCGACACCACCCGAGCGCGACCGCGCCGTGGACGCGCTGCGCGCCTTCGCCATCCTCGGTGTCGTACTCGGCCACTGGCTCGTCACCGCCATCGTCGTCGACAGCGGCAGCATCCATGTCGTCAGCCCGCTGCAGCACCTGCCGGCGTTCACGCCGGTCTCCTGGGTCTTCCAGACGCTCGCCGTCTTCTTCCTCGTCGGCGGGCAGGTGGCGACCAAGAGCTGGGCCTCCGCCCAGGCACGTGGCACCGGTTACCCCGCGTGGCTGCGGGCCCGGCTGACCCGGCTGTTCCGGCCGGTGCTCGCGGTGTTGGCGGTGTGGACCGTCACGGCGACCGCGCTGCTCCTGGCCGGGGTGAGCTTCGGAACCGTCGAAGCGCTGGTCAAGCTGGTCCTGTCGCCGATGTGGTTCCTGCTGGTCTTCGCCGCGCTGACGGCCGCGACCCCGCTGGTCTCCAAGCTGCACCCGCTGTGGCCGCTGGCCGTCGTGCTCCACGTGGACCTGATCCGCTTCGCCCTCGGCGGCCCGTCCTGGCTCGGCTGGCTGAACCTGCCCGCCGGCTGGCTCGTCCCCTACTGCCTCGGCGCGATGTGGGCCCGTGAGGGCCTGCGTGGCCGGATGACCCCCTGGGTCCTGCTGGTCGGCGGCGTCGCCGCGACCGCCCTGCTGATCACCCAGGCGGGCTACCCGGCCTCCATGGTCGGCGTCCCCGGAGGCAAGATCTCCAACCTGAACCCGCCGACGCTGGCCGCGGTCACCTTCGGCCTGGCCCAGTGCGGCCTCGCCCTGCTCCTGCTCGGTCCGCTGGGTCGCCTGCTGGCGCGCCCCGCCGCGTGGGCGGCGGTGGCCCTGGTCAACCTCTCCGCGATGACGATCTTCCTGTGGCACCAGACCTCGATGATCGCCGTCACCGCGCTGGGCCTGCTCGCGGGCGAACCCCTGCTCGGCCTGCACACCCGGCCCGACGACCTCAGCTGGATCCTCGCCCGCCTCGCCTGGCTCCCGGTCTTCGCCACCGCCCTGACGGTCTGCTGGCTGGCTTTCCGCCACCACGAACAGGGCCGCGCTCGCTCCCGCACGATCCGCGTGGCGGGTTCCGCGGGCTCGGAGCGCCTGCAGCCGGTGCACCTGCGGTCTTAAGGTGGTCCCGATGAGCGACGACGGGGGTCTGAGCATGCAGCGGCTGAAGGCCGCGGTTCGCGGGGTGCGGGAGGATCTCGTCGAGCCGGCGTTGCGGGCACCCGCGCCGCGGAGGAAGCCGGTGTCGCGGTGGCTCGTCGCGCTGATGGGCCTCGTCGCGATCGTCCTGCTCGCGGTGAACGCCAATCAGTACGCCTTCTCCTACGGCCTCGGCGTGCCGCTCGGCATCGTCCTTGGAGCCGTCCAGTCCGTCGCGCTCGTCGCGGCTCTGTGGCAGCCGCTCCGCGCCTGGTGGGCGTCGACGCTGGTGATGCTGGTCGGCGCGTGGACGGCCTCCGCGCTCGCGCCGGGGCGGGGTCTCGTCTTCGCCATCGCCGACCCGGACCGCGCCGTCCAGGCGGGGTGGACGCCGGTGACGATCGGCATGCAGGCCGCGATCCTGTTCCTGCTGTCGCTGCAGGTCCGCCCCCGGGTCGCCATCGAGGCGCTGGGGCTGAGTGTGCTTGCCGGGTTCCTCGCGCGGCTCTACGAGCCGCCGGCGCAGGGGTCGGCGATCGGCATCGCGGTGATCCTCTTCGCCGTGGTCGTCCTGCTCGGCGTCTCGGTGCGGGCCGGGCGGGAGGCGCGGTCCAAGCTGGTGGAGCAGGAGGAGCTGACCGCGGAGGAGCGGGCCCGCCGCACCCTGCTGGAGGAGCGGAACCGGATCGCCCGGGAGCTGCACGACGTGGTGGCGCACCACATGTCCGTGATCTCGATCCAGGCGCAGGTCGCCCCGCACCTGGTGGAGAACCCGCCGGAGGAGCTCGTCGAGAACCTGGCCGGGATCCGCGCCAACGCGGTCGAGGCGCTGGCGGAGCTGCGCCGCGTGCTGGGCGTGCTGCGCTCGGAGGAACCGGTCGCGGACGGGACGAAGGACGCGCCGCAGCCGACGCTGGACCGGCTGGGCGAGCTGCTGGAGAACGTGCGCGCGGCCGGGATGACGGTGGAGCTGACCACCGTGGGGGAGCCGCGCACGCTGCCGCCGGGGGTGGAGCTCTCGGGCTACCGCATCGTCCAGGAGGCGCTCAGCAACGCGATGCGGCATGCCCCGGGCGCGGCCGTGCAGGTGCAGCTGGACTACCGGGCCGCGGGGCTCGGGGTCCGCGTCACCAACACCCGGGCGGCCAGGCGGCCGGCGCCCTCGCCGGGCGCAGGGCACGGCCTGTTGGGCATGCGGGAGCGCACCGCGATGCTCGGCGGCGAGCTTGCCATCCGCCCGACCACGGACGGCGGCTTCGAGGTGCTCGCCGTCCTGCCCACCGACGTTCCCGCCGTGGAGGACCGCGCATGACCATCAAGGTGATGATCGCCGACGACCAGATGATGGTGCGTCAGGGCTTCACGGTGCTGCTGAACCTGGAGCCTGACATCGAGGTCGTCGGCCAGGCGGTGGACGGCCTGGACGCCTTGGAGAAGGCGGCCGAACTGCGGCCGGACGTGGTGCTGATGGACGTCCGGATGCCGAGGCTCGGCGGCATCGAGGCGACCCGCCGGCTCACCGGGCCCGCCGACAGCACCGTCAGGGTGCTGGTGCTGACCACCTTCGACCTCGACGAGTACGTCTTCGAGGCGCTGCGCGCCGGCGCCAGCGGCTTCCTGCTCAAGGACGCCTCCGCCGACGAACTCGCGCAGGCGGTGCGGGTGGTGGCGGCCGGTGAGGCGTTGCTCGCGCCTGCCGTGACCAAGCGCCTGATCGCCGAGTTCGCCCGGCTGCCCGGCGGCGCGCCGCGCACTCCGCTCAAGGACCGGGTGGGGGACCTGACGGAGCGGGAGACCGAGGTGCTCTCGCTGATCGCGCAGGGCCTGTCCAACGCGGAGATCGCCTCGAAGCTCGTCGTCGCGGAGCAGACGGTCAAGACGCACGTCAGCCGCATCCTGGTGAAGCTGAACCTGCGCGACCGCACCCAGGCGGCCGTCTTCGCGTACGAGACGGGCCTGGTGCGGCCGGCCGGCTACTGACGTCCCAGCGCGCCCGGACCTCCCGCCAGTTGGACCCGCAGACCGTCTGCGGTGACGGCGACTGAGGTGGCTCGCAGCCCCAACGGATAGGCGTGCTGCCCCGGTCGGGAGAGCCCTGCGGTCAGCGCCGCGAGCCGGTCGGCGGGAACGGCCGCGCCGAGCACGGTGGCCGAGACGGCGCTGACCACCACCCGCCCGTCCGTGACGACCGGACGCAGCGTCAGCTGCGCCGCACCGGCGGGCCCCAGGGAGACGAGAAGGGTTCCGGCGCCCGGTTGCGCGGTCACGCCGTCGACCGTGACGGACGGCGCCGCGGTCTGCACCGCGTCGGCCACGGACTGTGCGGGGACGGTCACGTCGGCCGTGGTGCCGCCGACGGTGGGGGTGGTGCCGCCGAACCGGACGTCGTCCAACCGGGCTTGGACCTCGACCGGACCCAGCGGCCCGAGTGCGGCGTCGTCGCTGGCCAGGTCGAGCCGGGGGATGTGCTGTCGGGCGACGTCCCACAGGGCCGAGCCGCTCTCGCTGACCGTCAGGTCGGCGCCGAGTCCTGGCGCGGCGGCGGCGATGCGGTCCTGGATCAGTCGGCCGGCCGCGTACTCGCCCGCCCCGACGGCGACCCCGGCGGTCACGGCCAGGGCGGCGGCGACGGCCACGACGCGCCGCCTGCGGGCGGTGGCGCTCACTGCTCCGCCCCCTCCGGGTCGAGGTGCGGCAACAGCCGGTCCAGCCGGCCCGGCAGCCACCAGTTGGCCCGCCCGAACAGGTACATCGTCGCGGGGACGAGCACGAGCCGGACCACCGTCGCGTCGATGACCACACTGACGCCGAGTCCCAGCGCCAGCATCTTCACCACCGTGTTGGCGGAGAGCAGGAAGGCCAGGAAGACGCTGGTCATGATGAGCGCCGCGCAGGTGATCACCCGGGCCGTGACCGCCAGTCCGGTGGCCACCGCGCGGTGGTTGTCGTGGTGGCGCAGCCAGGTCTCGCGGATGCGGGAGAGCAGGAAGACCTCGTAGTCCATGGAGAGCCCGAAGACGATGGCGAACATCATCATCGGCACGTAGGACTCGACCGGCACCTTCTCGGTCACCCCGAACAGCGGGCCGCCCCAACCCCATTGGAAGACCGCCACGACGACGCCGTACGCCGCGCCGATGGAGAGCAGGTTCAACACGGCCGCCTTGACCGCGACCAGCAGGCTGCGGAAGACCGTGAGCAGCAGCAGGAAGGCGGCGCCCACGACCACCGCGATGATCAGCGGCAGCTTGGCGACCAGCTGGTCGGTGAAGGTGAGCCCGGCCGCCGTCACGCCGGTCACGTAGCCGGTGGCGCCGGTGCCGGCCAGGGCGTGCGGGAGGGTGGTCTGCTGCAGGGTGTGGAACAGGCTTGTGGTGGCCGCGTCCTGCGGGCCGGTGGTGGGGGTGACGGTGCCGATCAGCAGCACGTCGTCGCCGCTCGGGGCCGGTGGGGTCACCGAGGCGACGCCGGGCACGGCCGCCAGGTCGGCGTGGAGCGTCGAGGCGAGCTGTTCGCGGCGGGAGGCGTCGGCCACCTCGTCGCCGTCCAACTGGACCACGACCGTCAGGGGTCCGTCGGCACCCGGGCCGAAGCCCTGGGCGATCAGGTCGTAGGCGCGCCGGTCGGTCCGTGAGGTCGGCTGCGCGCCCGCGTCGACATGGCCGAGGTGCATCGAGGCGACCGGCACCGCGAGCAGGGCCAGCAGCGCGGTGCCGCCCGCGAGGAGGAGCCACGGGCGCCGTCCGACCAGGGCCGCCCAGCGGTGCCATACGTCGCCGTCACCGGTCGGCTCGGCGACGGGGGTGCGCACCCGGAGCCGGTCGATGCGGCGGCCGAGCAGACCGAGCAGGGCCGGGGTCAGCGTCAGCGAGGCGCCGGCGGCGACCACCACGGTGACGCCGGCCGCGGCGCCGAGCGCGCCGATGAAGCCGATCCCCGAGGCGTACAGGCCGGCCAGGGCCATCGCCACCGTCGCGGCCGCGACGAGCACCGCACGTCCGCTGGTCGCCACCGTCCGACCCACCGCCTCGGCCGGGTCCAGGTCCTCCTCGGCGCGCAGCAGCGCTCGGAACCGGGTGGCCAGGAACAGCGCGTAGTCGATGCCGACGCCGAGGCCCATCATCGCCGCCAGCGTCGGGGCGGCCTGCGCGAAACTCGTGTGCGCGGCGATCAGGCCCAGCCCGCTCAGCCCGACGCCCAGGCCCAGGACGGCGGTGAGCAGCGGCAGTCCGGTCGCCGCCACGCTGCCGAAGCCGACCAGCAGCACCAGCAGCGCCACGCCGATGCCGATGGCCTCCGAGACGGCGTCCGCCGACTTGGGCTGGGCCAGTTGCCCCAGCGGATCGCCGTACTCGACGGTGACCGCGTCCGCGCGCAGCGGCCGTACCGCCGCGTCGACCTTCGTCAGGTAGGCGGGGGCGAAGGCGGCCGGAGTGCTGTCGAAGCGCACGCTGACGGTGCCGATCGCGCCGTTGGCGGCGAGCGCGCCGGGGGTGGTCAGCGGGTCGGCGACGGAGAGCACGTCCGGCAGGCGGCGCAGGTTCGTCACCGCTGTCTCGATCGCCGCCCGGTGGTCACCCAGCGTGCCGTGGGCGACGTGGAGGACGACGGGCGCCGAGACGCCGGCCGAGCCGCGGCCGCCGTGGGCCTGGAGCAGGTCGCTGCCGGTCTGCGAGGCCGTGCCGGGCAGCGAGAAGCTGTCCGCGTAGCTGCCGCCCCAGCGGTGGTTCGCGACGCCCAGGCCGACGAGGAGGACCAGCCACGCGGCGACGACGCGCAGCCCGTGCCGGGCACACCAGCGGCCGACCCGGTGCAGCAGTCCGGGCTCCCCGGTCTTTTCGGGCCTCGGGCCCGCTTCGGTGATCATGGGCCTCACTCTGGCGGGGCGGGGTGGGCGCCGTGTTGGCGGAATGTTCGGGGAGTGTAAGGGCGGCGGCGCGCGTCGGGTCCCGGCAGGCCGCCCGGTTAGCATCGGCCTGTCCACGTTCCCGAGAGGCCCGCCCGTATGAACGTCCCGCCCGCCGGTCCCCCTACCGCGGCTCCGTCGCTCGGCCTGGTGCTGATCGTGGAGGACGAGCGGCACATCGCCGACGTCCAGCGGCTGTATCTGGTCCGCGAGGGCTTCGGCGTCCACGTCGAGGCGGACGGCGCCGCCGGGCTCGCGGCGGCCCGTCGGATGCACCCGGTGGCCATCGTCCTCGACATCGGCCTGCCGGGCCTGGACGGCATCACCTTCTGCCGCACGCTGCGCGACGCGGGCAACTGGACGCCGATCCTGCTCGTCACCGCGCGCGGCGAGGAGGCCGACCGGATCCTCGGACTGGAGCTCGGCGCGGACGACTACCTCGTCAAGCCCTTCTCCCCGCGCGAACTGGTGGCCCGGGTCAAGACGGTGCTGCGCCGCGTCGCCGGCCCCGGCCCGCAGCCGGTGCTCCGCCTCGGCCCGCTCACCCTCGACCCGGCCGCGCACACCGTGCACCGCGACGGCGAACCGGTCGAGCTGACCGCGACCGAGTTCGGGTTGCTGGCCCACCTGGTCCGCCATCCCGGCCGGGTCTTCACCCGCGAACAGCTGCTCGCCCAGGTCTGGGGCTACCCCGGTTACCGCGACACCCGCATGGTCGACGTCTTCGTCTCCCAGCTGCGCGCCAAGCTCGGCGACGCGAGCCCGCTGCGCACGGTGCGCGGGGTCGGCTACAGCGCGGCTGCCGCCCCGGGTGCGACGGATCCGAGCCGGTGAGCGGCCGCCGACGTCCGCTCGCCGGCCATCTCGTGCTGCTGACCACCGTCGTGGCGGCCGTCGCCGCCCTGCTGACCGGGCTCGTCGCCTGGCAGTCCGCCGCGCACGCCGCCGAGCAGCGCGAACGCGACACGTTGACCCGTCAGGCCACGCTGCTCAGCCGGCTCCCGGCCCTCTCCCCGGTGCTCTTCCGCGGCGCCGAGAAGCTGGCCGGTCCGAACGGCGAGCAGTTCGCGGTCCTGGCCGCCGACGGGACGGTGGCGGGCGGGGCCGCTCCCGCCCTCGACCTCGCCTCCAGGGCCGCGCTGCTGGCCGGGCGTCCCGTCTCCACGGACGGACTGCTGGCCGGCCAGGACGTGCTGGTGGTCGGCAGCCCGACCGCGGGGGGCGGCGCGGTGGTCCTGACCGAGCCCTACGCGACCGTCGACCGCACGACCGATCAGATCCGCCACGACATCGGGCTGCCGCTGCTCGTCGGCCTGTTGGGCGCCGCCCTGGCGGGCGGGCTGCTGGCGCGCCGGATCGCCCGGCCGCTGACGGCCTCGGCGACCGTCGCCCACCGGCTCGCGGAGGGCGAACGCGGCGTGGTCGCTCCCACCGGCGGACCCCGCGAGGCCGCGGAGATCGGCCGCGCCCTCACCACGCTCGACCGGGCCCTGACCCGGAGCGAGAACCGGCAACGGGAGTTCCTGCTCTCCGTCTCGCACGAGCTGCGCACGCCGCTGACGGCGGTTCAGGGCTACGCCGAGGCGCTTGCGGACGGCCTGATCGAGCCCGAGCGGGTGCCCGAGGTCGGCCGCACCCTCGCCGAGGAGACCCGGCGGCTGGACCGCTTCCTCGCCGACCTGCTCGACCTCGCCCGCCTGGAGGCGGACGACTTCCGCGTCGAACACACCCCCACCGACCTCGGCGCGCTGGTCGCCGAGGCCGCGGCCTTCTGGTCCGGCCCCTGCGCGAGCCAGGGCGTGGACCTGCGCGTGGAACGGCCGGACGCTCCGCTGCTGGTGACCACGGACCCGTTCCGGGTCCGCCAACTCGTCGACGGCCTGGTCCAGAACGCCCTGCGGGCGACGCCCGCGGGCGCCCCCGTGGTGCTGGCCGCCCGCGCGGGGGACGGCACCGCGGTGATCGAGGTCCGCGACGGCGGCCCGGGCCTGACCGAGGACGACCTCGCCGTCGCCTTCGACCCGGGCGCCCTCCGCGAGCGCTACCGCGCCACCCGCCCGGTCGGCAGCGGCCTCGGCCTCGCCATCGCCCACCGCCTCACCACCCGCCTGGGCGGCGAGATCACCCCCCACGGCCACGGCCCGGAGGGCGGCGCGTGCTTCACGGTGACACTGCGCCGGTAGGCGGGGCTACTCGCCGCGGACCAGGCCGAAGCGGCCGTCGAAGCGGCGGTAGAGGAGGCGGCCGCGGCCGCTGGTGGGGTCGGCGTAGAAGAGGGTGGAGAGTTCGGAGCGCTCGCAGCGTTCGACCGCCTCGCGGTCGCTGAGCAGGGGGGCCGGGCGGGGGCAGAGGGTGAGCAGGGAGGCGTCGTAGCGCGGCGCGGTCGTCGGCTCGGTCGAGGCGAGGCGGTAGCCGGTCGGGCCGGCGCGGTAGACGACGGCGTCCTGCTCGGTGGAGGGGTCCGTGAACAGGTGCGCCTGGTAGTCCATCGCGTCCAGGGTCCGCACCGCGACCTCGGGCGCGCACCAGACCAGCAGCGGCTCCTTGATGCGGGCGATGGCCGGCAGCACCGCGCGGCGCCCGCGCTCGGCCCAGCCGACGGCGGGGCGCACATCCTCACGCGTTGCCGCGGGCAGCTCCTCGGGTGCGTCGACGCGGTCCGTCCAGGGACGGGGCCGCCATTCCAGCGAGACCTCCGCGATCCGCTGTCGCAGGCCCTCGATCAGCCGGTCGCCGGCCAGCCGCGCGTCGGCGGCGAGGCGCTGGACGCGCACCCGGCGGCCGTCGACCTCCGCGTCGACCTGACACAGCGTCTGTTCCGTCTCCGTGTCGTGGGTGCGGCTCAGCCGCACCCGCAGCGCCTCGACCAGTGAGTCGGTTCCGCCGACCAGATCGGTCACCCGCCGCCTCACCTCGTGGGCGAGATCCAGCGCCACCCCGTCGGCGCGCACCAAGATCGCGTCGTTCACGAGCCCAAGCCCTCCGCAGTTCGCCTCTCCAGCAGCCGGGGACGGTCCCCGTGCAGCCGATGCTCCACATCCGTCAGGAAGAGTGTCCAGTGCCGAAAGGTGTGAATCGAATCCGGGGTGCTCACTCGGGGTCGTGTTGCGCAGTTCTGATCACTTACAAGAATGGCGTGCAGAAATGCGCACCGAAGTCTAGGCATTCGCTCAGCCGTTCCCTAGCATCTGAGCCGACGTCATCCCCAACCCCCGAAGGGACCGACCGTGCCCCGATCAGGCAGGAAGGGTGCCCGCGGCCTCGTCGCCGCGCTCGCCGCGGGCGTCGCCGCGTTAGGACTGGCACTGGGCGCCGCGCCCGAGGCCCAGGCCTCGCCCACCGCGACCTCCGGCACACCGCTCGCGCTCACCCCGCCCATGGGCTGGAACGACTGGGCCCACTTCCAGTGCGGCTACACCGAGTCGACGATCCTGGCCAACGCCCGCGCCCTCGTCTCCACCGGGCTGGCCGCCAAGGGCTACACCACCGTCACCACCGACGACTGCTGGATGCAGACCGGCCGCGACGCCAACGGCAACCTGCAGGCCGACCCGAGCCGCTTCCCCGACGGGATGGCCTACGTCGGACAGCAACTGCACGCGCTCGGCCTGAAGTTCGGCATCTACGAGGACGCCGGCACCTCCACCTGCGGAGGCTACGCCGGCAGTTGGGGTCACTGGCAGCAGGACGCGAACCTCTTCGCCTCCTGGGGCGTGGACTACCTCAAGCTCGACGGCTGCAACCTCCCCTCCGTGGCCGGGCAGAGCTCCGAGCAGACCTACCAGGGCGCCTACCAGCAGATGAGCCAGGCGCTCAGGGCGACGGGGCGTCCGATCGTCTTCTCCGAGTCCGCGCCCGCGTACTTCCAGGGCACCACCGACTGGAGCACGGTGCTGGGCTGGGTCGGCCAGTACGGCCAACTCTGGCGTGAGGGCTACGACATCGCGACCTACGACGCGAACAAGCCCAACAGCAGCCGGTGGAGCAGCGTGCTGACCAACTACGGCTACAACAACCCGATCCACCGCTACGAGAGCCCGGGCAACTGGAACGACCCGGACTTCGTCATCGCCGGTGACGGCGGTCTGACCGCCGACGAGTCGCGCAGCCAGCTCTCGCTGTGGGCGGAGATGGGCGCGCCGCTGATCCTCAGCGACGACGTGACCCAGCTGAGCGCCGCCTCGGTCGCGGACCTCGGCAACAGCGACGTCATCGCCGTCGACCAGGACTCCCTCGGGCACCCGGGCTACGTCGTCTCCCAGAACGGGACCCTCGACGTGCTCACCCGGCCGCTGGCGAACGGCGACCGGGCCATGGCGATCCTGAACCGCTCCGGCTCCGCGGTGACCGCGAGTACCACGACGACGGCGGCCGGCTTCGCGGGCGGCAGCGGATGCAGCTTCGGCGTCAGGGACCTCTGGAGCGGCGCGACGTCCACGACCTCCGGCGCCCTGAGCGCCGCGGTCCCCGCCCACGGCACCGCGCTGCTGCGGATCACCCCGAGCGCGGGCTGCGGGACGACGGTTCCGCGCGGCCAGCTGTCGGGGATCGCGGGCCAGTGCCTGGACGACTCCGGCTCCGGCACCGCGGACGGCAACCCCGTCATCGTCTACGGCTGCAGCGGCAATCCCAACCAGCAGTGGACGCTGCCCGGCGACGGCACGGTCCGCACGCTCGGCAGGTGCCTCGACGTGCCCGGCTCCGCGACGAGCGCGGGCACCTACGTGGACCTGCACGGCTGTGACGGCTCGGCGGGCCAGCAGTGGAGCTACGACCAGGCCGGGAACCTGGTGAACCCGAACTCCGGCGACTGCCTGGACGTCTACGGCGGCGGCTCGGCCACCGGGACCAGGACCGACATCTGGCCGTGTGGCCACAACCAGTTCAACCAGACCTGGTCGCTGCCGCAGTAGCGCGCGGCAGGCGCGCGCGGCGCGCGGGGGCGGCTCCGTCGGGGTCGCCCCCGTTCGTGCACGGTCTTGATCAACCTGATCGACCTCCCTATAAAAGACACAACTTCGAGCGCTGCACCACCGGGGGAGGAACGGCCATGACGCGTACCGCCGACGAGGTCGTCCTGGCGCTGGACGCGGGCGGCAGCCGGATCAGGGCCGCCGTGCTCGGCCCCGACGCGAGCGTGCTGCACCGGGCGAGCGCGGCCACCGGCGCCGAGCGCGGGCCCGACGCCGTCGTGGAGGCCCTGCTGGAGCTGGCGGCCGGGCTGGCGGCGCAGTACCGGCCGGTGGCGGCCGGCATCGCGGTGCCGGGCATCATCGACCAGGCCGCCGGGATCTGCACCTTCGCCGCCAACCTGGGCTGGCGCGAGGTCCCGATCCGCCAGTGGGCGGCGGAGGAGCTGGGCATCCCCGTCGTACTCGGCCACGACGTGCGGGCGGCCGCCCTGGCCGAGGCGCGGCTCGGCGCGGGACGCGGCTGCCGCTCCTTCCTCTACGTGCGGATGGGCACCGGCATCGCCGCCGCGCTGGTCCTGGACGGGCGGATCCTGGTCGGCGGTCACGGATCCGCTGGAGAGCTGGGACACCTGACGGTCCGTCCCCGTGGTCGGCTCTGCGCCTGCGGCAAGCGCGGCTGCCTGGAGACCGTGGCCTCCGACCCCGCGCTGGCCGGCGCCTACAGCCGCGCCACCGGCGAGGAGGTGGGCGCGGAGGAGATGTGGCGCCGGGCCCAGGCGGGCGACGATGTCGCCGAGTGGCTCTGGGACCGCACCGTCCCCGCCCTCGCGGACGGTCTGGCCGCCGCCGTCACGCTCTTCGACCCGCGCCGCCTCGTCATCGGCGGCGGTCCCGCCCAGGTTGGCCGCTCCTGCTTCGAGCCGCTGCGCGCGGCGTTGGAGAAGCGCCTCGCCTTCCAGACCACCCCGGAGATCCTGCCCGCCGGACTCGGCGCCGACGCCGGCTGCGTCGGCGCGGGCCTGCTGGTCCTGGACCAACGCCCCACCCCCGCCCGCCTCGGCGCCCCTCCCCGCCCGCGCCCGGCCGCCCGGCTCTGAGCGCGGCCGGCGGCCGCGCTCCGAGCCGGGCGGCCGGGCGCTGGCGGGGGGGGGCGCCGAGGCGGGCGGGGGTGGGGGGTTGGTCCCGGACCAGCAGGCCCGCGCCGACGCCGCCGGCGCCGGCGCCGAGGCCGGCGGGCCGCACCTCCTGGGTGGCCTGGCGCTGCCCCTTTTTCACATCTCCGAGCCCTCGCGACTTCCGAGCATCTCGCTTTCCGCCCTCCGAGTG